>JBCDIW010000004.1:0-273103 GCA_038748515.1 Pseudomonadota bacterium
CACGAACGAATCGTTCAACGGGAAGTTTCGCGACGAGTGCCTATCGATGGAATGGTTTCGGTCACGAGCCGAAGCTCGCGTGATCATCGAGACGTTCCGTCGACACTACAATGCCGTACGACCCCATTCGAGCTTGGGTCAGATGACGCCCAACGAGTTCAAAAGAGAGTTGAGATCAATGGAAACTGCGGGGCCGTCCTAAAGGAATGATTGGTCCGAAAAAACCCGGCAGGTCACAGCCGCGCAGGCTTCCTCAAGCTGCTTCTGGACATCCTCGCTGGTTTCCAGCGTCCCGCAGTTGGCCGCTTTCGCGAGTTGATTGAGATTATTGGAGATGCGCGACTGGCCCAGCCCGGCAAGCAGAGCGGATACCTTTTGCTGGTTGACCGTCGGGGCGTGCAGCCGCCGCCTTGGCCGGGTTTTCCGTTGATCGAAGTCCTTGAGCGGTTCCTGACGGATGTACGACCCGAGAGACAGGTCGCCCGCCTTCCTCTCCAGATAGACGCGCTCGGCCTCGGACAGTCGAATTGGGAAGGGTGAAGGGCGTTTACGCTTTGCGTGTGTCGATGCTGCTCGGAAGTCCCGCCGGGCACTCAGGGCCGGAATGTGCTTGCTGCTGAAAAAGTAGTTCAGGGCCGACTGCAATGCCGTACGACCCCATTCGGGCTTGGGTCAAATGACGCCTAACGAGTTCAAAAGAGAGTTGAGGTCAATGGAAACTGCGGGGCCGTCCTGAAGTAACGATTGGTCCGAAGAAACCCAGCAGGTCGGCCGTCCCCGATCGTTATGAATTTGGTATAACCCGGAATTGCACTTATCGCGCTGTCCAATTTACGGGGTCCATTTCTCAAGTTCGCAATGGCCGGTTATCACTTTATAGCGGGGGAGGTTACTAAAATTCTTAGGTTGGACTTGTTTTCGTGTTGTTAAGCTTGGTAGTGGGTCTGTGTGTTTCAGGTGACACTCCAAAAACGGAGCGTAATCTACATCCACTTCAAGGCCTTTTTCTTCAAAATGCAGTCCAATCAGCGACAGTTGCTCACGCGATTGACGTACGTAATCAGATAAACTACGTATCTCATCGGCGAGACTTGTAGCAAGTCTAAGAAAATCTGCTGCGACTTGCTTGGCGCGCTCAGCTCCGAGCTCGTCTATCCAGTTGGGAAGGCAAGAGGTACTATGCAATGCGGTCGAACATACCGAGTCGAGTAAAAGGCGATGGTCAGTTATGTTGGGTATTTTCAAACCTAGTGACGCTTCAAACAAGTGCGCGTTCTGCAAGAAGTTGTCCAAATAAAGTGGTCTGTTCGATACGTCTCTGTCTCTCTCTGCGGGCCAACACGGACCCTCGGCTTCTTCGGAATTGTCCCAACCTGAGTTTTCGTCCATCTGATAATGATCTTCCTGGTCAAGATACCGAAGACACACTGCGACGCGATTTAGATATATAGAGACTTCGTCGAGCAGACTTTGCAAAGCCATATTAACTTTTAGATCCTCATGCGCAAGCTCTTTTGCTTTCCCTATAAATGAGGCACCTTGGATCTGAGGGAGGTCAAAAATTGTGATTCCAGATTGTAGAAGTGCTGATAATCCATCCGAGCTCTTCGTCACTTCTTGGTCAGTTTGTCGTGCTTCAATGGCTCTAACGTAGTCCGCACATTCGACGATTTCCGCTTCATTCTGATCTTCGAACTCATTAAGAATCTGCAGATCGAATTCTATCTCTCCTATCTCTATCGATTCAATATTATATTCATCAAGCTTAAAATCAAATTCTTGAATTAATAAACTGATGGAGTCCAATTCTTTACAATACCCGTAGGGGTCGCTATAGTCGATGTCCGCGATGCGGTCAAAGTCGTTCAAACTACCTCTAATTCTTTTTAACGCTTCATCGCAGGCTAACTCCTTACCTTTGAATCGCACACCTATACCGCCATCACTTCGCTCGAAATAGCACTCTTCAGCTAAGGCGCGAGTGTCTTCGGCGTTTGGATTCAGATCACTGATAACTTCGCGCAGCGTAGCGGCGTTCGTCGCTATCCGAGATAGTAAATTTGCAAATCGGCTTCTATTCCAATTGGACTGAATTAGGTTTAAAAGACTTCCCTCTCTACGCTGAAGGACTTCGAACTTGCTTTGCTGTATATTTCGGTCAAAGTTAGTGGCTTTTTGAGTCAAACTGTCAATCCGACTTCTTAAGTTGGCTTGAAGTAAACCTACCTCGTCTAGGACTTGTTTAGCTCGAATCCCCGCGAACTGAGATACTTGTGTCTTGTGAAATCGATGAATCTCCTCGATGTATTGTTCTTCCTGGGCGTCGTTAAACAGGACGAACTGCGCTCGTGCCATATCGTTGTCTTCACTAAGTCCAAGATAACTTTTAAGGCTTGAGGTCACCTTACGTCGTGTTTCTTCTCTGTCCTCTGAAGTAGTAGCACAACTGAAGCTTGTCGACTTCCATCCGTAGCACATTCGTTTTTCACGTTTGTTCGTCTCTTTGATTCGATAGCGTACAACTCTGCTCGCAATATACGTTTGTAGTTCCCGATATTCGTCATAGATATTTTTGCACTGTCGATAAACAGGGTCACGCTGAATGTACTTTAATTCCGTACAAAACACTTCAAATGCCCTTGCTAAGGGATACGAGCGATCAGGTGGTCGATAGCCAAAGGTCTGTGAGAGAACCTGATAATAGCCTTCCGCGAAGGCCAAGATCGCCTGACTTAACTTTAACCCGCCGGCGTTTTCCAGCGTACCAATATCTGAGTCGGAACCTGGTTTATCAGCCATTACCAAGGATCGTTCGCTACTTTCGTTGCGGTGAAAACTGACCATCGATCCAAGAACGCGAAACTTTGGGGCTCTTGGGGTCCAACTATTTTCCGAGCCCTGGTCTAGACTCCAAAGCTCTCTTCTTTGGTTCCTCTTTAGGCGATATCTTGGTAGATCAGCATTTCGCAATAGAGCTACTTGAAGCATACTGGCCGTATCACTGTTCGATGACAGAGGCTCCTGTGAATCGACCATTGCATCCATTGCAATGACAAACCCACGATCATGACTACCTCTTTGAATCTCGCTCTTAAGCAACGCCTTAACGGTGTCAATACCATTGTCGTCCGCCTGTCCACCATCGGTTAGAGGGAGAAACCTGATTGCTTCTTCTTTGCAGGAGCCAGTATTCGAAATACCTAACTGTAGGTCAGGGACTAGTGGAGGGAAGGCGGCGGAGGCACCGACGGCAAAAGCGTAGCCGACATCATCCAAACTTTCGATGCTCGAGTATCTGTTGTGACGATAGGGAAAGCAATTGACTTCATCATAGAAACGGCTGTGTCTAGGAACATCGGTTGAAAACGTAAAGATCCTACCAGTGTTGGCATTTGTTGCATTTATCAAGTGCTTGAAGGGTAGTTGAAAGTTCTCCCCGTTTTGAAGAAGCGTAACTCCCGAATATGAGTCGCCTATCGTCAAACCGACGTTAGACTTTAGACAGTTCTCAGGTAACTGAACCAACTTTCCGTGATAGAGCTCTATTAGCTTGTAAAAGACGACGCCGCGATCGAGGATGGGTGTACTCGATCCGAGGACCGGTAAAAGAACCTTATCAGTCCAACCATCACGAAGAAGACTTAAACGGTTTCTAGAATTTTTCAGAACCTCGACAACATGACCTTCGCGGCCGGTTGAACACCGATAGTCGACATACGAAGAGATGTATGTCGAAACTCCATAAGAGCCCCCCGATACTGAACTTACATAATCGACTTCTGAAAAGAGGTTGGACTTTTCGGCGTTCGACGTTTCCTCGACTGCAGCTAGTCCTCCGAGTGCGTAGTGCGCAGCGCGATGCCCACCGCCAGAAAAGGAAAGGAAACCCAAAAGGTCGTCCGACGTATACTCGTGTGCGGCTACAGCAAACATCGGTTGGGTAAGGGTGAATATTAAAACTAACCTTAATCGCATCACAAAGATAGCCCCAGTCATATTCGTGTTCTTACCAGAATTCCATCGTATTTATGCGTTTGATGGTCGTCGGCGAAGAGTCTCATGTCAATGAGTTATTGGGAAATCAAGTTAACGAACTTTGAAGAAACAGGTGTTGAAAATCAGGGTAGAACTCGTTGAAGACTATAGATGCTGGGATGTTTGTGCAACGCTGCTTAACTCACTCGTTCCTGTTGTCTAGCCGATAGCTGTATGCGTGATGATTGGAGGCTGAGTCATGGAACACCTGCTATTCCGATTGATCGGTGCTCTTGTTGGATCTTATGCAACCCGTTTCTTTACGTCGAAGAAAGCTATAGTAGAGGCGATCTTCAATTACAAAGAAATGGCGCGAGATAACAAGTCAAGGCTGCGAGGGCACTTTGTAAGTATCCCGTGATTAGGCCCACGCATTCCCAGAGCTTTCGTCACTTGTGTTGGCCGCCAGATACTCGACGGGAGTCAGATCCCCCAGTGTATCGTGCGGTTTTTCTTCGCTGTATTTCCGTAGCCAGCTGCCCGTTAGGTCGCGCACCTCTCCCAGCGACCAGAATAGAGATAGATCGAGAATCTCATCACGGTAGGTGCGGTTGAAGCGTTCTACGAACGAGTTCTGCGTCGGCTTGCTTGGCTTGATGAATTCAAGCTCCACTGCATGTTCTTCGACCCAACCCGCCAGTACGAGCGAGATGAGTTCGGGACCGTTGTCGCACCGCAGCTTGTTCGGATAGCCACGCTACTCAGCAACACGCTCCAACACTCGAATGATGCGAATCACAGGCGACTCCTCGACAATCCCATGAATCGTCTCAAACACGGGCAGGTCCCGATTCGGTTTGGGCCGGTAGCGATACACAGAGCGGCTCCGCCGTAGGAGGTCGCAGGCACTTCTGAGCGTGAGGCTGTGCGCGTCCCAGGCGTAGTCGACGAGCTCCCGCTTCTCAGCCGGCCTTAAAGCTTTTTTTCAACGATGTCTCGCAGCGCTTCGTGCTTCAGGCTGAAATCGGCAAACATGCGCTTCAGGCGCTGATTCTCTACCTCCAGTTCCTTCAGGCTCTTGATGTCCGACACTTCCATCCCGCCGTACTTCGCCTTCCAGTTGTAGTAAGTCGCGTCAGAAATACCGGCTTCGCGGCAGACCTTCACAACGGCACGCCCGCCCTCAACTTCCTTCAGAACCTTGATGATCTGCGATTCCGGGAATCGTGATTTGCGCGTCGATCATTCTCCTTATCATGTCAATTATGGCCGAGAAATCCAATCACGCACGGGACTGAATCAGCAGATACTTGCAGCTTTAAGTGTCCTGTCTTTACTAGACTCTGTGGGGCAGTTAGCATATCAGGGATTACGGTTCAATTAGTCTCGAGCATTGCCTACGAATAGCCCTAAACGGTAAACTTTTCGCAGCGTGTCATTTTCAACGCGTTGAGGCGAGCACGTGCACACTAGTTTTTGCTTTCGATTTTGGAAGTCGATCCTCGCGGCGAGCGAAACTATGGGACGACGGCTTTGCGAGGGGCACTCTTACAGACAGAGCATTTTCGCTCAACGCCAAACAAAATAGTACGGGAAAGTAGACATGCGAGTCTCAAGGCTGCTCAGATACTGTGTTTTTCTTCCTTTTGCCTTCTCACTTATAAGCTGCGCCAATACCGCAGGTAAAAACTACACTCTAGCGAAAGTGGATCGTGCTGGTTACCTAACAGACCCATTCGAACACGTGGGGAATGGCTGGGACGAGCATGTGGACAGCATCAATGGAAATTTGGAAATCCGTTTGGCAGATCATTTCTTGGCATATCTTGCAAGCCTCGGTCAACCTGAGCTTGTGATTTTTTCGCGCGCAACGATTACGGACCCTAGCGATCGGACGAAGCAAATCGTTTTTGAACAAATCCTGCTCAACACTGAAGACCAATCGACCTATTCCGCCGGTAATCAAGGCGGCGGTGGCACGCTGAAGGATGTTGTCTTGCTTCCAGCCGTAAAGTACCGCAACCAGGATATCCGTATTGAACTCAGAGTGGTCGAATTGGACTCAGCAGATAATGAAAGAACACAGTCTGTGATCAATCAAGCCGCACAGACTGGCGGGACCTTCAAATTGGTTGCTGGTCCAGAGATTACCGCAATCGCGAGTGCGCTGAACTTTATAGTTGCGAACAATACAGATGACATTGAATTTTCGGTCGACATAGGTATAAGCCCGAAAACTCCTCAGGTGCAAGCATACAACGGAGCACTAACGGACGTTGTATTGCAGCCTAGGACCGGCACTTGGGTGATCGTAAAGACCGAACTGCCTGGAAGATTATACTTCGCTGGTGATACGGTCAGCGTCGCTAGCGACTCTATTGTTTGGGCCCTTGCGAACACTCTGAAACTTGGAACGCTCAATGTCGCGAACTGGTGGAATAAGGATAAAGATCAGTCCGACAATTATATGAAACTCTTCGGCAATCCACTTGGACTGTCTTCGGTTGCAGTCACGGAGCCACGGGTAAAAGACGACAAAATCTCGCACTACGAAGGCCACTTCTATACGGCATGTGGATCTGTCTCCAATCCCTTAAACGATAACGTTTTTCCACTTGTATACAAGAGTGGATCATTGCAGGTTGAGTATCCCTGCAAAGGTACTAACTCCTCTGGCGAAGAGGTCACTATTCCACGTCTAATTCCGTTTCGAGATAAGAGCTATTTGGCTCTGACGATGTCGAGCCCAGCACTGGCAGTAGATGCCAAGGCGTTGGCTAGTTTGAGTAGCAAGATTTCGGACCTGAATATCGCAACTACTCAGCTAAAAGGTGCCGAATTCGACAAAGAGCTCGGCGCTGTTATGGAGGCGATTGAGTCTATTGCTCATGTTAGGAATGCGATGGACGTAACGGAAGATCAGATGGCATCTGCAGAAGATCAAGACACTATCTCTATGGTTCGCGGTGAGAACTATGAGATCCTCAAGAAGAAGATCAACGCATTAGACATAGATGAAGATTCGAAAACAAGAATCTTGTCCTCTGCGAGGATCGATATGGAAAAGGCAGAGTCGCGTGCGAAACGCAATCTAAGAATTTCTCGGGAATCGAACGCCGTTCAAAAAATGAACGAGGCCGGTATATTTTTAAAAACGGCCAGCACAACAGCAAGCTATGATCCGCAAGCTATCCCGCTGGAGTCTGATGAGAATATTAACAACGTGCTAGTGTCGTCAGGCGGTGTAGTTGACGAGAAAGCGACTGCGTCCGTGACGCCAGTACCTAACGCAAATGGCCACTATCTCCTCACGTTAGCAAGAACCGATCATCTCGATGGGAGCTACGAGTTAGACTTCTTCACCGCTAGTGGCATGAAGACCATCCCGATTTATGTGTCGCCACAAGCTTGTGCTCCTTCGGATGATATCGAAGGAGTCATAGATAGCCTGAATGCTGACGGTGGCCCATTAAACACTGATAGTCATGCTACAAAGTCCTGGCGTGTTTGTTCAGCACGCACTAGCAGTTGCGATAGAGTAGATTTAGAAGTTGGCTGGAAGTCGGTAGACGCTCCTAGTCGTACAGCCGAAGACGCCAAACGTATTGTTGAGGATGAGCTTGCTAAGGCTGACCTGTCTGTTAACGAAGTACGATTGACCGCCGCTCCGTGCGGTTAATCTACATTACGATGTAGCCGCGCTCTTAAGTGGTCGCCTGGGGTGCGACAGTTTGTGTCTGCATGTTTTATCAAATAAGGTTGCTTTGCCTTAAGTGCCTACTCGGGGAGTTTCGAGCCTGTCGTAACCTGAGAGGCCGGCCTTCGCCAAACAGCAAGTGTCAAAAGAAGCGGTCGGTATTCGGAAGCGCAGATGGCCCGGATTACCCGTGCGGCGTAATCATGGCTGGTGTCCGTGGTTGCTGTCACGAGACCTTGTTCATTGCTCTATCCTTAATTGAGCATCATAGAGGCCTCTATTCGGAACCTCGAACACTTAGTCGTTCAGGACCGACTACTTTCAAGGCGTTACACTACGTTGTCGATTTTTCCTTGAATTCTCCAAGCTCGACAACAGCTCAATCGCTGTACATTTAACAGGGTCAGGCTCTCGTTAGAAGAAGGCGTTCATTGTATGCCGCATTCAGTAAACGTAATTGGCGCCCCCGGGTGGCGAAGTATGGTCTTGACCACTTTTCCATCTTCAAAAGCCATTGCCTCAACAAAGGCCATAAACTCTTGTGTTATTCCGGGTTGCCACGAGATGACCCTCCCACCCTCAACCAGCGGATGCGGTTGAAGAAAATTGTCCCAGTGATTCAGGAGTACAAAGTCGGGATTCAGGTGTTTAAGCTGAACTTCGTGTTCGTTTTTAGCCTTCTTCCAGCCTGCCACCGGCACTACAGCAACGACGGTTACGTCCGGAGCTACCTGATAATTCCCGCAGACAAGGCACGGTAAATCAATGATTGAATCGAGGAGATAAACGCGATATTTCAGGGCATCAGCGTCGCTGTAAAAATCCACAACGAAGGAAAAGTTTTGACCGGATTGCCACGACCAATATCGCCTCGGCGGGTCCCGCGGAACATGTCCCATAGAACCGCTGGCAAAGGTAATGCGCGGAAACGAGATATGTGGTGTATGCATGCTACTCAAAGCCCTGAACTCGACTTTACCTCTCGCGAATTGAAGATCTATCGGCTTTTGAGTTGTTTTACAGCGAGGCGCAGAATCATGTTGGTCACGCTGAGCAATGGAGTAGTCGACGCAGTGTTCGATTGCCTCTGAAGGGATCAGCTTAACTCGCTGGCATTTCTCTCCTATCAGCCCCGGGTCGTTCGCGCAAATCATACCCAGAGTGGTTTGGTTAACGTAGACTGTTGTATTCTCAAACGTCGGGGCATGATCACCGTCTCGCTCAAGTAGGAATGGCACGTCAAAGGCGTGATCATAATGTCCATGGCCTATGAGGATAGTGTTTACGCTATTCAACTTTAAAGCATGCACAACTTCAGATACGCTTTCTTTGGCCACGTTTCTATTTTTATCGCTTCTTGCCAAGAGCACTCGGGCCAAACTAGGATTGGAAAAAAATGGCGAAAAGAGTATTGCCTCTCCCCCAAACTCAGCGACGTAACCGGCAGCACCTGTATAGGTCAACACCAATTCTGGTCGAACAGTCTCTTGTGACGACGAATCGCTACAATATGTATAACTACTAGTAGATTGCGTAGGCGGATACTTTTCCAAAGACACCAAGGTTCCGCAGGCTCCTATCAGTAGCACACATAGCATCAAAGATCGTTTTTCTGATGAAATCATCTATGAACGCTTTCAAAGTAGAATCGCTCGATTTAGCAACACTGTTCTATCGACAAACACTCGAAATGCACCAAAAATTACTAGAACGCTTACTAACGCCATTTGTTTACGTTGGTATACGTACAGCCAAAAAGACCAACGTAATATTTCCGAGTGGTCGGCCACCTTGAACTTCACTTACATGCTCTATCTTGACAAGCCTAAGCTACGTGAAAACAACGAAACTACAATGCTCGGCGCAAGTCTAAAGTGCATTTGTTTGAGAAACAAATAATCCAAGAATCGTAAAACTACGCACCGCCGCTGTCGCATGTGCAAAAAAACTAGCCATCCTACTTCTCTATCTTCTCTAGTCTAAACCTGAAATAGCCCTTATTGTTTGCGTAGAACCAAACCGAATCATTTACGAACAAGCTTAGTTCTCCATCATATCGAGGTTTAAAAATATATTGACTTGCCTTAGCGCCTTTTTCTAGCTCGGACAATCCAATATGAGTATTCGACGCGCAGTTATTGCTAGATAGTATAAGTTCAAACCAGTTATGTTTTTTGGACCTTCGAAGCATCGACATGGGAAATCGAGTCATCCCGGTGTTACAAAAGCCAAGTTCTGTAATTGGCTGTGAAACCATAAGTTGACCTTGGGAGCTTCTCTGGCAGCCAGGCCACGGGGTTACCTCTCCGTAGCTAGCTGAGATACCGCCATCTTGAATGTTGCTCATATGAACGATTTCAAGCTGATATCGCTCATTCGAATCGAGAAATACTCCGGTGAGAGCGCATTTTTGATGGGCAAATAGCTCGATGAAGGTGGGTTGCCCAGCCACCAACAAATGTTGGCAGTCGGCGGCCGCGTTACTACTGCAATTATTTCGCAACTGGGAGGCTGGTGGGTGTTTATCGGGTGTTGGTATGGCGCAAGACCCAGCAACGAGCGGAATGATTAATGCTGCAACGCGAAAAGTACAGCTGCTCACGAATAATGCTCCACTCAATTACCGCCTAGAATACGTCTAAATAATTTCCGAACATGCTGTCTTCTAGAGAAATATGTAACTCATTCCCCATAAGCGATGTTCTCAAAGGGACATATGGGGCTAGAAGCTAATTAGTAGCCCTGATTTCTTGCTTAGTACAGTGTCAAAGAAACCCGCTATGCTCCATTAAGGGTGAGGTGAAAGCCGATGGCCTAGGCGACATTCTGGAGGACTAAATGAGTGTTCTCGGAATGTGAAGCTGCTGCTTGGTCACCTCAGAGTAAAATTTCTTCTTCTCGGTATTGCAAACAGTCTCGACCCAAAACTCGAGATCAAAAAGTAATGATTTCCTTCAGTTTGCCTTGATACTAGCAGCCTGTTGAAAATATCTGGCTTTCGTTGAATCGAGCAGTTCTCAGCGTCGCTTTACTACACGCGTGAGCCTGAACGGGAGATCGCCGTTTCGCATTCACGGTATTGGGTTCGTCGCTGTAAAGCTGCACAGTGCGATGTATCACCCTCCGAGTTGTCGGTCCGTGTCCCAAAACCGATTCTCGCTTGGCAATCACGTCATCAGGCCCTTCAAACGCGTGATGTTGTACGCCGTCGCCGTCAGCCGAAACAACCAGTCGACATTGTCTCGGCCTCGGTGGCGCAGTTTGCGCAACGCTCCGTAGGTCTTCATCCAGCCAAAGGGCTGCTCCACACGTTTTCGCAGTCGCTGGCTGATCGCATATCCCGGATACCGGGTCGTGCGGCCATCGATACGACTGTGCTGTTTCCTGGAAGCGACGTGGGGCGTAATGCCCATCTCGCGACAGGGCGCTACAAACGGGCCCACGTCATATCCTTTGTCGGCGCCGACCGTCTGGCCGGATCGATACGGCAGTGCCGATAGCAACTCGACCCCTGCCACCCATTCCTGGCGCGTCCCAGCTTCAGTCACCAGCGTCCCGACTACGTACCCGTTGCGGTTCTCCGTTAGAAGATGTCCCATGAAGCCGAGCTTGGCTTCTTTCCCCGGGCCTTTCCGAAACAGCCGTGAGTCCGGGTCCGTCGTGGATTGATGAGTATCGTTGCTGCGCTTATGGCCGTGGAAGTTCTCACCGTCATCGTCATCTCCCGAGCCATCCTTGGGCTTAAAGGATTTGAGCGATGCGCAGGCTTCAATTAGCGTCCCATCGATGGAAAAGTGGTCTCGCGACAGTAACTGCTTCGCGCTCGCCTGCTTTTTGATGGCATCAAACAACAAGATATCGACGTCGTAGCCCATCAACCGATCACGGTTCTTGGAGAACACCGAGTGGTTCCACACGGCCTGGTCGATCTCCAGACCCACGAACCAGCGGAACAGTAGGTCGTAGTCGATGCGCTCCATGAGCATGCGTTCCGAGCGGATCGAAAACAGAATCTGTAACAGCAGCGCGCGAAGTAACTGCTCTGGCGGTATGGAGGGGCGGCCCCGGTCGGAGTACATCTCATTGAAGGCAGGCTCCA
This sequence comes from Pseudomonadota bacterium, assembly GCA_038748515.1. Classification (GTDB taxonomy): domain Bacteria; phylum Pseudomonadota; class Gammaproteobacteria; order Pseudomonadales; family Halieaceae; genus Congregibacter. Next base: position 11,772 of record JBCDIW010000004.1, read on the forward strand.
ACTCAACGAGCGCTTCATCGACAATCCGGCGAATGGCCCGAATCGGGTGTGAGGCAGGAATTCTGGATTCCAAGCTCACGTAGCTGAACATCTCAGGCTGCGGATTACTCTCCCCGCGCATGGGTCGGTGCCTCCACGGTCAGTTACCGTATTATCCCCAATCAGGACTTTTTCAACAGGCTGCTAGTAGCGCTGAGGCTTCTGAAAGCTTGATTGTCGGGAGACTTATTATCGGTGCTCCCACAAGACTCAAACTTTCACTCAATCTTTGTAATTAAGTCCGTCCGTGTAAAAAGTAGGTTATTTCAAGCTAGTAGAGCTCTGGTTCGTCAATATCAAAAAGCGAATTACCCTCGTCGCATGTATATTGCAGCGTGAAATCCGCGAGTCGCCTGTCACTGACAAGGTGCTCGCTTTTGAGCGGAACACGCTTAAAGCACTCACTGTAGTTCCCGATACCTCGCTCCATCGGCTCTCTGTAACACCAATCATGTGATCGGTCCTCGGGGTCGCCATAAAGATTGAAGTCAAACTCGCGACAAGTTCTCGGGACTTTCGACCGGCGAAGTAGAACACTGCTGTGTATGCTCAGACGCTGATGTGCGGTGTCCAGCTGGGCTCCATAGTATGGCAGTATTCGATTCTTGTTGATATAGAGTCCGCCGTTTATCAAGGCATCCTCACCTATATGTGACGTGCCGTAAATGTCCTCATATTGGAAGGGCTCTGGCGGAATTATCCTGCTTAAACTACGAACCTCCAGCATCCTGCGAAGCATCCAATTTATCGGTACTCCGCTCAATGCATCTTCAGTGTATCCCCCGCCAATATCTGAATGAGCGCCCGAAAACCATACCTCGCTTATCCGCTCGCCGATTAGGCTGCTAATAGCAGATTGCTGCTCCTCAGAATCTCGGATTCCCACTATCTCATCGCACTGCATGCCGATCGCCGTCACCTTTAGCGATACTGGAGAGAACGTACGCCCCCGATTATCGTCAATTGACATAGCATGAGCTACACGGTCGATGTTACAAATCTGATCGACATACTTCTCAGAAAGCTCTGCAAGCTGGTTCTCTTCATCTGGCTCGTATGACAGTGCAGAAACTGTATCAAAAATACCCATAAATCTAATTCTGGTGCTAGAGGTCACCGGCGAGTAGCTAGCTATTCTGGCTACGGCGTCTCGTTTCTCGCTGAGTTCCCCTGTGCTTGTGTACGCCTCGTAGATCTCATCCACCAGCGATCTTTGCTCATTATCGTCCAGTGATCCGAGGTCCGGAAACTCTGCGACGTAGATCATCCCAGCTAGAATTCTGGCGTTGTATGCACCCCTGCTGAAGCCAAACAGATAGATATTGTCCCCAGGCCTATACGTGTTTGCCAAGTATAAATATGCGAGTTTGGCTCGATCACCAATACCCCTTCCGAGTGCGTTACCAGTCAACTTTCGGTCAGTGCCAACCCCTTGAAGATAGTAGGTGTGTACGTGAGGTCTATCTTGGAGTGTTATCAGGCTGTGCAGCTTAAATACGTTTGTACGGCTTTCTTCGGTGTTCGCAGTGCCGTCAAAAAAAATCGCTATGTCTCTAGCTGCCTCGGCGTCGATACAGGTGGCGGTCTCGCTGAATAGGTTGCAGTGCGGGAACACAGTGTCTTTTACCGCCGGGCATCCTCCAAGAAAAGCTACGAAAACACCAACAAGTAACGCTCGCATAAACACTTCGCGATCTCCCAGAGTTTAGGACTCAACAGTGCCTTTTGGTTCTTTTTGCTCTTACCGCGGGTTTCGGCAATGCTTAGGCTTCAGATAATAGTGCTCGTATTTCACCTTTGAGTAACTGTAGGCTTGGTTGTCATTTTTATCAATAGCGTTATTAACATCGTTTTTCAACGCGAAGTCCGAATACTCTACATCCAGTAGCCGAGAAGTATTTGTCATTTCCCCCGCGAGGGTAGCCACAACGAGTAAGAGATTTCCCGCTAAGCTGATCCACGGGAGGTCTCAGCATGAAGGGCATGTAACGACCCAGTGAATAACTGCACATGGTATTGTCGAACCGATATGGGAGATAACCATGCTGCAAGAACCAGAGATCAAGCGTTGGACCGCAAAGCGCAAAGCTGAGCTGATCCGCCAGATCTACAAGGGTCAGACAACGGTCAGCGACGCCGCTCGTGAGTACGACCTCACGCCGTTGGAAATCGAAGGCTGGATACAGGATGCCGAACAGGGCATGGAGAACGCTCTTAAAGCGAATCCCAAGGATGTTGCCGAGCAGTACGAGCAACAGCTGAGCGAGCTCAAAGAGGCCTACGGTGAAGCGATGCTGGAGCTCAAGTTCCGAAAAAAGCTTCAGCGCCATCTCGACTCGACCGAGGAGTCTTAAGGCAACTCATCGATGAGATGGCGGACGAAGGCATGCCCATCACCGTCACTCAGGCCTGTGCCTGGTCCGGGATTGCACGCCGATCTTTCTATTACAAACCTAAGCGCCGCGAGCGGCGCGTGAATGACGTGCTCGCTGGCAGGATTCGACGGGTCATTGATGCCTTGCCGTACGCAGGCTATCGCACGGTTGCTTGGCTCCTGGGTGAAAACAAAAACACGGTTCAGCGCATCTTTCAGATCAAGAGCTGGCAGGTCCGCAAGCGTCGATCGGGTCATCGTCCCCGTGTCCAGTCGCTGCCGTCTGTGGCGTCACGGCCGAATGAACGCTGGGCGACGGACATGGCTCGGGTCTGGTGCGGCGAGCAGCATCGCTGGTGCGCCCTGACCGTGGTGATGGATTGTTACACCCGAGAGTAGCTGGGTTGGCGGCTTAGTCCAACCGGTAATGCCAAAGCGGCCGAAGCGGCTCTGGAGGAAGCCCTGATCAACCGCTACGGGTTGCTGGGTAAAGCGAAAGACTCACTGACGATTCGCTCTGACAACGGACTGGTGTTCTGCAGTCGGCGATACACGCAGACGGTGTATCGCTACGGGCTCCAGCAAGAGTTCATCCGTCCTCATACGCCGCAACAGAACGGGATGGTCGAGCGGTTGATCCGGTCTGTGAAAGAGCAGTGCATCTGGCTCCACAACTTCGCTTCTCTTGATGAAGCGAGGCAGGCGCTCGGCGCATGGTTTCGTTACTACAACCACGAGCGCCCACACCAGGCACTGAAGATGAAAACACCGCGGCAGATGTACCAATTAGCCGCTTAGCTGTGCAGTTTCGGCTGTGTCATTACAATATCCGGGCTAGCTGGTTGCTGCCCAGTATTGTTTCAGCCTAAGCGTGGATGACAGTCAACCAACCGTATAGTGCAGTAGCACTGCAATATCTCTAACCAGATTTCCGCGAATCCGCGGTACATCGCTCCCACCAACATTTACAGAAGTTCTGAACGCGGCTGGGAGCGCCAGCACTGCGGGGGCAGGAATGGAAACGGTCCAAGCCTCTCCACCAGCAAGATCACCGCCAGTGTTGTTGAACGCCGCATGCGGAAGCCCACCAAACGCGGTCCCAGCCGCCACTAAGTCCTCTGCCGCCGCTGGGCCCGTAGCACGCTGTAGAGTAATGGCCAGTGGTGATCCATTCTCATAAAGAGAAGGTTCATGGAGTTCGAGGAGTACCACCACGTTGTCGACAGTGATGGACTGGCCTCGAAACACGTAGGGCAGCAGATCACGTGTAATCGTGAAACTCGCCGAATGATCGGCATCTCCAGCCGGATTGAGCAGAAGAAATAGCGCGTTGCCGAAATCACGCCTTAACTGAAACAACCGATACAGACCGGTAGTCGCAGTCGCGTTAACAATTTCCCCAAGCCGATCATTAAGCGCCGAAACGATCGGCGTCGCCACAGCTTGCCCACCTTCACGCGCGGTATACGCGATCTTAAGCACAACGTCAGAAATACTGTCGTAGTCAAAGCTCCGATAGGGATCAGCCAACTCAATACGCCAGCGTGAAATCGCCCCCGCACCTTCAAAAGGCAGGTAACGCTCATCCTGATAGGAAAGCTGAAACAGCCCCGAATCGTCACGGCCCGAGCTGATCGCCACCGACTGAATGCCGCCGGTGTTAACGATGAAGTTTCCGTCATCAGGTCCGGTATACGGTTGCTCAGCATTGGTAGCGTTCACCCGAATGCGGTTCTGCAGCAAGGTCAGCGTCGCGTTCACGCCAGAATAGGGCCCGGTAACACAGGGCACAGTGAGACCCACGGTCTTGATCCGGCGGAGGTAGTGCGACGGATGATCGAGATTGAAAAATGCCTCCGGCACCTCGAACTCACAGCGTCCCGTCTGGCGCAGCTGCACAAGGGCTGCCGGATCAATCTGCGCGAGGGAGCAGTGTCGCGTGATCTCATACTCACGGCGATTCTGCTCGCGGTAAGCCGTTTCCAGTCGCCGCAGATCAAGCTGCAGGCGCTCACCCGCCAGCAGTCCCTTGCGCAGGCTGTCCCAGTACCCGAAGTTGATATAGCTGGCGTCCGGTACGGCAAGTTCATGCTGGAATGCACGCTCGGCGCGTTTGGCGAGGTCGTAGGCGAGCTGATAGCTCTGGAAGTACAGTCCGGACACCTGACCCACCATCCAACTGTACAGATCGCGGCTGCTGAACTTGTCGCGCATGAAGCGGTGCACTTCCTGGCTGTGTTCGATCTGCTGTTCCTGGTTCTCCAGTTCTTTCTCTGCTATCGCCAGGCGGACTTCCGCCGCGGCGATCTGGCTTTCCATGTTCTCGGCGTCCTTTGCCGCCTGCGCGGCAGAGAAGTCCCATTCTTCCTGGCGTCGGTCGTAGCCGGCGACGATGGAGGCGCGTTGTCCGTCCTGGCGGGCCGATGACGCCATGATGCCGAGGATCTGTGACGCTATGGACGCGGCTTTGGAGAAGTTTGCGCCACCGAACTGGGCTTTCACTGTGGGTGAGGAGAAGCCGCCTTCGGCGCCGAGGTCGAACTCCGGGACCATGGCCAGGACGGAGGCGGCCAGGGAGGTGGCGGAGCTCAGGGTGTCGAACACCTGCGCCGCTTCCAGTTTTTGCAGGTGAAGTTTTTCGTTGGGAATGCGCGCTTCTCGTTTCTCGTAAAACTCCTGGCGCTGTTGGATGCCGTCGAGGTTTTTCTTGAGTCCGGTAATTGCCTCGCGCGCTTCGTCGATCTGAAGCTTCCGTACGGCCCGGACCGACTTCAACATGGACTCTTCGTGGCGCTGGCGTAGCAGGGAGAGCTCCTCGGCGTCGCGCTTTTCCAGTGCGGAGAGAAGGGCCTGACCGAGCGCCTTGACGTCGCCGCAGAGGTCGAGCGCGGCGCGGAGGGTGGTCTGAAAGCGGTAGTGCGGGCGCGGTGCGTTGAGGTCCGAGAGGACTGACGACAGGTCCACGCCTGCGGCGGTCGCGCGTACCAGGAGTGCCGGATCGATGGGCGGTGCGAACAGCGCGAGCTGGCGTTCGATGCCTTCGATATTGAGGCAGTGGCGGATCTTGAACAGTCGGTCCGCGACGATATCCCAGTAGCTCAGTAACTTGGGATTGGGTGGCACGCAGAAGAATAGGGTAGAGCCCACGATTTCCGGCGCCGGCGGGTCCTCGGGCTCATTCGAGACCAGGTCGCCGGGGCCAGTGATGCCTCCACCGCCTCCGTCGCCACCGGGATTGAGGAAGCTGTCGGCGGCATTGAGGCCGCTGCCCGGGTCCGCACCCGGTAGTTCTGCGGGAGGAAGAACGGTTTCAAGCATGATCAGCGCGTTGTCGAGATCGTTCAGATGCGGCGCAAGATCGTTGAAATTGCGCACCGGATTGCCACTGATGGTTTTGGTGCCTTCCGGCGCGGGGATGCGGTCGGGCTCTTTGCCGAGGATGCCCGAGGCGAGCACGTAGATCTGAGTTGCTTCCCGAACACTCTCCCGGGTGTCCTGGCGGAACAGGTGGTCGGCCCAGGCGATGAGGTTGTCCAGGTACTTCATCACCACGGATTTCTGGTAGGCGACGGGCCGCTGCTCCGCGATGCGGTGCGGCTGGAAGGGGCTCTTGCGCCAGTCCTTGATCTGCGCTTCGAGGTCGCGGCGCGCCTCAAGGTCGTCAGCCTCGCTGGAAGACAGCAGGCGCAGCATCTCCTCGACGGTGCGGATGTCGGTGTTCTCGTAGAAGGGTTTGACCTTCCAGAAGCGGTAGGGATTCATCAGCGCCGGGACTTCCGAGTTGTCCGTCGGGTCGAAGATGAAGTGGAACCACTTCTGCGCGTCTTCGAAGCGCTGGTTGCGGCTGAGGTGGGTCGCGATCATGAAGGGAATGTGGAAGAACAGTTCCCAGTTGTAGATCGACATGGGTGAGCCGTATTCGAAGTCGAACTCTTCGACCGGCAGGCGTTGCTTGTCTAGGCGCTGGCCGACGGTGTAGATGTCGTCGAACTGACGGTTCGCGGCTTCGCGGGTCTGCTGACGTCGCAGGTCGTCCTCGGGGCCGCCCTCGCGCGGATCCAGGATGCCTTCTACCCCGTGGCGATTGAGCTGTTTGACCAGCTTCGGCACGTAGGGGTGGTAGAACGGGACGAAGCGGTAGCGGGTGTAGAGGTACTTCTTCCAGATCACGCCCCAGATGCCCGGTCGGTTCGCGGTTGCCAGGACGTTGTCCGCGAGCGAAAGCTCCGCGGCGCGGATCGTGTAGTTGTCTGCACCGCTGTCGGACCTCAGCAGGCGCATGGCGGGGCTGTTGTCTTCGGCCGCCGCGCCCACGAGCAGGGCCATAGGCTGGGCCGCGCTGCCCTGGAAGTCGTTTCGCACGGTGTCGTACACGATGTCGACGTCCCCACCGAGGACCGGTGTTGCCATGTCGTGGACCAGCAGGGGCTGGTTGTCGCCGCTGATCCGGTTGGCGGTGGCCACGCGGCTGCCGATTTCTCCGGGGTCGGTGTTTGATCCGCCGATGAATGCAAGGTCCATAAACGCCGGGTTCGCGCCGCCGCGGGGCTGGAACTCGGGGCCGAAGCCGGGGGCCGGGTCAGGGAGGGGACCGATGATGTCGCTGAGGTCCAGCTCGTCGACGCGTACCGGCTCGTCGAACTCCATGAAGATGCCCGGGTCGATATCGATGGTGAGATCACCCTGGAAGGACGGGATGCGACCGAACACGTGCTTGGGAATGACAAAGTAACTTCGGTAGCGATCCTCGAAGATGAATGGCATCGACGAGTTGTACTGCAGGGACTGCAGTGGGGAGGTCAGACGCCAGGGGGTTGGGGTGCCTTCCAGCACTGTTTGGTAGGTGCCGTTGTACCCGCGCATCCGGAGCTCGGGGTTAAAGCTGAATGTCGAGTAATGGAAGCTTCGTGAATTTGAATTGAGCGCCGGCGGTGCGAGTTCGTGATTGGTGTCGCCGTTGTAGTCCTCGGCTTCGATCTGGCTGTCGTTAACAAAGAGAAAACCTGCTTTATCTTCGAACGCTCCGGCGTTGAGTCTGGTGAATCCCCAGTCGTTGGGACTGAACTCGATGGTGATGAGCAGGTCACCGTCCGGCTTGATAAGCGGGCGCGGACGCCAGGCATGCGGTTTCACCCGTTGCCAGGAGAGGTCCCGAGCCCGCTTGGTTTCGAGCCCGAAGCTGGTCATGCGCTTGCCGACCCATTTACGCTGGCGGAACTGCGACCAGGCCAGCTTCAGCTCGAGATAGCGATTGGGTTTGTCGCCAGGACCGCTGCCGGACGGCACTTCCTCTTCCGCCTTCTCGGTGATCATGAACCAGAAGATGTATAGACGGCGGTTGTAGACCACCGGCGTCACGCACTCGGCCTCGATTTCGACGGGGATCTCTTCCCACGGCGTCCAGCGACGGGCTTCTTCCCAGCGGCGGTAGAAGTACTTGTTGGGTTTGCCCTTGGTGCGGCCGATCACGTGCAGGGTCATGGTGTCGTTTTCACGCCACAGGCCCGTGACCTCGAGGCGGGCCACTTCGTCGAGCTTTTCCAGGTAGCCCTGGTAGGCGAGTTCCACCGTCTCCAGGTTGACGTCGCCCTGCAGGAGCTCGTCCTCCAGTGCCTTGAAGAACGGGGACTTCTCGATGCGCAGTTCCGGCTCAATCCAGTTCTCCGGCGTGATAAAGACCTTCACGTTGGCTTCCCAGACGCGATAGTTCTTCATCCACCTCCACTGCTGCGCATCGGCATTGGAGAGCGACGCGCCGTCTTCGAGGTTCATGAGCACGCGCTGGACGAAGGTCTGGATGGCGCCCGTGGCGAAGACGATGCGCGAGGTCTGGAAGCAGGGCTGCATCGCCACGTCCATGAGGAAGTGGTTGTAGAGATCCTCGTCATCTTCGACGGACGGTGAATTGAGCTGCCGGATGGCGGCCTCGACCAGCGCGCCGCGCTGCATTTTGCGCAGCCGGTCGCGGAGGGGCTCGGCCACCTCGTACCACTGGTTGGGCTGGTACTTGGCGCGGGCGGCCTGCTTGATTTCGCTGGCGATAGCGCGGGTGACGGGGGCGGCCGTCCACTGCCAGGCCATCGCGGGAGCGACGCCCAGTTTGTTCAGCAGGCGGAATGCCATTTCCAGGCGCAGCAGGTTGTCGAACGCCTGCTCGCCCTGCCAGTTCGCATTGAAGTCGTCGAGGTCGAAGCGGCTCGCGTCGATGAATGCGTCGATCTCCGCGCGCGGCCAGCGCAGGCGGGTGTGCAGGTTATCGAGGAACTGGTCGAAGGCGGCGGCATCGCCTCCGGTGTTGGCTTCCAGCAAGAGCGGCAGCAGGGAGCTTTCGGCAGCGGGGGCACGCTCGTTCATGGCATAGAGGTGGGCGGTGTTTACCCATGCGGCGAACTCGGCGGTGCCTGGTGTGTCGGTCAGGGGGAGGGTGTTGAAGTCCAGCCCGTTGAACGTGGCGGCTGTGGCAAAGAGATCCTCGAGATCGTCCGTGGGGATGTCCAGTTTGTTGATGACGAGCGCGGCCTTGAGCAGGCGGCGGATCATCCCGAACTGATTGGGGTAGGTTGCCGAGTCAATGGTGTCCTCAGCCTCGGCGAACAGAGGATCGAGGAACAGCGTGGAAGCGGGGTCCGCTGGATTAGCGGTTGACTCCATGAGACTCAGAAGCTGATCCGCGGCACCGATTTCAAGACCCAGCAGGTCGGCAAAGCTGGACTTGACCAGCGCGACGCTCGCGGTGCGTTCCAGGTAGGGGGCCAGTTCCTGGAGTACCGCGGCAAAGCGTTCGGCCCTCTGCTCGTTGGGGGTGAGGAATCCGGGGTCGGTATCGTCGACCAACTGTGCGATCAGGGCACCGCGCGCTGCCCCGTCCGGCATGAAGGGCGTGAAGGCGCTGTCGAGCGTTGCCGCCGGATCGGCGGGAAGCTCGGCGGCATCGGCGCTGAAATCAATCGACGCGATGACTCCTGGCAGTTCGGACGCCTCCACCACGCTGGCGAGTAACTGCGCGGTGACCTCGCCGGTCTGGTCGGGCTCAAGGCGGAAGGACTCACGCACCTGCGCCAGGCCCGAGCGGAGTGAAAGCAGGAACACCGCGATCTGGCTCTCGCCGGGCACAAAGGCGGCGGGCGCCTCGAAGCGGTCACGGAACAGGTAGGTGAGCTCCGCGATTTCGAAGCCGGTTACCTTCGCGAGATCGAGGAGTTCCTTGAGTTGTTGCGCATGGTCCAGCGTGGCCGGACTGAAAGGATCGAGACCGCTCAGGTCGAGCAGCTCCAGAAGATCGCGTACCGAAACTCCGAGTGCCCGTTTCATGGTGGCAACCCGGTGCAGCTCCGAAAGGTTTGCCAGGGAGAGCACGCTGTCCGCCAGGCGCCGCTCGCGAATCAGGCTGAGTTCTTCGGCGGTAATGATGCGCAGGGCCGCGAGAATGGCCGCCTCGTGGTCGCCGATGTCACCGGCGCCGAGAGCAGCGAGTTCGAATGGCGCGAGGTCCTCGGCCGATCCGATGGTGCGGTTCAGGAACAGCTCCGCATAGGTGGAGGCGCGCGACTTGCCCGCTTCGTCCTGCCACTCGCGGATATCAATGTCGGCAATCCAGCTGGCGATCACCGGAATTTCCGTATCGAAGGTCTCGTGCAGCCACTTGATGCGGGAGAGGGTGATTAGCGCGGGTTCATCCAGCGGAACGGTTGCGTTCGCCGCGATGTTCCCTGCCGTCGCGGCAAGGGCGACGTCGAGATCATGGACCGACCAATCGAGCTTGCGCCGCAGCCGGGTAAAGCGTTCGATTCGATTGAGGTGGGCGTTGCTCAACGCCTCGATGCGCGCGAGCGACAGATCGCAGATGATCTCGGCGTCTTCGCCATCGCCCACGGTGTACTGGATCTGCAGCTCGCCGGCGGGATTGATAAAGCGGCTGTCGAGGAGCTGCAGCAGTTCCTCGAAGCTGATCCTCGCCGTATCGATCAGCGTTTGCACGGTACGCAGGTTGTTGAGGGACACGTTGGCCCAGTGGGCGGCGGTGAACGTGCCGTTGAGGGTCAGGTCTCGCTCCGTGTCAGTGAGGCCGAGGTGTTCCGTCGCCACCGCCAGGTTCTGCGCCTGCGTTCGATCCAGGCGCGGCACCGGGTTGAAGACGTCGAGCAGTTCGGTGCGCGTAGCGCCGAGCGGGTCGAGATAGCTGCGCGCCTCTTCGGTCCAGAGCGAGAAGGGGAGTATCCAGGGATACACTTCGCCTTCCAGGAGCGTGTAGGCATCGGGGTTGATGTGCTCGGGGTGTACGCGCAGGTCGCGGACTTCTCCGGTCGTGCTGTTTTCGACGGGCGTGGCGGTCAGGAAGCCTTCCAGGATCTCGATCACAAGATCGATGTAGGGCAGGGTGACGTTGGTGTTGTCGCAGGTGAGGTGCAGCGCGCCGATGTCTGCGCGGCGTGAGTTGAGCTCGCCGATCAGGCCACGGTCGCGGAGGAACTTGAGCAGCGTGACCATGTAGGCGGCGGGGCTGTAGACCGAATTGCAGTGTTCGCAGGCGCAGAAGTCGATATTGCCGAACAGCGATTCCCAGGTCGCTTCGTCCACCCCGGGGAAGTTGCCGAGCAGCTCGCCGATGATGTCGCCGAAGTTCCAGCCCGGCAGCACATTCATGCTGACGTTGTTGAAGCCGGCGCCATAGCGCCCGATCAGGGTAGTCGCCATGGCGGTCCTAGTCTGGGCGTTGTCGAAGATCATCCGCGCCTGGATTTCGCCTAGCGGTTCCGAAAACTCCCGCAGCCAGCGCGTCTCGCCCATGGCGCGGATCTGGTAGGCGGAGGTGATACCTCGGGCAAGTAAGGGCTGCATGGTTTCGTAGCGCTCGAAGCGGGGCGCCAGAGCAAACACCCGCTGCAGGCCTTCCACGGCGCTGCGGGTTTCTGCGTCGACCTGAATTTCGTTTTCGGCGCTGAACGTGTGCAGCGATTGGGTGGATAGCTCGAAACCGGGGTTGGCGCCTAGGAAACGCGCGGCCCGCTCGGCGCCCGGGAAGTCCGCTCGGTCCATGCGCGCGGCGAGCACGGGCGTGGGGTAGGCGTCTTCGATCATGCGCGACATCATTCGGGCGTAGATCGGGGCTGGCTTCTCTTTACCGCCGACGACAAACCCCGGTGGCAGGCCGTCGCCCTCCAGCTCCTCGACCATTCCCTCCCAGTCCTTCGGCGTCAGCGTAACGAGAGCGCGTAGTGGGTCTTCGGTGCGGGAATTGGACAGACGATCGGAGAGCTGCTTCATCAGCGGCGTGTTGCCGAGGGTGAGCACGCTCAGGCGCGCGGCCGTTTCTATGCGCCGGCGGCCGGTGTCGCCGATACCCGGTTGCTCGGCAAGCTTTTCCCAGAAGTCGGCGCTGTTGCCACTGTGTCTTTCCACGTGCGCGACGAAGCTGCGTCGTGCCTGGGGCCGGAGACCGGCAACATCGAGGAACGTCGCCATGGACGCGGTGCCGTTCTTAAGATCCGGCTGCTGGAGGATGGTCTCGATTTCCGCCTCGTTAACGGCCTTCACGAGCTCGCCAACTCGGCCGCGACCACGCACAAGCTTGCTGTCGATCACGCCGGCCTCGGCGGCGGTGTTGATGGCGCGGGTGAGCACGGGGTCTTCGAGCGCGGCGAGGGCCGGACCGTTGGCCGGCAGGTTGGCGCGAAACAGGGCGTAGTACACCGCCGCGTCCGGTGCCTTGTCCCGCCGGGAAAACTCGCTGGCCTTGAGGAAGTGGGCTATGCGGAGAGGCGAGAAGCCGGTGCGGGCGTGCAGTACCGCGATGGCGTCCGTGTCCAGTGACCCCGGGTCGTCGATGCCATCGAGCAGGGGGTCGAGGCGTTCTTTCAGGTGATCGTATTCGCTCTGCCGCGGGTAGGCCTTGGGATCGCTGACAACGAGGTCGACGGTGCGTGTGCCGATTGCGCCGATGATCAGCGGCGAGCGGGTGACGCGGGTGTTGCCACGCCGGGCGCGGACTTCGACGACCAGGTCGACCCCACCCTCGGGGACGTCGGTCTTAAAGGTGTAGCGACCTTCCCGGTCGGTGCGGGCTTTAGCCATGTCTTTGTCGGCGCTGGCGACGAGCGCCTTGGCAACGCCTGCGATGTTGGCGCCGGCCACCGGTTTTCCGTCCGGCTGCAGTACCAGCCCGGTGACCCGCAGTTCCTTGCGCTCGGCGTCTGACCCGGTGTCATCGGGATTGCCAGGACCGGAGACGTGAGCAAAAGGATCCTCTCCGAGCGCTTCAACCAGGGCATCACGCTCGCGCGAACCGAAGCTCCCGGTGATGCGCAGCCCGTTGCCGCGCTGGAAGAGCATGACCGCGCGTCGTGTGCTCTCGCGAAAGTCGCCGTCGCGGTCTTGAACAGAGATATCGAGGACGCGAAGCGCCTTCTGCAGGGCGGCAACGTCGTCGCCCGTCATGCCGGTAGTTAGCGTGCGTGTCAGGGGCATGGTGCCGGTCCTCTGTTCGATGTAGTGGGGTGCTGGTCGTTCATCCCGGTACTCCTCAGTAGCCCACGACGAGCGATGCACCGATCCCCGGAGAGCCCAGGGGCGTGGTCTGATCGCCTTCGTGTTTGAGCAATACCCCGCCGACGGTGAAGCCACCGAAACGGCTCTGTCCGTAGTGAAAGAGGCCGTAGCCGAGCACGACAGGCTGTATCGACGTGTCCGAGGGAATGTCGAGATGAACGGCTGCGCCCGGGGGCAGCGGTGCGGGGTCCCGGACCTCGGCCAGGGGGATAAAGGGTCCGAGGCCGATCAGGTGTCCGGTACCCGTGAATCCGCTGACTGAGGTGTAGGAGAAGTTGCCCAGCGCGTAGGTGGTGGGGATCGGGAGTGGCGTGGGAAAGATCAGTCCGCGCGCTCCGCCTTCGAAGGCAAACTCGCCGCTGCTCTCCACCGAGCCCGCGACGTTGAGGCGCAATTGGGGGTAGCCCCAGAGGCGGAGCTGGCCGGTGGCCTCGAGGTCTACGCCGCCCTCGCGCAACTGGCCCGAGCCCTCCAGATCCAGACGCGCGAGATCACCCAGCGTGCCGAGCTCGGCGTTGAAGCCGAAGTAGCCGCCGGTACGCAGCGTCAGGTCGCCCGAGAGGGTAGCAAGGGTAAGCCCCGGAACCTGCACGGCGCCGAGGAAGCGGCCCTGGCCTTCCGCGTGACGGGCGAACAGGTAGGGGTCGATGGACGGGCTGTCCGGCGTCGGGGCGGTGAAGTTGCCGGTTGCGTAAATTGAACCCCAGAGCCCCGAGCCGATGGTGCCGATGGTCCCGAAGGCGAGCGTCGACGCGGTGATGTTTCCGCTCTCGGGGTCGGCACTGATCTGGGCCGACGCTTCCGCGCGGATCGGTGTGCCGCTGTCGCTGTCGCCATCGCTCTCGGAGTCGTCATCGCGGCGTACGGGCAGGTCTTCCGGGGCGGGGATGTCCAGGGGCAGTGAGGGAGGCATCGGCGCCAGGCTGAGATCCGCGGAGAACTGCAGGCGCGGGCCGGGGCGCGGTGGCAGGAACATGGGTATGCCGCCGGGCATGACCCCCGGGCCGCCCGCCGTACCGATACGGAGGTTGGTCAGGCGGAGTGGGCCCACGTCCACCTCGTCGTCTGGATCGCTGCCGCGGCGGTCGGTCATGCGCACCGGGTTGTTGCGTGAGTAGCGGTAGAGGTTCGGGCCATCGACCAGACCCTGCGGATCGGTCTGCGTCCAGCGGCCGATCCAGGGCGCGTAGTAGCGCGCGCTCATATGGTAGAGGCCGGTGAATTCGTCCTGCTCGGCGGCCACGTAGCGGTAGGTCTTGCGGCGGGTTTCGGTCGCATCGCGCCCCGCCTGGTACGACGTGGCGCCGAAGGGGTAGTACTCCTCGTAGGAGATGATCGCCCCGCCGGCGTCGAGTTCTAGCGCGGCGGAGCCGATATGGGTCTGGTACTGGAACCGCGCGAGTGTGACGCCGACGTTGGACGATGTGGCGCTGTCTGCGGTGGGGGTTTCGAAGAGCGCGACTCGGCTTTCGCCGTCGAGCAGGTGCAGGCTTTCCCGTTCCGTGAGCAGCGTTCCATTGGCCGAGCGGCGCCGGAACAACTCGAAGCCGCCGAGGTACAGCCGTTCCTCTGTGACGGTTCCGCGCAGTTCGGTCTTGCGCACGCGGATACCGTCGGCGTCGTAGGTGTAGCGCGCTTCGCTGGTGCCCAGCACGATTCGGCTGAGGCGGTCGGCATAGTCCCACTCGGTCTCGTCTAGATGGGGCAGGGTCATGTTGCCGTGGGCGTCGTGGCTGTAACTGACCGTGGCTCCCGCCGCAGTGGTGTCGAGAAGGCGGTTTGAGGTGGCGGAGTAGGTCGCCGTGCGTCGCCACTGCTCGGCGAAGGCGCCGTTGCCGGCGTGGTGGATGACTTCCAGAAGATTACCGGCGGTGTCGTAGTCGAACGCCTGCTCGTAGCGACGCATGGCGGCGCCGTCGCCGGGGTGAAGGTGGCCGCGTCGCGTGGGATCTTCGGGACTGGTGGGCTGGTTTTGGCCGATGTGCTCGCGGCCCGACGCGAAGCTCAGTCGGTATAGGGCGTTGTAGCGAAAGCGACTGTTGGCACCGACCGCGACGTTGTTGAAGTACACGTCGGACTGCGCGGCGTCGCGGACTTCCACGACGTTGCCGACGGGGTCGTAGGTGTACCGCAAATCCTGGAGCGGGGTAGCACCGCGCCGTGTAAGCACACGGGTCAGGCGAAAGCTGATCGGGTCGTAGGTCTGCTCGGTGCGTGTGCCGTTGGCGTAGTCGATGGCGGTGCGACGGCCGTGGGCGTCGTAGTCGATGTTCGTGACCTGCGGCTGTGACGCCGCGCCGCGCACGGCGAGATCTATGCGCTCCAGCGCCTCGGCCTCGTTGTAGGAAGGCGAAATCGTTGAGGACGTCATGCCGCCGCTGGCGGGGGTGCGAATCTCGATCGGTCGCGACAGGGCGTCGTAGAGGGTTTCGCTTACAAAGGTCTCCGTTTCTAGGGGCGTCGTTGGGTCGGGGATGTTGTAGTCGGTGACGCCGGTAGTCGCGCTGACCAGGCGGCGCTGCATAGCGGTGAGATTGCCGTTGAAGTCGAACCGGGTGTTCTCGATCAGGCCGCCCTGGTCGAAGCGTCGGAACAGCCGGGTGCGAAGGTTGCGCGCCGTGGCGTCTGGTGGCGCCCCGGGTCCGTCGCCATACACCGAGACGGTCGTGAGGACTTCGGGAGCGCCGCCCGTGCGGAGCCAGCTTCGGATCGGTCGATCGAGCGCGTCGTGCTCTGTACGAATGCGGTGGTCGCGGCTGTCCCATCCCAATGCTATGCGTCCCATGGCGTCGGGAAACAGGCGTCGCGCTCCGCTGTCGGGGCCGTTCTCGGCGATGCGTTCACCTGTGATCGCGTAGCGATAGCGCATCGCACTGTTGCCGCGCGCGTCGATCACCTCTCGCTGGCGGTTGTTGATATCCAGCACCGTGCGCAGGAGATGCGTTGCTCCAGAGCCGGGATCTGTCTCGGTGAGCACTGATCGCCCGAGCGTATCGAAGTGCTCTCGCGTGGGCGTATCGGCATGCTGGGCCGCGAGCCAGGCGGCGCGGGTTTCCGGGTCGTTGGGTTCGGGATCGAAGAGCGGGTCGGGGGAGCCGCGTGCGGTGTACCAGTCGCTGTCCAGCACGGTGTCGTTCTGGTCGTGGCGAATGACCAGCCAGGGCGTGAAGTCGACGCGCTCGAAGGTCCCGTCGGGATGGTCGATGCGAACGACCCGTCCCAGGGCGTCGTAATGACGCAGTGCAGAGACGCCGACCTCGACCAGCTCCGCCTCGGACTCGTACTCATCGTTCGCGGAAAAGTACGGCTCGTAGACTTTGACCGGGTTGCCCTTGTTGTTCTGAATAATGCGCCCCGAGGCGATCCAGCGCAGAGCCGGGGTGGTGTCGATCTCGGTGACGCCGCCTGGAGTGCGGACCCTGGCGAGTCCCGGCTCCGCCTCGCGCTTTACCATCTGCAGACCGCCGGCCCCGTTGGTGTATTCCACGGTCACCCGTCGCGGTGAACCCGGGTTGTGGCGTTCCTTGCGCTCCGTACGCACGACGTTGGGGCGACCGCTGGATGCAAAGCGCGTGAGATCGTAGCTGTGGGTCACCGTGGGGTCGGCGAGCGAGTCGCCCTCGCTACCCTTACCGAGCCGGGCGGTGGCGGTGACGAAGCCCAGTTCGTCGGTGGCGATCTGCGTGCGGTTGAGGTTGGGTGAGATCTTTTCTCGCGGACTGAGGGTACGGGTGTCGTTGATGAACTGGGTGACGTTGCCGGCGAAGTCCGTGCGGTTTTCGATCATGAGGCCGTCGCCGTCGTAGCCGATTGTCCCGCTATCGCCAAAAACTGTGGTGATCGCGGTGGGCTGAAGGAATGACCCGTAACTCACTGTTGACGTCGGTCGCCACCATGCGCCGTCGATGTGCTCATAGCCGGCTGCGGTCAGCGTTGCGGCATCGACGTCACCGCCATAGATCTCGGTGACGAGACCGGGGCTGAACGCCAGCGCCAGGCTGCGGCGGGCCAGGGCGCGGGACGTGATCGTGCCAAAGGGCAGGGGAGTGATCCCGTCGTCTTCCCAGAAGTCGGTGCGTGCCGCTGAGGTGATACGTCGTTCTGCCGCGCCCGATGGTATTGCCTCAAACGGGATATCGCTGGCGGTGGCCATCTCGGCATCCAGTTCTTCGAGGCGGTAGATGGCGTTCGTCGGCGCGGGGAGCCCGGTCAGTTCAAAGCTCCGTTCTTCGACGGAGATGCGCAGGCGGTAGTCGTCCGCCGTCTCGATGTCGTTCGAGTAGCGGGTGTGCTGGGTGGTGACCAGACGCAGGGCCTGGCTTGCCTGAGCCTCGGCCGGGATCGACGGCTCCGGCGTGGCGCGCGGGTACACCACGTTGGCGGTGCGCAGTGGATTGCCCAGCTCGTCCGTTTCCAGCGTCAGGGTGTGAGCAATCCGCGGCGCTGCTATTCCCTGCTCGAGGTGGGACGTGAGGGTTTCGAGCACGGTCGGCAGGAACACGGCGCTGTCGTCAGCGTGAGAGGCCTGAACGCGGCTGACCCGGTAGCGAGTCGTGGCGATGGTGAAGGGAATCGTTGCACGCGGGCTGCCGTCTTCCGCGTAGACCTCTTCACGAAGGGTTTTGCCTTTCAGGGCCCGGGCGGCCTCGCGCGCTTCCTCGGCATCGGCGGTTTGCGGAAGCGCCGTGACAGGCAGCGGAGGTTCCGGGTGGGTGCTGCTGGTGAAATACTCCGCTTCAAGGGCGGCAGGCAGGTGACGAACGTCGGGGCCGGCACCGGTGTGATACCAGGTTCGGGTCAGGACCGGAGCCTGATCGTGGGGTTCGGAGGCCGCGTTCGCGCCCGACGGCACGAAGTGTGCCGCGGTCTCGGCGTCGCGGCGGTCGACGCGGGCGAAGCCGCGGAATTCCCGGTCGGTGGTGTCGTAGTGCCCGTGGTGGTAGGTGAAGGTTTCGCTGCGTGAGACTTCGGCTACGAGGTCGCGCGTTTCTGTACGCGCAACGACATGAACCGGGAATGGCAGCTTGCTTGCCCAGGGTCGACCCGCTTCCCGGTCCGCGAGATAGAACTGCGTGGAGCTGGCGTACTCCACGCTGACCTCGGCCCCGCTGCCGTTGCTATAACCGATCATCAGATGCGGTTTGATGCCCCCCATCAGGTCCACGATTCGAAGGGGGTGAGTGGCGTGGGCGGGCAGCCCGGAGGACCAGACAAGGCAGGCCGTGCCCTGGCCAAAAAAGTCCACGGTCTCCAGCGTGGCGCCGGTGTCCTGCGGTGGCAGGCCCGTGATCTCGATGGGTGCCTGGCGCCAGGCGTTTCCCGAGAGGTTTTGCCAGAGGCGGACGCGGGTGCCGGCGTAGATGAGGTCCGCGGGGCCCGAGCCGTCGATATCGGCAAGGCGGACCCGGCTGGCGTCAAAGGTATCCGGCGTGTCCAGCACCGGCGCGTCCGCCATTTCGATCCGGGCCCCGAAGTGGCCGTAACCTCGGTTGGGCCAGAACACGATCGCGCCGTTGCGGATGCGGACGATGTCGCTCAAGCCGTCACCGGTCATATCCGCGAGGAAGACGGACTGTTCCGGATCCGAGAACACTACCCGGGGATTGCGGGCTTCGTCGTCCAGTAAGGCGACGACTTCCGCCGGGGCGTGCCCGTCCACACCGATATTGCGGTACCAGACGAGTTGCTCACCCTCGGTAATCAGCAGGTCTGGGCGGCCGTCTCCGGTGAGGTCGATGGGCCGGGTATTCGGGTCTGAGCTATCGCGGTTGGGAGTGGAGGTGAAGGGACGAAAAGCGGTCCAGCTTTCGTCCTGCTCCAGGGTGTACTGACCGCGCGGCGCAGCCTGGCTTGTGACGCGCTGGCGGCCATCGCCAGCGATATCGGTCAGTGTGCTTGTAGCGGTAGCGAGGGCCGGGACCGGGTCAATCTGTTCCTGGGGACCAAAGTGACCCTGGCCGCGATTTCTCGTGTAGTGCCAGATGCCCTCGTAGCGGGTGAGCATCCCGGGAATTCCTTCGCCGAAGAGATCGGTAAACAGGCGGTTGGGGTCCGAGTTGCCGCTGCGGAGTCCTGCCAGGGACTCGGGGGCGATGGCCTGGACGTCGTTGTTCCAGGCGTGCTCCGCGTAATTGAAGCGAAGGGTTGGCAGGGCGCGTGCAGTGAACCCGGTGCCGCTGCGGATAAATCCGCGGGACGTCGCCGAGACCAGATGGGACACGCCGGAGGTGTCGTTGTATTCCAGGTCGACGGCACGGACCAGCTCGGGTGAATCGAAGCTGTGGAAGAGCATGACCCGGCGGCAGCGCCGCCAGCTGCGCACCTCAAAGCCGCTGCGAAAAGACGAGAAAGCATCCGGGCGCACGCCCCAGGAGCCGTTGTCACCGGGTTGCGGGTTGGCGGCATAGTCGAACTGACCGCCACCGATCTCGCTGTACGGGGCGTCGGCGTGTTCGCCGTAGTCGAAAACGGTCTGAAAACGAAAGCTGGAGGCCACGGGAATCGGATCGCCGGCCGCGAAGGGCGTACGGTTTCCATAGAGAATTCGTTTTGGATACAGCGCGGCAACCGGAGCAATGCCGTTCAGGCGTGGTCCGTCGGCTGGGGTGTTGGGGATTCCAGCAAGGTCCTCATGCTTGAATTCATAGAGCGTCAGGTTGCCGCGGTCGTCGAAGCGCCGCTCGCACATCCAGCGAAACACGCTCCGGGAATCCTCCGGATCCGAAAGCCGTGCGTTCTCCCTCTGCCCGAAAACACTGGTGACGTTGGCCCCGGTGGTGACTCGCCAGTGCGCAATGCCATTCGCAAGACTTTCCCAGCGCTCGATGCGCGAAAACGCACCTTCAATACGCGGCCGGTAACGACGAACTCGATGTTGCTGCCCGAATTCATCGCTGCGCGTACTTTCGATCAAGGCGCCGCTGCCATCGCGCAGGGGCACAAGGTCTTCGACCCCGGTCATCACGTAGGTATCGCTTTCCTCGCTGTCGCGATAGCGGGGCAGGCCGCGGTCAGTACGTCGCGCGATGGAAGGAATGTCGACGGCCCAGCCCAAACCAAAGGGCCCATTGCCGCCCCCGGAGCTGTAGGTCAGCGCCAGTCCAGGCTGGGCGCTCCGGGCGGGAGAAACCGGTAAGGGCAGTGAGAAACTTGCTGTGCCGTTGGCACCGTTGACCGAAAAGCGTTCGTCGAGACCGCGGATGGCTCCGCCGCCCTCCGGCAGCGAAATCTCCGGAAGCGCGAACCGCTCGTCGGACGCGGGTTCGGCAGCTGTTTCAGCGAGATTTTCCTGCATTGAGTCCGGCACACCGATTCCTTCGCTGCTTCGCGGACTCAACTGAGACTAGCACAGGCGAAAAATTGTGCTGGAAATAATGAAGGCCGGGCGCGTTATAGAACCGAACCGGCTCAACCCGTCGCCGTGCGCCTGGCCGTATTTTTCCGTTTGATCGGTGGTCTTTTCGCCTGCGCAGGCGCATCAATGCTGGCAATCGCGCCAAGATGGTCTAGCCTCCGTGGACACAGTGCTGCCCAAAAAAAGCACGTCGATGGCAGGGGAATACTATGTCTACCTCCGTTCTCGCCTTAAAACCCCATCCACTCTTCACGCTGCCCCTAGCTGCATTAATACTCACCGCGTGTGCACCGGTGCCCGACGGGGAAATCGACAAAGCGGTCAGCGACATCTTTGCGGGGCGCCCGGGCACGCTGGTAGAGCTCAAGCGGGAGTCCAGGAAAGGCATCGATACGGAAAACCTCGACCTCCTTCCCGAGATCGAAGAAGAGGAAGAAGAGGAAGAAGACAACTCTCCGTCCGTCGTCCCGGATATCGCCAGCATGAGCGGGACGGTGGAGTTCGAGCTGTTCAACCTGCAGTCCGGTCGCTACTACCGCTACGCCGCGTCCCGGGCTGAACTTGCGCGCTACTCGCGGGCGCGGAGTCGCTTGCCCAACGAAAGCGACGCCCGGGGCGAACCCGTATCCGCGGACGATCTTCGAAGTGAGGAGCGCCAGCAGAAGTCCTGGAGCAATGCGACGGATAATCGTACACGCCGGGCGATCGCCGACGGCTGGTCCGACACAAACTCGATTTACCAGAGGCTCGCCGACTACGGTGGTTGCTCAGCGACGGTGCTCTCCGCCAGCAGCACGCGAATGATTGCCATCACCGCGGCGCACTGCATATTTACCGCCGGGAATAATTTCTCGAACTCCAAGCTGCGTCCGCGGCGCAACGGTACGACGTCTCCCACCTGGGGTTCCTGGACACCGTATAGCTTTGCCTACTACAGCTCGTTTCTTGACAATGACTGTGAGGACAACTGGAAAAGCAGCTGCATACGTCGGGATATCGCGCTGGTGTTCGCGAGCCCCGACTCCGGGGCGACGCCACCGCAGAATATGGGTTGGGGCTATCGACCCAAGTCATTCCTGGACGATCACACCAAGTACCGGCGCGGCTACCCCGGTTGCAGTAACTCCCACAGCCCCTCCGGGTGCACTACTAACAACCTGTACGGCGACGGGGCCATGAGTGTTGGCAGTTTCAGCAAGAAAAGTAATGGCTGGCACCGACAGGTAAGGTTCTCATCGGATATCAATCCCGGGGACAGTGGGTCGGGCCTGTACTACTACCGCAACGGCTTCCCCTACGTATTCGGAGTCACTTCTGCGGAGCCCAGTGGCTGCAAGACGTCCTGCAGCTCGTCTCGCCCCAACTATGGTCGCCTCATAACGCCGGACTTCTTCGATTTCATAAACTCGGTGATGTGAGCGGAAAGTCCCTCGCCGTCGTCGCTTGGCTGTTCTTTCCGATGGTGTCTCTGGTCTCGGCCGGAGACCTTTCCGCGAGTCGAGAAAAAGCAAACGGCGGCGATGTTGAGTACCTCGTATTCCGCTTCCGAAGTTCAGCTCTGGAAGATTCCGGCCAGCCTTCCCGCTCATCCCGCTGTGTCGCGACAAAGCTGGCTCCCGGTGCTGCGGTTACCGCTTCTCACTGCCTTTTTGCTACGCATGCGATGATCGAAATCATGTGTGAGACACCGGTCAATACAGCTGGACCGACGAAGGCGAGGTTTCTCCGCGTCGTGCGGCATCCCACCCATGACGTCGCCGTGTTTCACCTTCATCCTCCGGATGTTTGCGGCAATGGCACGCTCGCGATCGCACAACCGCAGGATTCGATAAGCTCATATTCAATCCCGATACCTCCGCGGACCTCAGGGGAAGTCATGCAGATACAGACTGTTTGGCCTTCTATCCCCCGGGATCAAGCGAATAATCGGGAAACGCTCGACGTGCGCGTCGATCTCTGCCTGCGGGAGGGTGATTCCGGCGTGCCGCTGTTGACGGGAGGGCCACAGCGGGAGACGGCTATCTCAGGTTTGCTCATCGGAGGTGACCCCGATTGTTCCGGCGTCCAGACATTTGTACGCCTTGAAAAGCTGCGCGACTGGCTGACGGCGAGCATTTCGGAATGAGCGCGAGGCTCATGAGCCTGTTTCGCTCTGCCACGGTGCCTACAGACTGCGACAGGGCGCGCAGACGGCTGCCTGGGTGGTTCCTGGCTGTGGGCATTGCGACCGCGACGGCTTGTCACGGCGAGTACCTCGAGCGGGAAACCAGTCTGCCTCCGGAGGCCCTGGAGGCGGTTTCCTGCCCGTCGCGTGATTGCCTCGTTGTGGAGGAGCGTTCGACCTACTGTTCGGTTGATCCGGCGGTACTGCCGGAAGGCGATATTTTCTCGCATAAATCACGACTCCAGATCGCGGCTGGAGTCTATCCGCTGAGTGGTGCCGCGGCCCTCTCGGGGCTGGAGTTTCGGCTGGAGACGCGGGCTTCCCAGGCAACGCTGTCGCCCTTGGGCAGGGCCCGCTATCGGCTGTACAGGGATGAGGAAGATCGGGAGACCCGGATCGCGCCACTGCGCTGGCTGGAGGTGAACACAGATCTTGGAGGGGAAGGGGCAAGTGTCGGCAACATGCTGCTCAAGCTCCCGCGCTGGCCCCATGCACAGTTTCGCCTGGGCAATCCAGAAGATTCAGCGTGGTTTTTCGCTGCAAGTCGCACCGTGTTACTGCGCCTCGCACCGGAAAACGCTTTGTTCCCGGGGCTCGCCGGTCGATCCGTTCGTTATGTCCCCTGCGCTATGCCGGGGCTCGCTGACCAGCCGTTTCGTTTTCACTTTGCCGGCGGCGATATCCTGGACCTGACGGTCCGTTCAGCCAGCGGGAGTCTTCAGGTCGGCTACTTTGTCGCCAGCCTCGTTCGTGCGCAGGGGCGCGTGGGCGATGAATTCCTGGATATCGATGACCTGGACGATCTTGGCCTGTTTGGCAGCTCCTGGTCCGGCGGTGAGGCGACCATACCCGCGTTTGCGCTGCGTACGCGCCAGAGCGGTGAGGCCTGCGGCCTGATCCTGGATTCCTCGGAATGGGACAGTGATCGGGCGGTGGATGGTTACGTCGCCCATGTGATGACCTGCGACGGGACGCGGGGCCGTCCCTTGTCACTGGAGAAAGTCAGTTATCCGGATTTTTTTGCCTTGCCGTGACTTCACAACGGATGCTCGCTGCGCGGGCGCGAGTACTCGACAGCCTTGCGACAGGGCGGGATTTCGAAAGCGTAGAATCCGAGTTCAAGGCTGCACGGCGAACGCTCGGAATCACCGGTCCGGCGAAAGCTGGACCACGGCGGATGCGTCCGAAGTGTTCGCCGTCAGACTGTGTCGTGAGGTGACTGCCAGCGAGTAGGCGGCCCAGAAATACGGTGCCCGGTATCGGGGATTCGCACGCAAGTACAGCTGACTTTTCCGCACGGCCTCATTCAGAGGCAAATGCTGCTCAACATACAATTCATAGAACTTTCCCATAAACAGTGCGGTAGCCCGATCAGACACCGGCCACAGCGTCGCCAAAACAGCCCCACCGCCCTGAGCCAGAAAAGCTCGCGACAGCCCCATCATCCCTTCATTGGCAAGGATTGGCCCGGTAGCCGTGCTGCACCCACTGATCACAATAAGATCGTTACTGAACCTCTGCTGCATCACATGCTCAACGGTGAGTAATCCACCATCCTCAGAGTCCGTCATCAGAAAGCCGATGTCCGCCGGATTGTCCGCGCTCCCCAGTCCATGGGACGCAAGGTGCAGAATGCGAGAGCTCCGCGACTCGGGAGACATCAGCCTTTCGATCGTGGCGTTCTCGCCGGCACTAAGCTGCGTTGGACCAGAAAACAGCCCAACGATGCGGCTGGCCTCAATAGCGGAATAGGGCAGGCGTTTCAGCGGCTCACCGTAGCTGCTCGCACTGTCTGAAAACGCCGGGTCAGCGATGATGGCGATATCGAGCGCGTCAGCCGCCGCCGGGGCCAACGCAACACCCGAGAAAAACTCGCTGAGCGACGGCACCGTTATGGCCGAGACCGCGTCAGCCGCGAGCTGTCCGTCCGGCAGGCTGACGACTCCCCAGGGCAGATTGGCGTACTCCCCGCCGTCCTCGATGAACAGGTTTCCGCCGTCGGCCATTTGTAAAAGCTTGGCAAACTCGAAGCCGCTGATATCGCGCTCACCCTCGACGATCGCCTTGCGAATGTTCTCAACTCGAGTTCGCAGCTTTCCCTGACGCGGCAGTTCGAGGATTTCCGTCTCGCTGTTTGATACGAGCAGCGCGAAGGTCACTGACGCCCCGGGAATCAGGATCAGGGCGTGTTCCTCGTCCCCGAGTTCAGCCTGCAGCGCAGCAATGGTTTCGAGATTCTTCCAAGCCGGTGTTTCGGTCGTGTAGGGCCTTGTCAGCTGCTCGTACGCCTCCTCAGCTACGAGGGCACGGTTCTTCACGTCGAGATAGTCGGCGCTGGACGGATCCGCCGCGAGCCAGTTGCGACGATCGGTCAGCATGCGTTCGAAGGCCAGCGCCTGCTCGTCGAGGATGGCGCGGCGTTGTTCCACTCGTCTGGCCAGGACCCGACTGGCCCTCAGGCTGTTGGCCCGGGACTGCTGCAGCGTAAGAAACGCTTCGTCGAGAAGCTCCGGCGCCTGTTGATCGAGATGGCTCCGTATCAGGAGTTGCACGTGGTGGTTCGTCAGGTTGCTGATCCGCGCGTTCCAGAGCGGCGCGGTACGGGCCACGTCCAGGTGGTCTCGGACGCTGCTGACCTCGGCCATGGCGCGGCTGCTGTAGGCGAGCGCCTGCTCCCGATTACCTAGCGATTCGTAGGCCTGGGAGAGCTGATACATGAGATCGAGCCGTCGCGGGCGCTCGAAGTCCGGTTGAAGCCTTGCCAGCGCATCCTCAATCGTATCGATCGCCGCGGCCGTGGACCCGGTTTCCCGGTAGTAGCGGGCGATGGCCTCGGCGACCTCAAGCTCCATGATGGGAACCATGGACAGCGGCTGGCCAGCGCCAAGGCGTGCGTCTCGACGCTCCGCTAGCAGCGTGAGGTATCGATTGGCCTCGCTCTGGTTGCCCGCGTCGAGATGGTCGAGGATCAGGGCGGTCAGGATCTTAAGCCAGCCATAGTTCCAGCTGTCTCTATCGATCTCCCGAAAGACGGCCGTGTGGGTCTGCAGCGCGGCGTCCGTTTTTCCGCGCATCCGCAGCACGTTGCCGTATTCGATTTCGTTGACGCGGCGGAGCTCTCCCAAATCCAGGCGCCGGAAAATGGTTACCGCCTCTTCGTAGTAGTGCTCGGCGCGATAGTAGTCGCCGAGTCGGAAATAGATTTTGCCGAGCTGGGCATAGGTCGACGCCAGCCCATCTTCCAGCAGCCCGTCCGTTTCCAGCGAGAGTGCCCGGCGATAATGCTGCAGCGAACTTCCCAGTTCGCCCAGCCGCAGCAGAATAAAGCCGATGTTGTACTCGATCTTGCTGAGCGTTCGAGGGTTGCGCGCGGCCTCGGCGATGTCGGCGGCAATCCATAGGGTGGCCAGGCCCGTGTTCCAGTCGCCGCCCATGGCGTAGATGGTGCCGAGATCCAGCATCAGTTCGCTATTGAGGGCGGGGTCGTCGAACGGTTGGGCTGCCGCCAGGGCGGCGACGATGCTATCTCTCCCGACGGGCATGAGGCTGCGATCGCCCTGCTGAAAAGCCAGGTAAACCTTCTCCGCGCCGTGGTCACCGCGAATCTCCTCGGCGGTCAAGCGGTGTTCCAAGGTGCTGTCGAAGTTTGGGAGCGCGGCTTCGATCAATGCGTACTGGGCCAGCGCCTCTTCGTGACGGCGATCGCCCGAATAGCTTTCCGCAAGGGTCCAGCGAAGATGGAGCTGATGATAGGGGTCGTTTTCCACGTCGATGAGGGCGCTCAGGTCATCGATCGCTTCCTGGAAGCGCGATAGCATCCACAGGCCCTGGGCGTGCAGCGTCGCCGCTGTTTTTCCCAGGGGTCCGGGCGTGTGGCTGGCTGTCTCGTAGTGGTTAAGCGCGGCCTCCCGGTCCTCTCCGCTCAGCCATGCCTGGGAGCCCAGACTCAGCATTGTTGCGGCGGAAAATTCAGCGTCGGTGGGGGCGTCGATGACGCTGACCCGGTGCTCAGTTGCTGCGCTGTTGAATCGTTCGGCTATGGCAATCGTGAAGCGTTGTGGCTCCGCGGTCTGGTTCTCGAGGGCGATGACCTCGATGCCGTAGCGGCGTTCCGGACCATCCTGCTCGATGACCTCATCCGCGAAGCTCGCTCTGGCGACAATGTCGCTGCCGCCCTGGTGGACGAGGACGACGAGGCGTCCCCGGGGTTGGAGGGTACCGCTTAGGACGTCGTTAGGCTCCCGGTGATTCCCGGCGGCCGGCGATGGAACGCTGCTGATCGCCAGGAATAGGAGGATTGACCAGGCCTTCAGCCGATGCCGTGCCACCGCCATTTCGTGGTTACCACTTCACCGATGCTGCGGTGCCGCCACTGGAGCGTTGTCGCCGCGGTGCTGTCGGTGCCACTGATACTTGCATAGAGGAGGCTCCAGCCAAAATCGATGCTGCCCATGGGGCTGCCGTCCGCGTTGCGGGCCACAAGTATGGGTACGTCCTTGGGCGCCGGCGCAAACTCCAGCGTCGACAGCAGGTCCACCGTGTTATCCCACCATCCGACGGGGTTGTCGGGGAACTTGAACTTGAGGACCTCCAGCCCGGCGTCGTTGGTGACGATCTCGGACGAAACCATAGCGTCGTTTACCCGCGGATGGTACCGCATGAGATTCTCGGCATGGCTTTCCGGTATGTAATCCGGGATCGCCGAGAAATCGACGGCCGTTACGGTCGTGTCGGTGCGCACCCAGTGGGCGAGGTCCGTCGAGACCGGGATCCCGTCCTCGGGTAAAGCGGTCCCCGGCGTCGAGGTCGCGGCCGCGCCCCGGCTGACATGCGCCAGGGACGCGGAGGTCAGCATCAGCGCTCCGCCGCCTCTCAGCAGTTCCCGGCGGTTCATGCCGCGCAGGTTTTCCACGGTGTTACGTGCTTGTCGAGCTTTCAAAGGATCTTTCATAGTGCCATTCCTATGCGTAGTCGCCTGCTCTTTGGCAAACAAGGTTTACAACGTCCTGGATGTCATCCAGAGGTGTTCCGGTCAGCGCCACGATTTCGTTCATGAACGGCAGACCCGGTTCGGCTTGCTCCGCGGTTTCCATGGCCCACTTCAGGGCGCTGCCCACAAGCAGGGATCCAAAGGGGCCTAGGATTCGGCCTCCGGCTCCGGCCCGGGTGGAGTCCAGCAGAGTGAACACCCACAGTGGAGTCCGGTCGGCGATGCCGGCCGTCTCCAGCAGGGGCATGTTGGCTTTGTCTCGTTCCAGAGGTTCGGGGTTGGGGGTGAGGCCGAGGGCCGCGAGCTCCGGCCGCTCGGCGAGCATCTCGGCGACGGCTTCCTGGCCGGACGGCAATTGAGCTTCATATCCCTGCTCGAGGTTCTTCTCGACGATGTCGTGAGCCAGCGTCATCGCAGGAATCACGGACGGATCGATGGGTCGTGCGGAGTTGGTCCCGATCATCGGACCGAAGTTAAAAAAATGCGGCCAGCTCACCGCGAAGGCGGCGGGTAGCTCGGGTTCCCCCAGGAGGCCACCGGGTCCGGTCAGTTCGAAAACCTGCCGCAGACTGATCTGCGGCTTCTGCTCGTTGAGGGTGTACTCCTCTCTCACCATGCTGTGACCGAAGCGAAGCGCTCCATGAGTGACTTCCATAGGCAGCTGGTCTGTCGGGGGTGGCGCGAACGTTCCCGTGAAGAGCGTGTCGTCCTGATCGAAAAGAAAGTTGTAAACGGACGGCCACAGGACCTTGCGCAGGTACTGTTCTCGCGTGATGTGGTGGAAGATGCGGATCGTGGAGCGGCGTGCGAGCCGGGATACGTCTTCGGGCCCTACAGATGGATCCTGCCGGCTGATCAGCCCGCTGAGCGCGTTGTGTAACTGAAGAATTAGGAGATGAAACTGCGCGACGATCAGGTTTTCGTCATTTCGCGGGTCCGGAATCTGGGCGACTCCGTGACGTCGCGGCAGATCAAAGGGCATACCCTCATGCACCGCAACCGCCAGCCTGCCGTCTTCAGCGTAGCTGACGCCGGGCCCGTACACGCTGTCGAGATCGAGCCGCCCGCTGCGGACGGGAACCTCCTCGGGTCTCGGCCCCAGCTCATGAGCGAGAAACTGTCCCCAGTAGGTGAAGCCGGCGTTGATGGCCGTGCCGCCCGGTTGCCATTGCTGGCAGGCGGTCATGATGTATTGGTGTCTCTGTCGGTGGTAGCGCGCCGTATCCTCGCGAAGCGAGAAGAGATGCCACATGCCGTACTGACCGAGAATGAGGGGCGTCTAAGCTAGTGCCGCGAATCCGCGGTTCCTCTCACCCGGTTCGGCAGTTATTGCAGGTCGAGCGTGTAAACGTCCTCGAAGAGCTCATTTGTGAGCGTGAGCTGATAGGCGCCGGGTGCCAGCTGCGGCACAACTACGTTGACGAGACCATCGCGGCCGACCGCCAGGGACTCGCCCGGCGTCTCGAATCCATTGCCCGTGATTACTACGGTGACTAAGTCGGCGCGGGGATCGCTGACGGCCACCGACAGCAAAATGGCGGCATCCGCATCGATTGTGTAAGCCGTTGTCTCCGCGCTGCGCATGGGCTCGACGTACACGATCTGGTCGATGCTGCCGATCCCGCCGTCGGGCGCCTCCTGGGCGATGTTCAGGTAAATACTCAGGCCGAGGCACAGTGATGCCGCAAGCGCCCAGCCAAGGGCCAGGTTGGAACGCGTCGACACGGGCGCGGGGGTGGCCGGCGAAACGCCGCCTCTACCGTCGAGCTTGCCAAGCCCCTGCTTTAAGGCCTGTTCGATCATGACCGCGCTTTGCAGCTCGCCGTCCTCAAGCAGGGCCATTTCGAAGGCGTCGCGATCCGCCTCGCTTAAGTTATGGGCAAGGTAGTCAGCAATCTGCTCCCGGTAATTCGTCATTTAGATCAGCCTTCGCAGCAAGCCAGGGTACTTCCGGTCCGCCATTTCCCGGCAACGCTTCCGGGCGCGGTGAAGCACGCGATCGAAATGTTCGCTGGACAGGTCCAGCGCGTCACAAATCTCGGGCTTCGGCTGTTCGCTGACGTAATAGCGGAACAGCAGCTCCCGATCCCGCTCAACGTGGACTTCTTCCAGCATGGCGAGCACGACCCGGCGGAGCTGGGCGTTGGCCAGCGATTCCACCGTGGTATCGATGCCGTTCATCTGCGGGAGCGAGTCTGAGTCATCGGTGAGCTCAATCTGGTTATCCTTCTTGCGAAACGCGCCGATAGCGACGTATCTCGCGGTTTGATGGACATAGCTCGTTAGCGCGCCGGGGTTGTGCAAGCCGCCATCGCGCAGTTTGGTCAGCACAATAATCAGCGTCTCCTGTGCGAGATCCTCAGCGGCGGCATGATTATTGGTGCGTTGCTCAAGCAAAATAACCAAACCCTTCCAGTACCTCTGAACGAGTTCGGTTTCCGCTTCCGTGCTACCCGCCTGGATTCGCTCCACCAGACTGACGGCGTTGGTCTTAGCAGACATCTTCCACACTTGGTTCTGACGAGCGCGGAAGGTTAGCAGGTGCGCCTAAGCGGTTCTATCGGGGTTAGTGAGGCCGGTAGCACATTTCTCTCACCGCGCTCAAATCCGTCTTTTGCAGTTTTGGTGAGTTCAGGGTGAGAGAACGGGTCGCTACGGGACACTACTGCTGTTGGGGACATACGAGTAGCGAATTACGCGCTGGCCTGCCAAGGGCGAGCGTGCGGGGCTATTTGGTTGTCATCTTGACGAGACCGGTAGCTCTAAAAATGAACAAAAAGTACGCGCTGTGTATAGGTATTAACAGCTATCCCGACACAGGCTGGGATCTGGCTGGCTGTGTGAATGATGCTCGCGATTGGGCGGTCGAACTCAGATCGAGGGGGTTCATCCCGGAGCTTCTCCTGGACAGCGCAGCAACCGGAAGCGCCATTCGCGATGCCCTGACCGCGCTGACTCAGCGCGCGTTGCCCGGCGACCTGGTCTACGTGACCTTCTCCGGGCACGGCTCTTTCATCGTTCATGAGGGCGGCTACAGCAGCGAAGGCATGGAAGGATGCTGGTGCCCCTACGATGTCGTCGAGGAGGGGCCGGTCACGGACGAAGAACTCACGCGGATTTTCTCCGAACGCATGGGTGGCGTGCGATGGGTGGTGCTCTCGGATGCCTGCCATTCGGGCACGCTGTATCCCTTTGTTCCCGGCGAACCGGACTACGAAGCGCCAGAAGACCGAAACACGCAGAACGTGCGCTTTCTCGCACCCTCGGTATTTGACGATCGCCTCGACATGCTGGCGCCGGATCTTGCCGATGTCCGTTTCCACGCGAGCCCCCCCGGCGGGGACGTGGCCCTGCTACTGTCGGGCTGCGAGGAAGGCGAATATTCCTATGACGCCTATTTTCGCGGGCGTCCCAACGGCGCGTTTACCCACGCCGCCCTTACAAGCCTCGGAGAACTGGGTCACCAAGCCAGCTATCTCGACTGGCACCAACGGCTTCGCCAGTACCTGCCGACCAGCCGCTTCCCGCAAACCCCACAACTCCACGGTGACCAGACCGCCGAACGCTGGCGGGCCCTGCAGTTTGACGGCGAAGAAGAGACCTGGGCAGCCACGATTCGCGCGGCCGTATTGGACGGAATCGTCACACCCATTTCCTTTCCCGTTGGGCGTGAGAAGCGTGTCGTGCGGGGTAAGCGGCCTATCGGGACCCAGCGCCAGCGCCAGCGCAATCAGGGTCCCGGAGAATCCGAGGATTAGGCTCCGCGTTTGAGAGTGTACCGGTCCCGGAAAGGGCTACGCCGACCCATCGGGAACCGCTGTTTTATCCCGGGCGTCACGTGTCGATGAGGCCCGCGTACCAGCGCGGCGGGCTTCTGTACCTACCAACATTACTCCGGCGGATGCAGGGTTCCCGTGTCCGACAGGCTCTTACCCACCCTGGCCACCGTTTCACTCTTCGTGAGTTCGAGACTGGGTTGGGGACTGGGAACGTCTACGGCCGGATAGTCGGTGTTCGGTGCGCAGTCGATCCGTGCGTACACCGTGTGGGTGAAGTCTTCCGCCCCTTTCTCGGTGTAGGTCGTGGTCCATCCCTTCACCGTGCCGTCGGTGAGCCATTTTAGGAGTTCACCGACGCTGGTAACGGCGACGCCAACGCCCGCCACGACGCCGCCGGCGGCCGCTCCACCGGGTGCTACCGGTGCGGCCGGCGTAAGAGCGGTGACGCCGGCCCAGGTCAACAGCGCACCACCCAGGGCGGCAATCCCTTTGCCAGCGCCGCTGACAAACTCTTCCACCGTGTGCACGATGGGCACGGGTCTGGTGGTCTTCGTAACCCTTTCCGTGACCCTGGCTGTCCAGACGATCCGGTACTGCGTTGTCGTCAGCTGCCAGCAGGTGTCTCCGGAGCGGCCCGTACTTGAGGTGGACGGACCCGTCGCCAAATCCCAGGCCAGCGCCACATTGCGAGAAATATCCAGATTGACCTTGTTACCAAGGTTCTCGCCCACCAACAGCGTGGTCAGGTCGGATCCGGAGAGCTTTCCGCTGTAGGGGAAGTGGTTGACAGGCATGGCGTGGTCCCGGCGGGGTCGGTAAGTCTGGGTGGCGCGAGTATTTGCCAGATCCGTCGGTGTGTCCAGGCGTTGACGCTTACTCCAGTCTCTCGACGAGCTCCACTCGTCGATTGGCCCGACGGCCGTTTTCGCTCTCGTTGCTGAACACGGGATTGAGCGGCCCCACGCCGTGACCGTTCAGCCGATCCTCACCTATGCCATAGTCTTCAAGCAGGGCATCCACGACGGCGTCGGCGCGCTGCCGGCTGAGGCGCAGGTTGTACTCCAGGGTGCCGCGGCTGTCCGTATGGCCGACCACGTAGAAACGCTGATCAGAGCGTTCGCGCAGATACGTGGCGATCGCATCCAGAGCCGGCCTCGATTCGGGTGTGAGCTCGGGGCTGTCAAAGGCGAAGAAGAGTCCGTTGAGAACGACACGACCCTTTTCGTTGATATCGCGGCCTATCGCGTCCGGGTCCACGGCGACCAGGCCGGTTTGTGCCGCTTTAACTTCGACCACATCAATCAGCGTGCCCACGTTATCGGCGGCGTGTTGTTCCACGGTAACCACCACGTACACGCGCCCCGCGGCGCGCTCATAGGTCGCCACGAGGCTGCCCTGGCCGCCCTGGGTAGCGGTGCCCGAAGCCATAGCGAGTACCTCGCCCTCCGTCCCCGGAGGGTTTGCCGCGAGGTACACGTTCAGCCACTGGCGGCTCCCCACCTCGGGTCCGCCTCGCGAATCGGAGGAGCCCTGGGCGAGAAGCTCGAAACCGGCGTCGGTCAAGGCTTCGCGATAGTTGAGGAAGATTTCGTTCCAACTGCGGTCCGTGCCCGCGTACACGTAGTGTGTGCGGGTCATGCGCCCCTCCACGTCAACCCACTCTCCGATGGCCCGGTATGCGGTTACCGGACCGATCGGGACGCGAAACTCCCGATGGTTCTCAAGCTGCTGCCATCGCAGCGTCTGGCCGGGATAGCGAGACACGAGGGGATGGTCCTCGGCACCGGCGATATCCTGGGCGTGGGTATGCGCGAAACCGAAGGACAGCACGACCGAGAACAGGACCGCGAAGCGTGACTTGGGGAGCATGACGGTTTATCCGCACCGAACAGCTCCGGAGTGTAAACCAGCCGGGTCGAGCTGGGCTCAGAGCTCAGCCCGTTGGACTCGTGAACGCCGACCCCATCGCAAGACTGGCGCTCCGGGTTCGCGGCAGCAGAAGGAAGGCGACCCGGTGCTCGCAGTGCTAGCATCGCCGCTTAGCTCTAGATAAGAATCAACACACATGAAGTTTTCGTGGGTCCTGATCCTCGCTGCCAACCTAATGGTCGGAGGCGCTTTGGCTGAGGAGCGCCCCCGCGCCCGGGAGGCGGGGCTCGTGGTAGGGATCTTTCCCACCGGAACGCTCAATGCCATCACCGATGTCGAGGGCGTGCTCGTGGGGCATCACACAAAAGTCGAGGGTGACGATATTCGCACCGGCGTTACGGCGATCATTCCGGCGTCCGGAAACCTCTACACGCGGCCCGTCCCCGCATGGATTCACGTAGGAAACGGCTACGGGAAGCTCATCGGCGAAACCCAGGTACGCGAGTTCGGCGAACTGGAAACGCCCATCCTGCTCACCTGCACGCTCTGCGTGTGGAGCGCGGCGAACGCGCTCAAGGAATGGGTTTACGAACAGCCGGGCATGGGTGAACACACGGTCAACCCCGTGGTGGGCGAGACGAACGACGGCTTGGTCAACAACATGTGGGCGGATCCCATCGGTCGCGAGGAGGTGTTTGCAGCGCTCGCCGCAGCCGCTCCGGGACCGGTGGCCGAGGGCAGTGTCGGTGCGGGCACCGGCACGCAGGCGTTCGGCTGGAAAGGGGGTATCGGCACGAGTTCGCGCGTGCTGCCGGCCGATCTCGGCGGATACACCGTTGGCGTCCTGGTGCAGACCAACTACGGCGGAATACTGCAGATGAACGGCGCTCCCGTGGGACGCGAACTCGGCACCTATCCCTACCGGGACGAACTCGATGGCGGCAGTGCGGACGGCTCGATCATGATCGTGGTCGCGACGGACGCCCCGCTCACGGCGCGAAACCTGGATCGCATCGGGGCGCGTGCCATGATGGGCCTGGGGCGTACCGGCTCCTATGCGTCCAATGGTTCGGGTGACTACGTCATCGCCTTTTCCACCGATCCGCGGGTGAGGAAGGAACGCAATGCCCGGGCGCCGGTCGAGCAGGCGACACTCAGTAACGTGGCGATGTCACCGCTGTTTGCGGCAACGGCCGAGGCCACCGAGGAGGCCGTTTACAACGCTATCTTCAAGGCAACGACGGTGGAAAGCAGCCGGGGCGTGCGCGAAGCCATTCCCCTGGACAAGCTTCTGGCGATTCTGGAGAAACACCGGGTGCTTCACTGGGATCAGAGTCTCGTTCCGCGACGCTGAGCGACCTGCACCTCGGCCGCGACGCGCTTTTTTCGAACACCCTGAACCAGAGGCCCGGGCTCCCACGGAAAAACTCGAAAACCGGTCGGGTTGGACGGCCGCGTTTTGCACCATAGCCCTAAGCGGTGGCACCGCGGGGCGCCGTGGCCGAAGGCCGCTCGGCGAGGATTTCACAAGGCTAGATACACATGACAATCAGCTTGTCACAGATTGCGCTGTACACCGGCGCGCTCTTCATTCTCTTTCTCACCCCCGGCCCGGTATGGCTGGCTTTGACCGCGCGTGCCATGGCGGGCGGTTTCGCAGCGGCCTGGCCCCTGGCGTTGGGTGTGGTGGTCGGCGACGTGCTATGGCCGCTCGTCGCCATTCTCGGCATCAGTTGGATCGTCTCCAGTTACGCCGGCTTGATGATGGTACTGACCTGGATCGCGAGCCTCGTGTTTGTGGTCATGGGCGTGCTGCTGATCCGCAATGCCGATCGACGCATCGTTGCGGACAGTCGTCTGACGCGCCCCGGAATCTGGGCGGGATTTGTCGCTGGTGTCGCCGTGATTCTCGGCAACCCAAAGGCCGTGCTTTTCTACCTGGGAATCCTGCCCGGCTTCTTCGATCTGCGCGCCCTGACGCCCCTGGATATCGTCGCCGTTTGCTGCATCTCTCTGCTGGTGCCACTTCTGGGCAATCTGGCCATGGCGGCGTTCATCGACCGCGCCCGGCAGATCGTGACGTCCCCGGCCACGCTGCGCCGCGTCAACGTGATCGCCGGATCGCTGCTGGTCATCGTGGGCATCGCCATCGCCATCGGCTGATCGCAGCCTCCTACCGGTACGTCGCAGGAAGCGGGTTGATCGCTCCACCAGGGCACCGGTATCTGCCTATACTCGTCTGCCTCATTGAGTGACGTTTCGAAGAAGGTGTCCCGCATGTTGTCGCGTGTTTCGATCCTGAGCTGTCTTGCGGTTCTGCTGCTCTCCCTGTTGCTGTCTCCGGCCCGGCACGTCCTGGCGGAGGATCCCGTCGCCGCGGCCATGGTGGAAAACCTCGCGGCCTTTCGCTTCGACAAGCTGGGCTATCCGCAGATTCAGTTTGACGCCATAAGTCCGGTGCTCGCCGGCCCCGAACGTCCGCACCGGCTGCTTATCCTGCCCGTCCAGTTCGAGGACACGCGCTTTGAACGGTTTGCGGGGGAGAGCGGGCAGGCCGGGCTCAACGAAAGCTACATCGAAGAGCTGCTGTTTGCGGGCGGCGCGGCACAGCCGGAAGCCGGAACGCTGTCTCACTACTTCCGCCACCAGTCCCGGGGTCGCTACCACGTGACCGGGGAGGTCTTTCCCACGGTCACCCTGAAGCGCCCGCTCCGCTACTACGGAGAACCGGAACAAAGCAGCGACGGAAGCTGGCGCACCGACAAGCGCGCCCGGGACGTGGTACAGGACGCACTCCAGGCCGCGGTCGCGGAGCAGCCGTCCTTCCCCTGGCAGGATTTTGATCTCTGGGATCCCACGGACTACGACGGCGATGGGGAGCGCAGCGAGGCCGATGGCTATCTCGATCACCTGGTGCTGGTGGTGGCGGGCAAGGCGCAGTCCAGCTGTCACGGACTCTACAAGCTCGGCGAAAAGCTGACCGTGAACGCGCCCCCGGATCAGGTCAGCCGCCTGACGCCCGAAGAGCGCGACTGCGCCAATCTGCTCTGGCCTCATCGCGCCACGGTGGCCACCAATCTGGGCAAGGGTCCGCAGCTCGCGGAGCTGAGCAACAGGCGCGGCGGCGTCGATCTGGGTAATGGTCTCTGGCTTCTCGACTACAACCTGCAGTCCGAGTACACGAGCGTGGCCACCTTTATCCACGAGTTCGGCCACTCGTTGGGACTCCCGGATGTGTACGCCCGGCAGACGGACAACTCCACCGGCTCCTGGGAGGCCATGTCCGCAACCGTCGGTCCCCTGCCGCAGGAGCTGAGCGCGTGGTCACGAACCGTGCTCGGGTGGATGGAGCCTTGCGTCCTAAGGCCCCTTGAGCACGGTGGCCGCGAGTCCGGGGCGCTCTACCTCAAAACCATGAACGACTGGAGCGGCAACATCGAGAACCCGACGCCGGGCGACGCCTGCGACAGCGCCATGGTTATTCTTCCGCCGAAGCTGCGGCGCATCGAGCTGGCCGAGTTCGAGGCGACCAACGGACGGCAGGCGCTGTACAGCGGCCAGGGCAACGACATGCTGCGCCAGCTGTCCCGAACTTTCGACCTGGGCGAGGTTCCCCCCGGGACCGCTATCGCGCTCAGCTTCGACACCTGGTTCGAAATCGAGAGTGACTGGGACTACCTCTACGTCGAGGCTGCCCGTAATGACGGTGAGTTTGAGCGCCTGATGCCCGTCGACAAGGATTCGGCCGAGGATCGCAACAGCGTTATGCCGGCGACTCGCGGTCACGAGGGCGACGGGTCGCGGCCGGGGCTTACGGGCTGGAGCGGAGATCTGGATGGCGACGGTCGCGTGGAATCTGCCCCAGATTGTGATCCGGCAGCCGAACGTGTGGTTGCGGAGGATCGGATCGGAGTGGAGGACGTCGATCCCTGCCGGGTCGCGCAGTGGATCCGCGCCGAGTTCGATCTGTCCGCCTACGCGGGATCGACGCTACGTTTGCGTTTCAGCTACTACACCGATACCGCGGCGGTAGAAGCCGGGGCACTCATCGACAATGTGGCGATCGACGCCATAGGCTTTCGCGACGATTTCGAAGGCGCGACTATCGACGGCTGGGATGCGGGCGGCTTCACGCTTTCCGGCGGCCTCCACGAACTCGCCGTCCCTCACTTCTACTTGCTCGAACACCGCGATCCAATGGCGGAGTTCGCCGCGGTCAAGAACTACGACGCCGGTCTGACAGGCGCGGGATTTGCGTTCTACCCGAACGGGGAGGGCGGCTTCGACGCCGTGAACACCAACTACAGACCCGGTGTGGTCATGTGGTACTACAACGAAGACTACCTGTGGTCGCAGAACGAGCCGGTGGAAAACGGGCCCGGAAAGGGTTTTCTGCTGGTGGTGGATTCCACGCCGCAGGAGTTCGAGCTCCCGGGTGTCCCCCGGAGGTACTACCAGCGCGACGACGAGGGCTGGCGCTGGTACGAGTTCGATGAAAGCGCGCAGAGCTGGCTGCGTGAGAGCTATGTGGCGGTGATGTGTTTTCAGCGTCAGGAGGCGTTTTATTCCCAGGACGTCAGCGACGACGAACGGGCGTCCTGCGCTGCGTCCCGGTCCGGCGGGAAACCACCCATGGAAGCCCTGCGCTGGGAGAACCGGTCGCTGCTCTACGGCTATACGCTCATCAATACGCTGCTGCCCGGGGGCGAGCGTATGCCGCACAAGAGTGCCTCAACGCTTTTCGATCTTCGCATTCGCGACGACAAACCCCAGTTCCGGCTGCGCGACGCGGTGTTGCGCAACTGGCATTCCGCCGACGCACCCTTTGCCCTCGAACCCTATGCCGACGGGCTGGAAGTCTACGGCGTCGTGGATGGAGAAATGCGCCGTAAATCAGCCACGGCTTTTGCGCCGGTGAGCACATTCTCCGATGCCGAGGCGCCGCGCTACCTGAATCCCCATCTTCCCTTTGGCGGAGTGGCGGTACCGGAGACCGGCTTCAGTTTTGAGTTGAAGCCACCCTGGGTGGACGCACCGCCGGGAAGCCGCGTGCGCGTCGAGTACCGCTGGTCCCCGAATGCAGACGATACGTGGTCGGTAGCGAACGACCCTTGAACGCCGCATCGCGAAAACGCAAGGCGTGGTGCACCCGGCGAAACGTCAGTAAGCCGTGAAAATGCGTTCCAGCTCTTTGCGCTCCGCGCCGGCCTCGAGCGCCAGCATGAGGAGTATGCGCGCCTTTTGCGGCGTCAGCATCTGCGCGGGGAGCGGCGGAATCCAGGGCCCTTCAAGCCGCGGGTCGCCGGCGAGCTCGGAGCAGCTCTGACGAAAGCGTTCGGGCGCGCCGTCTTCGATGTCTCGCAGGCGCCGGATGCTTTCCCCCGTGGGGAAGGCGTTGACCACGGGAACGCCGCGCCTCGCGAGGTCGCGGACCACCAGGTTCTCGCTGCAGGTCATGTTGGTCGCGGTGATGACCAGTCCAGCGGGGAGACTCCGGGGACTGTAGGCCGGTCCCGTGCCTCCGGAGTAGGAAAACACCAGGTCGACGCTCGGCAACTCCGTGTCCGCGTCGAGGGAAAAGTCGGAACGATGCGTGTGTGGTCGCGTCGGCGTGTACAGGAACGCGGGGCCTTCGCTGCCGACCACGCCGATCAGACCGTCGCTGAAGCCGCCCATGCGCGGGTAGTCCTTGCGCACCTGCCGCGCCGACATGATCCGCTCGTCCATCACCACGAGCACGCCGCGATCCCGGGACGCATCGGCTACCGCGGTCTTTACGGCGGCGAGGAGATTTGCCGGTCCGTCGGCGCTGGCATTGGTTGCGGGTCGCTGGGCGCCCACTACGATCACGGGCTTGTCCGAGCCGACGGTGAGGTGGAGGAAGAAAGCGGTTTCCTCCAGTCGATCCGTGCCGTGAGTGACCACAACGCCGGCAAGCTCTTCCCGGGACTCCAGGGCCTCGGTGATCGTGCGGGACAGGCGTACCCAGTCCGCCGGTTTGATCTGCGTACTGGGAACGTTGCTGAACTGCAGCGTATCGATCTCGGCGTAGTCCCCAAGGCCGGGAACGGACTCGATGATCTGCTCGGCGCTCAGACTTCCCGCGCGATAGCGGCTTCTGTCCTTGGGATCGTCCTGCACGCCGGCGATGGTGCCGCCGGTGGCGACGATCAGCACGGTGGGCTTGCGGGAGTCCTCCGCGGCGCCGGCGCCGGGGAGCAGGAACCCCAGGCTCGTCAGTGCGGCCAGGTAAAGTACGCCGAGTCCAGGCGTGCGGAATAGTCTGCTTTGGGAACGGCGTCTCACGGGTAACCTCGTCGCTGGCGAGGGCGCAGTATGCCTGAGGCCGGGGCCCAGCACATGGGCAAGAGCCGACGCTTCCACGTTGGCATCCGGTCACTGCGTTAGACTGCGCGGATGCGCGCTACGTTCGCTGTTACTTCATCGATATATGCCGGCCCCGGCAGCCAGTAACGGCTGGGAAGGGTACTGGCATGAAGACCGCCTGGCGGCCTGTATGCCCGACGACCCGTCCTCGGCGGCGCATATCGAAACCGCGTGGCGGCAATTCTTTGGCTCCCTGGGCAAACAGAACTCGGTATTGGACATTGCCACGGGAAACGGCGTGCTGCTTGTCTGGGCGCGCCAGGAGTCCAAAAATCACGACCTCGATCTGGCGCTCACGGGCATTGATCTCGCCGACATCGATCCCAGCCGCTTTCTCAAGGAGTTCGACGCCGATCTGGACGACGTGCGTTTTGAAGGCAGGACTTCGGCGGAGGCGCTGCCGTTCAAAGACGGGAGCTTCGATGTGTTGGTGTCGCAGTACGGTCTGGAATACGCGGGTCTGGAGCCGGCGCTCGCCGAGGCGGCGCGCGTGCTCAAGCCTCGCGGCCGCCTGCGCTGGCTGGCGCACGCGTCCGACAGCGCCATCGTTCGCCAGGGCAGGACGCAGCTCCAGGAGGCTAACCTGCTTCTGGCGAAAGGCGGTCCCTTCGCAAGGATGGACGAATTCCTGGAGGCAAACACCCGGGGCGTGAAGGTCGCACGGGCCACGCGCCGGCTGACCGAAGCCCTGAAGGAAGCAGAGACCTTCTGTCGGGAGCATCCGGGTGCCAGGCTCGTACCGCAGCTTTGCCAGGGCATCCTGGATACGGCCAACAGCCTGCCGCGCTACCGCGGCGAAGACGTGGCCAACTGGCTGGCGGAGAATCGTCGTCGACTGCAGGCCCAACGAGCCCGCCTTGGGGACCTTGAAGCCGCGGCACTCGATTCGGAGCGACGGAATCTCGTCGCAGCGTTGCTGCGTTGCCCACGCTGGGAAGACACCGAGTTTCGGGAGCTGCGCGTTGAGGGAGGGGAGGATTCGCTCGGGCTTTGCATTGAAGCGCGGCGCGGAGAGTCCCCGGATTGATACCAGAGGAGGGCGCATGCCCAGGTCTCGGCACAGCGTTCGAGTCTCCATAGTTACGCGCATCGGAACAGTGCTGTTCGCGCTGCTCACTGCGGCCGGTCCACAGCCGGCCGTGGCCCAAAGCGGCCCGGGCGGCGGTGTCCGGGACCAGCTGCCCCTGCGCAGCATCGGCCCGGCCGGCATGAGCGGACGCATAACCTCCATAGCGGTGGCGCCTACCGATCGCGACCTGTGGTTTATCGGCACCGCCTCCGGAGGCCTGTGGAAGACCGAGGATGCAGGTATCAGCTTTTTTCCCGTATTCGACGAGCAACCCGTGCAGTCCATTGGGGCCGTGGCCGTCGCGCCCACCAATCCCGATGTGATTTACGTCGGCACCGGCGAGGGCAATCCCCGTAACTCCCAGTCCAGCGGCAACGGTGTGTATAAAAGCGGCGACGGTGGCCGAAGCTGGGTGCACCTGGGCCTCACCGCGACCCGCAATATTCATCGCATCATCGTGCACCCGCGGGACGAGAACGTGGTCTGGCTCGGCGCCCTGGGCGATCCCTTCGCCGCCAGTGAGAGCCGGGGGGTGTACAAATCCGTTGACGGCGGTAAACGCTGGCGCCGCGTTCTTTACAGCAACGCGCGCAGCGGCAGCGCCGACCTGGTGCTCGACCCGGTCAACCCCAACAAGCTCTTCGCCGCGCTCTGGGAGTTCCGGCGCAGTCCCTGGGATGCCTCCTCCGGCGGAGCTGGGTCGGGCTTGT
This sequence comes from Pseudomonadota bacterium, assembly GCA_038748515.1. Lineage (GTDB taxonomy): Bacteria > Pseudomonadota > Gammaproteobacteria > Pseudomonadales > Halieaceae > Congregibacter. The sequence goes on from JBCDIW010000004.1 coordinate 53,052, forward strand.
TCATGAGCGAGGACGGTGGTGAAAGCTGGGTAGCGCTCGGTGCCGAAGCGGGACTGCCGGCCGGTCCGCTGGGCCGCATCGGTATCGCCATCGCCGCGTCGCAGCGCGAGCGCGTCTATGCGCTGGTCGAGGCGGCGCAGTCGGCGCTGTACCGCTCCGAAGACGGCGGCCGCAGCTGGGCTCGCATCAACACCGAGACCATCGGCAGTCGACCGTTCTACTTTGCCGAGCTGCACGTGGATACGCGTAACGAGAACCGCGTGTACAACCTCTACTCCCGGCTCGCGCGCTCCGAGGATGGCGGCGAGACCTTCGAGGTCATCGAGGACTGGGGTCGGAAGCTGCACGCGGATTACCACGCGTTCTGGATCGATCCCGAAGACAGCGACTTCATCATCGCGGGCACCGATGGGGGCCTCTACTGGACCCGGGACCGGGGCGAGCACTGGCGCTTCGCCGAGAATCTGCCCCTGGGCCAGTTCTACCACCTCGCCGTGGACGACGCCTTACCGTACCGCGTTTACGGAGGCCTTCAGGACAACGGCACCTGGTACGGTCCCAGCGAAGTCTGGCATCGCGCCGGGATTCGCAATGCCTACTGGCGTGAGATCGCCTTCAACGACGGCTTCGACGTGGTGCTGGACCAGGCGGACCAGGACACCGTCTATGCGCTCTGGCAGGCCGGCATGCTGGTGCGGGTAAATCTTGCCACCGGGCAGCGCAAGACGATCACGCCCGCGGCCGAAGGCGCGCCGTTGCGTTTCAACTGGAATGCGGCCCTTGCCGGCGATCCCCACACTCCGGGTCGCCTGTACATCGGCAGCCAGTTTCTGCACCGCAGTGACGATCGCGGCGACACCTGGCGGCGCATCAGCCCGGATCTCACGAGCAACGATCCGACCCGCCAGCGCCAGACTGAGTCCGGCGGTCTGTCTATCGACGCCACCGGCGCTGAAAATCACACGACGATAACCGCCATTGCGCCGAGCACCATCGAGCCGGGTTTGATCTGGGTCGGCACCGATGACGGTCGCCTCCATCTGACCCGGGATGGTGGAAGTGCCTGGGAAGACCTGAGTAACAACATGAACGGCGCACCGGAAGGCGGGTGGCTGCGGCAGGTCACCCCGTCGCGGGTCGATCCAGCGGAAGCCTTCGTGGTCATCGACAATCACCTGCAGGGCGACCCCCGTCCGTACCTGTTTCACACCCGGGACTTCGGCCGGACCTGGCAGAACCTGGTCGCACAGGCGGGCCTTCCCGCGTTCGCGCTGTCGTTTGTACAGGATCCGGAACAGCCGCGACTCATGTTCCTGGGCACGGAGCACGGTCTGTACGTTTCTCTCGACGGCGGTGCGGCCTGGGAACGCTGGCGTGCGGCCTATCCCGCGGTGTCGACCACGGACCTCGCGATTCAGAACCGCGAGCGCGATCTCGTCGTGGCGAGTTTCGGGCGCAGTATCTGGATCCTCGATGATATCGAACCCTGGCGTGAACTCGCCCGCGATCCGGGTCTGCGCAAGCGTCGGCTGCATGTGTTCGATCCTCCCCCGGCCTACCAGGTGGTGATCGACCAGGCGCCGGGGCAGCGCCTGGCGCCGGACCATCTCTACGCCGGGGACAATAACGCAAGGCAGGCGCTCATCAGTTTCTGGGTGGGCGACGAGACGATCGATGGCGTGGACCTCGCGATCGAGCGGAATGGGGAAATCGTTCACGAGTGGAGTATGGAAACCACGCCGGGTCTGAATCGCACGGCCTGGGACCAGCAGTGGCATGGGCGCGAGATCTACGGGCCTCTCATGAGTCCCGACCTGGAACGACCCCTGGCGCCACCGGGTGCCTATCGCGTTGTCCTGCGAGGAGCGAACATCGAGTCAAGCGCAGCACTTAGCCTCAGGCAAGATCCCCGCGTGGCCTACGATGCGCAGAGCTATGAGAACAACCACGCCTTTCGTCGGCGCCTTGAGTCTCTGCAGGAGGACGCCGATGCCGCGGTGCAGACCCTGGAGTGCCTGGAGCTCGAGCTCGCGGCGTCCACTCTTGAGGAAACACAGCGCGAGCCGTTGGAGGCGCAGCTGATGGCGCTATGGAATCGCCTGGCGTTCCGGGGATACCAGGGCACGATCAGCGATTCCCAGCGTCTGCAGCATCGCCTTTCCCGGGCGTTCTATTTCACGCATTCTCCCTATGAACCACTCACGCCCAATGATCGGGCGATGCTGCAAAATCTTGAAGCGCAGTCCGGCTATCTCGCCGATGCGCTCAAAAATTTTGGGCAAGCGCTAGGCGCCAACGGTATCGACGCGACGGTGGAGGCCTGCGGCAAAAACGGCGGGTAGCGATTCCTTCGCGGTGATCGGCTTCGGGGGCGTCGACGCAAGTGTGCGTTATGGTAATGTTCGTGCGCTGTGAGAACGCCTCCCTCTCCACCCCAGCGAAGCTGATTCCCCAGGATCCCGACAAGAAGGACCCCGACCATGAGCCAACTTACCGTTGCCGCAAGTACCTTCCCCTTTCTCTACTCGCACTCCGGGCTCGATGCCCTGAAGCATCTGCGCGGCATGGGCTATGAGCGTTTCGAGTTGCTCATTTTTCCGCCGCACTGCTGGCCGCGGGAGTTGTCGGCGCAGCAGCGCCGCGAATACGTGGACTGGCTCGACGGCGAGGGGGTGAGCGTTACGTCGTTCTGTTACCCCTTGCTCGACAACAATCCCAACGGTGTGGATGTGCTCATGCGCGACTACACGCTGGATCGCTATCGCGAAACCATCGACATGGCCGCCGAGTTCAACTGTCCCTACGCCATTGCGATTCCGGGACCCGTGAACAGCCTGATCAACCCGCCGCACGAATGGATGCTTGAGTGGTTCGTCGAGGGGATGAAGAAGCTGCAGGAGCACGCCAGGGGCACTGGGGTTCAGCTCTTACTGGAGAATGTTCCGTTTGCCTTCCTTCCCACGTCCCAGGAGATCCGCGATACGGCGAAGCTGATCGGTCCCGATATCGGCGTGAACTTTGACGTCTGCAACAGTGCCTACATCAAGGAAGATGTCCCGGCGATGATTCACCTGCTCGGCGACATGATCAAGAACGTGCACATGTCGGACACGGGTTTCGACGAGTTCAAGCACGATCGCCTCGGTACGGGCATCGTCGAGCCCGCGCCCGCCGGTGAGGCCCTGCAGGCGATCGGCTACACCGGCACCACGGTGCTCGAGATCATCACCGACGCTCTGCAGCCCGGCGCCGAGCCCGATGCGGATATTCGCGCTAGTCACGACATTCTGGCGCAGAGCAGCTGGCGGAGTTTGAGCTAAGCCCGCGGCGGGAACCGCAGGGCGGCGGGCACTGTTGCAGATACTGTTTGCGGGTAATGTTGCAAGTACGCCCGCGCCCTACCGCGATGCCGATCGTTCAGGAGAGTCCGGCCTCGATGGGAAGCACAACGCCCGTGGTACCGGCGGCGCCGTCGCCGGCGAGCCACGCCGCGGCGTTGGCAACGTCCTCCACGGTAACCATGCGACCCAGGGCCGTATCCGCGCTCATGGCGGTCAGCGCTTCGGAGAGCTCCGGGCCCCCGGCGGCGGCGCGGGTTTCAATACGCTGCCGCAGCGCGTCGGTCGCGACCGGTCCCGGCGCAAGCGCATTCACGCGAATACCCTGGCCGCCGAGATCCAGCGCCGCGGCACGCATGATGCCGATCACCGCGTGCTTGGACGCCGTGTAGAGAACCTGGGCAGGATGGGCGCGGTAGCCGTTTATGGAAGCCATTACAATCGCGCTACCGCGGCCGCTGGCGGCGAGGGACGGTGTGAAGGCGCCAAGGCTTGCCGCCACTCCCCAGGTATTGATCGCCATGACGCGTTGCCACTCGTCGGCATCAAGCTCGGCGACGCGGCGCCAGGGAGGCACGACGCCGGCATTGGCCACGAGGATGTCGATGGGCCCGAGGTCATCGGCGATCGCGCGCTGGGCGGCGAGGCTGTCCGTGCCACCGACGTCCACGGCCCGACGGTGCCAGTCATCCGGGAGGGTGTTCGCGTTGAATCCTCGTTCGAGATCGAGAATAACGATGTCAGCACCGAGGGCGGCAAGGCGCTCGGCGATGGCGCGGCCAATGCCCGCGGCACCGCCGGTAATCACGGCCCGGCGGCCGCTGAGGTCCTGGTCTGTTTGCATAGCTCGGCTCCCTGTCGCGGCTTAGCCGCCGATGGAGTGCAGTGGTCCCAAAGCACGGCCTGAGCGCAGTCCGTCGACCGGTGCCGGCTTTGTCCTTGAGGCGTCTAACCCATAAGCTCGAATCGCATCATGCCAGAACCGTTCACTGTCAGTTTTGAAGGCAAAGCTTTGCCAGCCCGGCGCGGTCAAAGCCTGGCTTCCGTGCTCAGCGACGGCGGAGAAAGCGTGTTTCGCCGTACGGCAAAGGGAACAGGGCGCGGGCTGTTCTGCGGTATGGGCGTTTGCCAGGACTGTCTGCTGACCGTCGACGGAAGGGCAAACCAGCGCGCGTGCATGACCACCGCGCAGCCCGGCATGGTGGTATACCGCCAGCAGCCCGCGCCCGGACTTGGCCCGGGGACGCCCACCGGTCCCGGCCCCGCGGCGTCGCTGGATCCCGAGTCCGCCGCGGCGACGCCAGCCGCCCAGGTGCTGGAGCCGGATGTTCTTGTCCTGGGAGCCGGGGCCGGTGGTCTCAGCGCCGCGATCGCGGCGGCGCGCGCCGGGGTGGAGGTCCTTGTGCTGGATGAGCGCAAGGTCGAAGGCGGTCAGTATTTCAAGCAACCGAGCGCCGACCTTCCGCTCCTGGACCGGCAGCAGCGCAGCGGCGCCGAGCTCCTCGAAAAAGCCCGAGCCAGCGGCGCCCGGCTTCTCTCCGGGATCGAGCTCTGGGGCGCCTTCGAGGGCCCGGAGCTGTATGCGAGCTCCGCGGACGGTGAAGCCCTGATCCTGCGTCCGCTGCAGCTGATCGTGGCAACCGGCGCCTATGAGCGACCGCGCCTGGTCCCCGGTTGGACACTGCCCGGCGTGATGACCACCGGTGCGGCGCAGACGCTCTGGCGCAGCTATCGCAGCCTCCCGGGTCGTCGCGTGGCGGTCTGCGGGTCCGGTCCGCTCAATCTGCAGGTCGCGCTGGAACTCAGGAGGGGCGGTGCCGAGGAGGTGTTTGTCGCCGAGCGTGCCGGCTCGCCGATGCTGAATCCCCTGCGCTCCCTTGCGCTTGTGGCCAGCGCACCGGAGCTGGCCATGAGTGGCATCGCCATCCGTCTGGGTCTGGCCCGAGCCGGAGTTCCCGTCCGCTACGCCACGGAATTGAGATCCGTGGAGCCGCTGGGCAGCGGTGGCCTTCGGGCCTTCTTCCGGCGCGGAAATCGCGAGGAGAGCCGGGAGCTTGACGCCCTGTGTATGAACGACGGCTTCGAACCCCAGAATGAGGTGCTCCGGCTGCTGGGTGCGAAGATGCGCTACGACCCGGATTTCGGACATCTTCGCTGCGAGCGGGACCGCCATTGCGAAACCTCCGTACCCGGCGTCTTCGCCGTCGGCGATTGCTGTGGACTGGGCGGAGCGCCGGCGGCGGTGGCGGAGGGGGCGATTGCCGGCGCGGCCGCAGCGGGTCGCTGCACACGCGGTGGGCGACCGGAGAGTGACGTCGCCTCCGAGACCGATGAGCTGCGCCAGGCTCGCCGCGACCTGGCGGCGGCCCGGCGCTTCCAGAAACACCTGTGGGCCCTGCATGATCCGTCGCCCCAGGATCTCGTCGACGCGAATCCGGAGACGGTGCTATGCCGCTGTGAAGAAATCACCGTGGGCGATTTTCGCGCGGCCCTGAGCGCGGGTCATTCTCATATCGGGGCGATAAAGAGCGCCACGCGGCTGGGTATGGGGTGTTGCCAGGGCCGCTATTGCGGGCCCGCCGCAGCCCGGCTTCACGCAAGGCGTCACGGTGGACGTGTCGAGGATTACAGTTTTTTCGCACCCCAGGTGCCGATCAAACCGGTGAGCGTTGACGTCCTCGAAGCGACGGCGCGAGCCGTGGAACCCGATGACTGATCTCATCGTAGTCGGCGGCGGCATCGTGGGACTCTGCGCGGCGCTGCGCGCGGCGGAGGCGGCGATGCGGGTCACGCTCATCGACGCGGCAAGCAACGCGGGAACCACGACCAATGCGGGCAGTCTGCATGTCCAGCTGCAGAGCCGCTTCATGCGGGTACACCCGGATCAGGCCCACAATGTGGAAGCATCGCTGCCGTTCTACCTGAAGGCGGTCAAGGAGTGGGAGCGTCTGGCCCAGGGTCTCGGATCCATGGATCTCGTTCGCCGGGGGGGCCTGATGCTTGCCGAGGACGCGGCGCAGCTGGACTTCCTCGTCGCCAAGGCAAAGCGCGAGGCGGCGGCCGGTCTCAATGTGGAGTTGCTAGACCGGCGTGCGCTCGAAACCCTGGCACCGTGGCTCGGCCCCCAGATCATCGGCGCCGAGCTGTGTCACGACGAAGGCAAGCTCAATCCGCTCCTCGCCAATCGACTGATTCGCGAGAGGGCCGAACAGCTCGGCGTTCGCTTTATCCGCGATCGGGTCCTGGGCATAGAGCCCGCGTCACCGCTGGTCGTTGCCTGTGAGCGGGAGCGTCACACGGCGGAGCAGGTGCTCATTGCCGCCGCCTGGGGGTCCGGCGATCTCCTGCGCCCCCTGGGTCTGGCGGTGCAAACCAAGGCGGAGCCGCTGCACATGAACATCACCGAACCCGCGGCGTCGGCTATTCACCACCTCGTCCAGCACGCGGAGCGCTCGATCACGCTGAAGCAGCTGCAGACCGGGCAGATAGTGATCGGAGGAGGCTGGCCCGCATCCGAGCGGCCGGGCGGCGGTGTGCCCAAGGTCCGCGCGGCCTCGCTGCTGGGAAACGTGGGCCTCGCGGGACGGCTCGTGCCCGGGCTGCGGGGACTGCGGGTGATCCGCAGTTGGGCCGGGATGAACACGACGGTCGATGGCAAATCGACGCTGGGCCGTCTCCCGGCGCAGGACCGCGTGCTCCTGGCGGTACCCGGCGACGCGGGGTACACCCTGGGACCCCTGTGCGGACGCGTGGTCGCGGAACTCGCCGCGGGAATTTCTGTAGAGCACGATCTGCAGCCCTTCTCGCCACAGCGTTTCAAGAGTGCTTAGTCCCCACCGTATGGGCATGCCTCAGCTTCCGTGATAACTTCGCACAGCCATGCGCAGTGCGCACAAATACGAAGCGCGAGCCGTAACACCATCACCAGCCTGGCCTGGACACCAAGCGTAGCCGCCGAACCGCGTGAATAAGAATTCCAACAAAAGGGTCTGCCACCCCACGCGTCGCAGCGTGCTCCAGGGTATGGTCGGCGCCGCTGCCGTCGGGGCCTGGCCCCGCGGTCTTCGGGCACAGACGGCGGAGCTGCGCTGGTGGACCACCCAGGGCGCGCCGGCCCAGCTCCAGGCCTATCGCCGCCAGATCGCCGCTTTCGAAGGCAATAACCCGGGCGTTCGGGTCGTGCTCGAACCGCTCTCCGACGAGGGCTACGCGGCCCAGCTCGCCGCGGCGTTTTCCAGCGGCCAGGTACCCGACGTCGTTACCCATCTGCCCTCGTTTTCCGTACAGAATTACTACGCCCAGGGTCTTGTTGAACCGCTCAACGACGTGATCGAAGCCGTGGGCTCCGAGGCGTACTACCCGGGGGCGAACGAGGTGTTTCGCGCCGCGGACGGCAACTACGTGGCGACGGGGATCGGAAACTCCGCGGTGAACATTCTCTGGCTGCGCACCGACATCATGCAGCGTGCCGGTGTCGAGCGCGTGCCGACAACCTGGGACGAACTCCGCGACAGTCTGCGACGGCTTCATGGGCGCGGCATCTACGGTACGGCGCTTCCCTACGGTCGTAACAGCGCCACCTCGCTGGTGTTTGTTTCCTTTATCCACGGCGCCGGCGGACAGGTATTCACACCCGAGCTTGAGGTTGCCCTGGACAGCGAGGCGACCCGCGATGCCCTGGAATTCTATCGGGAGATCCGCGACTTCAGTCCGCGCGGGGCTACCAATTACAGCTGGGGAGACATTCTCACGGCGTTTGTCAGCGGCGCGACGGCCACGGGCCTGTACACGGGTCGGGTACTGGCGAACGTCACGGAACAAAACCCGCGCCTTGGGGAGCACATCACCTGCGCGCTCTGGCCCCGCCGGTCCCGAGAGATAGCGCCCTGGACCTTCAACGACTTTCCGAGCGTTTTTGTGCCGCGCCAATCCGCGAACAAGGCGCTCGCCAAGCGCTTCGCCGCATCGCTCTTCGATGCCGACGGTTACATCGCCCAGCTCCACGCGGCGCCGGGGCATGTGCTGCCGGTGCTGCGTACCATTGGGGAATCGCCCCGCTACCGGGACAACGACATCATCCGGCGCTACAGCGACGAGGTCGACCTCATGGCCGCGGCGGCGGCCGGCGGCTTCAACCTCGGCTACGAGTCCAAGGCGCATCGGGCCAACGACAAAGCCGGCGAGGTGATTGCCTCCGGGGTGATCGCAGACATGGTGCAGCGGGTGGTGCTCAACGGTGAAAATGTGGACGCCGTGCTGTCTCGCACCAGCCGCGCCATTGAAATGCTGATGGCGGCCTGATGGTGGACGCGGCGGCACCCAGGCCTTCCATGGCCCCGCTGGAGCGGCGCTACGCCCGCCTCGGTGTCCTGTTGATCGCTCCGGCGATCCTGGTGTTCTCGGCGGTCATCGTCTACCCGCTGCTGGCCGCGATTTACTTGAGCCTGTTTCAGCTCTACACGCCGACGTTGGAGGGCTCCTTTGTGGGGCTTGCTAACTACCGTGAACTGCTGACCCGCGGTGAATTCTGGATTTCCCTGCGCAATACCCTGGTCTGGACCCTGGGTTCGCTCAGTCTGCAGCTTGTCTTCGGCATCGCCATGGCCCTGATGCTCCATCAGAACATCTGGTTCCGCAGCCTCGCGCGCAGTCTGATTCTCTTTCCCTATTTTGTGTCTACCGTGGTGGCGGTGCTGGTGTGGCGCTGGCTGTTCAACGATCTCTACGGGATTCTCAATCACCTCCTCATCGGCGCCGGGGTCATGGATATGCCGGCGGACTACCTCGGGGCTATGCCCAACGCGATGATCTCGCTGATTCTCGTGGGGGCCTGGAAGTACTTTCCCTTTGTCGTAATCGCTGTTCTCGCGCGCCTTCAGACCATACCGGACGCCCTCTACGAGGCCGCGCGCATCGATGGCGCCGGCCCCATTGCGCGCTTCTTCGACGTGACCCTGCCGCAGCTGCGTGACGTGCTCCTCGTGATCGTATTGCTCCGCGCGATCTGGGATTTCAAGGAGTTCGACCTCATCTTCCTGCTCACCGGCGGCGGGCCCGTGATCAGCACCCAGACCTTGTCCCTGCTGGTGTACAAGGAAGCGTTTTCGCTGAACCAGATGGGTATGGCCGCGGCGCACGCGGTGGTGATGATGGCACTCATGCTCGTCTTCATGATCCTGTACCTGCGCCGCAGTAAAGCGGGCGAGGGGAACTGATGCGCCGCGTGTTTCTCAACCTGCTCGTGTGGAGCTGCGTGCTCCTGGTGGCGTTTCCGCTGTTCTGGATGATCGTGACCTCCCTGAAGCCCCAGGTTGAGCTTTGGGCGCGGCCGCCCGCCCTGTTGCCCATCGAGCCGACGCTGGAGCACTATCTCAACCTGCTTCGCGAAACGAACTTTCTGAGCTATTTCCGCAATTCGGTTCTGCTGTCCACGGCGACGACATTGCTCGTGGTAGCGGTGGCGACGCTTGGCGCCTACAGCCTGGTGCGCTTTCGTTTCCGCGGCCGGGAAACCCTGGCCATGCTCGTGCTTTTCACTTACCTGCTTCCCTCCGTGGTGCTGTTGCTGCCGCTCTACCTGATGATGGTGAAGCTGGGTCTCGCCAATACCCTCGCCAGCCTCGTGCTTGCCTACACCACCTTTGCGTTGCCCTACGCGCTATGGCTGTTGCGCTCGTTCATGGCCGGCATTCCCGAGGATCTGGAGTCTGCCGCTCTCGTCGACGGCGCGACGCGTCTCGGCGCGTTCCGCGACGTGATACTTCCGCAGCTGCTGCCGGGAATCATCTCCACCGCGCTGTTCACTTTCATTCTTTCCTGGAACGAGTACCTCTTCGCCCTGGTGCTGGTGAATTCCGATGCCTCGCGCCCGCTGACGACGGGGGTCATGAACATGCTGATTTCGTCCTTCAACATTGAATGGTCCCTGCTCATGGCCGCCTCCGTGATGATGAGTCTTCCGCTGATCCTGGCTTTCGCCTTTTTGCAGAAGTACCTCACGCGCGGCTTTGGCGCGGGCGCGGTGAAGGGTTAAGCCAGTATGGCGGGAGTCAGCTTCAGCGGCGTACGCAAGGACTACGGCGACTTCAGGGCGGTGGAAGGGCTGGATCTGGAAATCCACGAGGGCGAGTTTGTTGCTCTACTGGGCCCCTCGGGCTGCGGGAAAACCACGACGCTGCGCATGCTCGCCGGTCTTGAATTTCCGAGCAGCGGCGAGATTCGCATCGGCGAGCGTGTGGTGAACGATCTTCCCCCGGGGGAGCGCGACATCGCCATGGTCTTCCAGTCTTACGCGCTGTATCCGCATATGACGGTGGCCAGGAATATTGAGTATCCGTTGAAGAAGCGGGGTGTGCCGGGGCCGGAGCGGCGCGCGCGGGTGGCCGAGGCGGCCCAGATGCTCCAGCTGACCGCGCTCATGGATCGCAAACCCCGGGAGTTATCCGGAGGTCAGCAGCAGCGCGTCGCCCTCGGGCGGGCGCTGGTGCGCGATCCCCAGGTTTTTCTTCTCGATGAACCGCTCTCCAATCTCGACGCGAAGCTGCGGGGTTACATGCGCGCCGAGCTTATCGAGCTGCATCGTCGCCTCGGACGCACGATGGTGTACGTCACCCATGACCAGCTCGAAGCCATGACCATGGCCGACCGCATCGCCGTCATGCTGTCTGGTCGTCTTCAACAGTTTGCTCCGCCGCAGGAGGTCTATCGCGCCCCGGCGAACCGCTTTGTCGCCGGCTTTATCGGTATGCCATCCATGAACCTGATTGATGGAGAGCTGCACCGGGAAGGCGGGGGCTTTCGTTTCCGCGGCGCGGGGATGGACCTGGCCGTGCCCAGGCTCAATACCGACGCCGGGGCCGGGTCGGCATGCCTGGGCATCCGGCCCGAACACCTGCGCATCGGTGAAGGAGCGCACCAAGCCACCGTGCAGCTCGTGGAGCAGACGGGGCATGAAAACATCGTCGTACTTGAGGCCGCCAAAGGCGTGCGTCTCACGGGTCGTACGAAGGCAGCGGTTCTGCCTGTCATCGGCGAAGAACTCGCCTTTGGCGTGGAAGAAAGCGCGATACATGTATTCGCGCCGGGCGAGGAAGGCGCCAGGCTGAACGCTGACAACTGAAGAACGTTGATGCGAGCGGTCCACGCAGACTGCCGCAGCAGGATTAAGTGCGCATAGGAGACGCAGTGAACAGAGATTCAGTCGACTGGCAGGGCCCCATGCCCGCCATTACCACGCCCTTCCACGAGGACTTCAGCCTCGATGAAGAGGCGTTCCGGGCCAATGCCGCGCGTTTGTATGAGGCTGGGGCGACGGGACTGGTCGCCGTGGGTTGCACGGGGGAGTTCTGGGCACTCACCCTCGAAGAGCGCGCGCAAATGGCGCACTGGACGGCAGACGTGAGTCGCGGCCGCGGCGCCGCGATCATGGGGACCGGGGCCATCCGGGCGGAGGAGGTGGTCGAGCAGATTCACGCCGCGAAGGACGCCGGCTGCGATGGCGTGCTGGTCCTGCCGCCGTACTTTGCGCAGCTCACGGAATCGGAAGTCATCGCGCACTACGAGCGCATCAGCGCCGCCAGCGCGCTGCCCATCGTGCTCTACAACATTCCGGGCAATGCGGGAAACGCCCTCACACCGGCCATCGCCGACCGCCTCGCCGATCTCGATGCCGTAGTGGCGATCAAGGAAAGCTCCAGCGACTGGCTGAACTTTCACGACACGCTCATGCGTGTGCGTGATCGGATCCGCGTGTTCTGCGGTCCTTCGTCCGTGTTCGGAACCGCGGCCACCCTCGCCGGGGCCGATGGCCTGATCGATTGCTTCCCGAATGTGTGGGCGCCCGGGTGTCTCGACATCTGGTCCGCGACCCGCGACGGCCGCATGGACGAGGCCTGGGCTCTGCAGCGCACCGGCATGGCCCTGACCCAGCTCTTCACCGCCGAGGGCCGCACGCTTTATCCCTCTACAAAGGCGGTGATGGATGCCCTGGGCCTGCCGGGCGGCGGCCCGCCGCGGCCACCGCTGCTTCCTCTCTCACAATCGCAGCTCGCCTCTCTCCTCGCCGGCTTCGAAGCGGCGACGGGAATCACCATAAACAAGGAGAACTGATATGGATCTGGGAATCTCAGGGCGCAGCGCCATCGTTTCGGCGGCCAGCCGCGGACTCGGGTTGGCCTGCGCCCGATCGCTGGCCCGCGAGGGCGTATCCTTGACCATGAACGCCCGCTCTGCCGATGCGCTTGAGGCCTCGGCGGTGGCCATTCGCGAGGAATTCGGCGTTGAGGTCCGGGCCGTGGCGGCCGATTTCAACCGGGCAGAGGGGCGGGCCGCAATCCTGGAAGCGGCGGGCGGACGCTGCGACATCCTGGTGAACAACCCGGGTGTGCGGCAGGTTCCCACCCCTTACAAGGACATCACGCCGGACGATTGGCGCCAGTGGCTCGAGGATCATTTCCTATCGTCCATCGAGATGGTGCAGGCCGTCGCGCCGGGTATGCAGGAGCGCGGCTTCGGCCGGATCGTCAACATGTCGGTAAGCTTCATCAAGTTTCCCCAGGTCGGCTTTGCCCACAGCCACGCGGCGCGCCTCGCCCTGTCCGGTGCGGTCGCCGCCATGGCCCGGGACCTCATCAGAGACAACGTCACTGTCAACACGGTCTGCCCCGGTCTCTTCGACACCGACGCCCTGCACACCAACCTTCACGGGCATGCCAAGCGAGGCAATACGACCTACGAGGCCATCGTCCAGAACCGTATCGAAAACTGTCCGGCGGGACGCTTCGCGGATCCCAGTGAATGCGGCGATTTGGTGGCGTACCTGTGCTCCGCGCAGGCCGGGTTTATGACGGCACAGAACATCGTTAACGACGGCGGCGTGCACCAGGGATTGTTCTGATGCGCGTGGCCATGCTCTCCGGCGCCAGTCGCGGCGTGGGCGCGGCCATTGCCCGACGCCTGCTCGATGACGGCTGGCACTTGTCCCTCGGTCTCCGGAATCCGAGCACGGCGTCGCACCTGACTGCGCCGGATCGTATCCTCGCCGTACCCTTCGACGCCCGGGAACCGGCCACCGCCGCCGCCTGGGTTGATGCCACCATTGAGCGCTACGGCCGCATCGATGCTCTCATCAACAATGCGGCGGTACTGCACATGAACACGCTCGAGACCGGCGATGAGGCCGAGCTCGACGATATGTGGCAAGTGAATGTGAAGGCGCCGCTGCGTGTTATCCGCGCTGCGCTTCCGCATTTGCGCGAGACCGGCCGGGGGCGTGTGGTCAATATTGCGTCTACCGATGCCAAGCGCGTTCGGCCCGGCGCGCCGCTGGGCTATGTGATGACGAAGCACGCCCTGCATGCCATGACCCAGGCTGTGCGGCTCGAAGCGCATGCGGATGGGGTGCGGGCTACGGCGATCTGTCCGGGCGCTATCGATACGCAGATGATTGCCGACCTTCCCGGGGCGACGCCGCAGGCCGAGCGGTTGCAGCCGGATACGGTGGCGCAGATGGTGGTGTTTATTCTCTCTTTGCCGAATCAGGCGAATGTGGCTGAGTTTATTGCCAATACTCGGATTGAGCCGATGCTGTAGCTACTCGCCTTTGTCTTGATCGTACTGCCAGATCTGCATCTGGGCCGGGAAGCCGAGAAGCCGGAAAGCGGTGAAGCCATGAAGTCGGGAAGGCAGGTGGCGGTGACCTTTGGGCTGCTCGCGTAGCTCCAGCAGGGCCTGAACACTGTTAGAGGCACTCGACGGACGCCCAAAGGCCACCGCCACCTACCTTCCCTCGGCTGTGCCACACCTGACCCATCCTGGACCTGCGGTCGTCACGGTAGTGCCATACCCCGGCGCTCTTCCCCTGATCGTGCTCCGCCCGAGACAGGCCCGGGGACAACGGATATCACGGTAGCGCCATACCTCGTCGGCTGGGTGGCAGACCGGTGCCGCTTTGCTTGAGCGTCCGTCGAGCGCGATCTTTAGAACGGTGGCGTCGACGGAGCTGCGCGAGCAGCTCAAGTAAAGCGGGTCCGGGCTGCCGAGCTTCGCTACGAAGTCGGTGCTAAACGAAGTATCTGCATGTTAGCCAGGAAGTCGGGAAGGCAGGTGGCGGTGACCTTTGGGCTGCTCGCGTAGCTCCAGCAGAGCCTGAGCACTGTTAGAAGCACTCGACGGACGCCCAAAGGACACCGCCACCTACCTTCCCTCGTCCGTGCCACACCTGATCCATCGTAGGCCTGTAGTGGTCACGGCAGTGCCATACCTCGTCGGCTGGGTGGCAGACCGGTGCCGCTTTGCTTGAGCGTCCGTCGAGTGCGCTCTTTAGAACGGTGGCGTCGATGGAGCTACGCGAGCAGCGCAAGTAAAGCGGGACCGGGCTGCCAAGCCTCGCTACGAAGTTCGTGGTGAAAGCGATCTGAGTTACGGAGCGCTTCGGCCACCACGGAGTCGCCCAACAATCCACCGTAAGGCAAACAGCAGAATCACCCCCATGGCCGAAGCAAGCGTGCCAATGACGGCAACCGCGGGTACCAGCGGCGAGTAGTTCGTCGCGGTGCGGGAGAAGAGCCAGACGGGCAGGGGTGTGTCGGCGCCGCTGGTGAAGACCGATAGCGGAAGGTTGGACCAGGAGAGGAGAAAGGCGAAGAGCGCGCCGGAAAATATGCCGGGCCAGAGGGCCGGGATGGTGATTTCCCGGGCCACCTGCCAGCGGCTGGCGCCGAGGTCGAAGGCGGCTTCCTCCTGGGCCGCGTCGTAGCCGAAGAGTCGAATGGAGATGACCAGCGTGACGATGGGGACGATCCAGACCGCGTGTGCGATGACGGCGGTTTTCCAGCCCGGCGTGATGCCGAGAGCGGAGAAGGCGAGCAAGAGGGCGAGCCCCAGGACCGGCTGGGGAAAGAAAATGGGCAGCATGATGAGGCGCTGGAACAGGCTGCGGCCCTTCCAGTCGTAGCATGCGAACGCCATGGCGCCGAGGGTGCCCAGGAGCACGGCGAGAAACACCACGCAGAGCGCGATCTGCAGCGATACCAGGTGCAGGGACCAGATCGTGAAGGAGTCGATGGCATCCCCGTAGGCATCGGTGGTCCACACGCGGTGGGGAAAGCGCATGTAGCGCGTATTCGCCAGCGACACGAGCACCACAGACACGATGGGCACGTAGAGCAGCGTGAGGATCGTACCGATCCAGACTACACCCAGGTAGCGACGGTAACCCCTCATCGGTGCATGAGCCGGTTGAGATCAATGCGTCGCAGCGCGGGCCATACGAGCGCCGCGGTGACGATCAGCACCAGAACGGTCAACGCGGCGCCCATGGGCCAGTCCTGGGCGTAGTTGAAGCGCTGCTCAATGGCCGCGGAAATGACGGTGACCGCTCGTCCCCCGAGGATGGCCGCCTCGGCGTTGGCGCCCAGGCAAAGCACGAAGGTAAGTAGCGCCCCGATCAAAAGGCCCGGGGCGGCGAGGGGCAGCTCTATCTCCCGGAAGACCGCCCAGCGTCCGGCACCGAGGTCGCGCGCCGCCTCGATACGATCTTCCGGGATCAGAGAAACGCCCAGCAGCAGTGGGAACAGGGTGAAGGGGAAGTACACGTAGATCATCCCCAGCAGGGCCGCGAGACGCGTATTGAGGATCGATCCGATCTGTATGTCGAACCAGGCGTTGAGACTGCCGGCGAGGATGCCGCCGCGGGGCAGGAGAAACATCGACAGGCCGAATAGGCGCACACTCTCGGAAATGAAGATGGGCAGGGCGATAAGCGCGGTCACCACGCTGGCCGCTCGCCCCACATGCGCATGCAGCAGCTTCGCCGTAGGCCAGGCGATGAGAGCGCAGACCAGCGTTGTGAGACTGGCCCCGAGCATGGACCAGAGCAGGGGCTTTTCGTAGCCGCCGCTGAACGCCTCCACGTAGTTGGCCAGGGTGGGAGCGCCGGTGAGGGAGAAGCTGCGTGGCGGCATGAAGCTGTACCAGCTCACGATGAGCAGGGGTGCGGCAAAGAACACCAGCAGGAACAGCGCGATGGGCGCCGCGAATTTCTGTCCCGCGTTCAATCGTCGACCCACACTACGCTCGAAGCATCGAAACAGAAGCGCTGCCGATCTCCCGGCTGAAGGTCGGCTGGCCCGCCGGCGCTGACCTCGGCGATGAGGCGCAGCTCGCCCGCACGTAGGTGATACTGCGTTCGCGAGCCGAGGAGGAGGCGTTGATCGACCTCGGTCTCGAAGCTCACCACGCCGTCGTTCGCCGCACCGAAGTCCGGTCGCAGCGCTTCCGGTCGCAGCACGGCGTAGGCTCCGCCGGCCTCCGCGGCCTCGCGGTCAAGGCCCGCGTAGCGGGCGCCCGCGCCGTTGTCTTCGATGGCGAGAATGTTTACCTCGCCCATGAACTGTGCAACAAAACGATTGACCGGTTGCTGGTAGATCTCCCGCGGCGTTCCGAGCTGCACGAAGCGCCCCTCGCGCATGATGGCAATGCGGTCCGACATGATCATCGCCTCTTCGAGGCTGTGCGTGATGTAGACGAAGGTTTTGCCCGTACGCTGATGCAGTTCCTTGAGCTCCACCTCCAGCGTCTTGCGCAGCCGGTAGTCGAGGGCAGATAGGGGTTCGTCGAAAAAGAGGATTTCGGGATCCGAGGCCAGGGCCCGGGCCATGGCGATGCGCTGGCGCTCACCTCCGGAACACTGCGTGACCGCGCGCTCGTAGTAGCCCTCGGGCAGGCGCACCAGGGAAAGCAATTCCATGCTTCGTGCGCGCCGCGTCGCCGGGTCCACGCGCCTCATCTTCAGCGCAAACTCGATGTTCTCCCCGACGCTGCGATGGTCAAAGAGCGCAAGGGACTGGAAGACCATGGCCGTGGGCCGCCGATTGGCCGGGAGCCGGGTGATGTCTTCGCCGCGCAGGGCCAGGCGGCCGCTGTCCACGCTTTCGAGACCCGCCAGCATGCGGACCAGGGTCGACTTACCGCTGCCCGAGGGACCAACGATGGTGAAGAACTCACCCTCGGAGACGTCGAGGCTGATATCGTCGACGGCGCGCAGACTGCCGAAGGACCGGGTCAGTCCTTGCAGGCTGAGGGCAGGTGGCGCCTGGGCCGACTCGGGTGCCGGCACCCTCAGCCCCGCGCGCGCATAGTGGCCGAGTAGATATCGTAGAGTCGGTCGTAGTCGGGTATCTGGTCGAATTCCACGGCGTTGGCGATGCGCTCATCGAACTCGTCCCACTGGATCGCCGCGAGTTCATCCTTGCTGAAGCGCTGCATCAGTTCGGGCTGGGCCATCTGGCTGACGGGCTGGAGGTTGCCGTTGCCCCGGGCGATGATTTCGGCGGCATCCACGCTGGTGATGAACTCGAGGAAATCGAAGGTGTCTTCGTGGGGTGTCGGGTTGGCCACCGCAGAATTGATCTCGATCCAGTTAATTCCGCCCTTGCCGTCGGCCGGGCCCCGGCTCGGCGTGATCGCTCGCAGCTCCGTGAGGCCCTCGAGGCGGGCGGCGGCCGTCGTGTAGGTTCCGCCGGTGAAGTACAGGTCGATTTCACCATTGATCATCGCGAGGTTCAGCTGCACAAAATCCGTGGTGATAAATGCGGCGTTGTCGATCCAGCGTTTGCAGGTGGCGCGAAACTTCTCGACCTCTTCGTCGCTCTTTACCCGGAAGGGATGAATGCCGGCACCCATGCAGATGTCCATGACGTTCCAGTCTTCGTAGGCGAGGATGCCGTAGCGGCCGCTGAAGTCGCTGTTGTTGAAGAGGTCCCAGCCCTCGTCTTTGGCCAACTCCGGGGAGATCACGTCGCTGTTGACCACGAAATCAAAGGTCTCATAGCGCTGTACCACTCCGAGCAGATGCTCCCCGTCGTCACTCATGGCCCACTTGTAGGGCATCTGGAATTTCTCATCCATCTGCGCGTAAAGAGGCTCGAAGCGCTCCCGGGGGAGGGCGCGGATGAGACCCGCGGGCCACATCTCGTTGCGGGCCCAGGGATTATTCACATTGATGAAGTCCCACACGGACGTTTCTCCGGCGCGCAGGCGGTTCACGGAGGTTGGATCGGAGATGTGGATCTCGTAGCGGATGCGACCACCGCTGCGCTCGCGCCAGAGGTCCAGAAGCCTGGCATCGGCATAGGCGTCCCAGGTCAGAAGCGAGAGCGGCCGCTTACGCTGCGCCTGCGCGAGGCCCGGCCAGGCCGCCGCCGCTGCTCCCGCGGTCAGGCCCTGGATAAAGCGTCTTCGGGACCGGCTGTGCTGCAGGTTACGGCGAAGGGGATTGGCAGCGGCGAGGCCGCCCAGGAGCCTGTCGTAGGGCATTGCGGTTGAGTCGGTAGCGCGGGGATCGCCCTGTGTAGCGGCGCATGGACCGTATGTCAATCGGTCGTGAAGACCGTGGCGGCACCGTTGCCGAATCCGTTTGACCCGCGCTGCGTAGTGGGCGGTAAACCTTGGTCTCGATATCAATGTGTGCGCCTAGCGCCCTAGTGTGCATTAAGCGCCCAAAAACCATTGACACTTTACGAGACGTGGATCACAGTTCTCTTGCGTGATGTGTGCTGGGCGGAAGATGGACGCCTGAAGCTTGAGGTACGCGCCATCACGCTGCGGTACCAGGAATGAGCGGGTCCGAACCGTCGCAGGCAGCCAAGCGATACGTCGATATCGATAGCTGGGCCCTATCAACCAGAGCCAGCAATTAACGAAAAACAAAGCGGAGAGTCAGGGTATGAATCACAACCGTTCCTCCTTAGCCCGGGCCGTTCACGGCGCGGTTATCGCCAGTACCTTCGCCGCCGGCACGGGTGTGGGAAGCCTGGCGATCGCACAGGACGAAGTGCTCGAAGAAGTGGTGATTACCGGATCGCGACTTCGCCGTGACCGCGACTTCGTAGAAATCAGTCCCGTGGCCACCATGGACATGGAGCAGATTCAGGGGCTTGGTAACCTCACGCTGGAGCAGACGCTGAACCGCATGCCGCAACTGCGTCCGGATACCAACAGCAGTACCAACCAGCACGGAGGCGCCGCGATGAGCGCAGACCTTCGCGGGTTGGGCGCTGTGCGAACACTAGTGCTCGTTGATGGCCGGCGCTTCATTCCGGCGGAGGACACGGGCATTACAGACCTCGCCACCATTCCCGACATCATGGTGGAGTCCGTGGAGATCGTGACCGGTGGCGCCTCCGCCGTTTACGGCTCCGACGCCATTGCCGGGGCGGTCAACTTCCGGCTTCGCGACGACTTCCGCGGTACGGAACTGCGCTATCAGCGCGGTGAGACGGATCGCAACGACGGTGAAACCGAGCGCCTCGACTTCCTGCTCGGCGCTGGAAGCGACGACGGGCGCAGCAACGTCAGCCTTGCCATCTCCTGGGCCGAACGCGGTTCGGTCATGGGTGACGCCCGGGACTTCTCCGCGACGCCGTTCGTAACCAGCAGCACCGGTGAGTACATTCCCTTTGGCTCCGGCAACATTCCGGGCACGGTGATCGCGCTGCAGCCCGCCCAGTTTCCCCTGATCAATGGCGTCGATCTGAGCAACTCCGACGGTTCCTGCCCGGGGCCGATCCAGGGTTTGCGTTTCGACGCCGGCAGTGTTCCGGTCCCGTTCTGTCGACCCGTGGATCAGTTCAATTACGCCGCCGATAACTTCCTCCTGCGGCCGATGGAGCGCTACCAGATCAGCACGATCGCCAAGCACGCGCTCACGGACAACGTAGAGATCTACGGCCAGGCTTTCTATAACAAGTACGAACAGGCTTATCAGCAGGCGCCGGAGTCCGTGGCCCCGACCAGCTTCGGTCAGCCCCGCGGCACCGTCGTGATACCCGATGCGCCGAACAACCCGCTGTTTAATGAAACCCTGCAGAACTTCTGGGCCGACAATGCCGCGTTCTTCGATCCCGACGGCG
Source organism: Pseudomonadota bacterium (assembly GCA_038748515.1). Classification (GTDB taxonomy): domain Bacteria; phylum Pseudomonadota; class Gammaproteobacteria; order Pseudomonadales; family Halieaceae; genus Congregibacter. Next base: position 73,300 of record JBCDIW010000004.1, read on the forward strand.
ACGGCAACTTCGTGGCCAGCGGCCTGGGCCGGCGTTTCGAGGAGTTTGGTCCGCGTAACTACTCCTTCGATATCGACAGCTTCCTCCTCACCGGAGGTGTACGCGGTGACTTCGATTTCGGCGACAGCAACTGGGCCTGGGACGTGTTTGGCCAGTACTCGAGGAACGACACGTCGCAGAGAATCGTCGGGCTCCTGTCTCGCTCCGGCATTACGCTGGGACTCGACCCGGTCGTCAACGAGGACGGGAGCGTCACCTGCCGAACCCAGATTCGCGGCTGCGTACCGGTGAATATCTTTGGCACGGACGCCCTCACACCGGAGATGGCCGACTACCTGCAGTCCGAGAGCATCACGGAGAACTCCTTTGAGCGTCGCGTTGCCGGCGCAACGATCGCCGGTGATCTCTTCGAACTGCCCGCTGGCGCCGTGGCGACCGCCTTCGGCGTGGAGTATCGGGAGGAGTCCATCTCCGTCCGCCCGAACGAGGCGCAGCTCTTGAATGACCTGGCGTCCCAGGCCATCGCGCCGACGGTTGTGGAGGGCGACTACGATCTCTACGAGGTGTTCGCCGAGGCTCGCGTCCCGCTGCTCGATGACCAGTTCGGTCTCGACGGACTGGCTCTGGAAGGCGCCGTCCGTTTCGCCGACTACTCGACCGTCGGTAGCGTCACGACCTGGAGCGGCTCCCTGGACATGGACATCAACGAACAGTTGAAGATCCGCGCCGGCTACAGTCGCGCCATCCGGGCACCAAACCTCGATGAACTGCTGGCGCCGGTGAGCGCGGGCTTCCGTCCGGTGACCGACCCCTGCGTGGCCGAGAACAACCCGAGCCAGGCCACCAAGGATCTCTGTGTGCAACAGGGCGTGCCGGCTAACGTTATCGATACGCTGGTTGAATCGCCGCGTTCGGGCTACGACCTCATCAGCGGCGGAAACCCGAACCTGAGCGAGGAAGAGGCGGACACGCTTACCGTGGGCTTCGTGTACATGCCTGATTTCCTGCCGGGATTGCGCATGTCTCTTGACTACTACGATATCGAACTGACCAATGCCATCGCCCAGGTGGATGGGCAGCTCCTGCTGAATGACTGTTTCGCCACCTTCGATGCCGCTGGTACCTCCTGTCAGGCGATCCGTCGCGATCCGCTCGGCAATATCTCAGAGGTCATCGCGCCGCTCCTGAACCTTGCGGACCGGAACGTGGACGGTGCAGACCTCTCCGTGGCCTATGCCTTCGACGAGCTTCCCAACTGGATGTCGCTGCCGAACCATGGCGCGACAATGGACATCCAGTGGTTCTCATCCTGGCAGTTCACGAACGAAACCCAGGTACTTCCCAGCCTCGATCCCATCGACTGCGCCGGAAAGTACTCGGGCACCTGTTCCAGTGGCCCCGTGCGCCCGACGCCCGGCTTCCGAAGCCTGCTGCGCTTGAGCTACAAGTCGGGCCCGCTGCGGCTCAGCCCGGAGCTCAACTACATCGGAGAACTTGAACTTTCGGATGACTCGGGACCAAACCAGCGCGGTACGCAGGAAGCCTGGTACCTAATCAATCTCAATGGTGGCTGGGATATCACCGAGAACATCAATGTCTTCTTCGGCGTGAACAATATTCTCGACGAGCAGCCGCCGATCTGGGCTTTCCAGGCCGCCGGCGACCTCAACGTGAATGTGAACCTCTACGATCCGCTGGGTCGTGGCTACTTCCTCGGTCTCCAGGCCGAGATCTGAGGTCGGCGCGTCGGTGCGGGCAGCGCTGTGTGCTGCGTCGCGCCGCCGGAAACAAAAGGGATGGCTTCGGTCGTCCCTTTTTCGTTTCTGCGCCCGGTTGCTTGGGTTGTGCTCCTGGCCAGCATAGCCTGGCCCATGGTGTACGCCGCGAAGGCGCATGAGCCTGAGAGAATGAAACTATGAAAAAAGGGGTTTGCCTGCTCGCGCTGGTGATTCTGGGACTTGGAGCGCCGGCCGGGTGGTCGTCGGACAGCTACGCGGTGCTCGTCGAAATGAGCGCTGAAATCAAGGCAATAGCGCAGCCTCCCGTGGTCGACGGTGTTCCCCAGCTTGGCCCGGAAGCGGTGCGCGGCCAGCGGGCGGAGCTGGAGGCGTTTCGAGATCGTCTTCGGGTGCTCGACGTCGTGGCTTGGCCGGTGGAGCAAAAGATCGATTATCTTCTCGTATGGTCGCGTCTCAACGAGGCGCTGTTCCAGCACCGGGTAATGCGCCCCTGGTCTCGCGATCCGCTCACCTACCTGTACCAGTTCCGGCGCATTCCCTACGCCGAGGTGCCTGGGGATGATCAGAGCCAGGCGGCGCTTCGAGGCAGGCTCCGCGCGGTCCCGGCCATGGTGGAGCAGGCCCGGGCCAACCTGAGCGATCCCTCGGGAGAGCTCGCTACGCTGGCCATCTTCCTGCTGGGTAACTTTGATGGTGTGGGGCAGGGAGAGCCCTACCGTGACGATCCGCCCGCCGGCACCATAGGCTGGTTTGATGATCTCTGTGCGCGCCTGGAGTCCGCCGGAAGCGAGCTCGTGGAAGACTGTGGCGCGGCGGCAGCCGCGGCGCGCGGCTACCGCGACTGGTTGAGCGCGGGCCTGGACGCCATGGCTTCCTCAGCCGCGATCGGCACGGAAAACTACAACTGGTACCTGAAGCACGTGAGACTGCTGCCGCTCACGGTGGATGATCTGCGGTCGATTGGTGCGCGGGAATTCCATCGCTATCGCTTCGACTATCTCCTCGATCGACACAAGAACCGGGCACTCCCCGAACTCGAACTCACGCAGAGCGCGGAGCAGCATCGCGAACGTACGCTCGATGCAGAAGCCAGGACGCGGCGCCTGCTTACCGATCTTGGCTTACTCACCATCCCCGACTACATGCCCGAGACCTTCGAGTCCGACGTGTTCTGGAGCCCCCGTGCGAAAACCGACCGGCACTTCTGGGAAGAACTGCAGTTCCGCAACGCGCTCAACAACCACATCCACGCGTCCATGCCCGGCCATCGCTTCGACTTTGAACTTCGCAAGCGGCTGGAGAACCCCATTCGCCGCGAGCACAGCGAGAGCGGTCGCGCCGAGGGATGGGCGACGTACCTCGAAGAGACCCTGATTCAAGCGGGCATTGCCGACGACAATCCAAGAGTCCGGGAGCTGTTCTACGCCGCGCTGATTAAACGCGGCAGCCGCTTTTTTGCCGAGATCGGCATGCACACGGGGGAGATGAGCCTGGATGAGGCCAACGCCTACATGATGGAGTGGGTGCCCTACATGGAGGAGGACCTCGGCCGCTACGACCTCGTGGGCTACCTGCGGCGACCTGGCCTCGGCAGCATGTATCTCCTGGGCAAAACGCAGATAGAAACGCTGATTTCCCAGCGCGCCTTTCAGCTTGGGGAGGACTTTGATCTCGGCGAATTCCACGACGATTTCCTGTCCCGGGGCATCATCCCCATCACCCTGATTCGCTGGGAGATGGCCGGCTTCGACAGCGATGCCCGGGCGCTGTGGCCCGAGGTGGTGGGGAAGCCTTTTCCCGGCGCGGTGTCTCCTGCTGCGGCCCCGTGATCTGCGGCAGAGCATTCAACGGCGAAGCCCGCCCGGAGATTCAGTCGTGACGACCGATGGGATGCATGCGCTCGCGGTGGAAGTCCTGGGTGCCGGCGCCTTCGAGGATGAGTTCGCTGATCTTCCAGTCTTGGTTCGCGCGTTCGAAGCGATGCCGATAGCGGCCCCAGAGATAGCCGTCAGGGGCGTCCCCGTGATAGCGGTGCCAGGCATAGACATAGCTCAGGGAACGGGCCCGGTCTGCGCTTTCGAAGCTGACCTGGATGTTGCTGACGTGATGACTGGTCGCGGCGAACAGGTGTCGGAGTCCTTCGGCGATCGTCGTGGCCACGGCGTCGCCGCGGATGTTCGGAGTGTCCGGGTTGTAGTCGACGATCGCGTCGGGCGTGAACAGGGCGGCGACACCTTCCGGGTCATTGCGATCAAAACGCTCGCAGTAGGCAAGAATCAGACTTTCGATCGCCAGGCGATCGAGCATTTGTTGGACCGTTGCCGCTATGTCCATGATTCCGAGCCTCCTTCGGACCAGTTTCTGCCGCATAGCCGGCGCGACTCACCGCCGCTCGCACCGGGGCGTTACGGCTGCGCCGCTAGCATAGCCCTATAAATCCAAAAAATGATGGATCGGAGACCCCGCCTTATGTTTCCCAGTGCCCGAACCCTCGCCCTTCTTTTTCTTATTGCAGCGGCGCTGGTCGCGCTGCGCCCGTTTGCGGACGAACTCAAGCCGGGGGATCTCGACGCGCTGCGCTGGCGAGAAATCGGCTCCGCCGCCAGCAGCGGTCGCATTACGCGATTCGCGGTCCACCCCGATGACGTTCGCGTTATCTATGTCGCCACGGCGTCGGGCGGGCTGTGGAAGACCACGAACGCGGGGACCACCTGGTCTTCGGTGTTCGAGCAGCAAAGCAGCATTTCCCTGGGAGATGTAACCCTGGCTGCGAGCAATCCGGACATCGTCTGGATCGGCACCGGGGAACAGAACAGCGTTCGCAGTTCGCAGTTTGGCGACGGCGTGTACCGCTCCACCGACGGGGGTGAGACCTGGGAGCACCGGGGTCTCGAGGGCAGCCGCCACATCGGACGTATTCTCATCCACCCCGAGAATCCCGACGTGGTGTACGTCGCCGCCATGGGCTCGCTCTGGGGCCCGAATGCCGAACGCGGTCTTTACCGCAGCCGCGACGGGGGCGAGACCTGGGAGCTGCTGCTGAAGCCGAGCGACCACACCGGTGTGGTTGAAGTGCGCATGCACCCGGAAAACCCGGAGCTGCTCTACGCCGTGACCTTCCAGCGCGAACGGCGCATGTGGAGCATGCTCGGCGGCGGCGAGGAGGGCGGTCTCTATCGCAGCGAGGACGGCGGAGACAGCTGGGTGCGCGTGGGAGGCGGGTTTCCTGAAGGCGCCGTAGGTCGCGTGGGCGTTACCTTCTGCGCCAGCGAGCCGGACACGATGTATGCCACGGCGGTAGGACCCGATGGCGGGACCTTCCGCTCCCGGGACGCGGGGATGAGCTGGGAGCGGCGTAACGAAAAGGTGCAGAGCCACTGGTACTACGGCGAAGTGTTCTGCGACCCGGGGAATACCGAACGGGTGTACGTGCCCGTTACTCCGCTGCTGCGCTCCGATGATGGCGGAGAGAGCTTCGAAAACGCCGCTCCGAGCATGGTGCACGGCGATCACCACACGCTGTGGATCAATCCCGCGGACTCCGAACATCTGATGGTCGGCAACGACGGCGGTGTTTACGTCAGCCGGGATGGGGGCAGCGCCTGGCAGTGGATTTCCAATCTTCCGGTCATGCAGCTCTATACCGTGGCGGTCGATATGCAGTCGCCGTTCTACCACGTGTATGGCGGCACCCAGGACAACGGCACCTGGGCCGGTCCCGTGGGAACGCGCTTTTCCGACGGCATTTCGAACGAGGATTGGCGGTTCATCTCCGGGGGCGACGGTTTTTATGCCATCGCCGACCCCGAGGATCCCAGCATTATTTACTCCCAGTCCCAGTACGGCGTTCTGTATCGGACAGACGGCACCAGCGGCGAACAGCGGCGTATCCAGCCCTGGCAGCCCCAGGATGGGGAGTTTCCGCCGTACCGCTGGAACTGGAGTGCGCCGTTCCAGATCTCCCCCCACGATGCTGAGACGATCTACTTCGGTGCCAACGTCATCTTTCGCAGCCGCAATCGCGGCGACAGCTGGGAGCGCATCAGCCCGGACCTGACGCGCCAGATCAGTCGCGACGAACTGCCGCTGCAGGGGGAAATTCAGCCTGCCGATGCGATTGACCTGCACGCGAGTACGGCGATGTACGGCAACCTCCACGCTCTGCGCGAATCCCCGCTACGCCGCGGTGTCCTCGCCGCGGGGAGCGATGACGGGCTCATACACGTGAGCCGCGACGGCGGTCGCAGCTGGCAGCGCACGGACAGCTTCCCGGGCGTCCCCGAGCAGATGAAGGTAGCCATGCTCGCCTGGTCTGAGCAGGCGGCGGGGACGCTCTTCGCCGTCTTCGACGGCCATAAGGACAACCGCTTCGAGCCCTTTGTCGTCCGCAGCGACGACTATGGCGAGAGCTGGCGCAATATCACCGGTAACCTTCCCGAATTCGGGCCCACGCGCAGTATCGCCGCGCACCCGGACAAGTCCGACCTGCTTTTCGTGGGCACCGATTTCGGAGTCTTCTTCTCCTCACAGGGTGGTAATCTGTGGACACCACTGCAGTCCGGGCTGCCGACCAATTCCGTCCAGGGCATGATCGTGCATCCGCGCGACAACGATCTCGTGATCGGAACACACGGCCGCGGATTCTGGGTCCTCGATGATCTGGAGCTTCTCCAGGAGCTGACCCCGGAACGAGTGGCGCAGCACAGTTTCCTTGCCGGGCTTCAACCGGCGGTTCAGATCCGCGACCGCAGCCGGGGGCGGCGAGCCTTTGGCCACAGCTACTGGACCGCCGCCAATCCGCCCCGGGGAGCGATCATTGATTTCTGGCTCGGCGATGCGGCGGAGGGCGAGACGCTCAGCGTTGACATCCTCGACGGCGACGGGGAAGTGCTGCGCCAGGTGCACGAGGGCACGGCGACGCGCGGTGCGCATCGGGTGAGTTGGGATCTGCGCTACGAAGACCCGCCCAGTGACAGTGAGTCCGCCTGGCGCAAACCCCTGGGACGCTTCGTGGTCCCGGGCAACTATCGCGTGCGCCTGAGCGTTGGCAATGTCGAACACCTTTCAGACCTCACGGTGCTGGGCGATCCGGCCATAGATGTGTCACGGCGTGACCGGCAACGCCGCGAGGCACTGCTGGCGCTTCAGGCTGAGCTTCTGGGCGCCAGCTATCACGCTGGGAAGGCGACGGACGCCGCTGTAGAGCAGCTCGACGCGCTTATAGAGTTGCTCGAGAACGTTGACTCCGACGACGCGTTCCGCAATCAAGTCGGTTTCGTCCGGGATGAAGCCCTGGAGCTGCGCATCGCCCTGCGCGGCGAGGCCCTGGGCGTGGCCCAGCAGGAGACCTATCTGCCCCTGGCAGAGCTCGCCCTGCGCCTGTACATGACCACCGAGTCCTGGAGCGGTGCTCCGAGTCCTGAACAGCAGCGCCTGACGGCGCGCGCCGACAGCGAGCTTACGGGCGTGCTGAAGAAGCTCCAGCCCTTCCTGGGTGAAACACTTCCACAGCTCGCGGCCGCGGTGCGCCGCGAAGGTCTCGACTGGCCCAAGGAAGACCTGCCTGCACCGCTGGCGGACGTCCTGATTCCTGGTGGGCCCTGATCGGAGAGCAACGCAAGCATGAACCGTATGAGAAAACCAAACGAACGCCGACCCGGAATCGCTGGCCGATGCCTAGTCGGCCTGGTGGTATGTATGAGCGCAACACTGGCCGTCGCCGCTGGGGGCGGTCACACCGCGCTCGCGGCACTTGAGTATCGGGAGGGGCATCGCGAGGCCGCCGAGACGCGGCGGGAGGCCTTCATGGCCAGCATGGCCGGCGGATTGGCGGTCATTACGAGCGCTGACCGCTCGCAGCCCAATCTTTACGAGTTTTACACCCCGGATACGGAACACAAAGACTTCGTCTTTTTTACCGGCATCTACGATTCCCACCCACCGGGCCACGTGCTGGTCATGAACCCGGGTGGTGACAGCTACCGCGCCGTTCTTTACAGCGATATGGATCCTGCCGAGGCCCGGCGCCTGTCGGGCATTGAGCATGTCTTCCCGCGATCACGGTTCCTGGAGCACATGAGCAGCGCCATTACGGACTACCGCAACCTACGTATCACGCAGCTGCGTTTTAAGGAGGTAGCCTCCGATTACGCCCGGGGCTGGGGCGAACAGGAGAAGCTGCTGTACGTGAACTACCCAAGGTTCACCAACCTCAACGAGCCGCCGAATCCTCGCCTGGCCTTCATCGAGCGCCTCCGGGCGGCGACTCCTGAGTTGAAGCTCATGGATGCGGGCGATCTCCTTGACCCGCTGCGCATGGTGCTCGATGACTTCGCCATGAAAAACCTGCGCCGGGCCGTCGCCATTACCGGGCGCGGCCTGATGGAAGGCATGAAGGTCGCGCGGCCCGGTATGACCACGCTGCAGGTCATGCACAGCGTTGACTATATCTATCGCCTCCACGGTGCCGACCTTGGCTTTCTCACCGGCGTATCCCCGGCAAGTCAGCTTAACGAGGCGCTGAAGTGGGAGAGCACGGCCGAGGAGGAGGCCGCCCGCAAGGGCGATGCCCGCATCAAACCGGGTTCGCTGGTCCACTTCGATACCGGGGCCAGCATGAACCACTATTCAGCGGACATTCAGCGCACGGTGCCCGCCGACGGCACTTTCACCGAAGAGCAGCGTCGCGTGTACAAGGTGGTGCTGGACGTGCAGAAAGCCGTGATCGCCGCCGTGCGTCCGGGTGTGACCTGGCGGGAACTTCAGGACATGACAATGAAAATGCTCCGCGACGCCGGCGGCTGGGACGAGAGTTACACCTACGGCATTGGCCATTTCATCGGCATGGAAGTGCACGAACACGGCGACTACGTGGGTCCGCTCAAGCCGGGGATGGTGCTCGCGATTGAGCAGGGCGCGGTAGTGAACGGTACGCGCGTGGCCTTTGAGGACGACGTGCTGGTGACCGAGACGGGTCAGGACTGGCTGACCCGGTTTATTCCCATCGAGATTGAGGAGGTCGAGGCGCTGCGGCAGGAGGCGTTGGATCTGACGCCGGAAGCGCTGTTTGTCGACAACTGATTGCTGTCGGGGCGGGCCCCGACGGTGTTGTGCGGGATCCGAATCTTTCTTTCGCTGCGACACCAGATTGCCTCAGAACATCAAATTTGCGTTCTGCTGCCGGTAGTGACAGCGTAAGCCCATGGCTAATCGCGACAACAAAACCCGCCAAACGGACATTTCGCCGGCCGAATTCCTCGAGACTGTAGAGCCGTTGCAGCGACGCGAGGACGGGAAACGGCTGCTTCCATGGTTTGCTGGCATTACCGGTCTCGCGCCCAGAATGTGGGGCGACTCGATGATCGGCTATGGGCGTTATGCCTACACCTATGCCAGCGGTCACTCGGGTGAAATGTTTCTCACCGGGTTCAGCCCCCGCAAGTCAGCGCTTTCGCTATACGTCTTGCCCGGCTATGAGGACCTGGGTGCGCAGCTCAGGCGCCTGGGGAAACACAAACTCGGCAAGAGCTGCCTTTATATCAAGCGGCTAGACGACGTTGACATCGACGTACTGGAAGAGATCGTTCGTCAAGGCCTCGATGAAATGCGCCTCAAGTATGAAACTTGGGATGAGTAACTGCCAAGGCTCCGAAACGAGTCGACCGTGACTGACAGCGGTGGCCATTACCCCTTCCGCTCAGCACAAGGAGTCCGAGTCACGGCGTGTTCTTCGCACCGGGCGCGCCACCCTGTCACCGTCAGCCGGCTAAAGCGAACCTCGCGATACTACGGCGTACGTCGGGCGGTGTGCGCCGAGCTTATTCACTAAAATCCCGAAGGCATGGATCGGCCTCGCCCTGCAGCGGCACCTGCGAGCCGATCGGCGGAGAGCTCGTCGAGTTTTTCGCTCAGCGGCGTGTGGTTCCAAAACTCTTCGACTTCGTCGGTGAGACCCGTGATCTCATAACGTATCAACGCCATGGGTAGAGCCCCGGCCGCCATGACCTGGTCATGAAACTCACCGAGCACAAAGCCATCGCGCAGCTGCTGCTTGCGGTCCGCCAGGAGCTTGTACATCTGGAAGCTGCCCATGGTGTAGCCCAGGCCGTAGCCCGGTGGACGACGCAGGTAGATCTCGGCATCGACGCGGGCTACATTGGCGTCCAGCCACGGCGTCTTGGAGCGCCAGAACTTGATCACTTCGGGAATGCTTACCTCGTTGCGCTGCAGGCGAACGTCGCCGAGGGTCCGCGCCGAACGGAAGATGCCGAAGTTGTAGATCAGTTCGCGGGTGCGTGGCCGCTCCTCGTAGAAGCCAAGCTGCAGTGGTGCTTCCTCGAGATAGAGGGCCCACCCCTCCAGGCGCCCGCCGTCGCGAAAGTGCCGCCGGATGGGGTGCTCGATGGTCCGTAGCATGCGCCCATCGACTTTATGACCGGGGATGTCCGCATGCCAGTGGTCCGGTGAAGGATCGCGATACTGGATCTGCTCCCAGTAGTTGGGGCCGCCGGGACGCTCGATCCACGGCACATTGAAGCCGACCTCACGGAAGTCATCCGGAATGTAGTCCGGAATCGTCATGAACTGCTCGCGCCTGATGAACGCGCGGATTTCCTCGTCGACCTTGGCAATGCGCCCTTCGTATTCCTCCCGGGACTCGGGAAGAGTGAGAATCGGGAGGGCGCGATTGCGGTGTTGTTCCAGGGCGTAGAACGCCCAGGTCCGCTCGAGCTCGCGCTCAGCAAGAGCTTCAATGTCGTCTGACGAGTAGGGCATGAACTTGACGTGCATGAGATACCAGTCGAGGAGTTCCTTGCCGACCCCGGCGGCCCCGGTCATCTCCGGCTGGTGTTCCACGAGCCATTCGTGCAGACCCTTTACGGCGTCCTGAGCGCCGGCGATTTCGGAGACCAATTCAGGCTGCACGACGCGCGCTCGCCCGAGAAGATCGCCGTACCAGCCGATGACTCCGGCCGGGGGCACGGCGCGATAGGGGTGGCCATGGCCCACGCCGTCCGGCTGCGTCAGGTTATGGATCGCCAGGGCCGCAAAGTCGGTGGGAACGTCGCGCAGGTTTCGTTTCGCGGTTTCGACCAGAGCGACGGTAGAGCTCAGACCCTGGCGCAGACGCTCAAGGGTTTCGCCCTCAGCCGGGAGATCGACAAAGGTCAGCCGCAGCATACGATCGACGTAGTAACCGGGATCCCGCTCCCAGGGTCTGCTCACGCGGAGCAGAAACTCGTGCTGATCCATGGCGCTGCGCAGAGCGAGGTAGTCCGCCTGCCTGGCCCGGTCCCAGGCGCGGACGTTCATGTCCTTCAGCCGTGCCTGCATAGCACCAAGATCTCCCAGGCGCGCCGTCGCCTGCACCGCGGACCTTTGCAGCGGATCGTCGCCGGCCTCTTTCCAGGTGAAGAACTCCTGCGTAAGCGCCACAAGGGCGGCGTAATCGCCGCGGCCAGCAGGGGCCATGGCGCCGTGGCCGGGAAAGGAAAGTACCCACAGGGTCGACGTCAACAGGGAATACAGCGCGAATTTCTGCGCTGAGGAGGGGCGGAAAACTCGGCTTATGCGGATCATGGGACTCCTCGCGACCGGTGCGTGGCAGCGTGCTCCTGGCGTTTCGGGCAGGTCCGATCCGCTTGGGAGACCGGAGGCACGCCGTTCGATGCAACCATCGCCCAGCCATCCCCGGGCGTCAATAAATTTGGTCGGATAATGAACAAAAAAACGCAGAGCGAACAACTGGTATCAGCGTGTTTCAAGCCGGTCGGTTCTGACCCAAAGGTCGCTGCGCGCCGTGAGCCTTATTCGCTACGCTCCGGGCGCGCCTCTGCAGCCGGTACGCCGGCCCCTTCGAGGCTCGCCGCCAGACGTCGCATGATGGCCTCGTCCCGCCAGGCCACGCGTTCGTCCCACTGCTCCAGGGGCAGGAGATCCCGGCGCTGCGCCACCACGTCGGCAACCAGATCTTCGGTCCAGGGGTCGTGCTGTCCGCGTTCCGCCCCCATGCGTTCGTAGGCAGGGCCCAGTTTCTCCGCATGGGAAGCGATCCCGCCCCGGGTGTTCAGATCGACGGTCTCGAAGGGGCCGACAACGGACCAGCGCAGCCCAAGTCCCTTGCGCACGAGTCGATCGATATCTTCGACGGAGGCAATGCCGTCGCGCACCAGGCAATAGGCTTCGCGCAAAAGTGCTCCCTGCAGTCGATTAAAGAGAAATCCTTCGATCTCCCGGCGCACGAGGATGGGATCCAGGGCAACGCTGCGCGTGAACGCCATCGCGGCCTCCGCGGTCGCTGGGGACGTAAAAGAAGCCGGGACAAGTTCCAGGATCCGCAGAAGAAACGGTGGGTTGCCCGGGTGAGCCACCAGGCAGCGTTCGCGACCGGCAAGTCCGGCGGCGAACTGCGATGCCGGTATCGCCGAAGTAGCGCTCGCGAGGATCGCATCGGCAGGGGCCAGACGATCGAGATCCGCGAATACGCGGCTTTTCAGATCGACTTTTTCCGGGACACATTCGTGAACCCAGACCGCGTGCGCGACGGCGGCGTCGAGATCGTTCCCAAGCTCGATATTCGCCATGACCGATGCCTCGTCCGCGGCGAGCAGCCCCCGCGCGCTCAGTGCACCGAGGCTGCGTGCGATATAGTCTTGCGCGCTTCGCAGGGCCTGGGGAGCGGGATCAAACAGGGCGACCCGCCGGCCGGCACTGGCATACACCAGAGAAAAGGCGGCGCCGATGCTGCCGGCGCCGACCACCGCCACTCGTCCTGGTACAGCGGAGTTGGGCGGGTCATCAGAGCGATCTGCGGAGCGGGTCCCGATTGTGGACATGGCTTGTGATTCCCGGCGGGAGTGACGGCGGGCGCATGGTCCGGTTCGACCTGGCGAGGTGTCAAGCAGCGTGGATGAGATCTTGTCCTGGCAGGGACTCGCGACTGGCGCCCGGCGCCAGGTCGCCGGTCCCGGATCGGCTCCCGCACTGACGTGGCAATAACGGGTAAGAGACGCATTATGGAACTAGAGGGAAAGCGCATACTCCTGACCGGGGCGTCGAAGGGTATCGGCGCCGCGACGGCGCGCCTGCTCGGCGACGCGGGGGCTTCCCTGATTGCGCATTACGGCGCGGATGAAGCCGGTGCAAAGGCCGCCACCGCGGATATTCCGGAAGAACGCAAACTGCTCCTGCAGGCCGACCTCGCGTCCCTCGACGACGTCGAGCGGCTCTGGGAGCAGGCCAGTGGCTGGCGAGGCGGAATCGATGTGTTCGTCAACAACGCCGCTGTCATGATCTTTGATGGGGGTGTGGAAGAGGAGCTCGAGCGCTGGGACCACGCCTGGGAGGAGAGCATGCAGGTCAATGTCATGGCTCCGGCCCGCCTGCTGCGTCGTGCGGTGCGGGAGTTTCGTTCTTCCGGCGGCGGCTCGATCATCACCATCTCGAGCTGGGCGGCGCAGCGCGGCGTCGGAAACCCGGCTACCATCGCCTATGCGGCGTCGAAAGCCGCGATAAAGGCGGCCACGCAGACCGTGGCGCGAAATTTTGCCCGCGAGAACATCTATGCCTACATCATTGCGCCGGGAGTGGTGCGCACGCGCCTTTCCGAGGAGTTTGCGCGCAGTCAGGGCGGTGAGGACAAGGTCACGGAAGGGCTGGCCATGGGGCGCTGGGTTGAGCCGGCGGAGATCGCCGAACTGGTGTGCTTTCTGTGCCGCGGTACGTCGCCGAGTCTTTCCGGGAGCACGATCGACATCAATGGCGCCAGCTATATTCGTTGACGCCGGGATGCGAAGAATCGCGGACAAACGCCCAGGAGTCGCAACGGCGATCTTGACCAGGCCCTTCGGGAAACCGCGGTGCGCGTAAGCCTGGGCGGTGTGGCGCGGTCGAAAGATGCGTTCTTCTTTCACTACGAGGGACGCCGCATTCCGGCCTACCCCGGCGAGAGCCTGGCGGCGGCCCTGCTGGCTGCCGGAGAGCCCGTTTGTCGGGAAACGCCGCAGGGCGAGGGTCGCGGCCTGTTCTGCGGCATGGGCGTTTGCGGCGAATGCTCTGTGCTTGTCAACGGGCAGCCGCGCCGCGCCTGTATGGAGAAAGCGGCTCCGGGATTGTCGGTCTGCGCTCAGCCTGCCCGACGTGCCCTGCCCGGGGAGGGTGGAGTCTCCCGCGCCCCCTCGTGGTCCGAGCGTGACGTCGAGCTTCTGATTGTGGGGGCCGGCCCCGCGGGTCTTGCGGCAGCGGAAGCCGCCGCGAAGGCCGGGGCTTCGGTACTCGTGGTGGACGAGCGTTTGCAGCCCGGAGGGCAGTATTTCAAACAACCCGGCAGCGGCTTTGACATCGACGAGAGCGAACTGGATGCGCAGTTCATGCAGGGCCGCGAACTGTACCGCCGTGCCCGCGCCGCCGGAGCCGATTTCCTCTTTGCCACCACGGTCTGGGGCGTTTTCCCGGGGCCTGAGATCGGTGTGTTCCACGAGGATCGCAACCAATTGCTCAAGCCGCGGCGGATCATCCTCTCTCCGGGTGCGTTCGAGCGACCCCGACCCTTTCCCGGCTGGACCCTTCCCGGGGTAATGACAACGGGCGCGGCGCAGACCCTGCTGCGCGCCTATCAGACCACTCCCGGGCGCCGCGTGATCGTCGCCGGAAACGGGCCCCTGAATCTGCAGGTCGGGCGCGAACTGGTCGATGCGGGAGCCCGGGTGCTCGCTATCGCTGAACTCGCCAATGGGCTGACGCTGACAAGCATTTTCGCCGCGCTTCGCATGGGCCTGGCGTCGCCCGATCTCTTACGCGACGGCATCGGGCATCGCCTCGCGCTCCTGCGCAAAGCGGTGCCGGTGCCGCATGCCACGGCGGTGGTGCGTGCAGAAGGTGACGAACGACTTGAGCGCGTCACGCTGGCTCGGGTCGACCACGAGGGTGTCGCGATCCCCGGTACGGACGCCGTCTACGACTGCGACGCACTGTGCATCGGCTATGGATTTCTCGCCCAGTCCGAACTCGCCCGGGCGCTGCGGGGCGTAACGCTCGTGCACGGCGACGCAGAGGCGAGCCCCGCTGGACAGGTGGCCGGCACCGATGCAGGGCAGACTCTTCTCATCGGTGACGCGGGCGGTCTCGGGGGCGCCCGGGTCGCGATGGCCCAGGGCGCGCTTGCCGGGCTGGCGGTGGCGCGACAGCTCGGCTACGAGGCCCCCGGCGGCCTGACCGCCGCAGACCGTGGGCGTCGCCTGCTCGCACGCCATCGAGCTTTCCAGCGTGCCCTGTGGTCCTTCTACGATGCGCCCGGTTCTGCCCTTGCGGCGGCGGAGCCGGACACGATCATCTGCCGCTGTGAAAGCGTGACCCTGGGTTGCCTGCAGACCCTCCGGGCGAAGGGTGTAGGCAGCCTCGGGGCATTGAAACGGGAAAGCCGGGCCGGCATGGGGCGCTGTCAGGGGCGCTACTGCGGGGCCCTGCTGCGCGAAACTATGGGCCTTGGGGACCTCGATGACGTTTCAAATTTCGCGCCCCGGCCCCCGTTCAAGCCCATGACCGTGGGCGAGCTGGCGGCGGAGGTGGACGTCAGTCCTGAGTTTGACCGAACGGCGGGTATGCAGGTGGACGAAAAGCCAACTGATTGAGTGTCACTCAATGTAAGTGATGGCGCTAATTTTCAGAAATAAGCTATTTAATACAATAGGATGGCAAGTAAATCTAAAATATATCTGAGATTAGCTTCCAGTGATGTAGTGCGTGCGGCGATATAAATTCATCACCGATATTCTTATTGAGCCTTACTCAACAGCGCCACGGCGCCGCACTCGCAACCCGTCGTGGTGCGCCGTCTCAGCTTGACAGCTCCCACGCCGCTCCAGAGAATATTTGTTCGCTATGAGAACACTGGTGCTATGCGAATTCTTTTAATCCGCACGATTCTCTCGCCATCTTCCGCCACGGCTCAGCTCGCCGTGTCTGTGTCGCGCCGCGGGCTGCTCGCGCTGCTGCTCGCGGTGTCTGTGTGCCTGGGGCTTCCCGCGCACGCTCAGGTACGAAGCCTGGCGGCTATTCAGGACAGCGGCACTCTCCGCGTGGGTGTGAATCCGAACTTTCCGCCCATGAGTTCCTACGGCATGACCAACCAGCTTGAGGGTTTTGATGTCGACATTGCGCGGCGTATCGCTGAGCAGCTCAAGGTAAAGCTGCGCCTCGTTCCCACGGCCGCCCAGCATCGCGTCACCTTTTTGTCCTCGGGCCGCATCGACCTGGCGCTGGGGGCGCTGACGGAAACCCCCGCGCGCGCTGAGCTCATCGATTTCTCAGTGCCGCTGCATACCGAAGCCATGAGCGTTCTCACTACGGATCGCCTGCAGATCGAATCCTGGCGCGAGCTCAACACCCCGGAGATCACGCTGGTCAACATGCGCGGCAATCTGTCCGTGGAGCTCCTCAAGGAACGCTTGCCCAAGGCAAAAACGCTGTTGGTGGACGGCAATGCGGATACGGTTCGGGCCCTCGCCCAGGGGCGGGCGGACGCGCTCGTGGAGAACATCGATCTGTTCCTGAAGTTCACCGAGACCTATCGCAACGTGGAGTGGCGGCGCCTAGACGACGTGCTGTACGTGGCCCACTGCGGTATCGGTATGGCCCAGGGCAATGCGGAGCTGAAGCAGTTCCTCGATTCGCTCCTTCGGGAGTTACACGCCAGCGGTTATGTCAACGAGCGCTGGGAACACTGGTTCGGCGCTCCCATGACCGTCCCCGTCGAGGCTCAAGCCACCTCCTGAACACTCGCGCGGTCCGTTCATGAACTACAGCTTCGAGTTCGGCGAGGTCCTCGCGGAGCTGCCCTATCTGCTGGGCGGGGCGGCGGTAACGCTGCAGATTGTGTTTGTCGCCTTCTTTGGCGGCGCGGTGCTGGGCCTGGCCGGTGCGCTGGGTAAGGTCTATGGCCCCGGCCCGCTGCGGCGGGGCATCAATGCCTACGTGGTTTTCGTAACGAACACGCCGGCCCTGGTGCAGATCTTCGTGCTCTACTACGCGCTGCCCGACGCCGGGATTCTCCTTGAATCGCTGACGGCGGTGGTGCTGGCCCTGACCCTGAATTCGGCGGCCTATCTCACCGAAATCATTCGCGCGGGTGTGGTTTCGGTCAGGCAAACGGAGATCGACGCGGCCCTTACGCTCAATATGGGACGTCTGCAGATACTGCGCTACGTGCTGCTGCCGCATATTGCGCGCACCGTGTTCCCGCCGCTGTCGAACTTCTTTATCTGGCTTATGCTGGGCAGTTCCATCGCGGCGCTCTTCGGCGTGGAGGAGTTGACCGGCCGGGCGATCAACATCAGTACGGCAAACCTGCGCACGATTGAGACGTTTCTGATCGTCGCCGTGATCTACGTTGCGCTTACGCTGCTGGCCAGCGCGGCGCTGGCGTTTCTCGGGCGACGGGTGTTCGGCGTTCGGGAGCGCCTGGTCTGATGTGGGAGCGCGTCTGGTTTGAAGCCCCGAGTTTCTTCACCTATCACAACGCCATTTTCTTTCTGGAAGCCGCGGGTCGTACGCTGGCCATGACCGCGGTCGGCTGTATCTCCGGTTTCATTTTCGGCCTGCTGCTCGCCCTTGCGAGGCAGACCCGAGACCCCTGGCTGCTGCCCCTGCGTCTCCTCGCCGTAGGCTACGTCGAGCTGTTTCGCCGCATTCCCTTCCTGGTCATCGTGTTTATCGTTCTGTACGCGATCCAGCCCGTGTTCCCGGACGCCTCGCTCTTCGTGATTGCGACGATCGCCGTATGCCTTGTCGCGACTGCGTTCCTGTCGGAAATTGTGCGGGCGGGGCTTGAGTCCGTACCCCAGCAGCAGATCGACGGCGCGGTAACGCTCAACTTCGGGCCCCTGCGCACGCTGTGGTACGTAGTGCTGCCGCAGTCCTGGCGGGTGATCCTGCCACCGGCGGTGGCCTTCGCCGTGATGTTCATCAAGGACACATCGCTGGCGTCGCATATCGGTGTCATTGAGCTAACCTTCTCGGGAAAAATGTTTCTGAATCGGGGTTTCTCACCGCTGCTGGGCTTTGGCACTGTGCTGTTGCTCTACTTCGCCATGTCCTATCCCCTCAGCCGCCTTGGCAGCTACCTGGAGGCTCGCCTTGCCCCTGCTCGACGTTCGTAATCTGTCCTGTTCCTACGGAAGCGAGAAGGTGCTGCGGGATGTATCCCTGAGCGCCGATCGCGGCGAAGTCGTCAGTCTCATCGGTCCGTCCGGTTCGGGAAAGAGCACGTTTCTTCGCGCGCTGGTGGGGCTCGAGATACCGGAGTCGGGAACCGTCACCCTGGACGGGACAGCCGTGGATTACACCCAGCGGCGCAGCGTTCGCGAGCTACGCTCCCGACTTGCTATCGTCTTTCAACAGTACAACCTGTTCCAGAACATGACCGTGCTCGACAACGTCACCATTGCGCCGGTGCGAATCCAGCGGCGACCGCGGGCGGCGGTGGACGTGCTGGCCAGGGAGCTGCTCGGCCGGGTTGGCATGGGCGATAAGCTGGACGCCTATCCGTCGGATCTTTCCGGGGGGCAGCAGCAGCGCGTTGCCATCGCCCGGGCTCTCGCCCTGGAGCCGGAGATCCTGCTGCTTGATGAGGTCACGTCAGCCCTTGACCCGGAGCGAGTCAACGAAGTCCTCGATACGATCCGGCGGCTGACCGGGGAGGGCATCACTATGCTCATCGTTTCGCACGAGATGGCCTTCGTACGCGAAGTGTCGACCCGGGTGGTGATGATGGATGGCGGCTACGTGGTGGAATCCGGGCCGCCGCAGCAGATCTTCGAAGCGCCCACCCAGAGCCGTACCCAGGATTTCGTCAGCAAGATTCTCAAGCACTGAGTAAGGTGCCCCGATGCCTAGGCGGGCTCGAAACTGCCCAGGTCGTGTTCGTTCAGGCCAGTGCCCTCTGAACGGTCCCGTCCGCAGGCCAGGTTGACCGCGATGCGTGCGGCGGCGAGTCCCCCGGTGAACCCCATCCAGGGTACGTAGCTCAGGTAAACCCCCGGCGAGCCGGGGAGGGCGCCGATCATTGGCTTCCAATCCGGGGTGCCGTTAACCGTCGCGGCCCAGCTTCGTACGACCGTCACATCGGCCAGGCGTGGCATCACTTCGAGAGCCAGGCCCAGGTTCTGGGCCAGGGATCGGGCATCCGGCACTGGTCTTTGGAGCCGGTCGAACTGGGCCGGCCAGCCACCGCCGATAACCACCGTGCCTGCCGAGGTCTGCTTCATGGTCAGGGGCGCGCGTGCGTAGTAGAGCAGCGACGTCATCACGGCCTCCAGCGGCTCCGTGACCGCGACCTGAATCGGCACGGACTGGATCGGCAGCGCCGCGAGGGCCGGTAGGCCGTCGATGCGTGGACTTCCGGCTCCGGCGGCAACGATGATGCGCCCCGCAATAACGGTAGCGCTGTCGGTGTGCAGTCGATACGCGGCGCCGGTGCTTTCAACGCGGCGTACGAAGCTGTTGCTGAGCACGCGAGCGCCGGCGGTGACGGCACTGCGAGCGAGGGTCGGCGCGGCGACCAGGGGATTGGCCTTGCCCTCACCGGGACAAAACCCCGCACCCGCAAGCGCGTCCGACAGGTAGGGTGCTCGGCGCCGAAGCTCGGCGGCATCCAGCAATTCATAGGCGGAGCCGGCGGCGCGATCAAAGGCCGCTTTACGCGCTATGGCGCGAAGATCGCGGTCCGAGGAGGCCAGCATCAGACCGCCGCCAAGGCGTACTTCGAGAGCGCCGTCGTGCTTTTGATCAGCGTCTTTCCAGAGCTCGATCGAGGCTCGCAGGAGGCGGATAGTCGGCGCGAAGCTTTGCGCCCAGCCTTCGCCCAGGTCCCCGAAGGTGTCCTGCGGGATCTGCGCGTGGAGGCTTCCCGAGTTGGAACCCGAGGCTTCGGTATTGAGCTCCCGGCCTTCGATTAGCAACCCGCTTACGCCCTCGCACGCCAGGTACCAGAGTGCGGCACATCCCGTGATGCCGCCGCCGACGATGGCGACGTCGACGGAAATTTCTGGCGTGCTAGGCATGAGCGCTACTGTCCTTCCGAAATCGCGCGGGGTGATCACCGGGTCCTTATGTGCGCTATGGTAACGCCTGTACGCATCGAAGGGGCAGGTGGTATATTCGCAAGCCCCTGTGACCCGGTCGCCGTGCCTGGGTCACTCCTTATTTGGATCGATAAAAGCTCTCAAAACAGGCAGTCAGGTAGCACAATAACGATGAGTAAAGAATTTCTCGGAAGCTACACCGTCGCCGTCACCCCCTTCACTGATGACGGCGCTACAGTGGATCTGGACCGTCTTCGTCGCTTTATCGACTGGCAGCTTGAGTGCGGCGTTCCCGGCATCATCATGTTGGGAACCACCGGCGAATTCCTGTGCGTCAGCGAGAGTGAACGCCGTGCCATTGTCGACACTACCGTGGAGCACGCGGCCGGTCGTATGGATGTGCTCGTGGGCACCATGGACGCGAGCACGGAGCGCGCTGTGCGCTTCAGCCGGGAGGCCCAGGAGAGTGGTGCCGACGGTCTCATGATTATTCCGCCGTACTACTACACGCCCACGGACGATGAGATCTACGCCTACTACGGCGCCATCTGCGACGCCGTTGATCTTCCGATCATGCTCTACAACAATCCCTTCACCTCCAACGTTGATATGTCGGCCGCGCTTGTTGGTCGCCTGACGCGTGCCTATGAAAACATCCGCTACATCAAGGAAGCGAGCTGCGACGTGGGACGCGTCTACGATATTGTCGAGGAGACCGAGGGTGTGATGAACATCTTTGCCGGCGAGCGTCCCGTGGAGAGCTTCCTCCTCGGTGCGGTGGGCTATGTGAATCCCTACGGAAACTACCTGCCCTACAGCACGCGTCGCATCTGGGACTTCCTGGTCGAGGGGCGGACTGACGACGCGGCGGCCATCCAACGCATCCTCCACCGCATCGACCGTATCGTCGCCGAGGGCCATCCGACTTACGGGCACCAGTGCTTCTCCAAAGCGTTTTCGGCGGCAGCGGGCTACTCCACCGGTGATGTGCGGCCGCCGCTTACTCGCTTTGCCGATCTCGGTGCTGAGGGGATCGAGCGACGCGACAAAGTCGTCGGCCTCATGCAGGAAATGGATCAGCTCATGGAGCAGCTCGACGCCAACGCCCAGAACGCGGCATGAACACCGCGGAATCCCCGGCGGTGGATGCACTGCCCGCATTGTTCACGCCGTTCACAATCCGCGGAGTGACCTTCCCGAACCGCATCATCGTGTCGGCCATGTGCCAGTACTCGGCGGAGGATGGGTTCATCAACGAATGGCACCGCGCCCATCACGGTCGCTTCGCACTCGGCGGCGTGGGTGGTGCGGTCCTCGAAGCCAGCGGGGTTACCCGCGATGGACGCATTACGCCAGGCTGCCTGGGTATTTATTGCGACGAACACATTCCCGGCCTCCGGTCGATCGTGGAGATCTACCACAGCCAGAGCAAGCCGGTCGGCATTCAGCTCGCGCACGCAGGCCGCAAGGGCAGCGCGGCCACGCCGGCTCGCGGCGCAGCGCCGCTGGCGCAGGGCTACCCCGACGAAGCCTGGGAAACGGTCGCCCCGAGTGCGATTCCGCTGACGCCGGACTGGCCCGCGCCGCGATCCCTGAATGAAGACGCGATCGAGGCACTCATTGAGTCCTTTGCAGAGGCGGCGCGGCGCGCCCTGAAAGCGGGCTTTGATTTCGTGGAGATCCACGGCGCGCACGGCTACCTGATTCACAGCTTCCTGACCACGCTGTCCAACCAGCGCGGCGACGCCTGGGGTGGCGATCTGGTTGCGCGGATGCGTTTCCCCCTTGCCGTGGCCCGCGCCGTACGAAGCGTGGTGCCGGTCGACTTCCCGGTGTTCTACCGCGCGTCATCCGAGGACGGCGTCGACGGCGGTATGACCCTGGATGATACGGTTGCGCTTGCCCGTGCTCTGCGCGACGAGGGCGTTGACCTGATGGATTGTTCGTCCGGTGGAATCACCGGAGCTTCGGGACGGGCGAGCGTACCGCCCTCGCCGGGCTATCTCGTACCCTACGCCCGGCGCGTTCGTCAGGAAGGCGAATTGCCGACCATGGCCGTGGGGCTGATAACGCAGCCCGACCAGGCAAACGCGATAATCGAGAGTGGCGATGCGGATCTTGTGGCCATGGCCCGCGGACTCCTTGCGAACCCCAATTTTGCTTATCACGCGGCCACGGCGCTGGGACACCCCGAGCCCGCCGAGATCCTCCCACAGAATTACGCCCTGTTTCTGAAGCGCTGGCGACCCGAGGGATAGACCCGTGGGATAGACCCGAGGGCCTAGCGCGGCCGGGTTACCGGCATCGGCAATAGACGGGGCGAGCGCGCTGTACTGACGGCCCGGGAGGGTGGTCTGTCCGAGCGGCGCCGGGCTCAGGAAGACTGCAGGGCGACAGTGATCTCTCGCGATGACGTGAGCAGGTCGGCCAGAATCCGTGTGCGGATTTCTTCGGGTGATATGCGGGCGCTGGGGCAGCACACGTTGAGCGCCGCGAGCACGTCGCCGTCGGGGTTGCGCAGCGGCACGGATATGGAGCGCAGTCCGATCTCCAGTTCCTGATCCACGATCGACCAGCCGCGGGCCCGAACCTCTTCGATTTCCTCGCGCAGCTTTACCTTGGACACTGTCGTGTGCGGGGTGAGTTTTTCGAACTTGCTGTGATCAAGATAATGCTGGAGTTCGTCATCGGGGAGCGCGGCCAGGAGTACCCGTCCCGACGACACCGCGTAGGCCGGGGCTCGACTGCCGACGTTGATCCCGATGTTGACCACACGCTTGGCGTCGGCCTTGGCGACGTAGGTGACCTCGTCACCGTCCAGCACCACGGCGAAACAGCTTTCCTGAAGGTCGCCGGAGAGCGTGTTCATGATGGGCTGGGCCACATCCCAGAGTCCCATGGAGGAGATCACCGCAAAGCCGAGCTTCAGAACCTTGGGTTGAAGGCTGAAGTAGCGCCCGTCCGTTTTGGCATAACCCTCACGAACCAGCGTGAGCAGGAGGCGGCGCACCGTGGCGCGGGTCATGCCCGTCGCCCGGGACATATCGCTCAGGGTCATCTTGGGTTTACTGCGCGAAAACGCGGAAATGACCTCAAGGCCCCGTGCCAGCGAATTGATAAAGTCCCGATCGCTGATGCCCTCGGGGTCCAGGGCGGCTGCGCCGGCCGCCGGGGTCACCGAACCGTTCTCGTCGTTCTTCTTCCGGTTCTTCTCGATGGTGTCGCTGACACTTTCGTTCATTGCCTTTTGCTCCCTCCCCCTCGCCAGGCAAACGTGGCACCTGTTCGCAGGCATGCGTTCCCATGCCTTGGCCCCATGCAGCTCCGGGGCGCGGTGTTTACTGTGCGGTCATTACTGCGCGGTCATTACTGCTATGTTGCCGCTACAGCGCCGTGCAGACGTATTTCATTTCCAGGAACTCGTCGATGCCGTGGCGCGAACCCTCGCGTCCGACACCGGATAATTTCCATCCTCCAAAGGGTGCCCCTTCGAAGGAAAAGCTCCCGGTATTCACACCGACTATACCAAACTCCAACCCTTCGCTTACGCGATGGATGCGCGCGTTGTCGCGGGCGAACAGGTAGGAAGCGAGACCAAACTCCGTGTTGTTGGCTTCGCGAAGCGCTTCGGCCTCGTCCTCGAAGCGGAACACCGGAGCAACCGGGCCGAAGGTCTCCTCCCGGGCAATCTTCATAGCCGGTGTGGCGCCGGCGAGCACAGTGGGTTGGAAAAAGCTGCCGCCCAGTTCGTGAAGCGCCCCACCGGTAGTGACCGTCGCGCCCAGCGCCACGGCATCGTCGATGTGTTCGCTGACTTTGGCGACCGCATTCATATCGATCAGGGGCCCCTGTTCGACGCCCTCCAGCATACCGTCGCCAACGCGCATGGCGGCGACGGCCTCGGACAGCTTTGCCACAAAGTCGTCATAAATCCCGGCCTGGGCATAGATGCGGTTGGCACACACGCAGGTCTGCCCCATGTTGCGGAACTTGGTGGCGATGGTTCCGGCCACGGCGACGTCCAGGTCGGCGTCATCGAACACCAGTACCGGCGCGTTTCCACCGAGTTCCAGGGACAGCTTCTTGACCGTGGGCGCAGCCTTCGCCATGAGATAACTTCCCACCTCGGTGGACCCGGTGAAAGTCAGTTTGCGGATTGACGGGTGTGTGGCGAGCTCCTCGCCGACAACCGCTGCGCTGCCCACCAGGACCTGGAACACGCCCGCGGGTATTCCGGCCCGGTGTCCGAGTTCGGCAAGGGCCAGGGCAGAGAGGGGCGTTGCGCTGGCCGGTTTCAGCACCATGGTGCAGCCCGCTGCCAGGGCCGGTCCGGCCTTCCGCGAAATCATGGCGTTGGGGAAGTTCCACGGTGTGATCGCCGCACACACGCCGATGGGCTGTTTGAGGACGCTGAGGCGACGCTGCTGATCGGGGCTCGGGATCGTTTCGCCGTAGACGCGCTTGGCTTCCTCGGCGAACCACTCGAAAAATGCAGCGCCGTAGAGGATCTCACCGTGCGCCTCGGGCAGGGGCTTGCCCTGCTCGGCGGTGAGGATCCGTGCCAGATCATCCGCATGCTCGACGCAGAGGTCGTACCAACGCCGCAGAATCCGGGACCGCTCCTTGGCCGGCATTGCCGCCCAGTCGGCCTGCACGGCCTCGGCGGCGTCGATTGCCTCGAGGGTTGTGGCACGATCGGCGCCGGCTACTGATGCGATTTCCTCGCCGGTGGCCGGATTGAGCACGGGCACCGCTGCGGCGCCACCGTCCGGTCGCCAGGTGCCTTTGATGAAAACACCGGTACGCAGAAGAGTGGCATCGGAAAGTTCAAGCATGAATTCGATGGTGTCCGGGTGAAAGCCAAAAAGGTCTGCGCACGAGATGCGGTGGCGTTCCGTGGGCAGGTACAGTAGACGTATTCCCAAGGCGCGCAGCGCTGAATTCCAAGTTGCCCAACGCAGTGCTGGCGCGCTTCTTATTGTGCGCCCTAGAATAGCATCGCTCCGCAGATGCGAACACCTGTTCGCAGGTGGTCGCCACGCCGCTGCGGAGCGAGTAGATTCAGGCGACGGCGGCCCTCCCGGAGAAAGAACTCATGAACAAGCCCCATCAGATCGATCGCGCGCTGGCCAGCGAAGACGCCCGGAAGCTCGCGGAACTGGATAGGCGCAGTGTTATGCACCCCTTTACGGCGCTACGAGCGCACGAAGAGGGCGGTGCACCGGTGGTTATGCATGAGGCCGAAGGCGCCGTGATTCGCGACACCGAGGGTCGGGAGTACATCGACGCGCTTGCGGGCCTCTGGTGCGTGAACGTCGGCTACGGCCGTAGTGAGATAGCCGACGCGATGCGCGACCAGGCCCTGGAGCTGTCCTACTGCCACGCCTTTTCCTCCATGGCGAGCGACAAGCCGGCACTGCTGGCGGCGCGGCTTCTGGAACTGGCGCCGGTGCCCATGTCCAAGGTGTTCTTCGGTAACTCCGGATCGGATGCCAACGATACCCAGGTGAAGATCGTTTGGTACTACAACAACGCCCGCGGTAAGCCTGAGAAGAAAAAAATTATCGCTCGGGAGCGCGGCTACCACGGCGTCACCGTGGCCGCCGCGAGCCTGACCGGCCTGCCGGGGCTGCATGCGGGCTTCGATCTGCCCCTGTCCTTTGTCTGCCACACCAAGGCGCCGCACCGGCTTTGGCAGGGACAGGGCATGAGCGATGCCGAGTTTCTCGCCTTCCTCGTCGACGACCTCGAGAAGCTGATTGAGCGTGAGGGTGCGGATACCATCGGCGCCATGATTCTGGAGCCTATCATGGGCGCGGGCGGCGTGATCGTGCCCCCGCCGGGGTACTACGCGGCGGTGCAGGAAGTGTTGGACCGCCACGACATTCTCCTCATCGCCGACGAAGTCATCTGCGGCTTCGGTCGCCTGGGCACCATGTTTGGCGCCGAGGCCATGGGCATGCGTCCCGACCTCGTCACCGTGGCAAAGGGGCTGACCTCGGCCTACTTCCCGCTGTCGGCCTGCATGGTTTCGGATCGGGTGTGGGAAGGCCTGCTCAGCGGCGGCGACCGCTTCGGCCCCTTCGGCCATGGCTATACCTACTCATCGCATCCCATCGGCGCGGCCGCCGCGCTGGCCAATCTCGACATCCTTGAGCGCGAAGGTCTCGTGGCGCAGGCGGGCGAGCGCGGTACGACGCTGCATCGCTACCTTAATGACGCCTTTGCGGAACATCCCATGATCGGCGAAGTTCGCGGTCAGGGACTGATTGGCGCCATCGAACTGGTGGCGGATCGCGATCAACCTCGGGCCTTCGACCCGGGACTGAAAGTCGGTCCGCGGGTGGTGGCCGCGGCTCGTGAGCGCGGCGTGATCAGCCGTGCGCTCCCGTCGTCCGACAGCCTCGCCTTCTCTCCGCCCTTCGTGATCAGCGACGAACAGCTGTTCACGGTGGTCAGCGGCATAGAGGAGGCCGTGACACAGGTCCGCGATGAGCTGCGAGCCAGCGGTGACTGGCAGGGCTAGGGTGACCTCATGGTGCTGTTTAGAGCGACTCGCAGTTTTCTACGGGGATCCCGGATTAATCACGCAACGTACCTGGCCACGCTTTTACTTGGCGGCTTCCTGGTGGCAAGTACTGTCGCTGCCGAGTCAGGCCGTTCACGCCTCGATGCCGCCAGGAATATCGTAGCGGCGGTGAATGCGAAGGACGCGGTCCTGTACACCCGAGATCTTGCGGAAGATGTGGTGGTCGCCATGTACGATGGCGACATCAGGCTGCGAGGGAGGGCCGCCGTCCAGGCGAATCGTGAGGAACATTTTCGCCGTCATCCCGAAGCTCGCAATGAGCTCGTTCACCTCGTCGAGATCGACCATCGAGTCGTTATGCACGATCAGGTATGGCTTAGCCCGGAACAGAAACAGGCGGCCGACATTGTCGAGGTTTTCACCTTCTCGGGAGGGGAAATCGTCAGGATCGACGTGCTGCAACCGGGCTCGCTCTTCACCTCAACCGCGAACGAGAATCAATAGCTCAACACCGCACGGATGCGTCGCTCTGTGGCGAACGGCGCCACTGAATTCACCTATACTCTGTGGGGCTGCCGGGGCCTAACACTCCCCGGCAAGCCACGTGCCTCCATCCCCCGACGGACATCATTGCCATGGCAAAGCTCACAATTAACGGCGAAAGCGTCGATCTCGAATTCGATCAGGACACACCGCTGCTCTGGGTATTGCGCGAGCAGGCGGAGCTGACCGGTACCAAGTACGGCTGCGGCATTGCCCAGTGCGGTGCCTGCACCGTTCACATCGACGGTAACGCGGTCCGCTCCTGCGTGTACCCCGCCAGCGCGATCAACGAAAACCAGGAAATCACCACCATTGAGGGCCTGGCGAAGGAAGCGCCCCATCCGGTTCAGCAGGCCTGGGCGGAACTCGACGTTCCGCAGTGCGGCTACTGCCAGTCCGGCATGATCATGGCGGCGTCTGCCCTTCTTGCCACCAACGCGGCGCCGACCGATGAGGAGATCGATGCCAGCATCACCAACATCTGTCGCTGTGGAACGCTGCAGCGCGTCCGGGCCGGAATCCATCGAGCGGCTGAACTCGGCAGGAAGGTGCAGTCATGAACGTCTTCGATAGAGCTGCGAATACCGATGGCGAAGCCCTGAGCGAATGTTCCATCGCCGTAACCACGCAGGAAACAATCGACGTCAGCCGTCGGCGGTTTGTTGTCGGCACAGGATTGACCGGTCTCGGCTTGAGCCTTGGTTTTACGCTTCCGCTTTCGGCCCGGGGCGCGCATCACGAGGTCGAGGAGATCAACGCCTGGGTGGTGGTTGAGCCCGACGACACGGTCGTTGTGCGCATTGCCCGTTCCGAGATGGGGCAGGGCACGCTGACGGGCCTGGCCCAGATGGTTGCCGAGGAACTCGAATGCGACTGGGACAAGGTTACCTGGGAGTATGCCTCGCCCGCGGAAAGCGTCGCCCGGGACCGGGTATGGGGCAGCTTCGGTACCGGCGGCAGCCAGGGCATCCGGGGAAGCCACCAGTACGTCCGGGAAGGGGGCGCCGCGGCGCGCATGATGCTGATCGAGGCGGCGGCCAACGCGTGGAAAGTACCGGTTGCCGAATGCAGTGCGCTAGCTAGCGTGATCACCCATGAGCCCAGCGGACAAACGACGACCTTCGGGGCCATGGCGGCCGCGGCGGCCCAGCTCGTGCCACCCGAGGAGATCCCGCTCAAGGATCCGGCGGACTGGACGCTCATCGGTAAACCGAAGATGCGCCTCGATACGGCCGACAAGTTGAATGGATCGCAGCTTTATAGCAGCGATCTGCGCATGCCCGGCATGCTCAATGCGACGATCAAGGCCTGTCCCGTACGCGGAGGTACGGTGGCGAGCTTCGATGCCTCGGCGGTGGAGGACATGCCGGGCGTCATACGAGTTGTGCCGG
Source organism: Pseudomonadota bacterium (assembly GCA_038748515.1). Lineage (GTDB taxonomy): Bacteria > Pseudomonadota > Gammaproteobacteria > Pseudomonadales > Halieaceae > Congregibacter. The sequence continues at coordinate 101,579 of JBCDIW010000004.1, forward strand.
TGGAAGACAACGCGGTGGCCGTGGTTGCCGATACGTTCTGGCACGCGAAGAAAGCCATGGATGCCCTGCCCATCGAGTGGGACCGAGGCGAGAACGGCAGCATCAATCAGGCGGATATTGTGGCGCGGATCGACGAAGGCCTCACCGCAGACGACACCTTCATGGGCAATGAGGCCGGCGATGTCGACGGTGCCCTCGCCGATGCCGCCCAGAGTGTCGAAGCGGTATACAGCTACCCGTTTCTGAATCACGCCACCATGGAACCGATGACGGCGACGGCGAAGTGGACGGAAGATCGCTGCGAAGTCTGGTGTCCCACGCAGAATGGTGAGGCGGCGCTGGCGGCTACGGCCGAGGCGGCGGGTCTTGAGCTCACGCAGTGCGAGGTCTACAAGCAGCTCCTCGGCGGCGGCTTCGGCAGACGAGGCGCGACGGACTACGTGCAGCAGGCCGTACTCCTGGCCAAGGAAATGCCCGGTACGCCGATCAAGCTGAGCTGGACCCGCGAAGAGGACATGGCCCACGGCTTCTACCACCCGATCACCAAAGCGAAGATCGAAGGTGGTCTGGACGCCGAGGGCAGGCTCACGGCCCTGCGTATGCGTATCTCGGGTCAATCCATTCTCTATGGGCTGATGCCCGAGCGCCTCAATGGCGGCCCGGACCGCGTGGTGTTCCAGGCCCTGGCCCCGGACGGCGACCACGCCATCAGCTACGGCATTCCGAATCTGCGCGTGGATCACGCCATGCGCAATTCGCATATTCGCCCGGGATTCTGGCGCGGCGTGAATGTGAACCAGAACGCCATCTACATGGAGTGCTTCCTCGATGAGTGCGCCCACGCGGCCGGTGTAGACCCACTGCTGTTCCGTCAGCGCATGATGGAAGACAATCCCAAAGGCCTCGCGGTGCTGAACGCGGTCGCGGAACGTGCTGGGTGGGGAACCTCAGCGGGGGAGGGCATCCATCGCGGTCTCGCGAACTGCTACTCCTTCGGCAGCTACACCGCCGCCTGCGCCGAGGTGTCGGTCAACGACGCGGGGGAACTCAAGATACATCGCATCGTTGCCGCCACGGATCCCGGCTTTGCGGTGAACCCGCAGCAGATCGAGGCTCAGGTCCAGGGGTCGTTTGTGTACGGCCTGTCAGCGCTGCTTTACGGCGAGTGCACGGTCAAGGATGGGGCCATGGAGCAGCAGAACTTTCATGAGTATCAGTCCCTGCGACTCGCGCAGATGCCGGAAGTGGAAACCATCGTCATGCCCTCGGGTGGTTTCTGGGGCGGCGTCGGCGAGCCTACGATTGCGGTGGCAGCGCCAGCCGTGCTCAACGCCATCTTCGCCGCGACCGGCACGCGGGTACGCGATGTGCCGCTGAAGGGACGGAACCTCCGGGCGTGAAGCGGGCGTTGATGATGGCGCTGGTGCTGGCGCCCGGCGGCGTCGCGCTTGGCGCCGAGGCCGCGGAAGAACCGGCGGCCGATGCGGGAGCGCTGCTGGCGGTGACCTGCGCGGGCTGTCATCGCGAGGAAGCCAGCGGGCCCGATGGAATTCCCAGCCTGAGCGGCCAGAGCGTTTCCGAAATCGCCCGCAAGCTCACGGCCTACCGCAGCGGTGAGCTGCAGGGGACCCTGATGAATCGGCTGGCGCGCGGCTACAGCGAGGATGAGATCAAGCTGCTGGCGGAAGCGCTGGGGACGCCGGCCCGCGCCGAAGGGGCCGGGGAATGAGGTCACGCCGGCGCGTACTGAAGGAGCTTGGCGTAGGGGCAGGAACGCTAGCGCTAACCCCGTTTCCCGTATTTGCCGCGAACGCCCGCGTGGTTGTCGTGGGCGGCGGCTTTGCCGGCGCGAGCTGCGCGCGACAGCTTCGCAGCGTGGCTCCAGACCTGGAGGTCACGCTCGTGGAGCCGAAGCAAACCTACACCGCCTGTCCCTTCAGTAATCTTGTGCTGGGAGGGCAGCGCCGCCTTTCGCAGCAGGAGTTTGACTACAGCGGGGTCGCCGGCAGCGGAGTTCGGGTAGTGCATCGCAGCGCGGTGGACGTCGACCCGGTGGCGAGGCAAGTACGGCTGGATGATGACAGTCTCCTTGGCTACGACCGCCTGGTCATGGCGCCCGGCATCGAATTGCGCTGGGGCGCCCTCGAGGGCTACGACGAGGCCGCCGCGGAGCGTATGCCTCACGCCTGGCAGGCCGGTGCGCAGACGCTGCTGCTGCGACGTCAGCTTGAGGCCATGCCCGACGGAGGCCTGGCCGTGATTGCCGCCCCGGAGTCGCCCTACCGCTGTCCCCCGGGACCGTACGAGCGGGCAAGTCTCGTTGCTGCCTATCTCAAGCGTGAGAAGCCCCGGTCCAAGCTTCTGCTCCTCGACGCGAAAGACAGTTTCTCGAAGAAACCGCTCTTCCTCCAGGCCTGGCAGACGCTCTACGGAGATCTCATCGAGTGGCGGGGCGCCTCCGACGGCGCGGCGCTGACCGCTGTGGATGCCGGGAGTATGACGCTGCAAACGGATTTCGATGAGTTCGGCCCCGATGTGGCCAATGTGATTCCGCCCCAGCAGGCCGGCTCAATTGCGCGTCGCGCCGGTCTCACCGATGCTTCGGGCTGGTGTCCGATCAAGCCCCTGACCTTCGAGTCACGGCTCGTGGACAATATCCACGTTATCGGTGACGCGGCCATTGCGAATGCGATGCCGAAATCCGCCTTTGCCGCCAATGCCCAGGCCGGGCTTTGCGCGGTGCAGGTGGCGCGCCTGCTCGCCGGCGAAGCGCCCATGGACACAACCTTGCTCAATACCTGCTACAGCCTCGTGGGCCCCGAATACGGTATCTCCGTTGCCGGCGTCTACCGCCCGACGGAGAGCGCCTGGCAATCGGTATCCGGGGCCGGTGGCACGAGTGCCCTCGACGCCGGCGCCGATGTTCGCCGCAAGGAGGCGGGCTACGCCGCGCACTGGTTCGACACGATCACGGCTCAGGTTTTTGGGTGAGTGCCTTCGTGAAGGGCGCTCTGGTTGCGCCACTCGCCGCTCTCCTGCTCCTACCCGTCGCGACCTGCGCGCAGACGGCTCTGACCAACGACCCGGGTGATCCGTCGCGGGGGAAAGCCGTGGTGCTGGATAGGGATCGCGGCCACTGCCTGCTGTGTCACCGCATCGCACAGCTTGACGAGGGATTTCAGGGTACGATCGGTCCAGCGCTCTCCGACGTGGGAGCGCGTTTGCAGGCTTCCCAACTGCGTGAGCGGATCGTCGACCCGACACGCCTGAACCCCGACACCGTGATGCCGGCGTACTACCGGGTAGAGGGGCTGCGTCAGGTGGCGGAGGAGTACCGCGACCGGCCCGTGCTGACGGCACAGGAAGTCGAGGACGTCGTCGCCTTTCTGACGACGCTGCGCGCGGCTTCGGATAGCTAGCCATGGATGACGAAAGTCCAGCAGGTCTACTGTCCCGGCGCGGCTGTTTGCGTCGTGCCGCGACGCTGTCGCTGCTCTCCCTGCTGCCCCTGGATTTGCGTGCCACACCGCAGGACATGCGCGAGGCCATGCTTGCGGCGTTTGGCGATCGCCCCATCACCCCGGGCCGGGTGCGCCTGACGTTGCCGCCCTTGGCAGAGAACGGGAACTCCGTTCGTCTCACCGTGGCCGTCGACAGCCCGATGACCGAGGCGGATCATGTGCGTTTCATTCAGCTCTTCTCTCCGGAGAATCCGCTGCCGGATATCGCCCGCTTCGAGTTCTCTCCCGCCAGCGGTCTGGCCGAGGTCGAGACCCGGATCCGCATCTCCGCGGAGCAGGATCTTGTTGCTGTCGCGGGTCTTTCCGATGGCAGCCTCTGGTCCGCTTCCGTCCACATCGTGGTCACGGAAGCCGCCTGCATCGACGCGCTTCTCTGACATGCTGAAGGTACGCATATCAGTCCCCGCCACGGCGACCCGCGGCGAGGTGATCACGGTGAAGACCCTGGTGTCCCACCCCATGGAAACGGGTTTTCGTCGCGATGCGCTGGGAGCGCGAATTCCGCGCAATATCCTCACCGAATTCGAGTGCCTGCTTGGCAGCGAAACCGTGTTCCGGGCAAACTTTCATCCTGCGGTCTCCGCAAATCCCTTCCTGTCTTTCCGTCTACGTGCCCGGCACAGCGGAACGCTGACCTTTCGCTGGCGGGATCAGCACGGCGAGGAAACCACGGTGACGCGGGAACTTGAGGTAGATGGCTAAACGCTTCCGCAGCGGAGCGCTTGGGATCATGGGCCTTGCGGTCACGTTTTCGACACTGGCGCAGGAATACGCGCCCCCAACCGAAAGTGCAGCTACACAGGATGCGCTGACGGGGGCCACTCCCGCCATGCGCGCGCCGCCGATGCGATCCGGATACCACTATCAATCCGCCGAGATTCGCGCGCTCCAGGACGACGATTTTGCGAATCCCGGGATGCTCTGGGTCGATCAGGGAGACGCCCTCTGGCGTGAGAGCGGCCCTGCGGGTGAACCCTCGTGCGAAAGCTGCCATGGGGAGCCATCGAGTTTTCGCGGTGTGGCCGTTCGCTACCCCCGGTACGACGAGAGCACGGGCGGGCTGATCAACCTGGAGGGGCGCATCAACCGCTGCCGCCGCGAGCGTCAAAAGCAGCCGCCACTGCCCTATGAGAGCGAGCCGCTGCTGGCGCTGACCGCATTGCTCGCACACCAGTCCCGGGGCATGCCCCTAAGCGTGTCCATCGACGGGCCGGCGCGCGAGTTTTACGAGGCAGGAAAGGAGTACTACTACACGCGTCGCGGTCAGTTGAATCTGGCCTGCAACCACTGCCACGAACTCAACCCCGGTCGCTATCTGCGCGGTGACCGCCTGAGTCAGGGACAGCCCACGGGCTATCCGGTTTATCGCCTGGACTGGCAGACGCTGGGCTCACTGCAGCGCCGGCTGCGTTTCTGCAACACGGGCGTTCGTGCCGAGCCCCATGAATTCGGCGATCCCACGTGGTTGAACCTGGAACTGTTTCTGGGATGGCGGGCGCGGGGATTGCTGTCCGAGACTCCGGCCGTGCGGCGCTGAACCCGGACCGTTTCTTCGCCTTGCCCAGCGCGTCACGGCCGCGTGACTCCGGGCGCTTATGCAGGGCCCGGAGTCGTGAACCCAGCTTCAGGCGGCGGCGGATGTGGCCTGTTTGGCGGCGCGTTTACGCTCCCAGGCGCGCCAGGTCATGGCCCAGGTCTCCGGGTCTTCCAGGCCGTCTACCTTCACCTTGGCGATGGCCTGGTTATGCGGCGCTGTACGCACCAGCTCCGGATCCGAGTAGGCCTCCTCACACACTTTGGCCAGCACGGCGATCCAGTAGTCGACGTCTTCCAGGGACCACATCTCGCCGGTTTCCGGCGTGAAGGGCTGAGGGACGATCCAGGGTTCGTGGGCCATCCAGAATGCGTCGACCCCATAGTCGACCATGCGGTTCTGCACGTCGGCCACGGTAATGCCCGTGTCCTCGAAAAGCTGCTCGAGACTGTAGCGCGTCATCTCCAGACGCCAGCCCGGTATATCCGGATGGGAGCGCGTGATGCCGCGAATCGCGAGCAGGCGCGGTTCCATGTAGTTGTTGAGGATCACGGAGATGTCCGCGGCCTCGCTGAGCCCCTCAAAGCCCATGGCGCGCGCCCAGGCGTACGCCTTCATGACCTGCTGCAGGTTGCCGAAGTATTCGCGGACTTTGCCAATCGAGTGTTCGCCGGGCTCGCGCAGCATGTATCGGTCGCCCTGTTTTTCGACGATGGGTCCTGGCAGATAGGGCAGCAGGTCCTCGGTGCAGCCGTAGGCGCCCACGGCGGGACCGCCGCCGCCCTTGGGCGCTCCGAAAGTTTTGTGCAGCATGAACATGCAGGCGTCGAAGCCCAATTCCCGGGCGCGGATCTTGGTCATCACGCCGTTGAAATTGGCGTGGTCGTAGAAACACAGACCGCCGGCTTCGTGAACGATGCGCACCCACTCCTTGATCTCGGGGTTGTAGATGCCCATGTCGTCGGGGTTGTTGATCATCAGCGCCGCGGTTCGGTCGGATACCGCCGCTTTCAAGGCTTCGATGCTTGGGTAGCCTTTTTCTCCCAGATTCAGATTGATCACCTCGAAGCCCGCCGCGTCGGCGGTCGCCGGGCTGCAGGGATGGGACTGGATGCTGGTGATGATCTGGTTGCGCTGCTCGAGTTCGCCGCGGGCGGCGTGGTAGGCGCGGGTAACGCAGGTATGGAGGTAGGCCGCGTCCGCACCGCCGGCGGCCTGGAACACGAACTGGTCCATGCCGGACAGCGAGCGGAGCAGACCGTCGAAGCGGTGCACGATTTCGAGCATGCCCTGCATCGTGTCCGGGTGCTGGTCCGGGTGGAGCTGCGCCAGCTCGGGACGTGCGGCCAGCCGCTCGCTCACGCGGGGGTTGTACTTCATCGTGCAGGTACCGAACAGGCTGATGCCCATCATGCCCAGCGTTTCCTGGGAAAGATGGAGGTAGTGGCGCAGCACGTCCGGCTCGGACATCTCCGGGAGGACGGGTGCCGATGCCCGGCGCACCGCCTCCGGCAGCAGGTCTTCAAGCTCGCCGACGCTCTCGACAACCGCGTCCTCGGCGCGAGGTAGGTGCATGCCGCGTCGTCCCGGCACGCTCAGCTCCATGATGACCGGCTCATCCCAGATCGGTGCCTGGAAGCGGCGTAGCTTGGTGGTGCTCATGCGCAAACCTCCGTAAGGGCATTCACGAGGCGGTCGATGTCGTCCTGGGTATGGACTTCGGTAACGCAATAGAGCGCGCTCTGGCCCAGGTCCGGGAAACTACCCGACAGATCAATGCCACCGAAGATGCCCCGATCTCGCAGAGCCGCGTTTACCGTCGCGACGCTCTTGCCGCTGTCGTCAAAGTTCACGACGAATTCCTTGAAGAAGCCGCGCTTTCTTGGCACCCGGAGTCCCGCAATGCCGTCGATCTGCGCCGCCGCGTAGTGCGACCGCTGCAGAATCAGTTCTCCAATCTCGCGCATGCCCTGCGGACCCATGAGCGACAGGTAGACGGCGCCGGCAATGGCGTGGAGATAGGTCGAGTTCCCCGTCCAGTCCTTGCCTTCTTCGCGCGAGCCGTAGGAGCACTGGTGCATGAGCGTCATGGAGAAGCCGATCTCTCCCTCGCGTTCGGTGTCCGTGGCGCTGAGCATGAGCGTGGGGTATTCGTAGGCGTAGCGCGCCTCGTCGCGGGAGGCTATAAAGCCGCCGAGACCGCCGCCACAGCTCATGGGAATGCCCAGGGGCTGCGTGGAACCTACGATGAGATCGGCCCCGCAGTCGCCGGGCGCTTTGAGCACGCCCAGCGAGATGGGGTCGACCCCGAGGATGAGTTCGGCGCCGGTGGAATGACAGAGATCGGCGATGCGCTCGAGCTGCAGTTCGATGTCGCCGAGATAGCTGGGAGACTCAAGATAGACGGCGGCCACCTGCTCGTTGAGCACCTCGCTCAGTCCATCGATGGACACGCCGCCGGTTTCCGGGTCCGCGTCTACTTCAACCACATGCAAATGGCTTTCCATCTGCTCGGGCTCGCAATAGTTGTCGATGACCTTCCGACGTTCGGGATCGAGTCGCCGCGGCAGGATCACCGTGCTGCGCTGCGTGAGGCGAGCGGCCATGCGCAGCGCATGGCCTACGGCACAGCCCCAGCTGTAAACCGGCATGCCCACCAGTTCCACCCCGAGGAGTTCACCGAGCTGGGAGTTGAACTCGAACCAGGCCTGATTGCGCCCGTGGTCGGACGAAGGAGTGCCCCATACGGGCGTGAGAAATTCGCTGCGCGCCATGATCTCCTGGCACACCGCGGGCACATAGTGCTGCCAGCAGCCGCCTCCGAGAAAGCTCAGGTTTGGACCACAGGCCTGGTTTTTCGACAGCATGTCGCCGATGTGCCGCTCCAGTTCGACTTCCGAACTCAACGCCGGCGGGAAGGCGAAGCCGTCCCGGGCGCGGTGCTCTTCGGGAATCTGCCGGTAGAGCTCTTCGGCGGACTGGACACCAAGGGTTTCCAGCAGCGACGCTTTGGTGGCCTGCATGGAATTCGGCATGTAGGGGTGTGCGCGGTGCAAGGCTTTGTTCATGCGATCACTGTTCTCATCAGCTTGCGGATGGGGCGCGGGCACGGGTAGCCGTTTCGCCGCCACCGAGTTGGTATTATCGTCGGGCCGTGTTCGTATAGCGCACGGTTGGTACGTCCAGCGCAGCAAAGTTGTACTCGTTCGTCAGCGCGGACGCAAGCGGATCGGACGGGTGCCGTCGCGCGGGGAGCGCGGGCCGCACGCATGGGTCTGGTGACGGGGGGAGAGCAGGGCGAATGATGGGCGCGATTCACGGCGCGGCGGGGACGGATTGGTGGCATTGAGTCCTCGGCGCGTGGCGCTCGTTATCAATCCCGTGGCCGGTCTCGGCGGTGCCCTGGCGCTGAAGGGATCCGACGGTGAGCTCGCCGAGCGCGCTCTTGCGGCGGGAGCGATACCAGGGGCGCCGCGGCGCGTGTCGCCGGCGCTTGATGAGCTGCTCCGCGGGGGCGCGCCCATCGACTGGTATACCGCCGGCGGCGCCATGGGCGCGGAGGTGCTTTCGGAGCGTGGACTTGAGCATACGCTGCTGCACACGCCGTCCTCGCCGAGTAAGGCGACGGACACGCGGGCAGCGGTGCAGGCGGCCTGCGCGGAGTCCGTCGATTTACTGCTGTTTGTCGGTGGTGACGGCACGGCCCGGGATGTGCTCGCCGCCGCCGACAGCGCCCTCGTTGTCCTCGGCATTCCCGCCGGGGTGAAGATGCATTCGGCGGCCTTCGCTCTCACGCCGCGCAGCGCCGGAGTGGCCGCGCGCCAGTACCTGCAGTCCGAAAGCGCAAGGGGTCTGGTTGAAGCGCGTGCGGTGATGGATCGCGAACTGGATCGCGAGGGCATTCCGAAGGCGTCTCCACGCTTGTTCGGCTACCTGAACTGCCTGGCCATGCCATCGCTGGTGCAGGCGGCCAAGGCAACGGGCGCCGCCGGCGATGAGGCTGCTCTGCGGGGAGCCCTCGGGCGCGTGGCGCGGGAGCTCGATACCTTCGATATGGCGCTTCTCGGTCCCGGAGCCACGCTCGCCGCCCTCAAGGAATCCATGGGTGTGGCCCCGACCCTGCTCGGGGTAGAGCTTTACGCCCGGGGCCGGTGCCTGCTGCGGGACGCGCGGGAAGATCAGATCTGGGACGCGATCCAGGGCAAGCGCTGCTGTCTTGCCCTGGGCGTAATCGGGGGCCAGGGCTTCCTGCTTGGCCGGGGCAACCAGCAACTGAGCCCGCGTATCCTTCGCCAGGTGGGCCGGGACAATCTACGGGTCCTGGCATCCCGGGAGAAACTCACGGCCCTCGCGACGCCAACCCTGTATGTCGACACCGGTGATGAAGACACCGACGCCATGCTGGCCGGGTACCTTCCCGTTATCACGGGACCGCGGCAGCGCCTGATGTTCCAGGTGACCGCCACAAGTTGTTCTTGAGGAAATAGATATGACATCAGGCCCGGGAGCAAAGTCTCAGATACCGCATCCCTGGACGCTGGAAGACGAAGAGGTCCGCGCCATCATCGGACGCGTGCGCGCCGGTCGGCGCCTCGCGCCCGAGTCCTGGCCCGGCGATGCGGATTTCGCCGTCGCCCTGTCCTTCGACTGTGATCATGAGACCTTTGAGCTGGGTCTGGGCCGAAGTGCCGTCGGACGCCTGTCCTGGGGCGAGTACGGTCGCCGCGTGGGAGTGCCGCGCATCCTCGATCTGCTGCGACGCGAAAACGTCAACGCCAGCTTCTTTATGCCGGCCATCTGCGCCTCTCTGGATCCGGGCGAGTCGCGCCGGATCGTGGACGCCGGTCATGAGCTCGGCATGCACGGCTGGATTCACGAAAACAACTCGCTGCTCGACGAAGCCACGGAGCGCGACCTCATGCTCCGTGCCCGCGACAAGTTGGAAGCGATTTCGGGGGTAGCACCGCGCGGCTTTCGCTCCGCGAACTGGGACCTCAGCCCCCAGACCATTCCGATCGTCGCCGAGCTGGGTCTTGAGTACGACAGCTCCCTGATGGCGGACGACGACTGCTACAGCCTGATAGTCGACGGGAAGGATACCGGCGTCGTGGAAGTGCCCGTGGAGTGGCTTCGCGACGACGCGGTGTATCTGCTCTTCAATCGCGAGCCGGCGACGCGTCCGTGGATGACTCCCGATGCCGTGTACGAGGTTTTTCGTCGCGAGCTGGAAGGCGCCGCCCGCGACGGCGGTCTGTTTCAGCTCGTGATGCATCCCTTTGTGATCGGCTACCGCTCACGACTCTGGATTCTCGAGCGGTTGATTGCAGATGCTCGGACGCTGGGCACTCCGTTCTTCGGCACCCATCTGGAGATTGCCCGGTGGGTGCGTGATAGGAGCGGATAGCCGACCAAGCCCCGGTCGGACCTCCGCCTGGTCAGCCCCAGGGCTTTTCCATGATCGCGCGGATGTCGGAGTCGTCGCCGCTGACCTGCCAGCGCAGCAGCGAGACGGGGATCATGCCCGCGTCATTGATATCGTCGAAAACGCGGCGCAGCGAAAACTCCTCACCCTCCTGCTCACTGCGATCGGCAATGATGCTTTCGAGGATGCGCGCTCCCGTCACGTAGGATGATCCGTAGGCGGGCTGGCGCAGGTACAGGTGCTGCTCGAAGCCCAGCAGCGAAAGGTTGCGGTTCATCCAGCCGCGCGGCGTCCACTTCACGTGCATATCGGCCGCTTCCTCGAGGGTGATCTGGTTGTCGTGGGCGTAGAGCGAGCTCAGGCCCCGGGCGGCCCGCGTGATCAGCATGATCCACACGATCTCTCGCGAGCGGGGGCTGTCGTCGAAGAGTCCCGCGTTCATCATCCACTCTTCCATGCCCGTGGCGGCGCCCTCGGCGCGGCTCATCCAGATGTTGTAGCGCAGCGGAGTGCGGCGGATCGGGCTCGCGTGGGGCTCCTCGTCGAAGCGCATGAGATCCCAGTAGTGATAGAAATGCGTCCACAGCGTGCGCGGGTCGCGATGCGTCGCCTGGCCGAAGAAATTACGCTGCTCCGGCGGCGAGAAGGGAAACACGCGTTCGCGCAGGGCGAGATCCATCCAGGGCGTCACGGTGAGTATGTCGTGCTCTTCCATGAACGCCATATAGGAGGTGATCGAGGACGCCTGCAGGGCGGCGAAACTCTCCGCGTCGGCCGCGGGCTCCAGGGGAGGCAGCTTGCGATTACGCGCCTCCTCCATGCGCAGGCCCGCATAACCGCGGCTCATCTCGCGCTGCATGAGCTGGACTTCGCCTTCCCAGGTCGTGTTCACCAGCAGAACGTTGCGCAGATGCCAGGTGTATTCCTCGCGCGTAATGCCGGATGGGCCGGTTTTCTTCTCGGCCTCGGCTTCCAGCCATTCGCGGAAAGCCGTTGTAGCGGCAAGGGCTTCGGCCTGGGCGTCACGAACCTCAATGCCGGCACCTTCGAGACGCTCCCCGAGCGTCTGCAGGGCCGATTCCTGGTTGCGGAAGCTGATGGGGCTGGGTACCCAGAGATCCCGCGTATTCCCGATAAGATTGCCGCGGGCCTGCTCCAGTAGGGGCTTGATGGTGCCGAGCTCAGTGGCCAGGCGCCGCTCGGCCTCGCGGGTAAGCGGTGAGATTTCATCGAGGGCCGTGCGGGGCCAGATCGAGTACTTCCACAGGCGGACTGCGTTATGGATCGTAGGGGCTTCCTCCGCCGGTGTATCGCTTTGCGCCGTCCGCACCGAGGCGTAGAAGGTGGGGTCCCGCTCCCAGGGCTTCAGCACGCGCGCGTAAAAGTCGAGACCGTTCATCTCGGCGCGCACGAGGTGCCAGTCGATCTTCGCCTCCACGCTCCAGTCTTCCGTGTCCATGGCGAGCAGGCGCTCGCGCAGCGAAAGCATGCCCGCGTGGCGCTCGGCAACGGCGTCTGGTCGATAGTCCGGCGCGCCTTCATGAAAAGCCGGCTGCTCGAGCACGCGCCATTCATCGAACAGGCTTACCAGGTCATCGTAGTCATCAGCCAGGGCGATCTTCGCTACCGGCAGCAGGAAGAGCGCGAGCACCGGAGCTGTCAGCAGGCGAGCGCCCCGTCGCGGCCTGGGGCTTCGAGGCAAATTTGCGGCAATCACGGATGTCATGGGGCGGCTCCTGCAGCGGGTTTTTGTTATCGCGGCGGGATTATAAGTTCACTTTGCGAACTTGTGGGCGACTGGCGTACACTCGCCGGCCTTCGAGGGCCCCAGACTGACTCCGAGCGACGGGTAAGGCCGTCGACTGTGGTGACAGCGCTGGCGGTGTCAACGATCGAGGAGACGGCATTGATAGACAAGTCCTGCTCGTCCGCAACAGAAGCCGTGGCCGCAATCAGCGACGGCGCGACGGTCATGATCGGCGGCTTCGGAGAGGCGGGCTCGCCGATCGAACTGATTCACGCCCTGATCGACCAGGGTGCTCGCGACCTCGTCGTGATCAACAACAACACGGGTAACGGACGGGTCGGACTCGCGGCCCTGATTGCGGCGGGACGCGTGCGTCGCATGATCTGCTCCTTTCCCCGGGGCACGACCGACACGCTGTTCCCCGAACTCTACCGCAGCGGAAAGATAGAGCTGGAACTGGTTCCCCAGGGCACGCTGGCGGAGCGGATCCGGGCCGGAGGTGCGGGGATACCCGCTTTCTACACCGCCACCGCCGCGGGGACTTCTCTGGCCGAGGGCAAGGAAGTCCGTCAATTCAACGGCCGCGACTATGTGATGGAGTATGGATTGACCGCTGATTTTGCCCTGGTGAAGGCCGAGCGAGCGGATCGCTTTGGAAACGCGGTCTACAACAAGGCCGCGCGCAACTTCGGGCCGATCATGTGCATGGCGGCCAGGACCGCGATCATCCAGGTCGGCCGGATCGTCGAAGACGGTGAAATCGATCCTGAGCACGTGGTCACGCCGGGCATCTTCGTACAGCACGTGCTTTCCGTGGACCAACCGGCCCTGGAGTCTGAGCTCATCGCGCAGGGGGCCAGCTATCCATGAGCCTCAATGCGGGCGCGGATGATACAACGCAACGAAGCGGGGAAAGGAAACCGCGCCTGGGCCTGTCCCGTGCGCAAATGGCCTGGCGCGCGGCCCAGGACATCCGGGACGGTGCCTACGTGAACCTCGGGATCGGCATCCCGGAGTTGGTCGCGGCCTTCGTGCCCGATGGGCGCGAAGTCGTCTACCACACGGAAAACGGGGTGCTTGGTTTCGGTCCGGCGCCGGCCCCGGGGGAAGAGCTGCGCGAGCTTATCAACGCGGGCAAGAAGCCCATCAGCCTGAACCCCGGTGCTTCCTTCTTTCACCACGCGGACAGCTTCGCCATGATCCGGGGCGGCCATATCGATGTCTGCATCCTTGGCGCAATGCAGGTGGCGGCCAACGGCGACCTTGCTAACTGGTCCACTGGCGCCACCGGGGCCGTGCCCGCCGTGGGCGGTGCCATGGACCTCGTGGCCGGTGCCAAGCAGGTGAGGGTCATTACCGATCACGTGACCTCCCGGGGCGAGCCGAAGCTGTTTGAACGCTGCAGTTATCCCCTCACCGGCCGGGCGGTCATCGAACGCGTGTATACCAACCTGGCGGTGATCGACATCACGGGCGATGGATTTCTGCTTCGGGAGACCGCGCCGGGGATAAGTATCGAACAGCTTCGCGAACTGACCGCCGCTGCGCTGGCGGTTGCCGACGATTGCAGGGTGATCGAAGCCCCGGAGCTCTGACACAAGCGGTACCCACCGGGGCGCTGCCACCATCCTGCAGGGAGGATTCGTATGTTGTCTGCCCGCCGCCACGCCCTCGGACGAGTGCTTGGCACCGCGCTGGTTATCGGCTTAAGCCTTTCGGTCTCCGCTGTCCGGGCAGCCTCGGACTACGCGGCGCTGGTGGAGGTCTATACGGATTTCCGCCGCCTCGCGATTCCCAGGATGATCGATGGCGTCCCGGACTATTCGCGGGCGGCCATGGGCGATCAGGCGGCCGGCCTCGCTGTGCTGCGCCAGCGTCTCGACGCGATTGACGACACGGACTGGCCCGTACCGCAGCGGGTCGACTACATGCTTGTGCTGGCCGAGATGCGCGGCCTCGATTTCATGCACCGCGTTATGCGGCCCTGGGAGCGTGATCCGGCGTTTTACAGCAGCACGAACCTGGGTTTCGGGCCCAAGATGCATGCCGCGATGGCCATCCCCACACTGCCCCTGGACGACGCGCGGCGCGACGATTTCCTGGCGAAGCTCGATGCGGTGCCCGACCTGTACGAGCGTGCCCGGGCAAACCTGACGGATCCCCGCGGCGATCTGGCGCGCCTGGGGATTGTCCAGAAGCAGATCGAGGTCAACGTATTTCGCCGCCTGGCCGTCGAGGCGGGACCGGCGGATGAGCGACTCGCGGCCAGCGCCGAAGCCGCGGCCCGCAGCGCCGAGGACTTCCAGCGCTGGCTGGAATCGATCGAGGCGGGACTGCCGGCCCATGGCGGAATCGGCAAAGACGACTACAACTGGTATCTGAACAAGGTCATGCTGTTTCCCTACAGCTGGGACGAGCTGCTGATCCTTGGGGAGCGCGAGTACCAGCGCTCCATGGTGTTCCTGAAACTCGAAGAGCACCGCCATCGCGCTATCCCGATGCTGGAACCGGCGGACAGCCTCGAAGAGTTTGAGAAACGTCGCCTTGACGCCGACCGGGAGCTGATCGCTTTTCTCCGTGACGAAGCCGTGATGACGGTCCCGGACTATCTCAAGCCCGTGGAGGGGGAGGGGCCCTACCTGCTTCCCGCGGATCGCGATCCCGCCAAACCCGGGCCCTTCGATGAACCGATCGAACGGCACTTTTTCCGTCAGGCCGAGGATCGCGACCCGACGCCCCTGCGTGCCCACAATGTTCCCGGGCATTTTTACGACAGCATGCTCCTGGCCCGAGATGAACGGCCGATTCGCGGCGACCGGCGCCTGTTCTTCATCGACGGTATCCGCGTGGAGGGCTGGGCGTTCTATCTGGAGGAGATGATTCAGCAGCTGGGCGTGCTGGAAAAGCGGCCCAAGGCCCGGGAGATCAACTACATCCTTCAGGCCAAGCGGGCGGCGCGGGTGAAACCGGAGCTGATGATGCACGCGCGGCTCTGGACCTATACCGAGGCTCTGGATTCCCTTACCAGTCGAACGCCCTACTGGATGAAACCCGACGACGCCATCGCACGCTTTGATCTTGAGCTGTACCTCCGCCAGCCGGGCTACGGCATCGGCTACTACATGGGGAAAGTCGAGCTGGAAAAGCTCTTTGCGGAAATAGCCGCCGAGCGCGGTCGCGATTTCAATCTCAAGTCCTTCCACGACGAGCTGCTCGCCGTGGGTCGCATGCCCCTGTCCCTGATTCGCTGGGAGCTGACCGGCCGCGACGACGAGGTGCGTGAGATGCGCGCGGACTGATCCGCCTCAGACGCGCTCGAGAAGAATCGCGATGCCCTGGCCCACGCCGATGCACATGGCACAAAGGGCGTAACGCCCGCGCAATTCTACGAGCTGTTGCGTTGCTGTGAGCACGAGTCGAGCGCCGGACATGCCCAGCGGATGTCCAAGGGCGATGGCGCCCCCGTTGGGGTTCACGTGCTCCGCGTCATCACTCAGGCCCAGTGCCCGGGTTACGGCAAGCGCCTGGGCGGCGAAAGCTTCGTTGAGTTCGATGACGTCCATGGCGCCCACGTCTAAGTCAAAGCGCTGCAGCAGCTTGCGCACCGCGGGCACGGGGCCGTAGCCCATGATGGAAGGCTCAATGCCGCAACTGGTCATGCCAAGGACCCGGGCGCGCGGTTCCAGACCGGCCTCGGCGGCGGCACTTTCCGACGCAAGAATCATCGCGCAGGCTCCGTCGTTGATCCCCGACGCGTTTCCCGCCGTCACACTCCCGCCATCGCGAAAGGGGGTCGGGAGCGCTGCGAGCTTTTCGAGTTGAGTGTTCGGACGCAGGTGCTCATCGCACTCGACAACACGTGGGTCGCCACGGCGCTGGGGAATGCTGACCGGCACAATTTCCCGGGCAAGGCGTCCGGACGCCTGGGCCCGACCGGCGCGCTGCTGGCTGCGCAGCGCAAAGGCGTCCTGATCCTCGCGGCTGATACCGAAGCGCTCGGCCACGTTCTCGGCGGTTTCCGGCATGGTCTCGGTGCCGTAGGCGTCCTTGAGGGCCGGATTGATGAACCGCCAGCCCATGGTCGTATCCTGCAGCGCCGCGTCCCGGGCAAAGGGACTGCCTGCCTTCCCCATGACAAAGGGCGCGCGGGACATCGACTCCACACCCCCGGCCAGCACCAGGTTCATCTCTCCGGCGCGAATCGCCCGCGCCGCCGAGCCCACCGCATCCATACCCGAACCGCAGAGGCGATTGATGGTCACTCCCGGCACTTCCACCGGGAGACCCGCCAGCAGCAAACCCATACGCGCCACATTTCGATTGTCTTCCCCGGCCTGGTTGGCGCAGCCGAGTAACACGTCATCAAGCCGCGACGGATCAAGCTGCGGATTGCGTTCGCAGAGACTGCGCAGAGGCAAGGCAGCCAGATCATCGGCGCGCACCGCCGCGAGGGCGCCACCGTAGCGGCCGATGGGTGTGCGCACGGCGTCGCAGACGAAAGCGTCCCTCATTTTTCGCTCCGATCGGGAAGAGGCGCGCAGTGTAGCGTCGGTGGTCACTGGCGTCGCCCGCTTCAAAGAATCTACGTCATTGACTACCATGCGACCCTGATTGCGGATCCCCCAGGCAGCTTGGGCGTCGCGGTCGCCGCGGGTGCCGTGCCCGTGGGGGAGTGCTGGGGCTCGCTGGAGACAGTTTCTTGAATGAGGTGATCGAACTCGCACCCGGCCTGCGCCTGGATATGCGTGACGTGCACATGGACGCGATGCGTGCCAGCGGCGCCGGTGGCCAGAACGTCAACAAGGTGTCATCCGCGATCCACCTGCGCTACGACCTGCGCCATGCCCGGCTTCCGGAACGAGTGCGGCGGCGACTGCTCGCGAGCGGCGATTCGCGCATCAGCGGCGAGGGTATCCTCGTGATCAAGGCGCAGCGTCACCGGACGCAGGCGAAAAACCGCGCGGACGCGCTGCTTCGCCTGCAGGACGTACTGCTCAAGGCGAACCATGAAAAGAAGGCGCGGCGCGCTACGAAACCGTCCTTGAGCTCCCAGCGGCGCCGGCTTGATAAGAAGCAAAAGCATTCCAAAAACAAAGCGTTAAGAAAGAAACCTAATTTAGAAAATTAGATAATCTGAGCCCACCGGCCGCGACCCTGGCGGGCCGTGCTGAGCCTTCGGTTGCGCTGGGAACATTTGGTTAAGGAAGAAGCAGCCCTATGCGGGACATCATCAGGCTTAACGAGAAACTACCTGAGTTCATGCACATGCTCGGGGGAAAGATCACCAAGATCGATCTCGAAGCGACAGGGGTGATCGTGAGCTTTGACGTCGGACCCGCTTTCTGCCACTCCGGCGACATTGTCCAGGGTGGATTCATTACCGCCATGCTCGATGCCACCATGAGCCAGGCGGTATTCGCCTTTCATCCTGGAGTGGTCGGCCTGTCGTCCCTTGAGATCAGCACGCGTTACCTGGAAGTAACGAGAGCCGGGCCGCTCAAGGCGCTGGGACGCATCGTCCGCCTCTCGCACAAAACCGCTTTTCTCGATGGGCAACTCCTGGGGGAGAGTGACCAGCTCCTGGCAACCGCGCAGACCGTTGCCAAGCTCAAACGGCGCGAGGCCTGATCCGGGACATCGGTCATGTGCGGGCGTTTCAATGTGCTGCAGACCCCCGGCCTCGGCGCGCTGCTGGAGAGTCTGGGCTGCTCTCTCCCGCCCCTCACCCTGGCCAACGTGGCGCCGACGGAGTCTGTTCCCCTGCTTCGCGGCGCTGCCGGCGAGGCCGAGCTGGCGATGGCGCACTGGTGGCTTACGCCGCACTGGGCAAAGGAACGCAGCCAGAAGTACGCCATGTTCAATGCGCGCAGCGAGTCCGCCGCCCGAAGTCCGGCCTTTCGCAAACCCTTCGCCAGTCAGCGCGGCATCGTGCCCATGTCGTCATTTATTGAGTGGCGTAAGGAAGGGAGCGCCAAGCAGCCCTGGCTGATCACCAACGTCGACGAGGCGCTGGCCGTGGCCGCGCTCTGGGATCTGTGGTGCGGCGAGGACCCGCCGCTGCTGTCCTGCACGCTCATGACGACGGAGGCCGCCGCCGCATTCCGCCCCTGGCACTCGCGCATGCCGGTACTGCTGGAGCCGGAAGAACAGCGCCGCTGGTTGGACAACTCGCACAAGATCGAGTCCGACGACGCGCTCTTTGCGCCCGTACTCAAGCAGACGCTGCGCCTTGCCCCGGTGTCCGCGTCGGTCGGCAACTCGTCACAAAAGTCGCCGGAACTCATGCTGGCGCAGGGTGACTGGGTCGAGCTGGCGCCGGGGACCTGATTTCGCGGCTGGCAGGCGTCGCCGGTTTACGGCCCGCGCCAGCGCGGCCCTGGATGTGCGGTACTTCGCATCCTGGGTAAAACCCGGGCGAAAACACGCCGATGAGGCCGCGATACCGGTGAACGCTTGGTGGCGCTGCGCTATTCTCGCCGCAACTTCTCAGAGGCCGGCTCCGGTGCTGAATCGTCGCAGATTTTTGGAACTCGTGGCCGCAGGCAGCTGCGTTTCGCAGGCCTCTGGCCCCGCGCAGGCCCAGGGTGTGGGTACGGACTACGACGTCATCGTGATTGGCGGCGGCATAGCCGGACTCGTGGCGGCGCAGCGCCTCGTTGCGGCGGCGGAAGACATCAAGGTGCTGCTGCTTGAGGCGCGGGATCGCGTCGGCGGCCGGGTGTTCTCTACGGCGCTCCCCGATCTTTTGCGGGACGTCGACAGCGGGGCGGCTTTCCTGCCCCCGGGGGAGGATGGCACCGAGGGCGATTGGCCACCGGCTCGCGAGCTTGGGCTCAAAACGAGCGCGATGGCTCCCGGTCGTGTGATCGTCCATCCGGGCATGTCGGCCCTGGTCGACGGCATCGCCGGCGCTGCTTTGGGAACACTGCAGCTCAACAGCCAGGTTAATCAAGTGTTTTGGCGGGAAGGGCTGATCGGCGTGAACTATCGCGATCGTGGTCTTGATAGCGCGGTAACGACACGGCGCCTTGTGGTCACGGTTCCGCCCCCGGTGCTGCTCAGCAACGCCATCGAGTTCACGCCCCCGCTTCCGCCGGAGAAGCTCGCGGCCATGAGGGAGGTCGTCTCGACGGCAAGCCTCACTTTCGCGGCGGTGTTCTCGGCCGAAGACCTCAACCTGACCATCGAAGGCGACGAGTGGTTACAGGAGGACGCCAATCGGACCCTGCGGGCATTCCGCGCGGGCATCGACGGAGAGATTCTGCTGGAAGCTCAGTACCGGGGAAGTCGAGCGGAACTTCTCGCTGCCCAGCGCGCACGCCTTGTACGGGACGTCGCGCTGCAGGACTTTGGCGATGTGATTGAGCAGATCGGTGGCTCGGGAGACCCGCTTTGGGAAAAGGTCATGGACTGGAACAAGGATGAGTTCAGTCGCGGTGCCCTGTTCGAGGTCGCGAGTGACCAGGCGCGTCTCGGTCTCGCCGACAGCATTAAAGATACGCTCTTTTTTGCCGGCGACTGTACGGACGTAACGGCACCGAGCGCCGACATCGCGTCAGCCTATGCGAGCGGAGAGCGCGTGGCGCAGGAAGTGGCGTATTCCCTGAACCTCGAGATACAGGGCCAGGATCCGAATGAGCCGATTCTGGAGCTGCTGCTCTAAATCATCCAGATGGAAAGGCTCAGAGTCTGTCCTTTATTGAACGGCTTTGAGATCGAGCCGGGACTTGTATGTCGCCGCCGAAGTCTTGGGGACCGCTACTTCGGTTTCAAAACCCATGCCCGGCCGCGATGGGCCATTCTGCCGGCGAACAGCTCGGCCGCTTCGCCTTCACCCGCAAAAATGTCGGCGCGGATTCCGCCGCTGATGGCCCCACCCTTGTCCTGAGCAATAAACACCCGCTCGATCGCAGGCCCCAGGGGCTGGGGTACGGCCACATACATCATTGTCCCGAGAGCGATATAGCGAGTGTCCACTGCCAGTGAGCGCATGGGGGTCAGGGGTACCGCCAGAGCACCTTTCGGCGATTCTCCGGTGTACTCACTGGCGCTGAAAAACACATAACTTTGGTTGTTGTTGATCAGTCGCTGGTATTCATCGGGCGTCGCTTGACTCACCCATGTCCTGATGGACGGCAGAGATATGTTGTCCGGTGCCAGATCGCCGCATTCGCGTAACACTTTGCCGAGACTGACGTAGTTCTCCCTGTTCTTGCCCGCGTAGCTGATGTTGACTTTCGCCCCATCCGGCAGGCGGCCAACTCCGCTCCCTTGAATGTGGAGTACATCAACATCAAATGCGCTATCCGACCAGAACAGTACATCATCGTCTTCAAGGGCCCCGTTCCCGATGTCGCGGCGCGACAGCGATCTCGCCCGGTCAGACACCCGGTAGATTGGATACTTGTACTCAGCGTTTCTGGTTTGACGGACGTTTACATAGGAGGCGTAGTACGCTGTAAACAGGCCTTTCTCTTCGGCGTCTGCGACCAGTCGAAATGGGGTGAAGGTGTCCTCGATATAGCGGTGTATGTTGTCGGCCTCGAGCCGCGGCGCCTGATCACATACGCCCTTCCAGCCGTCAGGAAGATCGTGAGCTTCGCAGTTGCTTCGAATCACCTGGAGGAGTGACTCCGGGGAGGCCGCTTCCCGCCATCCAGGCAGATCACCGAAACCTACCTGACGTTCGGAAACGCTGATACTTGCTGTGACTCTCCGCCGCTCTCGCGAGCCTTTGAGGGAGGTCCCAATCACCTCTCCATTGGGACACAGGTAAGTCTGTTGAGCCGGGATTTCCGCGACGCTGATCGCGGCGGTGACCGCGTGTGGAATCGCGAACAGCAGGGTGCAGAGCGGCTTGATCACATCTTTCTCGTGTCGAAGACCATCGTCGCCACCGGCGTGGCGACGGGAGCAACGCGGGCGAGATCGCCATGGGGCGTTGTCGGTGAAGACCAAAAATAGACCAGCGCGGACAGGCCGAGCCACGCTGTGAACATGAGCAAGTATGGCCAGCGGCGTAGCCAGAGTCTGGCCGCCAGCAGAGTCGTCGCCGCGGTACCGGCCAGGGCGATCAACACCGCCATGGCCGCAAGCGTGCCGGTCCCGGTGAGCGCCGTCTGAATTGCCGTGCTGGCCCACTGTGCAGGCAGAAGCGCCAGAAACCAGTCGGGCAGCACACCCGGCCAGGCGAAGACTATGAGCAAAACCGATCCCTCACCGGCGACGACAAACAGGGCCATCAACCATCCTTTTTGCGTCATGGTTTTCGCAAACAGAGCGCCCCGCGCGGCGAAGCTGCCGCTGGCGATAACCATGGCCAGGCCGGTTGAAAAAGGGTGCGGCAACGCTGGCATGCCCAGAGCAAGTGCCAACACGAGCAGGCACGCTGCATTCAGCAATGCCAGAAGGACGCCGATCCAGAAATAACCCGCAGTCGCCGCTGCGATGATGCCCACGCCCATCAGTCCCAGGGTAAAGACCGGGCCGCTCGCGAGGGCCGAAGGTGTTGTCGTTGCCGAAAGCACCAGCACAAGCAGAACGGGGACTGCAACGCCGACGAGTGCCGTGGTGCACCAGGCTGAGGCTGGCCAAGGCAGCGAAGGGGTAGACGTCAAAAGCCTCATGGCGATGATCCTGACGGAAGCCCCCAGTGTTGTCGACTGCTTTCGCGAGCCACGCGCCGGGTCTGGCGCCCGGAGAATGGGTAAGCGGAGAGATTCAGGATCCGGTGAGCCCGTGCTGCCGGCCGGGCTGTGGGGTCGAGTTTTTTAGATGCGGATCGAAAAAACGCGCAACCGGCGATCAACGCCATTTGCGCCTCAAATTTCAGGTGGCTAGACTCCCCAGCTTTTTGCAGCGGTCAGCGCGATGGGCGATTCCACAGACGAGCGCAGTAAGGCCCTCACCCACGTGAGCGAAGACGGCAGCGCGCGGATGGTTGACGTGGGTTCCAAGACCGAAACGGCTCGCGTGGCCGTCGCCGAAGCCCGGATCAGCATGCGTGAAGCCACGCTTGCCATGATCGAAGCCAATGAGATTGCCAAGGGCGATGTGCTGACGGTGGCGCGTATCGCCGCTATCCAGGCGGCAAAGCGCTGCGATGAACTCATTCCGCTGTGCCACAGCCTTCCCCTGGACGCCCTCGAAGTCGACTTCGACATCGATCGCGAACGCCCCGGCATTCTTATCCGCTGCAGCGCCCGCGTTATGGCGCGGACCGGTGTGGAGATGGAAGCCATGACCGCCGCGTCCATCGCGGCACTGACCATCTACGATATGTGCAAAGCCGTTGATCGGGATATGCAGATCGACCAGCTGCGTCTTCTGCGTAAAGAAGGGGGCCGCACCGGGCTCTGGGAGCGAGGGGAGGGCAGCGCCGCGTGAAAATCCGTTTCTTTGCCAATCTACGTGAACTACTCGGTACGGACGAACTGGACTTTGCCGACGATAATTTTCCCAGCACCGTCGCCGAGCTGCGCGCCCAATTACGCACGGCGGGTGATGAGGAGTTCGCCGCGGCGATGGCGGATCCCAACGTACTCTGCGCCGTCAACCAGCGCGTCGCGGACGACGCCGTGAGCGTGGAAGCCGGCGACGAAGTGGCGTTTTTCCCGCCCATGACCGGGGGCTAGGGTGCTCAACGTCCGCATTACTACTGACGCCATAGACGTCTCCTCGCTGCTTCGGACTTTCTCGGACCAGGACGACAATGTGGGTGCCGTGGTGACCTTTTCGGGCCAGGCCCGGGGCGGAAGCGTTACGGCGCTGGAACTCGAGCACTACCCGGGCATGACGGAAGAGCGCATCGGCGCCATGATGCGCAGTGCCGCCAGCCGCTGGCCCGTGTGCGCGATGGAAGTCGTTCATCGCGTGGGTCGCATTCTTCCCCGAGAGACCATTGTCTGGGTGGCCGCCTCCTCCGCCCATCGCGCCGCCGCCTTCAGCGCCTGTGAGTTCGTAATGGATTATCTGAAGGTGGGGGCTCCCCTCTGGAAGCGTGAGCGCGACACCGGCGGAAACTGGCATTGGGTCCAGGCCCGAGAGAGCGACCATGAGCGCCGAAACCGCTGGAGCGCGGGGGTCCGGAAAGAAAGCTCATGAGTTTCAGTTCTCTGGAGTTCCGCGATGCCCTCGGTCGCTTCGCCACGGGCGTATGCCTTGTCACCGCCATCGACTCCGACGGTGATGCCATTGCCGTCACCGTGAACTCTTTTGCGTCGGTGTCCCTGGAGCCTCCGCTGATACTGTGGAGCGTGCAGAAAGATTCCGATGTGTACGAGGTTTTTGCCGCGGCTGAACACTTCGCCGTGGGCGTGCTTACAGAAGAGCAGGAGGAGTTTTCCACGGCCTATGCACAAAAGGGCGGTCATCAGCTGCGCGAGGGCCACTTCCGCCCGGGTCGCAATGGTGCTCCGTTGGTGGAGAGAGCGCTGGTTAATTTCGAGTGCAGTCTGGAGCGCGCCCTGGAGGGCGGCGACCACACGATTCTGCTGGGCCGGGTCACGCGCGTCGTTGACGCCGCGGAGGATACGTGTGCACCGCTGCTGTTTTTCGGCGGAGCGTATCGTCAGCTGTCATGAAATTCTGCAGCAAATGCGGCGGTGAGATCGAATTGCGCGTCCCCGAGGGCGACGACCGCAATCGCTTTGTCTGCCGTTCCTGTGGCGCGATTCACTACGTCAACCCCCGAATCATCGTGGGCTGCCTCGCGACCCACGCGGATCGGGTGCTGCTGTGCCGCCGCGCGATCGAGCCGCGCCGGGGTCTGTGGACGCTGCCCGCCGGATTCATGGAAAACGGCGAGACGACGGCCCAGGGCGCGGCGCGGGAAACCTGGGAAGAAGCCCGGGGTGTGGTCACGGATCTCGAACTGTACCGCGTGTTCGATGTGCCCTATATCAGTCAGGTCTATATGTTCTATCGCTGCAATCTCAATGACGGAGACCACGCGGTGGGGCCAGAGAGCCTTGAAACCGGACTATTCGAGGAGACCGAGATCCCCTGGGATGAGATTGCCTTTCCCGTGGTTCGCAGCACGCTGAGGGATTTTTTCGCCGATCGAGGCACGGGAGAGTTCCCTATCGTTGTCGACGAAATCAGCGTCCGCCGCGTACCGCCCCCGGCAGCCACCTGAAATCACGCAAGACGATGCAAAAACACGCAAGCAGGAGAGCGATTGACTATGGCGTTTCCGAAGATTGGCAACATGGCCCCGGCCTTTTCGCTGCCCGACCAGAACGGCAGCAAGGTCAGCCTCAAGGACTTTCGCGACAACAGCAACGTCGTGCTGTATTTCTACCCCAAGGCCATGACTCCCGGGTGTACGGTGCAGGCCTGCGGACTGCGGGACAGCCGCGCTGAGCTCGCCGCCCTGGATACCGTGGCCCTGGGCGTGAGTCCCGATCCGGTGGCTCGCCTCGGTCGCTTCATTGAAAAAGAAGAACTCAATTTCACCCTCCTCTCCGACGAAGACCACGCCGTGGCCGACAAGTACGGCGCCTGGGGCCTGAAGAAGTTCATGGGGCGCGAGTTCATGGGAATCCTCCGGACTACCTTCGTCGTTGGTAAGGATGGACGTCTCAAGCACTTGATGGACAAAGTGAAAACCAAGAGCCACCACGACGACGTCGTCGCGCTCATCAAGGATCTCGGGCTCTGACGCCGTGAGCAAGACTCGGACCCGCATCGTCAGTTTCAATGCGAACGGAATCCGCTCCGCGGAACGCAAAGGGTTTTTCGGCTGGATGGCGCGCGAGGCGCCTGACGTGGTCTGCGTTCAGGAAACCAAGGCCCAGGAGCACCAGCTGGACAGCGAACTCTTCTACCCCGCGGGGCATACCTGCGTGTACAACGATGCCGAGCGCAAGGGCTACAGCGGCACCGCGGTTTACAGCCGCGTGGCACCTCGCAAGGTAGTGACACGCCTGGGCTGGGATCCCGCGGACAGTGAGGGGCGCTACACGCAGTTCGACTTTGAGGGGGTTTCGGTAGTTTCGCTGTACATGCCCTCCGGATCCTCGAGCGAAGACGCCCTGGCCAAGAAGCTGGCCTTCATGGACGTGTTCTATGAGCACCTGCGAGCGCTGCGGAGAAAACGTCGCGAGTTCATCATCTGCGCTGACTGGAACATCTGTCACCAGAATATCGATCTGAAGAACTGGCGTTCCAATCAGAAGAACTCGGGCTTTCTCCCCGAAGAACGGGCCTGGCTGGATCGCGTCTACGACGAACTCGGCTACATCGACTCCTTCCGCCTGGTCGACAAAGAGGCTGAACGCTACACCTGGTGGTCGAATCGCGGCCAGGCGCGGGCGAACAATGTGGGGTGGCGTCTCGACTACCAGATCATTACGCCGAAACTCCTGGATCGCGTCCGCGCGGCCTCAATCTATACCGGGGAGCAGTTTTCGGATCATGCGCCCCAGTGCATGGAGTATGAATTGAGCCTGCGGACCTGAAGCACGGCCGGCCGCGGTTGGGTGCTGTCTCGGTTTGCCGGTCGGGAGCAAAACCGTTACATTCCCGGCCTTTCCTGATTTCTAAGGTGCTGGGGTCGGCAGTCCTGTCTCCCGGGAAGGATTCGGCGGGGGCCAGACTACCGGGCCCTGGCGACCCCCATTCCGGTTGCGGCGGTCGCCCGTCGTAACGCATTCAGCCATCAGTGGAGTCGGACGCCGCGCCAGGGAGCCCCGCGGTTCGCCGAACTCTGGCCGCAGGCATTCGCCAGGGCGATCAGGTTGAGAAGCGAAATCGTACACAGCGAGGACCTATCGTGTTGATTCCCAGCGCCTACGCGCAAGCTGCCCAGCCGGCACCCGCCGGGGGCGAACTGTTCCAGATCTTCTTTCTGGTCGGCCTGTTCGTACTGTTCTACTTCATCGCCATCCGGCCTCAGCGCAAGCGACAGAAAGAGCACGCCGCGATGATCGGCGCACTCAGCAAGGGCGATGAGGTGGTGACGACTTCCGGTATCCTGGGACGCATCACGTCACTCTCCGACAACTACATCGTTCTTAATGTTTCCGAGAAGGTGGAGCTCAAGTTCCAGCGCGTACACGTGCATGCCGTGCTGCCCAAGGGCACGCTGAAGAGCATCAACTAAGTGGAACCTGCCGCCGCGGGGATCCCCGCGGCGGCGCCCATCGAACGCTGAACCAAGGCCAGGCGGGTCGTAGGCCCTCATCCAATCCATAGGAGCTTCAGGTGGCTGAACTTATCACGCGCGTCAACGCGATCGCCTGGGGGCCTGCCATGCTGGTGCTGCTCCTGGGCACGGGCATCTACCTCACCGTCGGGCTGCGTTTCCTTACCCTTCGTCGTCTTCCCGGGGGCTTCGTCATGCTCCTGCGTGGACGCTCCGGGCAGGGCGCGGGCGATATCACGCCGTTTCGCGCGCTGATGACCTCGCTCTCCGCCACCATCGGAACGGGAAACATCGCCGGCGTCGCTACGGCGATCACGCTGGGTGGCCCCGGAGCGCTGTTCTGGATGTGGATAACGGCCCTGTTCGGCATGGCGACAAAGTACGCCGAAGCCGTGTGCGCCGTGCATTACCGTGAGCGCGATTCGGCCGGGAGCTTCAGCGGTGGGCCGATGTACTACATCCGCAATGGTCTGGCCGCGCACTGGCACTGGCTCGCCTTTGCCTTCGCGATTTTTGGCGCCCTGGCGGGCTTCGGTATCGCCAACACGGTGCAGTCGAACTCGATCTCCCAAGTGCTCAAGGACAGCTACGGTGTCGTGCCGATCTACACGGGTATAGTGCTGATGGTCCTGGTCGGCGCGGTCGTCCTCGGGGGCATCCAGCGCATTTCTTCCGTTGCCGGCTATCTCGTTCCCCTGATGGCTTCGAGCTATCTGCTCATGAGCCTGATCGTTATCCTCATGCACATCTCGGAAGTGCCCGGCGCCATCGGGACTATCGTGTCCTCGGCCTTCAGCGGTGCGGCCGCCACGGGCGGTTTTGCCGGCGCCACGATCTGGGCGGCGATACGCTTCGGCGTGGCCCGGGGCATCTTTTCCAATGAGGCCGGCCTCGGGAGCGCCCCGATTGCTCACGCCGCGGCGCGGACCAACGAACCGGTGGAGCAGGGCCTGGTCGCCATGCTGGGGACCTTCATCGACACTCTGGTCGTGTGCACAATGACCGGACTGGTCATTGTCATCATGGACGTTTTGCCCACCGGCGTCAGCGGCGCGAGCCTCACGTCCATGGCCTTCTCCAACGCCATCCCCGGGGGAGAAATCATCGTCACCTTGGGCCTTTGCCTGTTCGGCTTCACCACCATGATCGGCTGGTCCTTTTACGGCGAGCGCTGCGTGGTCTTTCTGGTCGGCACACGAGGCATCCTTCCTTTCCGCCTGGCCTGGGTGGCTGCGATCCCGGTGGGGACAGTGGTGCAGCTCGATCTGGTGTGGCTGGTCGCGGACACGCTCAACGCGTTCATGGCTATTCCCAATCTGATTGCGCTGCTGCTCCTGGCTCCCCTGGTGTTCCGCCTCAGCCGTGAATACCTGTCCCGGGGCAAGCACGAATCTGAAGAGTCGGCCCCGGCGTGACGGAGCGAGGCTCCCCGAAGGTGTCGTGAACAACTGAGCCGGAGTATGCTGCGCGCATGCCCTCATCGCTCGAGCACAAGCTCGTTATCGCCATTTCGTCGCGCGCTCTCTTCGATCTCGGCGCGAGCCATCGCGTGTATGAGGAAGAGGGACTCGAAGCGTACTCGGCGTATCAGGTGGAGCGCGAGGACGAACCCCTGGAACCGGGTGAAGCCTTTCCCCTCGTAGAGAAAATGCTGCGCATCAATGAGCGCCTGGGAAACGATCGCGGCGTCGAGGTCGTTCTGCTGTCCCGCAACAGCGCCGATACCGGGTTACGCGTCTTCAACTCCATTCAGCACTACGGCCTGGCTATCAGTCGTGCGGCCTTCTGCGGTGGTGAAAGCCCCTGGCGCTACATCAACGCCTTTGGCTGCCAGCTCTTTCTTTCCAGCGAGGCGGAGGACGTGCGCAATGCGCTGGAATGCGGAGTAGCGGCGGCGACGCTCATGTCCAACAAGGGAGCCAATCGCGGCAGTGAGGAGCTTCGCTTCGCCTTCGATGGAGACGCGGTGCTGTTCTCCGATGAGGCTGAACGGATCTACAAGTCGGAAGGACTCGAGGCCTTCACGGCCAGCGAGCGCGCCGCTGCTCGGACCCCGCTATCCGGCGGTCCCTTCAAGTCGTTCCTGGCTGCTCTACACGAACTGCAGCGGGCGCTTCCGGCCGAGGAGGCGCCCATACGCACGGCTTTGGTCACCGCCCGGTCGGCGCCGGCGCACGAGCGGGTCATCCGGACGCTTCGCGCCTGGAACATCCGAATCGACGAATCGATTTTTCTTGGCGGACTGAACAAAACGGATTTCCTGCGCGCCTACCAGGCCGACGTCTTCTTCGACGATCAGCCCGATCACTGCGAATCGGCGCGGGATCATATCGCCACGGGTCACGTGCCCCACGGCGTGGCGAACGAAACCCGCTGAATCCTCTTCGCGGCCCAGTTCTTATAGCTGTAATCTTTTATGTGACTTGCGACTTAGTTCCATGCGTTCTAAGCTCGAGAACACGTCGCTAGGGAAAGCCACCGGAGTCCCCTGGGCATGAAGCTCCAGCAACTGCGCTACATCTGGGAAGTCGCCCACCATGATCTGAACGTGTCGGCCACGGCGCAGGCGCTGTATACGTCGCAGCCGGGTATCAGCAAGCAGATCCGGCTCCTGGAAGACGAGCTGGGTGTCGAGGTTTTTTCCCGCAGCGGCAAACATCTCACGCATGTAACCCCGGCGGGGAAGGTCATCCTCGAGGCGGCCGGCGAGGTGTTGCGCAAGGTTGAGAGCATCAAGCACATCGCCCAGGAGTACTCGGACGAAACCCGTGGTGCCCTGTCGCTTGCAACCACGCATACGCAGGCGCGCTACGTTCTGCCCGAGGTCATAAAGGGGTTTATTCGCAAGTATCCCGACGTGTCGCTGCATATGCACCAGGGCACGCCGATGCAGATCTCGGAGATGGCGGCGGACGGCACCGTGGATTTCGCCATAGCCACCGAAGCCCTCGAACTGTTCAGCGATCTGGTGATGATGCCCTGTTACCGCTGGAATCGCTGCGTGCTGGTGCCCCGCGATCACCCGCTCACGCAGGTATCGCGTCTCAGCCTTGAGGACGTCGCCGCGCACCCGATCGTGACCTATGTGTTCGGCTTCACGGGCCGTTCGCGCCTGGACGAGGCCTTCGTATCGGCCGGCCTGACACCGCGGGTCGTCTTCACCGCCGCCGACGCTGACGTTATCAAGACCTACGTGCGCCTGGGCCTCGGCATCGGAGTCATCGCCGATATGGCCCACGACGAAACACAGGATTCCGACCTCATCGCCCTCGACGCGCGCCACCTCTTCGCCAGCAGCGTGACGAGTATCGGATGCCGGAAAGGCACCTTCCTGCGTGGCTACATGTACGAGTTCATAGCCGATTTCGCCCCGCACCTAACGCGCGATCTGGTGACGGCGGCGTTCAATCACAAATCCCGCAGCGAGCTCGACGCACTCTTCAGCGACCTGGAACTGCCCGTTTACTGAATTTCTCCGGCACGGAGAAGCGCTTCTCGAGCGCCTGCAGGAAGGCGCCGACTTTGTGTTCCTGCTCCTGATACTCCGCTTCGACATCTGAATCGTCGACCAGGCCGCCGCCGGCCCAGCAGCTCAGACGATCCGCGTGGCTGAACAGCGTACGGATGGCGATATTGCTGTCCAGACGGCCGTGCGCCGACAGGTAGAAGACGCTGCCACACCAGGCCTGCCTCGGGGCCTGTTCCAGTTCATCGATAAGCTGCATGGCGCGATACTTCGGAGCGCCGGTTATCGATCCTCCGGGTATGCAGCCCAACAGCAGGTCCAGCGCCGTCACACCCGGGGCAAGACGGCCGCGAACCGCGCTCACCAGGTGGTGCACCGTGGCAAAGCTCTCGAGCTGGAACAGTTCATCGACGCCCACGCTCCCCGGTTCACAAAAACGACCGATGTCGTTGCGCAGCAGGTCGACGATCATGAGGTTTTCCGCCCGCTCCTTTTCCGATGCCAGGAGGGCCGCAGCGGCTTCACGGTCCGCCCGCGGGTCGGCGCTGCGCGGGCGCGTTCCCTTGATCGGACGAGTTTCCACCTGCCCGTCGCTCACGGTGAGAAAACGCTCCGGGGACAGGCTCATCAGGCTTGCACCCCCGGCGAGCGGCAGATAGGCGCAGAAGGGAGCCTGGGCGACCTGCCGCAGCGCCTCGTAGGCCTCCAGCGTGTCGCCGCTGAATGCTGTTTCAAAGGGCTGGGCAATGTTGATCTGGTAGCAGTCACCGGCGCGGATGAATTCCTTTACCCGCTCGAACACCCCCTGGTACCGGGCCAGGTCCCATTGCGCGGTGAAGGAAGACTGCAGGAGGAAGGACGATGTCGTGGCTTCCTTGACCGCGCGCAGTCGCTGATCGAGTTCCCGCTTGAGGGACTCGTCCCAGTCACCCACGAGCCAGCTTCTATGCGCCTCGTGATCCTGAAGGATCGCCCAGGGGTAGTAGCGCACGCTCGCCAGGGGCGTAGCGACGGGCAGCGCTGCCAATCCCTGGATTCGCCGGCCCAGCTCGTAACTGAGGTGGCCGATGTATCCGCCGACGAACGGAAGATCGTTCCCATCGACTTCGGAGTAGGTACCGGAAACGCCGGACGGCGTCTCCCCGGCCGACATCCCGGGCCAGTCCTGTAAAGCCGGTGAGGCTATGTGGCTTGCCCGGTGAGCGGCGAGCACGGATTTTGCCGCGGCCACGAAGCGCTCCAGTTCGGCCGTCATTTCCCCCGGATGGGTGTCGGCGCTCAACTGCAGACCGGGCGTGTCGCCCGGCGCCGCGGCGATGATGTCCCAGCGTGCGCGAGTGCCCCGGGCTGCGCTGTCGAGGAGCACGGCATCGCCCAGATCCCGGATACGTCGGTAGACCTCCACGGGGTTGTCGAAGTAGGGCAATTCGGTCGTTCGAATCCCGCCGCCTGCATCGTCACGGGTTCTGAGCCGCTGCAATGTTGTGGTCTTTCGGGGTGCGAATGCGTGTGCAGACATGATTCCAGGTGCTTGTGTGAATGGTCTCGAGGGGCACGCACGGCGGTGCCCGGGGGTTTGGCCCGGGGCCGCAAACGCCACGGTCCAGATTGACTTGCTCGGGTACGAACACTAACTTATGGCGCCGCTTTGGACCCGTCAGGCTCCGGGGCAGCGGTCCCGGCTGGTCAAACGGTCGCAAGAGAATTACGCAAGCATGAGCGAATCAGCCCAGCACGCAGAAGACGAACAACGCCCGGCGTACGCTACCTTAAGCAACCCCTTCGCGACGAAAAAAGAAGAGCAGTTCGAAGTCCCCGGCCAGCTGCAGTCGGAGCCGGGTCTTTTCGAAGCGGCTATGAAAGCCGGCGCCGAACTGCAGCAGCGCCCCTTCCAGGCGGCCGGTGTACGCAACATACAGCGGCAGCACCTCAAAGGCCGTATGACCGTATGGGAGCGCATCGAGTTTCTGGCGGACGAACGGCCGGTGGTGCTGTACCAGAACTGGGGACCCAATCTGGATGGCGCGTCCCTGGTCACGGCGCTGATCCGCGTCGGCGGCCGCGACGTGGCGATCTACGGCCATGACTTCACCGTCCGTGCTGGTTCCATGGACGCAACCAACGGTGAAAAGCTCGCCCGACTTTTTGAGCTCGCCGCGCAGCGGGGTATTCCCCTCGTGGGACTCAATGATTCCGCCGGCGCCTACATTCCCGCGGGCGTCGGGGGTCTGGACGGCTATGCCGATGCGTTTACGGCGCTGCGGAAAATCAGCGGTATCGTGCCCAGCGTTATGTGCATGTTTGGCTTCAACGCCGGCGGCGGATCCTACCTGCCGCGACAGGGCAGTTTCATGATCCAGCCCGATGAGACTTTCTTCGGCCTTACCGGGCCCGGGGTCGTTAAGTCCGTTCTTGGCGAGGACGTCACCCCCGACGAACTGGGCGGGCCCGGCGTGCACAGCCAGTCCGGCGTGACGGACTTTGTCGTACGCAATGAAATCGCGGCCCTGCGGAAGGTGCGCGAGTTGCTCAACTATCTCCCGGGGAACAACAGCGAGTTTGCGCCGCACCAGCCCTCGTCCGACCCGGTGAGTCGAAAGACCTGGGATATCGATATCCTCCTCAAGAAGGCCTTTAACTCGCCGACGGGCTTCAACACGCCGATCGATATCACGGTGCTGATCCAGCAGCTCTGCGATCACGGAGATTTTCTGGAGCTTCAGGCCGAGCGGGCGCGCAACACCATTACGGCCCTCGGGCGCATGGGCGGCAACGTTATCGGCTTCGTTGCCAACAACTCGGCCGTGGCTTCCGGCCAGATCGACATCGACGCCGCCTACAAGAACGCGCGCTTCATCCGCTTCTGCAATCTCTACAACATTCCCGTGATTTTTCTCGAAGACACGACAGGCTTTCTCCCCGGTCGCGAGCAGGAATCGCGCGGGATTGTCCAGGCCGGGCGTGCCATGCTCGACGCTATCGTCGATTTGCGTACACCGCGATTCCTGGTTCTGGTTCGCAATGCCTTCGGTGGTGCCTACGCGTCTTACAACAACTACTCCACCGGCGCCGATTTCGTGGTCGCGCTACCGACAACGCGTGTTGCCGTTATGGGCCCGGCCGGCGTGGAGTATGTGTACAAGGATGAACTCAAGCGCCTGCGCTCCGACGTGCCCACGCGGCTCGAGCATGCGAAGTCTGCGCTTTTGGAGGCCGGGCACGATGAGGCTGCAGCGGCTGTCGAAGCTCAGGCACAGATCGATGACTGGGTACGCGCGGAGGAAGCGTTGCTGGCACAGCGCTACGAACGCGAACTCATGAATCCCAACGAGGCCCTGAGCCTGGGTTCCATCTCACAGATCGTCATGCCCTCGGAACTGCGCCAGGTTCTCGCGGAACACATGGAGTTCTGTCTGCGCCACTACAGCCCCACCCCGATGGGTGGCGTTCAGCGCGAGTTCCACTGAGAGTCTCCTGGCGCTCGAACCCGGCGTCGACCGAGTTCGACGCGAATTTCCAGTTTCAAGAGAGAAGATCGTGTCCAACGAGCACTACCTCCATAACCCCCTGATCCATCGCGACCGACGCCTGGGTCGACGCCACAGCGAATGGGTGAGTCAGTTCGACTGCAGCGATATACGACCGCTGATCATTTGTCGCGGTCCGATCCGCAAGGAAGCCATCGACGTTTTTCGCGAGATGGGGATCAGCCACATCGGGATTCTGCTCTCGGAGAAGGATTCAATCGTGTACCAGAATGCCCTGGCACCCGAACTCCGGGTTATGGACGACCCGGAGCGCGTGCATCGCGTGCCCGACTACACCGGGGTCAATAAGGAAGAGCGCGATCAGCGGATCCAGCAGATCATCAACATCGCCCGGGAGAACGACTACAACGCGATCTTCGCCGGCTATGGCTTCATGGCCGAAGACGAAACCATGGTGGCCGCCATGGAAGCGGCGGAGCTGAACTTCATCGGCCCCTGTTCGCGAACGGTTCACGACGCGGGTCTCAAGGATGAGGCCAAACGCACGGCCCTCAAGGCCGGCGTGTCGGTCACTCCGGGTATCGACAACGCAACGGCGCTGACGCTGCTGCGGCGTTATCCCGATCACGCCGCGCTGCGGGAGCTGATTTCAGCGCAAAACCTGCCCATCGACGGGGACGATCTCAACGAGAATCTGGAGGCCGCCGCTGACCAGGTGCTGGCCGCCAGCTATGAAAAAGGTGTTGATCTCTACAGCGTAGAGGAACTGAGCGAAACCATTGCCGAGGCGGTTTCCCGGATGCGCGAGCGCTACCCCGGCAACCGGGTGCGACTCAAGGCGATCAGCGGCGGGGGCGGTAAAGGCCAGCGGATCATGGGCATCGGGGAAGAACACCGGGCGGCGGAGCTGGTGCGGGAGGTTCTCGCCGAAGTGAAAATGACCGGCGTCGGCGACAACAAGAATGTGCTCGTCGAGCTGAACATAGAAACCACGCGGCACCAGGAAATCCAGGTCATTGGCAACGGCGACTGGTGTATCACCCTCGGGGGGCGGGATTGTTCCCTGCAGATGCACGAGCAGAAGCTGCTCGAAGTGTCGGTGACCGTCGAGTCCCTGGAGCGGGCGCGCGAGGAGGCGTTGGAGCGCGACGCCACGCGCGAGGCGGAGATCCTTGCCCAGGACCTGAAAACGCTGGTGGAGATGGAAGACGAAGCAGCGCGCTTCGGGGCGGCCGTGGGCCTGGACTCGGTGTCGACCTTCGAGTGTATCGTTGATCGCGATCAGCATTTTTTCATGGAGATGAACACGCGGATCCAGGTGGAGCACCGGGTTACGGAGTTGTGCTACGCCATGCGCTTCACCAACCCGGACAAGTCCGACGACAGCTTCACCGTCGAATCCCTCGTCGAGGCGATGGTCCTGCTCGCCGCGCACGGGCCGAAACTGCCGTGTCCGGAACGGGTGCCGCGCTGCAACGACAGCGTGGAGGCGCGTCTCAACGCCACGAATCAGGCACTCCAGCCCAGCGCCGGCGGCCAGATCGAGTACTGGTCGGACGCCACCGCGGGCGAGATTCGCGACGACCAGGGGATCAGCCTGCACAACCCGGACACGGATGTGTTCATGAAGTACACCCTGGCCGGGGCCTACGATTCCAACATTGCGCTCTTGCTCACGGTCGGCGACAGCCGTCTGAACTGCTACGAAGCCATGGCGGAAACGATCCGCCAGACCCGCATGCGGGGTCGCGATCTTGCGACAAACCTCGAGTTTCACTACGGCCTGGTCAACTGGTTCATCGGGCAGAACATCAATGCCCGCCCCACCACGCGTTTCATCGTTCCCTACCTGACGGCCGTGGGCGAACTGAAGCGGGAAGCTGAGAGCATCGATCTCACTTACGCCTGGCGCCGCGTCTGTCAGCGTTCGCAGGCTGATCTTGAGGGAGCACAGGCGGCGGAGCTACAACAGGCACTGGAGCTCAAGCAGACGCTTCTGCTCAGACCGCTGGAGCTACTGCTGGAACAGCCGCACATGCTGGCCGGCTGGCTGAGCGCACATCGCGACAGCTACACGCTGATCGACGGGCGGGTGAGCTGGAACGACAACCCGGTGCGCCTGCTCGCCGACATCTACCACTACCTCGATATGGATTACGTGCAGGGCGCCCCCGCCGCCGGCATGATCTGGCAACACGACAATGACCTGCTGCAGGCGGGACTCGCGTTTTACGAGGAGCTGTGTACACGGCTCCCGGAGGATGACTGGCTCGCGCTGCAGACGGCTCTCGAGGGTACCTCAGCGCCGGCGGAAACCGAGCTGGATGCGGCGGGGTGGTCTGCGATTCAGGCGGCGCATCGGGGCTTCCAGGCCGGTGTCGCGATCCTGAGCCTCCTGCCGGCTATTGCCGAGAGCACGGGATTCTTCGATCTCACGGTCAATGACGACCTGACCATAGCGATCCCCGAGCGCCTCCTGGACTCAGATTTGCAGGACGCCATGGCCAAGGTCCTGGTGCCGCCGCCGACGGCGAAGTCGGACGAGATCATCGCGGTCAGCGGCGGCATGTTCTATGGCCGCGAAAGTCCGGATGCGCCGCTTTACGTACAAAAGGGAGATCACTTTGAAGCCGGTGACCCCCTGTACATCGTCGAGGTCATGAAGATGTTCAACAAAGTCTATGCGCCCTTTGCGGGGACCGTGGACGCCGTGCTGGTTAACGACGACGGAGTCATCATCAGCAAGGGGCAGCCGCTGTTCAAAATAACGCCCGATGAGAAGATCATCGTCGAAAGCCCCGAGGAGAGGGCATCGCGCCGCCACAAGGCTACGCAGTCCTACCTCGAGCGGCTCTAAGCGCGGACATTGCCGCAGGTGCACCGGAGATAGAACCATGATTACCGCCCTCGACCACATCGCCATCGCCGTGCCGGACCTGGACAAGGCGATCAGGCGCTTCCTCGAAGACTTCGGCCTGCCCTTCGATGGCACCGAAGACGTGGAGGCCGCGAAGACCTCGACGGCGTTCTTTCCGCTGCCGCCCACAAACATCGAGCTCATCCATCCCCTGAACGGTGAGGGACCGGTGGCGAAGTACATCGAAAAGCGCGGCGGCGGTCTCCATCACCTCTGCTTTCGCAGCGACGATATCGACGCCGATGTGGCTCGGCTGAAAGCGAAAGGCTACCAGTTTCTGGCCGATACCCCGGCGCCCGGCGCCCACGGTTCGCTTACCATATTTATTCACCCGAAAAGCTGTGACGGCGTGCTGATCGAGCTCAACCAGCCCGCCAGTGAGCACTGAGGTCAGTCATGTCGGATTTCAAGAACGCAAACGCCGATAACCTGCGCGCATGGGACGCTCTTGCCACGAAGCAGATGAAGGGACGCACGCCGGATGATCTGACCTGGGAAACGCCGGAAGGCATCCCCATCAAGGCGCTCTACACGAGCCTGGATACCGCGCAACTCGATCACACGGACACCCTGCCGGGTATGGCGCCCTACCTGCGCGGCCCCCAGGCCACGATGTACGCGGGCCGCCCCTGGACCATCCGCCAGTACGCGGGCTTCAGCACGGCGGAAGAGTCGAACGCGTTTTACCGCCAGGCGCTGGCCGCGGGCGGCCAGGGTGTCTCCGTAGCGTTCGACCTCGCCACGCACCGCGGCTACGACTCGGACCACGAACGAGTGGCGGGCGATGTGGGCAAGGCCGGCGTCGCCATCGATTCCGTCGAGGACATGAAAATCCTTTTCGACGGGATTCCGCTGGACCGCGTCTCGGTCTCCATGACCATGAACGGGGCGGTCCTTCCGGTGCTTGCCGGCTATGTGGTCGCGGCGGAGGAGCAGGGTGTGTCTCAGGATCAGCTTTCCGGGACCATCCAGAACGATATCCTCAAAGAGTTCATGGTGCGCAACACCTACATCTACCCGCCCGCGCCAAGCATGCGCATCATCGGTGACATCATCTCCTACTGCTCGCGGCATATGCCGCGCTTCAACACCATCTCGATTTCCGGTTATCACATGCAGGAGGCCGGGGCCAACGCGGCGCTCGAGCTCGCTTACACTCTGGCCGACGGCAAGGAGTACATTCGCACCGCCCTGGCCGCCGGTCTGCATATCGACGATTTCGCGCCGCGCCTGTCGTTCTTCTGGGGCATCTCCATGAACTTCTACATGGAGATCGCAAAACTCCGCGCGGCCCGCCTCCTGTGGCAGGAAATCGTCGCCGAATTCTCTCCCGAGAACCCCAAGAGCAGCATGCTGCGCACGCACAGCCAGACCTCGGGTTGGTCGCTGACGGCCCAGGATCCCTACAACAACGTGGTGCGCACGACCATCGAGGCCATGGCGGCGGTGTTCGGCGGGACGCAGTCGCTGCATACCAATGCTCTGGATGAGGCCATCGCGCTGCCCACGGAATTCGCGGCGCGAATCGCCCGCAACACCCAGCTGATCCTGCAGGAGGAAACGGGCATCGCGCGCGTGGTCGATCCCTGGGGCGGCTCTTATCTGATGGAGTCCCTGACCGAGGAAATCGCCGTGAAGGCCCGGGAGCTCATGGCCGAGGTGGAAGAGGCCGGCGGCATGGCCAAGGCCATCGAGACGGGCATGCCCAAGCTGCGCATTGAAGAAGCCGCGGCCCGGAAGCAGGCGCGCATTGACCGCGGCGAGGACGTCATCGTCGGTGTGAACAAGTACCCACCGCCCGCGGAAGATCCCGTGGATGTTCTCGAAATCGACAACGCCGCTGTGCGCGAGGCGCAGCTGGAACGCCTCGCGGAAATTCGCGATAGCCGGGACGACAGCGCTGTGCAGGATATCCTTGCGCAGCTGTCGGCCTGCGCGGGGGGCGCCGAGGGTAATCTGCTGGAGCTGTCGATCGAAGCCGTGCGTCGCCGCGCCACTGTGGGAGAAATTTCCGACGCCCTGGAAGCCGAGTTCGGCCGCTTTACGGCCCAGGCCCAGACCGTATCCGGCGTGTATGGCTCCGCGTATGAAAGCGATGAGAACTGGAACATGATCAGCAGTGATATTGACGCGTTCGTCGCCAAGCACGGTCGCCGACCGCGGATGCTCGTCTGCAAGATGGGCCAGGACGGTCATGATCGCGGCGCCAAGGTCGTGGCCACGGCCTTTGCCGACGTTGGCTTCGACGTGGATCTATCGCCCATGTTCTCCACCCCGGCGGAGGTGGCGCGCCAGGCCGTGGAGAACGACGTGCACGTGGTCGGCGCCTCGAGTCTCGCGGCGGGACACAAGACCCTGATCCCGGAATTGATTGGCGAGCTGGCAAAGCTCGGCGCCAACGACATCATCGTGATTGCCGGCGGGGTGATACCCGAGCAGGACTATCCGGCGCTCTTCGATGCGGGGGTGCGCTGCATTTTCGGCCCCGGCACGCCGATTCCGGACGCCGCACGGGAGGTTCTCGACGCCGTCGACCAGGCCACGGGCGCCGCCGCGGCCTAGCGGCCGGTCGCCTCGGGCCGACGGTA
The DNA here is from genome assembly GCA_038748515.1 of Pseudomonadota bacterium. GTDB lineage: Bacteria > Pseudomonadota > Gammaproteobacteria > Pseudomonadales > Halieaceae > Congregibacter. The sequence continues at coordinate 140,408 of JBCDIW010000004.1, forward strand.
AGAGACCGTGATCGACGTCCAGGCGCTTCGCGCCGGGCAACGCCGCGCTCTCGCCAAGGCGATCACGCTGGTGGAGAGTTCTCTGCCGGCGCATCGCGACGCGGCCCAGCAACTCCTCGAAGAAATCCTCCCGGAGACCGGGAACAGTGTACGCATAGGGATCAGTGGCGTTCCCGGTGTGGGGAAGTCGACCTTTATCGAGGCTTTTGGTCAGTTCCTGGTTCAGCAGGGTTACCGCCTGGCCGTTCTTGCCGTGGATCCGAGTTCGCCCATGGCCGGTGGCTCGATCATGGGCGACAAGACGCGCATGGAGGCGCTGTCTCGGGAAGAAAACGTTTTCATCCGACCGTCCCCCTCGGGCGGTACGCTCGGCGGGGTGGCGCAGAAAACCCGCGAGAGCGTGCTGCTCTGCGAGGCCGCGGGCTTCGACATCATCCTCGTGGAGACCGTCGGCGTCGGCCAGTCCGAGTTTCAGGTTGCGGGCATGGTGGACTTTTTCATGCTCCTGATGCTGCCCGGCGGCGGCGACGAGCTCCAGGGCATCAAGAAGGGCATCATGGAACTGGCGCATGCCCTGGTGATCAACAAGGCCGACGGCGACGCACAACGCCTCGCCGCCATCACCCAGAGCCAGTATCAATCCGCTTTGAGCCTGCTGCGCAGCGATTCGCACTGGGCACCGGAAGTCAGGCTCTGTTCGGCCCTTGAATCCCGCGGGCTCGAAGAGGTGTGGGAAATGATTGAACGCTTCGTGAGCACGACGCGAGACGCCGGCGAGTTCGATGCCAAGCGCGAGCGTCAGAGTCGCCTCTGGCTGGAGCAGCTTGTGGAGAGCATGCTCCTGGAACGCCTCGCCGCCAGCGAAACGGTACGCCGGGCACGCCCCGGCCTGGAGGCAGCCGTGGATGCGAAACAGATGACTCCCCTGTCCGCGGCGAGACGCATCCTCTCGCTTCTGGACGCTGGAGAGCCGGTTGACGGCAAAGCGCCGTGAGTTTCCAGGCGCTTGCGAGACTTCATGAACTGGAGGAAGGCTTCCGGCGCGTCGTACGCCTGGGCAGCCGCGACTACCTGTTGCTGCACAGTGGTGGAGAGACCTATCTCGTGGACCGTCTCTGCCCCCACGCCGCTTCACCGCTGGAGCGTGGTGCCCTCGACGACCAGTTTCTTACCTGCCCGCGCCACGGTCTCTGTTTTGACCTGCGCACGGGTCGAGCGCGCCAGGGGGGCAACGCGGTACTGGGCCGCTATTCCCTGGCCTACGAAGGCCGCAATATCGGTGTGGATCTCTAGCCTGCAACGCACAGTCTCTCGCCGGGAATTCCAAACATCGGTGAGAGATACCGGCTAGCTCTACAGAGCTGCTACCCCGCGGCGCTACAGCGCCAGGGCGCGAAATTCGACGTCCAAGTTACCGGCCTTCCAGAGTTCTTCAAAGCGGCCGAGAGCCGTCTCGCAGCGCGCGCGATCGCCGGGACGGTAGAAGCCCGGGTCACGACTGCTCCCGGGCATACCAAGGGTGCTGTCCCGGTCGCGGATAACCAGCGTATCGCCGTCCCAGTTCGGGTGTTCGCGCAGGCTGCGCAGTTCAAGTTTACTGGGCATGCGCCGCGCGAGGTCGAGAATGCCGTGGCGGCGTCCCACTACCGCTCGCACATCCGTGATCAGGACCCGGATTCGGGCCTGACGTTCGCTTCTTGCGAGGCGGCGCAGGGCGGAAATAACCCCGGCACGGTTGAAAAGCCGCGTGTCCAGATCCGGACTCAGGATGGCCAGCTCACGCCGCGCCAGGCGCGCCTGGGCTACAACCAGCTCGTCCAGAGGGCTTGGGTAGCGCACGCCGAACACGGTGCTGTCCCAATCCTCGTAGGAAAAGTCCATGACCATGTCGACGTGTTCGATGCCAGCCTCTTCGAAGCGCTCACCCCGGGCCGTGAATCCGGCGCGCTCGTAAAACGTAAGCGCATCAGCCTGGGCGTGAAGATAAACGGCGCGCTCTCCGCGGCGACGGGCGATCCCAAGGAGCTCGTCGAGGATCTGCGCTCCGATGCCCTGGTCCCGGAACGGTTGCCGCACGGCGAGGCGGCCGATGCGTCCATCGGGCAACAGGCGACCGCAGCCCACGGCCTCGCCATCGCGTTCGGCGAGAACGTGCTCCGCCTCGGCATCGCGGCCGTCCCATTCGATTTCCCTGGGTACACCCTGTTCTTCGATGAACACCTCCGCGCGGAGGTCCTGCAGGATTTCGGCATCCTTAAGCCACCGGGCCCGGCGTAGCGCGCTCTCGTGGGTCATGCTTTGTAGCCGCTTTGCGCCGGCGATGAGAGAAGGTGCATGTCAGTCGCGAAGTCCACGAGCCTGGGCGGCGGCATTCCCCGTATACGCGGCAGGCGTCAGGGCGAGGAGGGCGTCCCGGGCTGCTTCGGGAATCTCCAACCGTTTGATGAAGTCGCGCAGGGTCTCTTCGGTCATGCGCTGACCGCGGGTGAGGGCCTTGAGCTTTTCGTAGGGCGCTTCGATGCCGTAGCGACGCATTACGGTCTGGATCGGCTCCGCAAGCACTTCCCAACTGTCGTCCAGATCCTCGTTCATCCGCGCGGCGTCGGCGTCCAGCTTGCCCAGACCGCGAAGCAGTGACTGCAGGGCGATCGCAGTGTATGCAAAGCCGACCCCCATGTTTCGCAGCACCGTGGAATCGCTCAGATCCCGCTGCCAACGGCTTACCGGAAGCTTCTCGCTCAGGTGCCGAAACACCGCGTTGGCGAGGCCAAGGTTACCTTCCGCGTTCTCGAAGTCGATGGGGTTTACCTTGTGGGGCATGGTGGACGACCCCACTTCCCCTTCCACCATGCGCTGGCGGAAGTAACCCAGGGAGATATAACCCCAGGTATCGCGGCTGAAATCCAGCAGCACCGTATTGGCCCCGGCGATGGCGTCAAAGAGCTCGGCCATGTAGTCGTGGGGTTCGATCTGGGTCGTGAAGGCGTTCTGTTCCAGCCCCAATCCCTTGAGAAAAGTGCGACTGAAAGAAGGCCAGTCGACTTCCGGATAAGCGCTCAGGTGGGCGTTGTAGTTGCCGACGGCGCCGTTCATTTTGCCAAGGAGCGGCACCTGCTCGATGCGCTGGCGCTGGCGCTGCAGGCGCGCCGCGACGTTGGCGACCTCCTTTCCGAGGGTCGTGGGGCTGGCCGTCTGTCCGTGGGTGCGCGATAGCATGGGCTGTGCCGCCAGGGTCACGGCCATCTCCTCAAGACGCGCAAGAACCTTATCGAGCAGTGGGAGGAGGGCGTCGTGAAGACCGTCGCGCAGCATGAGCGCGTGGCTGACATTGTTGATGTCCTCGGAAGTACAGGCAAAGTGGACAAACTCGCCGATCGCAGCGAGTTCTTCATCGCCCTGAAGCCGATCTTTAATAAAGTACTCGACAGCCTTCACATCGTGATTCGTGGTCGCCTCGATATCTTTCACGACGGCCGCATCCTCGACGCTGAAGTCGGCGCCCAGGGTTTCAAGCACCGCGACGGCTCGCGTCGACAGGGGGGCAACCTCCGGGATCGCCGGCTCCTGCGCAAGAGCCTGCAGCCAGGCCAGCTCCACGGCAACGCGGCGATGGATGAGTCCGTATTCACTGAAGATGTGCGCCAGCGCCCGCGTTTTCGCCGCGTAGCGACCGTCCAGGGGCGTGACCGCCATGAGCGCCTCGGCCTGCTCGCGCGCCGGCGGGGTATCGGCGGAACTGTCATCCGCAGCGGTGCCGTGGGCTGTGGTGGGGGCCATGACGGGTCTCCTCCTGGCGTTAGCGTTCGGCCACGAGGCCCAGGCCGCGAGACATTTCCTGGGCCGTTCGCAGTGCGGAGCGACGCTGGAATGCGAGCTTCCAGCGCCTGCCGCCCAGCTGGCGCCAGAGATAGGCCGAGCGCACGGCGGCGAGAAGCAGGCTGCGCACAATGTCGGCGTTTTTGCTGTTTTCAAGGTGCTGGGCGCTCCCGGTCACCTTGATACGCTGGGGCATGGTGCTGAACGTGTCCTGGTAGATACCGGCGATACTGTGGCAGGCATCGCTAATGTGGTTGGCGAAATGTTCGGCGCGAAAGCTCGCGTGCTCCAGGCGTGAGCGCACGAGATCGCGCATGGCCGCATCCGCCGCAAAGCGCCGCTCGAGCTGAAGGGCGGCAAAAAAGTAGCGCACCGTGTCGCGCTGTTCGCTTTCGCGCTGCTCGGCGAGAATCGTGCAGAGATTCTGCAAGCCGAGGCGCACTCCAGGGAGGCCGCCGAAGATATCCTCGGCGTGCTCGAGATCAAATACGAACAGGCTCTTGATGGACGCTTCCAGGAACTCCGTGGGATAGCTGCCGGTTTTGGACAGCTGATCCACGAGCCTCGCGGCCTGGGCGACGCCGGCGAGGGCGATCACCTGCTCGCGCAGCGGGCTCTCTTGCTGTGTGGACTCACTCATCGTTGCTTCGGTCCGCGGCGCCCTTCGCGCCTCAGGTCGTCCCATGCTTCGCGGGCCACGCCGCCCCACGCGCGGCCGCTTTCGGAGCCCGTCATGCAGCGAGGGCCGGGCTGTGCAGGGACGCTTCGATCACTCCCCCGCCGAGGCACACGTCGTCGCTGTAGAACACCACGGACTGTCCCGGGGTCACGGCCCGCTGCGGCGATTCGAACGCGACGCGATAGCCGCCCTTACGGTCGGACGTCAGGACACAGGCCTGATCCGCCTGGCGATAGCGGACTTTCGCGCGTGTCTCGAAGGGCAGGGGCGGCGGGCTTCCGGACACCCAGTAGAGGGCTCCGGTGGTGAGCGCATCAGTGTACAGCGCGGGGTGATCATTGCCCTGGACAACGTGCAGCACGTTGTTGTGGACGTCTTTGCCCGCCACGTACCAGGGCGCGTCCTCGTGCCCCGCGCTTCCGCCGATGCCAAGGCCCTGGCGTTGTCCGATAGTGTGGTACATGAGGCCCTGATGTTCGCCCAGTCGCTCACCGCTCAGCGTTTCGATGGGCCCGGGCCGGGCCGGCAGGTAGCGCGCCAGAAAATCCTTGAAGCGGCGCTCGCCGATAAAACAGATTCCCGTAGAGTCTTTTTTGTCGTGGGTAATGAGTCCCGCGCCGGCGGCGATAGCGCGCACCTGGGGCTTGTCGATTTCGCCTACGGGAAAAAGCGTGCGGCCCAATTCCTCGTGCCCCACGGCGTGGAGGAAGTAGCTTTGATCCTTGTTCGCATCAAGACCTTTGCGCAGGGTTGCGCGGCCGTCGTCTTCGCCGCGGCGGACGTAGTGACCCGTGGCGATGAGGTCGGCACCGAGTTCGGTGGCGTAGTCGAGAAACGCGCGAAACTTGATTTCCCGGTTACACAGGATGTCGGGATTCGGCGTACGACCGGCCGCGTACTCGGCGAGGAAGTGTTCGAAAACGCCGTCCCAGTATTCGGCGGCAAAGTTCGCGGCGTGCAGAGTGATGCCGAGCTTTCCGGCCACCGCAAGGGCGTCGGCGTAGTCTGCCTTCGCGGTGCAGTATTCCGTGCCGTCGTCTTCGTCCCAGTTCTTCATGAACAGGCCTTCTACCTCATACCCCTGCTCACGAAGAAGGAGGGCCGCGACCGACGAATCGACGCCTCCGGACATTCCTACGATGACTTTTTCAGACTGCGGCATTGTGCTGCTTTTATACCTTAGAGTGCTTGTCCGGACGCGCCGGCATCGAATGACGTGGAGCGTCATTTACGGCGCCCGCCCCCGTCCCCCCGGCGCCCGCGAATTTTACCAGACCTGTCGCGTTTGCCTGAGCCCGTTGGCAGATGCACGGTTTCACGCCGCCATTGCCCGGGGGCCAGGGAGCCCAGCTCCCAGTCTCCGATGGCGATCCGCACCAGTCGCAGCACGGGATGGCCGATCGCAGCCGCCATGCGCCGGAGTTGTCGATTGCGTCCCTCGCGAAGCGCAACCTCAAGCCAGCTTGCGTCCCTGGCAAAGCGCGCTTCCACGGCGGGCCGTCGGTCCCAGAGATCCGGCGCCGTGCAGCGGCGTGCCCGGGCCGGGAGCGTGGGACCGTCGCGGAGCGTCACTCCGCTACGCAGCGTCGCGATGGCCTCGTCGTCGGGGCGGCCCTGGACCTGGATTAGGTAGCGTTTCCAGAGCGCGTGCCGCGGTGCACTGATGTGCGCCTGAAGGCGGCCGTCGCTGCAGAGCAGCAGGAGACCTTCGGAATCGTAGTCCAGGCGTCCGGCCGGGTAGAAGTCCGGCAGCTTGACGTGATCCGCGAGCGTCCGGCGTCCTTCGCGGTCCGTGAACTGGCTCAGTACGCGATAGGGCTTGTTGAGGAGTATCAGCTCGGCCATCTTCGGATACGTTCGCCTGGCCGGTGCCCGGAACTGGTGCGAGTCTGGTAGACTTCGTCGCGCACAAAAGGGGGTGACGACGGGACGTAACGCTGCACGAGGCCCTGTACCAGGCGCTGCGACAAGCGCTGCGAGAAGCGCTGCGAGAACAGCCTCAAAATCCGCAACGGAAAACAGTTCCGCGTCATAGGTCGAGACAGTTCCTGCCTGTTCGAGCATCGGTTACGCAAAGGCCCAACTAGGGCCGGATACCGGCGCTGGAGTTGCCGGGAACTGCTCACAAACTGTTCGGGATGCGTTTGAGAGCCCTTCCAGGACCGGCGGATGGCCGCCGGCGCCGGGCCTGCGCCGGTTAAATGCGCCGCGCGCTCGTGAGTTAAGAAAGCAGAAGGGTAACAGACACCGCTGTTCGATCCGCCACGGTTCTGCCGTGAGGCGTCGTCCAACGAATCCCCGACGAACGCTTCCAGCGCAGATGCATAGCGGGTTCACGCCATGCCCGCGCGGTCGTGATCGCAGCAGCTGCGCCAGGTCCCTGGCAGGAATACACGGCGGGAACGCCACAACAAGTACGTCACTACACGGAGATTTCACCATGGCCTATAAGCACATCACGGTTCCCGAGAGCGGTGCGCGCATCACCGTCAATGAGGACCACAGCCTGAATGTCCCGGACAACCCGATCATTCCCTACATCGAGGGAGACGGAATTGGCGTGGATATCAGTCCCGTGATGATCAATGTGGTCGATGCCGCCGTGGAAAAGGCCTACGGCGGAAGCCGCAAGATCTCGTGGATGGAGATCTACACCGGTGAGAAAGCGGCGGAGCTCTACGAGGGAGACTGGTTCCCACAGGAGACCCTCGATGCGATCAAGGAATACTCGGTGGCTATCAAAGGCCCGCTGACGACCCCCGTAGGCGGCGGTTTTCGCTCGCTGAACGTGGCCCTTCGCCAGGAGCTGGACCTCTACACCTGCCTGCGTCCGGTGCGCTGGTTCGAGGGCGTACCGTCTCCTGTGAAAAACCCCGGCGACTGCAACATGGTGATCTTCCGTGAGAACTCCGAGGACATCTACGCGGGGATCGAATACCAGGCCGGCACGGACGAAGCCCAGAAAGTAGTGGACTTCATCATCAATGAAATGGGGGCGACGAAGATTCGCTTTCCGCAGAACGTGGGCATCGGCATCAAACCCGTATCCGCCGAGGGTACGAAGCGCCTCGCACGCAAGGCGATTCAGTACGCCATCGACCAGGACCTGCCCTCGGTCACGCTGGTGCACAAGGGCAACATTATGAAGTTCACCGAAGGTGCCTTCCGCGACTGGGGCTATGAGCTGGCCCAGGAGGAGTTCGGTGGTGAACTCCTGGACGGCGGTCCCTGGGTCTCCCTGAAAAACCCGAACAACGGCAAGGAAATCATCGTCAAGGATGTCATCGCCGACGCGATGCTCCAGCAAGTGCTTACGCGTCCGCGAGAGTACTCGGTGGTGGCGACGCTCAATCTTAACGGTGACTACCTCTCCGATGCGCTCGCCGCCCAGGTCGGTGGCATTGGAATTGCGCCCGGGGCCAATCTTTCGGATACGGTCGCCCTGTTCGAGGCCACGCACGGTACAGCGCCCAAGTACGCCGGTCAGGACAAGGTCAACCCGGGCTCACTGATCCTCTCGGCGGAGATGATGCTGCGCCACCTCGGATGGAATGAGGCCGCGGACAAAATCATCGACGGCATGAACGGCGCTATTCAGGGTCGGACGGTCACCTACGACTTCGAGCGTCTTATGGACGACGCCACGCTCGTAAGCTGCTCCGGCTTCGGCGAGAAGATCATCGAAGCCATGTGACCCCGGCCGGGAAGGAACCCTCGTCCCCGCGTGCTCCGATGGACTTTGCCGGTGTTGCGAAGCCCCCATCGGAAACTGCCGCGGGAACGGGAACGGCAGGTACGGCGGGAGTGTTCCCGCCTCGCCCCGGCGACCCGCGGCACCCGCCGCGGGACAGGGCCGAGTTCCTCAAAGTTCCTCTAAAGGTCGGCTCGCGCGATATCGCAAATTGCTTATAATCAATCCAAGTTCCGCGCTCAATCCGTATGCCCTCATAGTGAACAAACTGTGATTCCAATCGGCGAATTCAACGAAGCACTCCGCCTTGCTGGCGTGGGTCGTGCCGTCTGGGCCGAGGCCCCCTGGACGAGCCTGCGCATGAGCGGCGATGACGGATCCGAGCCCGAGGGCGAAGACGAGGGCGGCCTGGCGGTCGAAGACGCCGAAGCCAAGCCCGAGCTCAAGCGACCGCCCCTGTTCAAGGTCGTGCTGTTAAACGATGACTACACGCCCATGGAGTTCGTTGTCGAAGTTCTGGAGCTGTTTTTCAAGATGAACCGGGAACAGGCGACACAGATCATGTTGACGGTTCACACCCAGGGCCGTGGAGTCTGCGGTATCTATACGCGGGACATCGCCGAAACGAAGTCCGCGCAGGTCAATCAGTACGCTCGCGATCATCAGCATCCGCTACTGTGCGAGATCGAAGCATCTGAGGACTAATTTCATCGAGGGAGACAAGGCATGCTGAGCAAGGAACTTGAGCAAACGCTGAACGACGCGTTCCGGGCGGCGCGTTCACGGCGCCACGAGTTCATGACCGTCGAGCACCTGCTGCTCGCTCTCCTCGACAACAACGACGCCATACGAGTCCTCAAAGCCTGCGGCGCCCAGATCAGCGGCCTGCGCGGCGACCTCGTGGAGTTCATCGATTCGACAACGCCCCTGATCCCGGAGGACGAGCAGGAGCGCGAAACCCAGCCCACCCTGGGCTTCCAGCGCGTGCTGCAGCGCGCGGTGTTCCACGTCCAGAGTTCCGGCAAAAGCGAAGTCACCGGCGCCAATGTACTGGTGGCGATTTTTTCCGAGCAGGAATCCCAGGCGGTCTACTTTCTGAAGACGCAAAGCATATCGCGTCTGGATGTTGTCAATTTCATTACTCACGGCATCTCCAAGGTCGACGAGAACGAGGGCGAGGCCGCTCCGGAGCAGGAATCTGCGACCACCGAAGCGCCGGCAGAGGACGGCGAGAACAACCCCCTCGATACCTTCACCACCAACCTCAACGACGAGGCCGAGAGCGGCCGCATCGACCCGCTGATCGGGCGTACCGCCGAGGTTGAGCGGGTCATCCAGGTGCTGGCGCGGCGTCGCAAGAACAACCCGCTGCTGGTCGGGGAATCCGGCGTGGGCAAGACCGCCATCGCCGAAGGCCTCGCCAAGCTCATCGTCGACGGCGAAGTGCCGGACATGCTGGAGAGCTCCGTGGTGTATTCCCTTGATCTGGGGGCGCTCCTCGCCGGGACGAAGTACCGCGGTGATTTTGAAAAACGATTCAAGGGTCTTCTCGCCGAGCTCAAACGCCGCGAGGGCGCCGTACTCTTCATCGACGAAATCCACACCATCATCGGTGCCGGCGCGGCATCCGGCGGTGTTATGGACGCCAGCAACCTCCTAAAGCCTCTGCTGACCTCCGGCAAGCTGCGCTGCATCGGTTCGACCACGTTTCAGGAATACCGCGGCATTTTCGATAAGGACAAGGCCCTCAGCCGCCGCTTTCAGAAGATTGACGTCCTCGAGCCGAGCGCTGACGACGCCTACAAGATTCTCAAGGGACTCAAGTCACGCTTCGAGGAGCACCACGGGCTTCGCTACACGGACCAGGCCCTGCGCGTGGCGACGGATCTTTCGGCGCGCTACATCACCGATCGTTTCCTGCCGGACAAGGCCATCGACGTCATAGACGAGGCCGGCGCTTACCAGCAGCTGCAGCCGCCCTCGAAGCGCAAGAAGGTCGTGGGCAAGCACGACGTGGAGGCCGTGGTTGCCAAGATCGCGCGCATCCCACCGAAGTCCGTGAATCGCAACGACAAGGAAGTGCTGCAGAAGCTTGAGACGAATCTCAAGATGGTCGTCTTCGGTCAGGACGCGGCGGTCTCAAGTCTGGCGACCTCCATCAAGATGGCCCGCGCCGGACTGCGCGGCGGTGACAAGCCGATTGGATCGTTCCTGCTGGCCGGTCCCACCGGGGTGGGTAAGACCGAGGTTACCCGGCAACTTGCCAAGATCCTGGGCCTTGAGCTGATTCGCTTCGATATGTCTGAGTACATGGAACGGCACACCGTGTCCCGGCTCATCGGCGCACCTCCGGGATACGTAGGCTTCGACCAGGGCGGCCTGCTCACGGATGCGGTTACGAAGCACCCTCATGCCGTAGTGCTCCTCGACGAGATCGAAAAAGCCCATCCGGAGGTGTTTAATCTGCTGCTGCAGGTCATGGACCACGGAACGCTGACCGACAACAACGGCCGCAAGGCGGACTTCCGGAATGTGATTCTGGTGATGACCACCAACGCGGGCGCTGAAAATATCAGCCGCCGCTCCATCGGCTTCACCACCCAGGATCACAGCACGGACGCCATGGAGGCGATCAACCGGATGTTCACGCCGGAGTTCCGCAATCGCATCGACAATATCGTGCAGTTCGATCCGCTCAGCGAAGACATCATTCTCACCGTGGTCGACAAATTCCTGGCGGAACTCCAGGGCCAACTCGACGAGAAGCGCATTACCCTGGACGTCGACGAGGATGCGCGGCTGTGGCTGGTGGAGAAAGGCTACGACAAGAACATGGGCGCGCGGCCCATGGATCGCGTCATCCAGGAGCACATCAAGAAGCCCCTCGCCGAACTGGTGCTCTTTGGCCCGCTGGCGTCGAAAGGGGGAACGGCCCTCATTCGGCTCAACGAGGCGGGCGATGGCCTGGAAGTCTCGGTCGCCGAGGAACAGGATTCGGCGGCCGACGAACTCGCGGTTTCCTGAACCCAGGTCGGGGCGTGGGGTATCCGCTGCGGATGCCTTCGCCTCAGGGCGCCATCCTGTTTCCTGAGTTCTGGTCGCTTCCTATCTAACGCTGTTCGGCGCGGCATTCCTGGCCGCGACAGTCCTCCCTTTTTACTCCGAAGTCCTGTTTCTCGGTCTCCTCGCCGCCGGCGGTGAACCCCTCGCGCTGTGGTTGGCGGCGAGCCTGGGCAATTCCCTGGGCTCCGTCTGCAACTGGCTCCTCGGCCGCTACCTTCTGCACTTCGAGAATCGTCCGTGGTTTCCCGTCAGCCGCGCCCGGCTTGGGCGCTCCCAGCACTGGTTTCAACGCTATGGGCGCTGGTCACTGCTTTTCGCATGGCTGCCCGTGGGTGGCGATGGACTGACGGTTGTAGCGGGGTTTATGCGAGTGCCGTTCGTCCAGTTTTTCGTGCTGACGGCGCTGGGCAAGAGTGCGCGCTACGCCTTTCTGCTGGGCATCGCTTTGGGAATGGGAGCGGTATGAACGCTGTGAGGCGTGAGCGCAGACGCGATCACGATCGGGAGCGCTGGCGAACGACTGGCACACGCTCGCTCAATGCCGATCGCGCGCCGCGCGTCTGGGCACCAAAGCGCAGGGAAGGGGGATGGAGTTCGGCCAGCCGGTAATTTCACCGGCCGAGATCGGGCCTAGCGTAGGCTATTCGTGTGTAGCTCGTGCGTAATTCGTGCGTAAGGAGCTGGCGCGTATTAGCGCTCGCGGTAAGTGATGCGGCCCTTTGTCAGGTCGTACGGAGTCAGTTCAACCCGCACCTTGTCACCGGTAAGAATGCGGATGTAGTTCTTACGCATCTTTCCCGAGATATGCGCGGTCACCACGTGACCGTTTTCGAGTTTCACGCGGAACGTCGTATTCGGCAGGGTGTCCACCACCTCGCCTTCCATCTCAATCTGGTCTTCCTTCGCCATGCAGTTTGTCTGCGTCAAAAAATGAGCGCGCATTCTGCCCGAAAAGCGGGCTCACGACCAGCAGGGAACCGACTCGCGATGCGTGGGAGGTTTTATCGGGAGGCGGGCGCTCAGAAAGTCTCTACGAGCCCGTCGATGCCGCGCTGCCATTGATTGTTTACCAGCACTTCCAGGGGCTGATAGTCGGCCTTATAGGCCATTTTCCGGCAGTTTCTGATCCAATAACCGAGATAGACGAAGGGCAGTCCTTCACTGCGACAGCGTTGAATCTGCCACAGGATGGCATAGCGGCCGAGTCCCCGGGCGTCCTCGTCGGGATCGTAAAACGTGTAAATGGCCGACAGTCCGTCGATCATCACATCCACAACGGCAACGGCGACGAGGCGGCCTTCGACGCGAAACTGCAGGTATTCGGTACAGCCCCAGGGGTCGTTGAGAAAGGACTCAAACTGATCCCGGTCCGGGGGAAACATGTCGCCATCGGCATGGCGCTGACGAATGTAGCGGTCATAGAGCTCGTAGCTTTCGTCATCACCGACGATATCTCGGCGCATCTCGACCTCTAGATCGCTATTTCGCTTCAGGCAGCGGCGTTGATTCCGGTTGGGTTGAAAATCCTCGACGGGAATCCGCGCCGGTATGCAGGCATTGCAGTGGCTGCAGTGAGGCCGATAGATGTGGTTTCCGCTGCGGCGAAAGCCAAGCATGGACAGGTTGCTGTACAGCGTTTGATCGACGCTTTGGCGCGGGTCGATGAACAGCGTCGTCGCTTCTTCACCCTCCAGGTAGCTGCACCGATGGGGATAGGTGGTATAGACCTTGAGGTCACGCAGCGATGATGTCACACCAGCTCCCCGCAGCTTCTAGGTACCGCCAGCGATATTGCCGGCCTCGCGCGAGTGTGCGCAAGTCGCCGCTCAAAGTCCAATCTCGGGATGAGCCGCGCCCCAAGACTGTTCAGGTGTTCACTTTCGATCTGACAGTCGATGATGCTGTGGCTTACCGCCCCCATGACCGAGGTCAGCGCGATCAGGGCGACCTTCGAGGCATCGCTTTCACGGGAGAACATACTTTCCCCGAAAAACACGCGCCCCAGGAGCACGCCATAGAGGCCACCGACCAGGGTATCCTCGCGCCATACCTCGATTGATCTCGCCCAGCCACGCTGGTGCAGATCACCGTAGGCCGCGAGCATGTGCTCATCGATCCAGGTGCCCCGCTGGCCGTCTCGGGGTTCGGCGCAGGCACGCATGACGTCTTCGAAGGCGGTGTCCACGGACAGGGTGAATTCATTGCGGCGCAGCCGACGCCGCATGGAGCGGTAAACGCGCAGCTCCTGTGGCAGCAGAACGGAGCGCGGGTCCGGGGACCACCAGAGAATCGGCTGCGGAGCTTCGTACCAGGGAAAGATGCCGCGATGGTAGGCGCGCAAAAGCGCTTCGGCGGTCAGTCGTCCGCCGGCCGCGAGCAGGCCGTTGGGCTCATGCAGCGCCTGACTTGTCGGCGGAAAATCGTCTCCGTCTTCCAGGTGGGTCAGGAGCGCCACGCTGTACGCTCAGGCTGCGTCCTGCTGGAGCGTGTCGAGATACTTCTCCGCGTCGAGCGCCGCCATACAGCCGAAGCCGGCCGAGGTTACGGCCTGGCGGTAGATATGGTCGCCCACGTCTCCAGCCGCGAACACGCCGGGCACGCTCGTTCCCGTGGCGTTGCCCTCGAGCCCGCTGTTCACGCGGATGTAGCCGCCACTCATGTCCAGCTGCCCTTCGAAGAGATCCGTATTGGGCTTGTGCCCGATCGCAATGAACACGCCCGCCACGTCGACATCGGCATAGGAGTCGTCGTTGACCGCCCGCAGTCGCATCCCGGTTACGCCACTCACATCGCCCAATACCTCATCAAGTACGTGGTTCCAGCGGAACTCCACCTTGCCCTCGGCTTCGCGGGCGAAGAGTCGGTCCTGAAGGATTTTTTCGGCCCGCAGGCTATCGCGGCGGTGGACCAGGATGACCTTCTCGGCGATGTTGGCGAGGTACAGCGCTTCTTCCACGGCCGTGTTGCCCCCACCGACGACGGCGACGCGTTTGTTGCGATAGAAAAAGCCGTCGCAGGTGGCGCAGGCCGACACCCCTTTGCCGAGGAAAGCCTGCTCACTGTCGAGGCCAAGGTACTGCGCGGAAGCGCCGGTCGCGATGATCAGTGCATCGCAGCTGTAGCTCTTGCTCCCGCGAAGCTGGAACGGGCGCTGCGAGAGCTCAGCCGACTCTATATGATCGAAGATCACCTGGGTTCCGAAACGCTCAACGTGCTCAAGCATGTCCTGCATGAGCCCCGGGCCCTGCAGATCGGCCGCGCCTCCGGGCCAGTTTTCCACCTCTGTCGTCGTTGTGAGCTGTCCGCCCTGCTGCATACCGGTAATGATGACCGGGCTGAGATTGGCCCGGGCCGCATACACCGCGGCGGTGTAACCGGCGGGACCGGAACCCAGTATGATGAGCGGGTGGTGTTGTGCCGTATCGGCCATGGATGCTGCCCCGAAAAAAGGCGCCATGGTAATCCATGCGCCCTCCGCCCGCAAAGATAGAAGGGGCATGAGGAAATTACCTTAAGTTATTGAAAAAGAGGTATAAGTGACGCAAAATCGCCGCTGCTTGCAGAGGAGAATGTAATGCCGCGCCAGCCCCTGGGGGCAGCGCAGGTCAACGATGCCCCCTCGCCGCGTCTGCGGGAGGGCGTGTTCATCGCGGTTGCTGCAGCCTGCGTGTACCTGCTTCTGAGTCTGATCAGCTATTCGGCGACCGACCCCGGATGGTCATCCACGGGTGATGGAGGTCGCGTGCGCAACCTCGGCGGCCCCGCGGGCGCCTGGGTGGCCGACGTGTCTTTCGCGCTCTTCGGCTATCTCGCCTATCTCTTTCCGCTGCTCCTTGCCTACCGCGCGGCCCTGCTGTTCATGGAACGCGATAAACCCTGGACGCCGTCGGCGATGCTGCTCGCCATCCGCGCCCTGGGCCTTATCCTCGTTATGGGGTCGGGGACGGCGATCGCGGCCCTCAATGTGGCCTCGGTCAGCGACCTTCCTCAGGGTGCCGGCGGGATCCTGGGTCATGCGCTCGGCGCCGCCATGTTTGATGCCTTTAACGCCGTGGGAGCCCGGCTGATCCTGGTTGCGGTGTTTCTCTTCGGCATGACGATCTTTACCGATCTGAGCTGGCTGCGCTTGATGGACCGCCTCGGTGCCCTGGCGCTCAACGGCAGTGCGACGCTGCGGCAGCGGGCCCTGGGGCTCTGGGATGAACTGCGGGACCGGCGCGCCCGAGAGAAGCAGCTCGAAGCGCGTCGTCAGGTCATCGACGAACACGTCGCCCGGGAAAAGAAGCGCAAACCGCCAAAGATAAAGCCGCTCAAGCCGCCGCCGGAAACGTCCGAGCGGGTGGAGCGCGAAAAGCAGGTTCCGCTTTTTGACGCGCCGGTCAGCGGCGAGCTGCCGCCCCTCGAACTGCTCGATGCGCAGACCCGGGATCCCTCGCTGGGCTACTCGCCGGAGGCTCTCGAAAAGCTCTCCAAGCTCCTGGAGCTCAAACTTGCGGATTTCGGCGTTACGGCCGAGGTAACCGCGGTCTACCCCGGGCCGGTGATCACGCGCTTTGAGATTCAGCCGGCTCCCGGCGTGAAAGTTTCGCGGATCTCCAATCTCGCCAAGGACCTCGCCCGGTCCCTGGCTGTCATTTCCGTCCGTGTGGTGGAAGTGATTCCCGGCAAGAGCGTGGTCGGCATCGAAATTCCCAACGAGCATCGGGAAATCGTGAACTTCCGCGAAGTGCTGTCATCGCGGGCCTTCGACCAATCGCGATCGGCGCTGACGCTGACCCTGGGCCACGATATCTCGGGTCAGCCCGTGGTCGCCGATCTCGGTCGGATGCCGCACCTGCTCGTGGCGGGCACCACCGGTTCCGGTAAGTCGGTCGGTGTGAACGCCATGTTGCTGAGCCTGCTCTACAAGTCTACGCCCGCCGACGTGCGCCTTATTCTGGTTGATCCCAAGATGCTGGAGCTGTCGGTGTACGACGGTATTCCCCATCTGCTCACGCCGGTGATCACCGATATGAAGGACGCGGCCAACGGACTGCGCTGGTGCGTGGCCGAGATGGAACGCCGCTACAAGCTCATGGCGGCCCTGGGCGTGAGAAATCTCGCTGGCTACAACCGCAAGGTCAGTGAAGCGGCGAAGGCCGGTAGCCCCATCGATGATCCCACCTGGTCGCCCGATCCCCTGTCCCTGACCCCGGTGGATGAACAGGAGAGACCGGCCCTCGAAAAGCTTCCGTCCATCGTCGTTGTCATCGACGAATTCGCCGACATGATGATGATCGTTGGAAAGAAGGTGGAGGAACTCATCGCGCGCATCGCCCAGAAGGCGAGGGCAGCCGGCATTCATCTGCTGCTCGCAACGCAGCGGCCGTCGGTGGACGTGATAACGGGACTGATCAAGGCCAATATCCCCACGCGCATTGCCTTCCAGGTGAGTTCAAAAGTCGATTCGAGGACCATCCTTGACCAGGGGGGCGCCGAGCAGCTTCTCGGCCACGGCGACATGCTGTACCTGCCCCCGGGCACGGGGCTGCCCGTGCGCGTCCACGGTGCTTTCGTGTCCGACGATGAAGTGCATCGCGTAGTGGCCGACTGGAAGCGCCGCGGCGAGCCTTCGTACATCGACGGGCTCTTGGATGAGGGCAGCGCTACCCCCGTGACGGCGAACGAGCTGCAGTCGGAGGCCTCGGATGAAGACAGCGAGAGTGATGCCCTGTACGACGAGGCCGTGCATCACGTGACAAAGAGCCGCCGCGCTTCCATATCGAGCGTGCAGCGCAAACTGCGGATCGGCTATAACCGGGCCGCCCGACTCATCGAAACGATGGAAATGGCGGGAGTGGTGTCGCCCATGGGCAGCAACGGTCAGCGCGAAGTGCTCGCGCCGCCGCCAATCGAGGATTGATCGTCATGCAGCTAACCGAGCCGTCCCGGGCCGCCGCCTTCGCCATCGCTCCTGTGAAGCGCGAAACCGCCGTGCGCCGATTTTTCCGGCCGATGGTTCTTGCTGCGGCGCTCGTGCTGAGCACGCTCGTTCCCGCAGTGGCCGACGAAACCCTCTGGGCGCGGCTGGACGCCCAGTCCCAGGCCCAGGGCCGCTTCCTCCAGGAGTTGTTTGACGAAGGCGGAGAGCTCCTCGAACGTTCAAGCGGGCGCTATGCCGTGCTCAAGCCGGGCTTCTTCCGCTGGGAGATCGAGTACCCGGACCGCCAGGAGATCGTGGTCGCGCAGGAAACGCTGTGGCATTACGACCTGGATCTTGCCACGGTCACAAAGCGCAGCGTGGACGCCGATGGCGCCTTCACGGCGCTCGATCTTCTCGCGCGCGACGGTACTGAACTTGCGGCGCGCTTCAGCGTAGAGCGACTGGAGGGCGAGTCTTACCGCCTGGTGCCCCAGTTCCCCCAGGCCGGCTTTGCCGCGGTGGTCCTTAGCTGGGAGGATGAACAGATCGTGGCCATGGAAGTGACCCAGCGCGGTGGCCAACGGCTGGCCCTTGCGCTCACCCCGGAATCGGACCCCAGACTGCTGGACCCTGCTGATTTTGCGTTTACGATCCCCGACGGCGTTGAGCTGCAGACCGACGAATAATTCCTGGGAACCCGCTGAGCCACCGCTGGACCAGCGGGTGGCCGCTTACGGACCATGAGCGACGATCTGTTCGCGTCCAGCCCCGCGGCGCAGCCCCTGGCGGCGTCGCTGCGCCCCGCCACAGCGGCGGACTTCGTTGGTCAGGATGAGATCCTCGCCGCGGGCAAGCCCCTGCGACGATGCCTCGAGGGCGAGCCCCTGCATTCCATGATCCTATGGGGTCCACCGGGAGTTGGAAAAACGACGCTCGCGCAACTGCTCTGCGATGTGGCCGGCCTGCGTATGGTGCAGCTCTCGGCGGTGATGGACGGAGTCAAGGCAATCCGCGAGGCCGTCGCCGTCGGCCAGGCGGAGCGGACGCGGGGACAGCAGTGCGTTCTCTTCGTCGATGAGGTCCACCGCTTCAATCGTGCGCAGCAGGATGCTTTTCTGCCCTTTGTGGAGGACGGCACGCTCACGCTTATCGGCGCCACGACGGAAAACCCGGCCTTCGAGCTCAACTCGGCCTTGCTCTCCCGGGCCCGCGTGTACCGCCTTCGCGCCCTCACGGTGAAAGAACTGACTGCGGTGATCGAGCGCGGTGAAGCCACCCTGGAGCTTGAGCTCAGCGGCGCACAGCGCGATATGCTTGCCCGGGCCGCGGATGGAGATGCGCGCCGGGCCCTCAACCTGCTCGAACTCGCTTCGAGTATGGCGGCCGGTCCGCGGCTCGCGGACGCCGCGATCGAAGACGTCGTGCAGGGTCGGCATCGTCGCTTTGATCGCGGCGGAGACTATTTCTACGATCAGATTTCCGCCCTGCACAAAGCCGTGCGGGGCAGCTCTCCCGACGGGGCCCTGTACTGGTACTGCCGCATGCTGGACGGCGGCTGCGACCCGCTCTACATCGCACGCCGGGTTATCCGTATGGCCAGCGAAGACATCGGCAACGCCGAGCCGCGAGCTCTGGGCATCGCCCTGGATGCCTGGCAGACCCTGGAGCGTCTCGGCAGCCCGGAGGGCGAGCTGGCGCTGGCCCAGGCGATTACCTACCTGGCGAGCCTGCCCAAGAGCAATGCGGTCTACACCGCCTTCAAGGCGGCGCAGCGCTGCGTCGCTGAGGGGGGCAGCGAAGAGGTGCCGCTCCATCTTCGCAACGCGCCGACATCGCTTGCAAAGCAGGAAGGCCACGGCAGTGACTATCGCTATGCGCACGATGAAGAGGGTGGTTTTGCCGCGGGGGAGAGCTACCTGCCAGAAGCGCTTCACACGAGTCGCTTCTACGAGCCCACGGACCGTGGTCTGGAGGCGCATATCCGGGAGCGACTCGGCAAGCTCAGGGCTCTCGACGAAGCAGCATCGCTAAAACGCTGGGCCCGAGGTGGGGAGGACAACGCCCGAACAGACCCTGTTGAGATCCGCCCGGGAGGGGAGGAACGGTAATCGGTTCTTTGCGCGCCCCGGGGCGCGTCCGTACAATCCGCAGCTCCCAACGCGGTCTACCTATGCAGCATTTCATTCCCATAGCCTTCGGTGGCGCCCTGGGCGCCCTTGCCCGTTACGCCATCACCAATGGCGCGCACGGCAGCTGGGGCGTGCCCTGGCCCTGGGGTACGCTGCTCATCAACGCTGGAGGCTCCCTTGTGATCGGCGTGATCTTCACGCTTCTGGAACGCGGAGCCATGCACCCGGAATGGCGCAGTATTCTCGTGGTGGGTTTTCTCGGGGCGTTTACGACGTTTTCCACCTATTCGCTGGAAAGTGTCACGCTGTGGCTCGAGGGCCAGGCGTTTCAGGCGATCGGCTACGCCCTCGGCAGCGTCGTGCTGTGTCTGGCCGCGGCGGCCACGGGGATTCTGTTGACGCGAAGTCTGCTGTCTTGAGACTCGGCTCCGGCCCACAGGATTCCCCCCTGACCAACACATCCACCCATCCCAACCGTCACACTGAAGTGACTTGTAGATCAGAGACATGCTTGACCTAAGAACAGTACGCAAGGATCCCGGCGCCGTCGCTGAAGCCCTTTCCATCCGGGGTTTCGAGTTTGACGTGGCGCACTTCGAGGCTCTCGATGCCCGACGCAAGGCGGCGGACGTGAGCAGCCAGCAGCTGCAGGCCGAACGCAAGAGCGCGAGTCGAAAAATCGGTGAGCTGGTGCAGGGCGGCATGGACGTAGACGACGCCAAGGCCAGTGTCGAGAAGATCCTCGAAGAAATCGGCAGCCGCCTCGACGCGGCGGCGGCGGAGGCTCGAGACGCGCAGGCGGCAATGGAAACGTTCATGGCCGGCGTCCCCAATATCCCCCATGCCGATGTTCCACCGGGGCGGGACGAGGAAGACAACGTCATCCTGGCTCACTGGGGAGAAAAACCAAATTTCGATTTTTCACCCAGGGACCACGTGGACATTGGCACAAAGCTCGGCGGCCTGGATTCCGAACTCGCGGCGAAGATTACCGGATCGCGCTTCACCGTTCTGAGCGGCGGCGTGGCGGCGCTGCATCGCGCCCTCGGGCAGTTCATGCTGGACGTGCATACGCGGGAATTCGGCTGCCGGGAAGTCAACGTGCCGTTCATCGTGAACAGCGATTCCCTGTTCGGCACGGGTCAGCTGCCCAAGTTTGCAGAAGATCAGTTTCGCATCGACAGTGACCAGGGCTACTACCTGATCCCCACGGCGGAAGTGCCCGTGACCAACATGGCGCGGGACCGCATTTTCGACGACGCCGAACTCACCGGGGCCGGGCTGCGCTTTGTCTGCCACACGCCCTGTTTTCGCAGCGAGGCGGGCAGCTACGGACGCGATACGCGGGGAATGATTCGCCAGCATCAGTTCGAGAAAGTGGAGCTGGTGTTCCTGGTGCGACCCTCCCAATCCGAGGCAGCCCTCGAGGCACTCACGGGGCAGGCGGAAGTGATACTTCAGCGCCTGGGGCTCGCCTACCGCAAGGTTTGCCTGTGCGGCGGCGACCTCGGTTTTTCGGCTCGCAAGACCTACGATCTCGAGGTGTGGCTGCCCGGCCAGGACCGTTACCGGGAAATCTCCTCCTGCAGCAACTTTGGGGACTTTCAGGCGCGGCGCATGCAGGCCCGCTGGCGCAACCCCGAAAGCGGCAAGCCCGAGCTGCTGCATACGCTGAATGGCTCGGGACTCGCGATTGGCCGAACCCTGGTGGCGGTGCTGGAGAACTATCAGCGCAGCGACGGCAGCGTAGCCATCCCGGACGTTCTGCGACCCTATCTTGGCGGTCTTGGCGAGCTCCAGCCCGACTGACGTGGAGTACCTGCCGATCAATATCCGCCTGCGGGGCAGACCGGTGGTGCTGATCGGTGCCGGCGTCGTCGCGGCGCGCAAGGCACGCTTTCTCCTGCGCGCCGGCGCCCGGCTGCAGGTGGTTGCGCCGCAGCGGGACCGGGCGTTCGACACGCTTGCCCGGGAGCACGACATCGCCTTCGAAAACCGCTCCTATGCGCCCGGTGACCTTGAGGGCGCCGAACTGGTGATCGCCGCAACGCCGGACTCCCGCGTCAACGAGGCGGTGTATCGCGAGGCGCGCCAGCGCTCGGTCCCGGTCAACGTGGTCGATTCTCCGAACCTTTGCAGCTTTATTTTTCCGGCGATCGTGGACCGCAGTCCGCTCACCGTAGCGGTCAGCAGCAGTGGTGCAAGCCCGGTCCTGGCACGCCGGGTGCGCAGCCGTATCGAAGCGATGCTGCCGGCCGCTACGGCCGATATCGCTCGCTTCGCGCGACGCAATCGTGAGCGCATTCGGGAAAGCACGCGCGACGAAGACGAACGGCGTCGCCTGTGGGAAGACATCATTGACGGGCCGATCGCTCAGCTCATTCTGAACAACCGCGAGGACGCGGCGCAGAAGGAGCTTGATGCCCAGCTGGCGGCGCACAAACCCGCCGCAACGGGCGAGGTCTACCTTATCGGGGCCGGTCCCGGTGATCCCGAACTGATGACGTTCAAAGCACTTCGCCTGCTGCAACGCGCCGATATCGTGCTACACGACCGGCTGGTGAACCCCGAAATCATCGCCATGGCGCGCCGCGACGCCGAAAAGCGTTACGTGGGCAAGCGTCGCGCCGAACACAGCGTGCCCCAGGACCGCATCAACGAAACGCTGGTCAAACTCGCGCGCGAAGGGCGTTTCGTGGCGCGCCTGAAGGGGGGCGATCCGTTCGTGTTCGGCCGCGGTGGCGAGGAGATCAGCGAACTGGCCGCCGCGCAGATTCCGTTTCAGGTGGTACCCGGCATCACCGCCGGCAACGCCGCGGCCTGCTATGCCGGTATTCCGCTCACGCACCGCGACTATGCCCAGTCCGTGCGCTTCGTCACCGGTCACACAAAGGATGGCAAGCTCTCCCATCATTGGGAGGATTTCCTGAATGAACGCGAAACGCTGGTTTTCTATATGGCGCTGGTGGGGCTTCCCATCATCTGTGAAGAACTGCAGCGAGCCGGTCGTTCACCGTCCACGCCGGTGGCTCTCATCGAGCGAGCCACATCCCGGGAGCAGCGCCTGATTACGGGCACGCTGGGTACGATGGTCGAGCTTGCCGGGCAGGCCGAGCCGCAGCCGCCGACGCTGGTTATCGTCGGCGATGTTGTGCGGCTGGCGGCTAGCCTGAGCTGGTACGGCCAGGGCTAGGAAGGTCTGAGGGCCCCGCGAGGGGCGTCCGATGCAACCGAAGCGCCCCGGGTATTCCCCGGGGAATCGAAGGCGCGGAGGGACGGCTTCGCGAAGCGGCTACTGCGGCTCTTTCTGCTTTGGCGTGGTGACGGCGAAGGCCTGCTGCTGCAGGAACAGGGCGTCGATCAGGATCTGTCCGGCTTCGGAGAGAAGCACGTCTTCCTCGGCGAGCTCGTCGGAAGTCAAAATCTCCTCGTCATCGGAGACGGCGGCCGTGGCGTTCGCCAGGACAGTCTCTGAGCTCGCGTCCGCGCTCTCAGCGATTTCGCCCTCCATGGGCTCGCTAGCGCTTCCGTCCGCCTCGTCCTCGTCAAGTTCATCGAGACTTGCCAGGGTGTCCAGGCCGAGCGCTTCGCGACGACGGTTCTCAATGGCCAGAGCCTCCGCTTCCCGCTCGCTGCGCTCTGCCCGGCGCGTGGCCTCATTCAGGGAGACGCTGCGCGTTTCCCGGTTTTCCTGGGCGATGGCGATCTGGTCCTGGAGGTAGCGGAATTCGGGATTGTCGGTGCTGCGCTCGCTGAAGAGCTCCGCAAGCTGGGGAACGAGGGAATCCACGTTGCTGTAGCGGCGATGGCGCACGGGGTTGATCTGGTCCCAGTCCAGGGCGTGATCAAGCGCGGATTCGCCGATCTCCTCCGGGTCGTAGAGCGACGGGAACGCAATATCGGGTACGACGCCGCGGTGCTGGGTGCTGTCTCCGGAGATGCGATAGAACTTGCTCTCGGTAATCTTGAGCTGGCCTTCCGTCAGCGGGACGATGGTCTGGACCGTGCCCTTGCCGTACGAGCGGTCACCGACGACGAGGCCCCGCTTGTAATCCTGGATGGCGCCGGCAAAGATTTCCGAGGCCGAAGCGGAAAGACGGTTGATGAGGACCATCATGGGGCCGTCGTAGTAAGCGCTGCGCAGGCGCTTTCCGTCCCGCCAGACGCGCCGGGACGAGTGGCGGATCTGGACCGTCGGTCCGTACTCGATGAACAGACCCGTCAGTTCGTTGGCTTCCTGAAGGGAGCCCCCGCCGTTGTTGCGAAGGTCGATGATCAGTCCGTCGATGTCCTCGTCTTCGAGCTCATTGAGGAGGCGACGAACATCGCGCGTGGTGCTCTTGTACTCCTCGTCGCCGCGGCGCATGGCTTCAAAGTCGATGTAGAAGGTGGGGATATCGATCACGCCGACGCGGAGCGTATCGGAGACGCCGTGGGGCACTTCAATAATGCGCTTCTGGGCGGACTGTTCCTCAAGTCGGACTTCATTGCGAACGATGCGTATTTCCTGGCGCTCGGCATCGGCGCCAGACTTAGCCGGAAGCACGCTCAGGCGTACCGTGGACCCCTTGGGCCCGCGGATAAGCTGTACCACTTCGTCAAGACGCCAGCCTATGACGTCTTCGAAATCACCTTCCTCGCCCTGGGCGACCGCGACGATGCGGTCCGATGGCTTGAGCTGGCCCTGCTTATCGGCCGGTCCCGCGGGGACGATGCGTGCCACCCGCGTGAACTCGTCCTCGCGGGAAAGAACGGCGCCGATACCCTCGAGGGACAGGCGCATGCTGATGTTGAAGTTTTCCGACCGCCGCGGGGAAAAATAGTTGGTGTGCGGATCGTAGAGCTCCGTGAGCGCGTTGGCGTAGATCTGGAAAGCGTCCTGGGCGTTGTACTGCTCCACGCGGCGCAGCTGATTGCGATAGCGCTTCTCCAGGGTTTTGACCAGCTCGTCGGCAGGCTTGTCGGCGAGGCGCAGGTTCAGGGCCTGATTCTTGAGATGCAGGCGCCAGCGCTCGTCCAATTCAGCGGCGTCGGCGGCCCAGGGGCGTTCGTCGGTGTTGAGCTCGTAGCGCTCGTCGAGGGTGAAGTCCATCGCTGCGACCTGCTCCGGCAGCGTTTCAACCAGGCCCTCGAGGCGCGCCACAAGACGCTCGTGAAAGCGGTTGAAGATGCTGAAGCCGGCGTCCAGACGCCCGGCGTGCAGCTCGCTCTCCATCTTTTCTCGGTAGTCTTCGAAGCTGGCGATGTCGGCGGCAGTGAAAAACATCCGGCCACCGTCCAGGTCATCGAGGTAGGCATCCAGATGCTCCGAGGCGAGAGCGCGGTCGTAGGGGCGCTTGGAGTAGTGACGTTCCTCCAATTGTTCGACCAGCTCCGACGCGGTCTCCTGCAATTCCTTGGAATAGGTTAAGGCGAGAGCGGAGTTCGCCCACAGCAGGCTCGCTGATGCCAGGGCCCATGCCAGCAGCCATGCCGATCCGGTGATGACCGGGCTGGAATTCCTGCTGTGTACTGCGGCGTACGATTCCGTCACGCTGATGTCCTCTTGAGTTGCCGATGCCGTTTTCGTTGTTATCGTTTTGCCAAAGCCGTCACCGGAGTGTAACTGTCCCAGGAGGGGCCGCAAAGCGGCGGTTTGTTGATCCGATTCAAATTTCGCGAGACCGCCTGGGAGAGCTCCGGATCGATGGGAAATCGCGCACAAGCTCCGGCGGCGCGCACTCCTGTGCCAGCGAATCCAGCGCAGCCTGACTCCGGCCGAGCGAAGTGCAGTGCCGGCGCAGCCACGCTCAGTCGACCAATGCAAAGCTCACGGTGAGGTTTACGCTGAAATCGAGGTCGCCGGATTGATAGCTTGCCGCGCCGCCGGAGGACTCGTCGGCCGCCATCATGGCCATCTCCCGGCGCATGGGCATGGGGTTTGGCGCGCGCTGGGTCTGCACCGACAGCACGGCCCCGATTTTTTCGTTGAGGGTTGTTGCCAGCACGGCGGCCCGCTGGCGGGCATTCTCTGCGGCGGCGGCGAGCACCTCCTGATAGACCGACTCGCGGTCCTGAAGTCCCAGGACCGGCGCCTCGACCCGGTTCACGCCGGCCTCCGACAGCGCGACGAGGAGCTCACCGAGGAGCGGCAGATCCAGGAGCCGGACTTCGATGCCGCGGGTGACTCGATAGCCGGTGAGGATCTGCCTGCGTGTGCTCTCGTGCCAGCGGTACTGGGGATCTACCCGCAGTGCACTGGTGTCGATATCTCCCGCGTCGATATCCGCGGCTCGCAACGTCTCCAGGGCGGTGGCGACGATAGCGTCAGCACGAGAGCGTGCCGCATCGACGTTGATGTCGTCTTCGACAACGGACATCCGCAGCATCGCCATGTCGGGAGCGATCCGCGCTTCGGCGCTCCCGGACACGGTGATGCTGCGCGCGCTCTCGTCGGCCCTGGCGGCCGAGGAGGCGAGGGCGGCGATGACCGCGGCGCAAAGTGCGGCGGCGGCGAAGACCAGGCGCCAGTTTTGCCCGTTCAAAGTCGTGGCTTGCGCGGCTTTACTTCCGGGTGTCTCTGGCACGCTTCTACGCTGTATCGATCGATTCATGCGGTTGGTCCTTCGCTTCAGGTTACAGTTGAGACCGGAGCCCGCGCTCCGGGTTCCGCGCTGCTGGGGAGCGGGAGGAGCGTGCACTGCTCCTATGCTTAGTTCTTAATCTTTATAAATCATATATATAGGACTTCTAATTAAAGTATTATCTATTTCAGGGCCTCGATTCGGCCTGCCGTGGAGCAAGGCGGGATGGGCGGCCTCCCGATGCCCCATGATGCCGACGCTCTCGAGGGGACGAGAATGACAACGCTGTTGATGCGAAACGCCGAGAGCGTTGTCTGCATGGACGACGAACATCGCGAAATTCCTAATGGCGGCGTGTTTATCGCAGACGGGCGTATCGAGGCCGTTGGTCCCAGCGATGAACTGCCCCGGGGCGCGGATCGAGTCATCGACCTCAGCGGTCACGTGCTCATCCCTGGGCTCGTCAATACCCACCATCATCTCTACCAGAATCTCACCCGACTGCTCCCCGAAGCGCAGGATGCCGCTTTGTTCGGCTGGCTCCGCGCACTGTACCCGGTGTGGGAGCGGCTGACGCCCGAGGCCTTCCGGGTGTCCGCTCAGGTGGGTGTTGCCGAGCTGCTGCTTTCCGGCTGCACCAGTACCGCAGACCATCAGTACATTTTCCCCAACGGGTCCCGGTTGGACGACAGCATCGAGGCCGTTGCCGGGACAGGCATTCGCTTCATGGCCCTTCGCGGCAGTATGAGCGTCGGGGTCTCGGCGGGAGGTTTACCGCCGGATTCCCTCGTCGAGGATGAGGATGCCATCCTGGAGGACAGCGAACGGCTCATCGGCACTTTTCACGATGCATCGCCGGCTTCGCGTCTTACCATCGGCCTCGCGCCGTGTTCGCCGTTCTCTGTATCGCAGCGCCTCATGAAGCGGTCCGCGGAGCTTGCGCGCCGCTCCGGCGTGCGTTTGCACACGCATCTCGCGGAGAACGTGGAAGACGTCGCCTACAGCCGGGAGCGCTTTGACTGCACCCCCGGTGAGTACGCCGACAGCCTGGGGTGGATCGGTGAGGACGTCTGGCATGCGCACTGCGTGCAGCTGGACGAGCGCGATATGCAGCGCTTCGCGGCCACGGGTACCGGCGTGGCGCATTGTCCCTGCTCAAACATGCGGCTTGCCTCGGGCATCGCTCCTGTCATGCGGATGCTTGCGCACGGCGTGCCGGTGAGTCTGGGCGTGGATGGGTCATCGTCCAACGACAGTGGACACCTGCTTGCCGAGGCTCGCCAGGCGTTTCTTCTGCAGCGACTTCGCGAGGGCGCCGACGCCTGTAGCGCCCGCGAGATGCTGCGGGTGGCGACGCGCGGCGGAGCCCGCGTGCTGGGTCGGGAGGAACACATCGGCCAACTCTCTCCCGGTTTCCAGGCGGACTGCACCGCATTTCGCATCGACGATGTCTGGCATGCCGGCAGCGCGCTGGATCCGGTGAGTGCCCTGTTGCTGTGTCATACCACCGAAGCAAACTACACGGTCGTCGGCGGCGATGTGCTCGTTGATGACGGCGAACTTGTCGCGTTTGCCCTCAAACCGCTCCTCGCCGATCACGGGAGAATGGTCGGCCGTCTGGCGTCCGGTGACCGCGCAAGCTGAATCAGAAGCGCAGGCATCCGTCCACAAAGCTGAAGTGTTTCCGCGGAATCTTGACGAAATTCGCACGTTCAATGCGCGTTGATCACGACTCCGCCATTGCTCCAAACATTGACGCGGCGCTCGCGCAGCAGTTCCTGTACATGAACTATCAGGCTGGTGTCTTCCAGGCCCCGGTCACTGACCATGGCAATGAGTACGCTGTCGACTTGCGGGTCGTCGGCAGCCAGGAGTGCATCGAGCGCAGCCCCACGGACGTGCACGGAGTTTTCCCTGTTTGTGGCTAGACCGGTCAGCAGGCCGAGAACATCCCGGCCCGGTCCCGCGCCCTGATCCAGTTCCTGCGAAAAAAAGCTTTCTGCCGCGTTGGCCGACGCAAACATGAGGGCCTCACTGCGCGAACGCATGGCCGCCGGGAGCAGGTCGATGGCTTTCGTATCGCCGAGGTCGGCACGAGCCCAAAGGGCGGAGGCTGCCAGCGGATGGCCCAGGTTGGCCGTCAATTCGGTCAGTTCGTCCCCGAACGGGTCATGGCGCAACAGACCGAGGGCGCGAACGGCCGTCTTACGCCATTTGAGATCGTTGCTGCTTTGATAGATGGCATACATCTGCTTGGGTGCCCCCGGCTTGCTGATCGCAGCGATCGCCCGTAAGGCGGCCTGCCAGTACCGGGCGTCAGACATATGTTCAACGGCATACTCGTATCCGCTATCAATCCCATGGCGGCCGAGAAATTCCGCTATGCGCAGCTTGTAGCGGAGGTTGTTTTCCTCGGCGAGCTGAGGCTCCAGAGCAAGCGCGGAGGCCTCGTTGTCGATTTCCATGAGAACGTCGATGGCGAGCCGGCGCACCTGAAGATGGGCCGGATCGAGCAGACCCGCGAGCATGGGGACCAGTTTCGGTGCGGGATTGATCGCGACGGCTCGTAAAAACGCGAGTTGCTCCGCGCGCGTCAGGCCTGTTTCTGTGAGCGGTTGCTGAAAGGGCCAGGGATCGGCCACGTGGGCAAAGAGAATCTCCATGGCCTGTATTTCTGGAGTAGCTTCGAGCCCCATCGACTGTTTGCGCCGAAGGCGTTGCAGCAATAACGCGGCTGCATCCGCTTTGGCGACCCTGGCCAGCGCGTTTGCGGCCGAGCGTTGAACGGCCGGGGGTGCGTCAAGCGCCAGTTCATCGAGCAATCGCGTAATCGATGCCGCCGCCGCGCCAGCCTGGCCTTCGTTCACGCCCCCAAAAATGTCGAGGCGAGCCGCGAGTTCAGCATTGGTATCACTTCGGGTTTCAAGCGATAGCAGATCCGTTACTTCGTCGTACCGTGTTAAGGAATCCGGAACCAGTGCCAGAGCCTGCAGGGCAGCGACTCTTGGCGAGAGGCGTTGGGCTTCACTACTGATAACCCGGATCAACTCGCTTGTCGCCGTGTCTTGGCTGTCGGGCTCGTTCAGGTAATCGGCGCGAAAAAAGGACGCGAGCACAAGTGCTGCGGCCTCGCGAACGTCGGCGTTGTTCGAGCGAAGCTTGCTGGCCAACGCGGATACGGTCGGCATGTGCTGGGCCGCCACATCGCTTCGCTTTTCAAGCGCGGCAAGAAGAGCCACCGCGCCGCTTTCTCGCGCTTGGGGCAGGTAATTGCCCAGATTGATCACAAGCTCTTTCCGGTCGGTGGTTTCCTGCTGCGCCAGCAGTCCTTCCGCCGCATCCAGCATCGGATCATCAGGTCCGATGAGGCGAGGATAGGACTGCTCGGTCGTATCACCACGGCGTAGCCCGTAGAAGCCAACGTCCGATCGTCCGAGAATCAACAGTCTATGCTGTCCTGTTCGGATTGCATCGGGCTCGAAGGTAGAGACGTAAGGCCGAAGATCTGCGCTGGTCATCAGCAGTTCCGGCCGCGTGAACACACCTTTCAGGACTCGTACCGGAGCAAAGCGATACTGTTGAATAGTCTGGCCGCCTTTCCCGCCATGGATGACGCGCACCGGAAGCACCTCATCCACTCGCACTGCCAACACGAGGGCTGCTGATTCAAGCGAAGGCTCAAGATCAAACTCGGCCAGCAAACGATCCTTTGCGCAAACCGAGTCGGAAACGCTACCCAGGACGCCCAGAGCGCAGCACAGCAGGGAAGCGGTGATGGAGTCAGACAAGCGTTTGGTCATCGGCACCTCTGCCTGGCGGCGAAGCTGGGTGAGAAAACGAGCCTGGTAGAAACCGCCTCGACGAGCGGTTACGCGAAGTATAGCCAATCGCTGGGAATAAGAAGACGCGACGCGAAAAATTCTGAAACTGTCGAGTCGGGCGAGTTTGATGCTTGATTAATGTCATTCAAACTTGAATCCAATACGGTGGCCTGCTGTTTGTCAGACTTCGCGTTAATCAACGCTCGAAAGAGGACAAGGAGGCTCTTCTCAATTTTCCTGACGCTCACTGAATCCAGTATTCGAGCGCGGACTGCATGTCGTGATGCGCATAGTCGTCTGCGTAGTACGTGTATACGTATTGGAGGAATTGAACGATAACGTCGCGTTGTTCGCCATTGAACTGCTGGAACCGCTGACGCTGCCAGAACGTTAGCTCATCTATTCTGGTTGGTATCAAAGACGACACCGCAGCGTCTCCCACGACGTCGGCCGCATTGGGATTCAAGACAAAGATGGAGAGATAGGCCGGCAGAAAATAGCAAAAGCCTTCCGACGACATGAACGTCAGGCAGGCATCGGGAGGACCAGGGTATTCATCCCAAAGACCTTGGAGCGTGACATCCCTCCACGGCCGACCATTAAAATACTGCTGGACGTATGCGTATTCATCTTCGTACACGGAGTTTCGGCCAGCGATACGTGTAGGTACGGGACTCGCTGGAAAAACCCGCCGTATAGCGTCGAGCAGCTGAGCTGCAAGATGTTCCCGGTTCACAAGGGATGGCGGCGATTTTTATGGTGGGTACGTAGAAGCGCTTTCTCAACCGAATCAGGATTGGGTGGCATCTGTGTCGATGCTGATCTCTTCCTCATCGGTGAAATTCTCGAAGCTGGCTTGAACGCGAATGGTTTCTCCGGGGAATCCAAAGAAATCCTCCACCATGGTTATCAGGCCATTCCCATCCACCGCGGCAATGGCGGCACCAGCGGTGATACTCCAGGTGGCTTCACTGGCAATGTTCACGGTATCTAACTCTTCGTTGGAGAATGTCCGGTAGAGTTCCAGCTGCAGGGTGTCACCTTCGGACAGGATGAGTTCGGGCTCTGGATTCACGATCGCGATGTCGTCAACTTCCACGACGTCTACGTTGATTTCCGAGACCAGGCCACCACAGCTGATCGACACGACGCTCGTGCCCAGGGCCACCGCCGTCACCAGGCCCGCCTCCACCTTAGCCACGTTTGTGTCACTGCTGGACCAGCTGCTGTTGCCCGTGATGTCCAGGCCGCTTGTGCCGTCGCTGTAGTCGCCGAGTGCGGTGACTGTCTCTGTGCCATCCACCATCAGCATCACCTGGCTGCCCGTCGATGGGACAAGGGCCGACAGAGTGTCGGTAAGCGTCATGGGAAACTCGGCCGAGATGCCTTCGTCGCTCGACGCCAGCGCGGTTACAGTGCCACTGTTAAAGGTTCTCAGAAGGTTGTTGTCGAAGGTCGCCAGATCGGCATTGTCGGTGCGCCAACTGACGCCGGCCTCCAGTGGGCGCTGGGTCCCATCGGCGAAGGTGCCGGTAGCGCTGAACGGGGTGTTTTGGCATTCAGGCAGAGGGTTGGTTTCCGGCGCAATGCTCAAAGACACCAGTTCGGCATTCGACACCGTCACGGTCAGCGCATCGGTATAGCGACTGAACTCAGCACGAATATCCACGTCTTCAACACCCGTGGTATCGCCCATGGTGGCGATGCCCTCTTCAGTGATCGTTGCCAGGCGTTCGTCGGAACTGCTCCAGCTGACCGGCTCACCACTGATCTGGGTCCTGACGCCGTTGCTATCGGTGGAAATCGCGAGAAATTGCCAGACCTCTCCCGGCGCCAGCGTTAGCTTGTCCTGGCTGGACTGAACTTCAATGGAGACGGTGTCCAGTCGGCCTTCGGAAATCGCGGACTGAAGGTCCTCCACGTCGCCCGAGCCGCCGCAGGAAGCCAACAGAGAGGGCAGCGCCGAGGCCAATGCGGCGATCAGTGCACCTGACCCTCTAGAACGCATACCGCACGCCGATGTTGATGCTCCAGATATCGATATCACTGTTGTCGAAAAGACCATAGAACCCCAACGACGCCTGCCAGTCCGGCCATCGTTCCAGATGTTCGGTAAAGCGGAGAAAACCGCTAGGGCCCTCATAGTTGGACGCACCGGGAAAGCTGCTGTCACCACGCAAGCTGCCTCCCAACTCGGTTTCGCCATAGCCGAGGCCGACGGTCGTAATCACCTCCCGGCCTTTCCAGCTGTAGGTCCCATAGATGGCGGCATGGCTCGACAGCTCCAGATCGACCTGCGCCGCTTCGTCATCCGAGATGCCCGTGGCAAAAAGGACTTCCGCACCCAGTCCTGAATCGTGTCTCACATCGAAATGAGCGTTGACAAGGAGAGGACTGAAGGTCTCGTCATTGACCGTAATGAACATGTAGCCGATCTCGGTACCCGCGTAGTAGTCGAGTTCAGCCGAGGCCTGGGGGGTACCAAGAAGGGCAAACACCAGGGGTACACTGATCCCGCTCCAAAATCGAAAAGAGCACTCGTTCAATGAATGTCTTCTGAAAATCGACATACGGCTTTTCCGGCAGAAGAGTAGATGGTGCTGAAACGTGTCCTAGTATAAATTTTCCGTGTGGGACTACCCCTAGGGAAACTCAGCTGAGCGTGAAAAGTAGCCCAGCAATCTATTCCGTGCGGTGACACAGAATGTTCTCGCAATTCCACAATCTAGACCCAATCATTGGGAACCGATTCGGGTCATTTAGTGACTTCTGATAGCCTTGATAACGTGCCCGCGCACAGACTTCGCTAGCATCGTATGCTCAAAGGCGACCCAATGAGAACGCGTTTTCTCTAGCCATATGGCATCTACGGCGCGATCAACCCTAGCTCCGACCAGTCCCGGGCCAGGATGGCGTCGTACATATCGACGGTCTTCTGAACGGTCTCATCAATTTCGTACCGGTAGAAGAACGGTCTAATCTCCGCTAGGTAGTCGCCCAAATCACAATCAAGCATCTGCGTACATAGCAGATACCGCCATGCCTCACTCAGCGCGCCGCGCTTGTAGTGCCCCGCCTCTGGGTCGTAGTTGTTACCTTTCGCATACTCGTCCTCGACGATATCAGCGAAATAGATCAGAGCCAGATTCAGAGCCCTGACCCGTTGAATGGAATCATCCCAGCTATAGCCTAGGGCGTTATGGACGAGCGACGCAGGAGGGGCCTCCACAGGCGAGGGCAGCTCTTCACCAGTGGCCCGAGCGGTTTCGATATCCGATTCCTTCTCTTCGTAACGGTTCAATTCTGTCTCGAGCATTGCCAGAGGATGGCCGGTGGCGGTCGCCTCTGACAACCAGTGCGCGTAGGGATCGTCGGCGTCGACATCGCGAGCGTTTGCCGCTCGTATTCCTTTACATCGACGTTGCGATTCAGCAATGGCTTCGATGAGATCTTCGTTCAAGTACTGTGTTTGCCTGATTTGTTCAAACGCCGCGACCGATGGTGCGTGTTTGCAACCCTTGAATGCGCGTGCGAGCTCGTATCGGGCACGGCCATCACCTTCCTGCGCAGCTTTTATCTCGCGCTGATAGATTTCCAAGGCGGTGGA
The DNA here is from genome assembly GCA_038748515.1 of Pseudomonadota bacterium. Taxonomy (GTDB): domain Bacteria; phylum Pseudomonadota; class Gammaproteobacteria; order Pseudomonadales; family Halieaceae; genus Congregibacter. The sequence continues at coordinate 173,679 of JBCDIW010000004.1, forward strand.
AGCGGCTAGCGCGCGAAGAGCGTCTCGATCGTCCTCGGAGAGAAGGAGCCGATCAAGCTGTTTGAGCCAAATCGCTACGTCTTCGTCAATTCGAGAATTAGAAAAACCAGTGTTTTGATCTTGCGCTTGCCCAATGAGCAAAGCCTCCTTTCCCGGTCCAGGAGGTGATTGCGGCTGTGCGGTACGGTCTTCAGCTGAAGCGGTCCGCATACCCATGGGGTGTTTTGTGGGCGAGGGCGAGAATGTCAGGGACAACGCCGCAACCACGAACAGAAAAACGGTGACCAATAATGTGGCTCGCATCTAACAACACCTGAGATGCATCTGGGGAAGATAATTGTAGCTTGAGAACCAGGTGTTGTGTGCCGTCCATATTTGATGTCCGGACACTATGTATTGTTCATCGTTAAATTTGATCGATATAGCTATGAGGTGGCAGCAGCTAAGTAGTAGATATAAGCGGGAGCTACAAACAAACAAGACATTGGTCGCACAACAAAGCGAAAGCGTCCCGCAGAAAAGTAGCTATTATGAAAATTAGAACCACAACATGCGGCTAGCAAAGATCTAGTCCTGATTAATTTGTCTTCGTTACCCGCTGTAAATGTGGCGGCAATCCACGATTTGGGAAACGTCTATGGTTACGAACGCAATTAAACGACTGACCGGTTTCTTGATGCTGTGTTCTTTCTCGTTGGCTGCAGCTGAAAAAACCGACGCTCCGCCTGTGGCGGTCCCTCTTGGTGAGGCTGACCGCATTGCCATCACGACCCTTCTCGTCAGTCGTCATCCGAAAATGGCCTCCAGCCCGGGTTTGAAGCACTCTAGCTACTGGGAGGGCGGTGCTACCGACGATTGCGGCATGCATGAGGTGCACTCAACGCGATCAGATCGCAAAGGCGTCGAGATAAGGATGGAGCCGCGAACAGACTGCGATAGCGATTTCGCGACCTTGTACTTTCTCCCGCATAGCGAGCGCCTCGGGAGAGGAGAAGCGGGTCGGGTTAACTGTCGGCGTCCCACGATAGCCCGTGTGCCCGCAGGCGCCGCGCCCCCGGAATGGACGTGCCACAAGGTCACCTTTCGGGAGTACGTGCAGCTCGAGGGACAAGTCTGCGAAGTCCGCCTTACGGGTGCCATAAGTACGCCAGCACTCATGGCTGCAAGAGAGGCGGGTATGGAAGCGATTCGCGCAGCCGGGGAACCCGAACCTGAGGCATTGGTGGTGTTTACAACAATCGGGAAGAATGGCGCTTCAGCAATATTTGGCACCAATGACTGCAGGCCAGGGGTGGGTGCTCAGTTTTCTCTCATTGAAGGCGGCGACCCCGAAGACGTCGCGTCCTGGGAGGTGAGGGCGCGGATTCAGTAGCATTGCCCTGCGTGAGCCAGCTTTTACACCGGTCAACATTCGCGGTGGCTATCGCCAAGGTAACCGCGGAGGCAATCTAATCGCAGATGCAATCGCAGTGGCTATGACTGCATGACGGCCAAATGAGCCGGCGCGAGGAGACGACTAAGCTTACGCCGGCTCCGACGGACGTCATCCCTGCAAATCCAAGGGAACCCAGTTCACCGGCATCAATCCTGCCAATGCTGACTCCTGCACTTCGAGGAGCGCCGAGGACAGCGAGTAGAGAGTGAACCCGCTCTCGGAAAGAACTCGCGCGTTCCTGTTCTTCGTTCTTGATTCCAAATCGATGTTCGTTGCGCCAATGAACCCGGGAGAACCCAGTTCGCCTATCTGGGGCCAGAGTTGTCCTCCGCTCACCCGTCTACGTATGATGCTGTTCATGGAATCATCTGTTCCCGACCTCCAGGCTTCTATCGATAAGTACCTGGTGTACGGGGCTCTACTCCAGCGATATGGCGGCCGACCTTCGCTGCTGCGAAAGGAAGGCGCATTTGCTGCCCTGGGACATCAAACAGATCGACGATCTTGTTCTCCTGGAACACAAAGAGACCTGGTCAAACCCAGATGATCCGGGGAGCCAGGCGTTCTGGCTACAGTTGCTTTGCCAGAGGTGTTCGCAGATACGCCGTTTTTCAGAAAGGTTAACGGCGATCAGCAAGCAATTGCTGGTGCTTGCGTCGCTGAGCGTTGGCTGCCAAAACGCCCAGAGCGCTGCGACAATCGTCACCGATAGCGCGGCCTTTAATGCCGCGATGGGCGGCAATGTCGAACTGTTTGTCACCAATGCGACGAACATTGGCCTCGCCAACGAAGAGACGTCGCCGCCCACTCGCAATGTTGGAGTCGGTGTCAGCAAGGGTGGCGGTGAAGGTCCGACTTTGACCTTTGATCGTGCCAATACGGGTTTGAGCTACAGCTTCGAGTTCACGTCCTTGGTGCCGACGCTGCTTACTTTCGATGACGACGAGGGCGCCAGCAACAACCTGCCGAACTTCGACTCAGCGCTCTCACCAGGTGATATCGACAACGGTGAAAATGACGACTGGCGCGTACGCCTCATTGATCCGCTGGTGCTGCGGCCCCTTCGAGGGTTCGGCTTCGTTCTGCGTGATAACAACAGCAACAGTGGAGAGGTCATCCGCCTCTTCGCAGCGGATGGCAGGTTGGTGAACGAAATCTCGCTCAACGCCCTTCCGTTGGCGAGTAATACCTTCATCGGCATCATCAGCGACGAGCCCTTCGAGGAAATTCGCTTTGATGAGGATGCGGGCGGCGACGACATCGCCGTGGCTGACTTTCGCTTCGCGCCAGTACCGGATCCCGTACCCAGCGCGGTGGATGTTTTTGCGGCAAGTCCCGTCAATACAGCGCAAAGCTCTGGCTTCGGCACGGTCGTATTGGAAGGCGCTGATCTTGAAAACAACGCACTGACCTATTCGATCACCAGCACACCCAACTTTGGTTCGCTCAGCGATCCAAGCAACGGCGATGCACCGGTGAACACCAGAACAACAGCGAGTCAGACTCTCACTTACACGCCGGACCCGAACTTCACGGGCGTGGACACCTTTCGTTACCGAGTCAGTGGCGGTGGCCAGGACAGTGTTACGAGAACCGCGACCGTCTCGGTTTTTGAGTCTTATCGCTCCGAAGCTCGACAAATCGGTGATGACATCCCGGCGGGCGATACAACGCTTGGCTTTGGTACTCCTCTAGCTATCTCGGCAGACGGTAAAACAGTCGCCGTGGGTACGACAGGCACAGGCGGGGGAAACCGTGGCGGGGTCCAGGTGTTTACCTTTGACGACGGCTGGCAGCCGCTTGGCTCAGCTGTTCTTGGGGAGGCCAGCGGCGATGGCGCGGGCTACGCCGTTTCTTTATCCAGCGACGGATTTACACTCGCCCTGGGAGCGCGCGGCAACGACGCTGGCGGATCCTCGGCCGGACACGTTCGCGTGTACCGCTGGTCGGGCAGCGGCTGGGAGCAGCTCGGAACCGATATCGATGGCGATTCAGGTTCTTCATTCTTCGGCGCATCGGTTGCTCTATCGGCCGATGGAAACACGGTGGCCGCGGGGGCAGATATCGCCAGCGGAGCGGGCCAGTTTGCCGGGCATGTGCAAATTCATCGCTGGAATGGGAGCCGTTGGATACAACTGGGCGACAACATCGATGGGGAGGCCGCAGGTGACGAAGCGGGCTGGTCCGTAGCGCTGTCCAGCGACGGCGCCACCGCCGCAATCAGCTCACGAGGGAATGATACGAACGGTTCTCGCACCGGTCAGGTCCGGGTCTTCCGTTGGACGGGAACTCTGTGGGAGCAACTCGGCGAAGACATCAACGGGAGCGTAGGCGACGAGGAGCTGGGCTATTCGCTGGCCCTATCGGGCGATGGACGCATACTGGCCGCCGGCACTCTCGACTTCGAGGGATTGGTACGGGTGTTTAGCTGGAATGGCAGCAGCTGGCAGGCCCTGGGCGCGCCAGTCTTTGGGCCTAGCAGCGGAGAAAGCTTTGGAATCGCCCTCGACTTATCAGCCGACGGGTTTACTCTGGCCGTGGGTGCGCCGAGAAGTGACCTTGGGGCTGAAAACGCAGGCCGAGTCGCTGTCTTGCGCTGGAACGGCTCAGCCTGGGAGCCGGTCGCGGTTGCCCTGAATGGGGAGAGCCCAGAGCTGGGCTTGGGGTGGGCGCTAGCCCTATCCAGCGACGGAACAACGCTGGCGACAAGAGTCGAGCCAGACATGGATGGCGCTCCCGTACGAGTTTTTGACCTCACCGTCGACGCTACCGATGATGAAGATAACGATGGTGTCGACAATGGCGATGACGATTGCGACAGCACCCGGCTCGATGAGATCAACGACATCAATAGCGATGGTTGCGGACCTTCTGAGCGGGATGCGGATAACGATGGAGTCAATGACGCGAGCGATGCCTTTCCAAACGATCCGTCTGAAACCGCCGACAGCGATGGCGATGGACTCGGCGACAACCTGGAAGGGCAGCTCGGCTCAAACCCGAATCTCAGCGACTCGGATGGAGATGGGTTTGATGATAAGGAGGAATTTGAAAGCGAGACAGACCCGGCCGATGATGGTGACTTTCCCAGGACCGTTCCGATATGGCTTTTGGTGGCACCGCTTATCGAAGCTTGACCACCATCGCAACAGCACCATCATTTTTGAACTTCTAGCTTCTAGCTTTCAACTTCTGCGAAGACAAGCAAGCTAGACCCCTCAGACTCACTTGAATTGTGCCGAATCGTTGATTAGCTCGACGGCGCACCCGCATCCACCCAGCGCCCCACAAAGGCGCGTTCCTCATCGGTCATCCCCGTTTTGTTCATGAACGGCATGTCGTGATTATCCACGCTGCGCGCCTTGATGCGCGGCGCCCACTGCACCATTTGATCCATGCTCTCCAGCACGACGCCGCCGGGGGCGACGGTGAACACGTCATCGCTGGGATTCACCGCGTGACACGTGGCGCAGCGCTCGCGGATGATGGATTCGGCGCGCAGCGCGAGATCCGCGTCGGCGACGTCTGGAACGTTTGCGTCCGGAGCGACGGTGCGCGGCGCGATCAGGACCGCCAGCACAAGGGTCGCAAAGGCCGCCGCGCCCAGGATCAGCGGTCGTTCGACGCCCTTGTGACGGAGGATGAAGTACTGGCGCGCACAGGCCGTGATGACAACGATCCCCAGCAGTATGAGCCAGTTGGCGCTGTGGGCGTAGGTCATGGGGTAGTGATTGCTGATCATGATGAACAGCAGCGGCAGCGTCAGGTAGGTGTTGTGCGTGGAGCGCAGCTTGGCCTTCGCGCCCCAGGCGGGATCGACGTCTTCACCGGCTTCCAGGGCCGCCACGAGTTTGCGTTGTCCCGGCATGATGACCCGAAAAACGTTGCCGACCATGAGTGTGCCGATAATCGCGCCAAAGTGAATGTAGGCACCGCGCCCGCTGAAGAGCTGCGCCAGGCCCCAGGCGAGGGCGGCCCCGGCAAGCATCAGCACAGCTCCGAGAAGCCAGCCGTTGCGTGACAGCGGACTCGCACAAAGAAGACTGTAGGCCAGCCAGCTGCCGAAGATAAACGTGAGCCCAAGGCCGATGGCTTGACCCGCACTGAGCTGCGCCACCCGGGGATCAATGAGATAGGCCTCGGCGCCTAGGTAATAGATCACGGCGAGGAGCAGCATCCCGGTGATCCAGGTGCTGTAGGCCTCCCATTTGAACCAGTGCAGGTGGGGCGGCATCGTCTCCGGTGCCGCGCGGTACTTCGCGACCTCGTAGATGCCGCCGCCGTGGACCGCCCAGAGATCACCCTTGATGCCCTTGTCCTTCTTCCACTGCGGTGGTTCCACGAGGCTGTTGTCCAGCCAGATGAAGTAAAACGACGCGCCGATCCAGGCGATCCCCGTGATCATGTGCAGCCAGCGCAGGATGAGGCTGAGCCAGTCGACGATGTAACTTTCCATGGTGCGTGTTCCCCAGTGCGCCGTGACTATAGCGAAAGCGCTCGGGCAGTTTGATCCGCGAGTTCATTGTGGCGATCGTGACGAGCTTCGCCGAGCACCCAGGTCTCGCGGATACAGCGGTCGTCGCCCAGCGTAGAAAGCACAAAGAGTGTTTCGAAAAGGTTCTCGCAATGCGCCAGACGGTTGGCGAGGAGGGGCGTTGCGGCGAGATCCAGAACCACGAAATCAGCTTCCTTGCCCGGCAGAAAGTTCCCCAGGCAGTCCTCAAGGTCCAGGACGCGGGCGCCGCCCAGGGTTGCGAGGTAGAAGCTCTTCAGCGGGGATAGGGACGTACCCCGCAGTTGCTGAACCTTGTAGGCCTCGTCAATGGTCTTGAGCAGGGACAGGCTCGTCCCGGCGCCGATATCTGTCCCGAGCCCGACCTCCACGCCGAAACGCTCGGCTTCGCTGAGCGGGAACAGCCCCGAGCCCAGAAACAGGTTCGACGTAGGGCAGAAGGCCGCGCCGCAGCCCGTGGCCGCCATGCGCTGCCACTCCGCGTCGCTGAGATGGATACAGTGTGCGAACACGCTGCGGCGCCCGAGGAGTCCGGCTTCATCGTAGCTGTGCAGGTAGTGGTCCGTGTGGGGGAACAGCTCCCGCACCCAGGAGACTTCATTGACGTTCTCCGACATGTGCGTGTGCAGATAGACGCCGGGAAACTCGTTCAGCAGACGACCGGCGGCGGCCAACTGCTCGCGGGAGGAGGTCGGGGCGAAGCGCGGTGTGATCGCGTAGGAAGCCCGGCCCTTGCCGTGCCAGCGCTCGATGAGGCGGCGGCTGTCGCGATAGGCGCTCTCGGTATCGTCGCACAGATAGGCGGGCGCGTTGCGGTCCATCATCACCTTGCCCGCGATCATGCGCAGGTCCCGGGCTTGGGCGGCGTCAAAGAACGCGTCCACGGACTCCGGATGTACGGTGCCGAAAACCAGCGCCGTGGTCGTGCCGTTGCGCAGCAGTTCAGTGAGGAAACGCTCGGCGACGGTCCGCGCGTACGCGTAGTCGCCGAACTTTGCCTCGGTGGGGAACACATAGCGCTCAAGCCATTCCAACAGCTGCTCGCCGTGCGCCCCCACGATGTCGAGCTGCGGATAGTGCACATGCGTGTCGATGAAACCGGGAATGAGCAGGGCATCTGCGTGCTCTACCACGGCGGTGCCCGCCGGTGCCTGCGCCTGCACAGAATCCGCGGCACCCGCGGCGCGGATGCGGCCATCTTCTACCAGCAGCGCGCCGTTCGGAAAATAGGCGTAGCTGTCCTCGCCCGCGGTAGCGGGGTCGTCGAGGAAATGCAGCAGGGCGCCACGATGGAGACGGGCGGTCATTGTCCGGCGTGGATCAGCAGAGGCGCGCTGAGCTGCCGCTCTTCACAGTTGTCACCAGGGCCCACGCGATCCACGATCACAAAGTCGGCGGGCGCGTCGAGGGCCAGAAGGTAGTGATGCCAGGTGCCGCGATGGTAGTTCAGGCTCTGATTGCCCTCGGCAACGAATGCCTCGATGGCGGCTTCGTCGAGCTCACCGCGGGGGGCGACCACCACGGCGTAGCGACATCCGCTGGTGTTTATGAACGCCTGACTTCCGAGGGGGTGGCGTTCCATGAAACGCAGCTGGAAACCGGCGTCGATGGGTGTGGCACGAAACAGGCTGAGGGCGGCGCGGCCGTCGCCGCCACTGCAATCGATGCGGCCCAGATCGTGGTGGCGCTGCGTATGCCCCTCGTTGATGGCAAAGCGTTCACACGCCGCTGCCTCATCGATCACGTCGCCAAAGGGCGCGAAGGCCTCGGCGGTCAGCGCCCGGGGTTCAAGAATCCGTACTTCAGACATACGGATCAGCTACCGCGGTACGTCGAGTAGCCGAACGGCGATAACAGCAGCGGTATGTGATAGTGCTCGCCGCCCGCGTTGATGTTGAAGACCACGTCCGCCCAGGGATAGAACGCGTCGCCGACGGCCTGTTCCAGGTAGGGGCCGGTATTGAAGCGCACGCGATAACAGCCGGCATCGAGCACGATGTCGGGGTCAAGGAGATCGGCGACGCGACCGTCGGCGTTGGTGGTACCCCTGGCAAGTTCTTCCCAGCTGCTCTCACCGCCTTCGCCACTTTCGTCACTTTCACTCCGAACCCGGCGATAGAGTGCGACGCCGAGGTCCGCGGCAGGCCTGCCCGCAGCGGTGTCGAGAACGTGAGTGGTTATCTGGCTCACAGGAGCTTCTCCAGTCGGATCATCAGTATCTTGCGCTGCTCTCCGGCGGCGATGCGCAGTTCGTCGTCGCGCGTGTTGTGCAGACGCGCCTCGAGGAGATCACCCATCTCCGCCGCGCTGCGGCCGGTGGCACAGACGATGAATATGAACCCGAAGCGTTCCTCATACGCTTTGTTGCCCCGGGCAAGGCGTTCAAGCACCGCCTCCCCAGCGCCGGCAACGCCCGACTGTTCATGCGCCGCAAGTCCGGCGCTGGACGCGTACTTTTCGCGCAGGGATGACACATCGCCGATCTTTGGATGGCCCTCAAAGGCCTCCAGCCAATCTGCCTCGGAGAGCTGGTCCCAGTACTGTCCGGCCGCGGATCGCAGCGCGTCCTCGCTGAGAAAGGGGCGCGCGGCGACTACGGCGTCGATCCAGCGATGGCTCACGCAGCAATCGCGAAGAACCGCGCGGGCCTCGCTGTCGTCGAGCGCGTTGAAGGACTCTACGCTCATAGCGTCGACCAGTCCGGACGGCCGAATACGCGCAGCCGGCTTACCCCACCGTCGGGAAAGATGTTCAGACGTACATGGGAAAACAGGGTGGCGGGCGGGCAAACAACCTCCTGAGTAAAGGTATGCTCTCGATCAGGGCAGAGACGATGCTGCGGCAGAATGTCTGTCCACGACACGTCCGCCGGCGGCACCAACTCATCGGGGCTATAGCAGCCTTCCAGACTGAAACGATCGGGATAGTTACCGCGCAGGTGTGCCGTATCGATGATCACCTTTCTCACGCTACCAACACAGCCCAGGCGAAGAACGGCCCAGTCGTTGCTTTCGTCGCGCCGGCGACGCGTCTCCCAGCCGTCGCCCATGTTCACGCCGCGCCCGGGCATGACGAGGTTATCCGTGGAGCTGAAAAACTGGTCCGAAGCCGCGACACCCCGCCCTCCGAGGGCAACGGACGCGAGATCGACGAGTTCACCTTCGACATAGTCCTCCGGGTTGGGGATGACTTCACCGTAGGCGCGAAAACGCGCGACGCCGCCGTCGGGGTAGATCCTCAGGCGCAGGTGCGTCCAGCGCTCGCCGGAGTCGCAGGGAATGGGGTTCTGCTCATCCGGGAGCACGTCGGTCTCGGGGATGATCTCCTGCCAGATGGTGGTGGGGTCCGGGTCCAGGCGAACGTTCGTCGCATCCACGGCCACTCTCAGCGGCGCATTGCCGCGGAAGTGGTGAGTGTCAACGTCTACGCCGCGGATCCGACCTGCAAAGCCGAGGCGAAGCACGCACCAGTCGTGGTCCAGGCCGCTGGGTCGGAACTGGCGCCCGAAGCTGCGCCGCGACTCCCAGCCGTCCATCCACTGACCTTTCTCCGTGAATTCCCCTTCTTTGAAGATCCCGCGACCGGGTTTCACGAGGTTGTCGCAGCTCGCGAACCACTGATCCGAGCAGTCGATGGCCCGGCCGCCCACGCGCTCCGCCAGAAGGTTGATGTACCGGAATTGGAAGTCATCCATGGCGGCGCGATCGATGTCGGCGTTCATCGGCTGTCGCTCTCCTTTCCGGTGTCTTTGACGGAATTGTCGGTTCGCGTGCCCCGGGCTTGGGGCGAACGATCCGCCGATGATGCAACCAGGGCGGCCTGACCGGCGGCGGACAGGTCCTCGCACATCGCTTTCCAGCTCGGGCCCGTCTCCGAACTCGCCGAAACCCGAAGGGCCTGGTAGCGGTTGATCACCTGGGCAGCGACCGCGACGGCGATTTCTGCGGGCACCTTGCCTTCGACCCCGGGCATGCCGATGGGGCAGTGGAGCTCGGCAAGCTGCTCGGCTGCCAGGCCGCGGTGCGTCAGGCGCATGCGAAAGCGCCGCGCCTTGCTCTGGGAGCCGATCACGCCGACAAATGCCGCGTCACCGCGCAGCAGGGCCGCTTCGGCCAGGGCATAATCCAGGGGATGCTGATGGGTCATGATCAGGAAATAGCTTCGCGCCGGTGCGCCGCGCAGAACCGAGACGGCATCGCAGTCCCGAAGCGCGGTCACGCCCTCGGGTACGCTTGCGGGCATCTCATCGGTACGCTCGTCTACCCACGTCAGCCGCAGGGGAAGCGTGCTGAGCAGCGGGGCGAGAGCCCGGCCCACGTGCCCGGCGCCGAACAGAAATACTTCGGGGCGCACCGGGCGGAAGACTTCGAAAAGCAGGCTCACGGAGCCGCCGCAGCACTGCCCGAGCTTCTCGCCCAGGGGGAAGTTTTCCAGGACCTGCTCACTCGACGCGTTGGCGAGGAGTTCCCGGGCCCGGCGCAGAGCCCGGTGTTCCAGTTCGCCGCCGCCGATGGTCCCGAGGAAACCATCGCCCTCCACAATCATCTTGGTGCCTGAGTTGCGCGGCGTCGAGCCGCGCGCGCCGAGAACTGTCACGATGACGTAGGAGCGACCCTGTTGTTCACACTGCGAAACGCGCTCGCTCCAGTGGTCAGTGTTCGCAGGACGCAAAGCTCAGTGCCCCCGGCCGCGCAGTGCTTCGCAGGCCAGCAACACGCGCTCGGGCGTTGCCGGCGTGTCGAGGGGAGGGTGGACCCGATAATCCGCCAGGCTCGAGATGGCGTCACGCAGCGCGGACCACACGGAAGTCGCCAGCATGAGCGGGGGTTCGCCGACGGCCTTGGAGCGGAACACCGTCGCCTCGGCATTCGGACTGTCCGGAAGCAGTTCCACATTGAAAACGGGCGGCGTGTCACCAATCGCAGGGATCTTGTAGGTTGCCGGACCGACGGTGAGCAGTCGGCCCTCGTCGTCCCAGGCCAGCTCTTCGCTGGTCAGCCAACCCATACCCTGGATGAATCCGCCCTCGATCTGGCCGCGGTCGATGGCCGGGTTCAATGAGGTGCCGACATCGTGACAGATATCGACGCGCTCGACGCGATACTCACCGGTGAGCGTGTCTATGATCACCTCCGAGACGGCTGCGCCATTGGCATAGTAATAGAAGGGGCGGCCCGTGCCGCTGTCGCGGTCGTAGTGAATCTTCGGTGTCTTGTAGAATCCCGTCGCCGACAGCTGTACGCGATTCATGTAGGCGAGCTGCACAAACTCGGCAAAGCTGAAATGCCGATCTCCGACCGCGACGGTGCCGGCGTCAAAGCGCACCCGGTCCACCGTCGTGGCGAAGTGTTCGGCGGCGAAACGCTGCAGCCGTTCACGGATGCAGCGCGCGGCGGCGAGGGCCGCCATGCCGTTGATATCACTCCCGGAAGACGCGGCGGTGGGTGAAGTATTGGGAACCTTGTCGGTTCGCGTCGCCGTGCAGCGAATCGTCGCGAGGGGCACCTGAAGCTCGCTGGCCACAACCTGGGCCACCTTCGTGTACAGCCCCTGGCCCATTTCCGTGCCGCCGTGATTGAGCTGGATGCTGCCGTCGCTGTAAACGTGGAGCAGGGCGCCGGCCTGGTTCAGGTGTTTGACGGTGAAGGAAATGCCGAATTTTATCGGCGTCAGCGCGATGCCGCGGCGGAGGATGCGGTTCTCCGCATTGAAACGGCCGATCTCATCCCTCCTCGCACGGTAATCCGATGTTTTCTCCAGACGCGCGAAGACTTGCGCGAGAACATCGTCCTCAACGACCTGACCGTAGTGCGTTACGTTGCGCCCCCCTTCTTTGCGGTAGAGGTTGCGCAGCCGAACGTCGAGCGGATCCTGACCGGTGGCGCGGGCGATGGCGTCCATGATGTCTTCGATGGCAAGAACGCCCTGGGGGCCGCCGAAGCCACGGAAGGCGGTGTTGGACACGGTATGCGTTTTCACGCGATGGCCGACAACCTTCACAGCCGGTACGTAGTACGCGTTATCGGAGTGAAACATGGCGCGATCCACGATCGCATCGGACAAATCCGGCGACATACCGCAGCCTCCCGCGAGCATCAGGTCCAGGGCCTCGAGACGTCCGTCCTGGTCGAAGCCCACGTCGTAGCGGCTGAGAAAATGATGTCGTTTACCCGTCGCGCGCAGGTCTTCCCGGCGGCTCAGGCGCAGCTTCACTGCCCGCCCAAGGCGGCGGGCAAACAGCGCGGCAATACACGCCCAGGCGTTGGCGTGGGTCTCCTTGCCACCGAAGGCGCCCCCCATGCGCCGGGTGTCGAAGCTGACGCGGTGCATATCCACCCCCAGCACCTCGGCCACGAGCTTCTGTCCCTCGGTCGGATTCTGCGTCGAGGAATACACCAGCATGCCGTCATCGTCGTCCGGCACGCAGAGCGACACCTGGCCTTCCAGGTACATCTGTTCCTGCCCGCCGATGCGCAGCTCGCCCTGAAGTCGCCGGTGCGCTGCGTTCAGGCCGGCGCCGACGTCACCGCGACTCTGCGTATGCGGTGGGCGTACGGCCGCGCCGCGATCGAGGCCGTCCTCGATGGAGAGGACCGGCTCGAGTCGTTCAACCTTGATCACGGCCTGGCGAACAGCGCGCCGGGCGGCGTCGTGACTGTCGGCGGCGACCGCAAAGACAACCTGACCGTGACACTGTATTTCGTCACCGACACCGAGGAGCAGGGGATCGCCTGGGAACACGGGGCCGATATCTCCGTGGCCGGGGATATCGTCGCGCGTGACGACATCGACCACACCCGGAGACGTGCGGACCCGTGACAGATCGAGCGCTTTGATACGTCCGCGCGTGACTTCCGAGAGACCGACATAGGCATGCAGCATTCCCGCCGGTTCAGGCATGTCATCGATGTAGACCGCCGAACCGGTGACGTGGCGCAGGGCACTCTCATGCGGCGTGGGCGACCCCACATGGCCCGCCTGTTTCGGCGCGGCTTCCAGGTCGGGTCTATCCACCGGAGCCACTTACTACGTGGGCATGGACTCGAGCGTTTTCACCGCTGTATTCCGCCTGGAGACGGTCCAGCAGACGTTCGGCTACAAGTGAGCGATAGGTCGCACTCGCGCGGGCGTCGGTGATCGGTGCGAAGTCCTGGCGCAGGGCCGAGGCGACGTCGGCGAGGGAATCCTGGCGAAGATCAAGATTCAGCAGCGCCGCCTCACAGTGCCGGGCCCGCGCCGGGACCGCGGCCATGCCACCGAAGGCGACGCGCGCTGAGCTGATGCGTTCGCCGTCAAGCTTGAGCGCAAACACGCCGCAAACGGAGCTGATGTCGTCTTCGAAACGTTTGCTGATTTTGTAGGCGCGCAGGAAAAGCTGCGGTCCGCGTCGCGGAACGCTGACGCGCCGGAGGTATTCACCGCTGCGCAGGGCCGTCTGGCGGTAGGCGAGAAAGAAGTCGTCCACGGGCATGCGGCGCTCGCCCTGCGAGGATTCAAGGAGAAGCTCTGCTTCGAGCGCGATGAGTACTGGGGGCCAGTCTCCGATGGGGGACGCGTTGGCAATGTTGCCCACGACGGTGCCCTGGCTGCGGATCTGCAGGGAACCGAAGCGCTCGATGAGTTCCCCAAGTTCGGGATAGTCCCCAAGGATGGTTGTCCGGGCTTCGTGGTGGCTGACGGCGGCGCCGATGTGGATGGCGCTGTTGTCTGTTTCATTTTCGTGCAGGTCATGAACGCCGGTCAGATCGACGAGCATGGGCAGCGGCTGCAATCCCTGGGTCTGTTCAAGCATCAGGTCCGTGCCGCCGGCGATAATGCGCAGCTCTTCGTGGGCGTCAAGAAGCGTGGTCAGGGCCTCTCGGGATTCGGGACGGAAGTAGCGGGTTTCGTCCTGGGTCAACGCGGTCAGCTCCGTGGCCGTTTCCGCGAGGGCACGCAGCCGGTCCAGGGTCGCCGCCTCGCGTTGGCTGAAGGCGTCTTCGCGCGATCCTTCAAGGGCCTGTATCGCAGCATCGATGATGGGGCGATATCCCGTGCAGCGGCACAGGTTGCCGCCCAGCGCTTCGACGATCGACTCACGGTCCGGGCCTCGCTCGGAGTGGAAGAATACGAAAAGCGACATCACAAAACCCGGTGTGCAAAACCCGCACTGCGATCCGTGGCAGTCGATGAGCGCGCTCTGGACAGGGTGGGGCGTACCACCTTCCGCGAGGTCTTCGACGCTGATGAGCTGTCGCCCGTGCAGGCTCCCGAGGGTAGCGATGCAGGCATTTACCGGTGCGTAACTCAGGCCCTCTTCGCTGGAGCTGGCGACGGCGACGGTACAGGCGCCGCAGTCGCCCGAGGCGCAGCCTTCCTTGGTGCCACGGCGCGCGGGATCATCGCGAAGGTAGTCGAGAATCGTCGCATCGGCGCGCCAATCCTCCAGGGACACTTCGGCGTCGCCGTGTAAAAAGCGGATCATGCCGCGCTGCTTTTCGCGAGCATGCCGCGCTGCTCAATAAAGCCGCGAATCGCATCGAGGCCGTCGCCGCTTTTCAGGTTGGAAAAAACGAACGGTGCGTCGCCGCGCATGCGTCGGGCGTCTCGATCCATGACGTCGAGATCGGCGCCCACGAGCGGCGCGAGGTCGGTCTTGTTGATAATGAGGAGGTCGGACTTGGTGATCCCCGGGCCGCCCTTGCGCGGAATCTTGTCGCCGGCGGACACATCGATCACGTAAAGCGTAAGGTCGGACAACTCGGGACTGAAGGTCGCGGCCAGATTGTCGCCGCCGCTCTCGATGAGCAGCAGGTCGAGGTCCAGGAACCGGGCCTGCAGTTCGTCGACCGCCGCCAGGTTCATGGATGCATCCTCGCGAATCGCGGTGTGCGGGCAACCGCCGGTTTCAACGCCAAGAATCCGGTCTTTCTCAAGGGCCTCGTGGCGCAGCAGAAACTCCGCGTCTTCCCGGGTGTAGATGTCGTTGGTGATAACCCCGATGCTGTAGCGCTCCCGCAGGCTCAGGCAAAGCTGGCGCACGAGGGCCGTTTTTCCCGAACCAACGGGGCCGCCAATGCCGACGCGCAGTGCGGGCTTAGTCATGGGGATATTCCTTCGGAGTTGGGCAGGGCCGCTTCACGAACGAAACAGCCGCGTGTGTTGATGTTCATGGAGGCTGGAGGCCAGGGCGAGTCCGGCGAGGCTCAGACCCATCTCGTCGTCCATCACGCCGGCCGCGCTGGCGCAGGCGTCCGGGATGTCGTCGAACAGGCGCAGGAGCAGCTTCTGTGCCTCCGTCTGGCCGAGGGGCACCAGCTTGGTGGCGGCGGTCACCTGATTCTCCAGCCAGCTGTAGCAGAACGCATGGCAGGCGTCCGCCGCGCTGATCCGCCACCGCGCCGCGGCGACCGCGAAGGCGATGGCGTAAGCGGGGGGCTGGCGTAGCTTCGGAAGCCCGGCGGCCTGCAGCGACGTGAGCAGGCGCCACAGAGCCGCGCCGACCTGTTGGTCCTCAAGCAGCAGTTCCTTTGTTTCCCGATTCGCGAGAATCCAGTCGTTCCAGTCGCCAAGGCTGGACTCATCATTGGCCAGGGTCGCGGCGTGGGCGCGTAGAAGCACCGGGAGCTCGAGTCGAGTAAGCCCGAGGGCGAGCCCGTCGGACAGCCAGCTTTGCAGCGCCGATCCCTCGACCCAGCCTTCTTCAATCGCATACTCGAGTCCCTGCGAGTAGGCATAGGCCCCGATGGGAAGCGCAGGGCTCGCAAGGTGCAGCAGATGGAGTCGGGGGTCAGCCATGGAAAGGATTCAGGCGGACATCTGGTGGGGATGGCTGTGCGATGCATAGGCCCCGGCTTCGGGACTGAACGCATCGTCGACGGCGCTGACCGTCAACCCCAGGCCTTCGAGCATTTCTTCGAGGACGTGGTCCCGGGGGAAACGCAGTCGACCCGGGAGAATCTGCAGGCTGACGTGACGATTTCCGAGGTGGTAGGCCGCCCGCGTCAGCAGCAGCGGATCGTCGCAGCTTGCTTCCGTCAGGGATTCACTGGCCGCCCGGACCAGAATGATCGCCTTGTTTTCACACACCAGGGCGTCGCCGTCGCAGAGTACGATGCCGCGGGGGAGAAACCAGCCAATGTCGTGGCCGCCGGTCGTGGTCGTGCGGTAGCGCGCTTTCTCGCGCTCCGCGAATACCAGATGCACTTCGTCCTGCCAGCTGCCGTCGAAGGCAGTGGCATGCTGATAGGCCTCAAGCATAAGTTCATCCATGGTCGGCTCCGTGTTTAGAACAGAAAGTAGCGCTGGGCCATGGGCAGCACGGAGGCGGGCTCGCAGGTAAGCAGTTCTCCGTCTGCCCGCACCTCGTAGGTCTGCGGATCGACTTCCATCTCAGGCTGGTAGTCGTTGAGGCGCATGTCCGCCTTGGTCACGCTGCGACAGCCCCTCACCGCAGCCAGGGAACGCTCGAGGCCCAGCTCAGTCGCTATGTCCGCGGCAAGGCTCGCTTCGCTGACGAAGCTCAGGGAACTTGCCCGGGCCGCTTTGCCATAGGCGGCGAACATGGGGCGGTAGTGCACGGGCTGCGGCGTCGGTATCGAGGCATTGGGATCGCCCATGGGCGCCGCAGCGATGCCCCCACCCTTGATGACAAGCGAAGGCTTCACACCGAAAAACGCGGGCTTCCACAGGCAAAGATCGGCGAGTTTACCGACTTCGATGGAGCCCACTTCGTGAGCGATGCCATGGGCGAGCGCCGGGTTGATCGTGTACTTCGCAATGTAGCGTCGAACCCGGAAGTTGTCCGCGGGGCCGGCACCCTCGAGCGTTCCACGCTGATCCTTCATCTTGCTCGCGGTCTGCCAGGTTCGGCAGATGACCTCGCCGACGCGCCCCATGGCCTGGCTGTCCGAGGAGATGATCGAGAAGGCGCCGAGGTCATGAAGAATATCCTCGGCCGCGATGGTCTCCTTGCGGATCCGGGAGTCGGCAAAAGCCACATCTTCGGGGATCGCCGGATCCAGATGGTGGCAGACCATAAGCATGTCGAGGTGTTCGTCGATGGTGTTGATGGTGTACGGGCGCGTCGGGTTCGTGGAGGAGGGGAGGACGTTCGGCAGGCCACAGGCCTTGATGATGTCGGGGGCGTGACCGCCGCCAGCACCTTCAGTGTGATAGGTGTGGATCGTTCGACCCTTGAACGCCGCGATCGTATCCTCGACAAAGCCGGACTCATTGAGCGTGTCGGTGTGAATGGCCACCTGCACGTCGAAGGCGTCGGCGACCGTGAGACAGTTGTCGATCGCCGCCGGGGTGGTACCCCAGTCCTCGTGCAACTTGAGGCCCAGCGCTCCGGCGCGCAGCTGTTCCTCGAGGGCGAGGGGCAGGCTGGCGTTGCCCTTACCCAGAAATCCGAGGTTCATCGGAAAGGATTCCGCAGCCTGCAGCATGCGCCCGATATGCCACGGGCCCGGCGTGCAGGTGGTCGCGTTGGTTCCCGTCGCAGGCCCCGTACCGCCGCCGATCATGGTAGTGATACCGCTCATGAGCGCCTCCTCTATCTGCTGCGGGCAGATAAAGTGAATATGCGCGTCGATACCGCCGGCCGTGAGGATCTGTCCTTCACCGGCGATGATCTCTGTTCCCGGTCCGATGGCAATGGTGACGTCCGGCTGGATGTCCGGATTGCCGGCCTTTCCAATGCCGTGAATCCGACCATGCTTGAGCGCGACGTCGGCTTTGACGATGCCCCAGTAGTCTACGATCAGGGCATTGGTGATTACCGTATCCGGGGAATCTTCACAGCTGATCTGCGACTGCCCCATGCCATCGCGGATGACCTTGCCGCCGCCGAACTTGACCTCTTCGCCATAGCTCGCATGGTCCTCTTCCACTTCGATGAAGAGCTCGCTGTCGGCCAGGCGGACACGATCACCGACCGTGGGACCGTACATCCCCGCGTAGTCACTGCGACTGATGCTGCGCACCTAGAGCTCCCCCATCACTTCACCGCGGAAGCCGTAGACGCGGCGGGCACCGGCCAGAGCAACCAGGCGAACGTCGCGGTTCTGGCCGGGCTCAAAGCGCACGGCGGTGCCGGCAGGGATGTCGAGACGAAAGCCACGAGCGGCAGCGCGATCGAACTGCAGAGCCGGATTGGCCTCGGCAAAGTGATAGTGGGAACCGACCTGCACGGGACGGTCGCCGGTGTTCACCACCGCGAGGTCGATGGTCTCGCGCGCCGCATTGAGTTCGAGCGTGCCGTCGGCACAGTGTATTTCGCCGGGGATCATGGGGCGGCCTCACCGATCGGATCATGAATGGTGACGAGCTTGGTGCCGTCGGGAAACGTTGCCTCGACCTGCACGTCGTGAATCATCTCCGCGACTCCGTCCATAACGTCTTTCCGGGTCAGCAGCGTCCGACCGTAGCTCATCAGTTCGGCCACGGTACGCCCGTCGCGGGCTCCTTCGAGAATCGCGGCGCTGATGTAAGCCTGGGCTTCGGGATAGTTGAGCTTTAGCCCACGATCCTTGCGCCGCTCGGCTAGAAGGGCGGCGGTAAACAGCAGCAGCTTGTCCTTCTCACGGGGTGTCAGTTCCATCTCTTTTCCGGACCTGTGTGCCTATAGGCGGAGATATTGAGAATAGGGCTTCCGCCTTCCTGTCGGCAAGCATCAGGTGTGCCAGATTCGAGGCTCCGCGGGAAAGTGGCCGTGGCACTCGGTGTTCAGCGCCTGCCACAGGCGACTGAAGGCCGCGCGGCAGTACTGGGCGTCGTCCCCGAGATAGCGTGCGAGCAGCAGCTCTCCGCGTTGGGAAAGACTGAAGGTACCGGACTTTTGCGCCGTGTTTTCGCTCGCGAGCCACGCCTTGATCAGCTCTTCACTCGCGGTTTCGGTGAATACCGCCAGGCCAACGGTACTGGCTCCGTGCAGTCCCTGGCGCGAGAAGCAGACCCGATCGCCCGCCTCAAGGCGAAGCTGGTCGTGGAGGAGCATGCGACCCTCGCGGCGGATACGCAGCCGCTGACGACAGAAACCGTCGATGAATCGATCGGAGCAGGCCGGCCGCCCGAGGACCAGGACGTCCCAGTACGCAAGTTTCGCTCCCTTCGCGAGTTCGATGCGCGTGTCGAGCTGGGCCTGCGCCCCGGAAAAAAGAATGGTTTCCTGAGGAAGCCATTCCAGGATGCCGGAAAGCACGTTCAGCTCGATGTGCTGCCGCTGCGGTTCCGCGAATCCGCCCCCGCTATAGAAACGGCCAGCCGACGGCGTTGTGAGCAGTGCGCGTCCGCTTCGATGCTCGACGGCGACCGACAGCAGGTCCCCGAGAACCACGCCTCCGGGCGGGTGAAGCAGGTAGCAATGAGCCGCTCCCGAGCTGTCGGGATAGAACAGGCGCTGCACCCGGAGAGGACCTTCGTGGCGACAACGCTCCAGAACAGTGCGTGTTTGTCCCTGGCGAAAAACGAGATCGAGCTGCGCCGGCCAGCGTCGCACGGGCCTGCTAGACTCGAGCCTTCCCTCACACATGGATTGGTTCATGGTGCTCACGATAGCGCATCAGCGCGGCCCGCGGCTGTCCACCTGCGCAGTCGCCTTCGCTGTTACGTTCGTACCTTCGCTACATGCGGATCCAGCTTTGCTCGGATCGCCCATTGCGAGTCGAAACCTGTCACCGATCTACGCCAACCTTGGGGTTCCGGTGATGCAGGATGCGCGCGGCCTCCCTCCGGGATCCTGGGAGTTGGGTTGGCAGCTGCACTGGGCCAGTCATTCGGTACGTGAAACCGGCGTCGACGGCCTTCTTGAGTTCGACGGAGAAACCCAGCGCCACGATTTGAAGTTGGCGGTCGGCCTCGGAGCGGGTTTTGACATGAACCTTACCGTGCCCTGGATACGTCACGATGGGGGCGCGCTGGACAGCCTCATTGATGACTGGCACGCCTTCTGGGGCCTTCCGGATGGACCGAGGCCTCGCCAGGGCCAGGATCAGCTGCGCTACTTCTCCAGCAGCGGCCCAGGGTTCCTTCTCGATGAAGGTGCCTCGGGATTCGGGGATGCGGAACTCGATCTCGCCTGGCGTTTTGGCATTATTGATGGCGCGCAAATCAGTGCCTTCGCCCACGGAAAATTCGCCACGGGGGACGCGCAAGACTTCACGGGCAGCGGGAGCAATGGTGCGAGCGTAGGTCTCCGCGCGAGTGCCGGGGAATGCGTCAGCGTGCGCGTCAGTTGCCATATGCAGCTCGGCGTCGCCTACGTCGGTGAAATCGATCTGGTGCCGGGCGCCGACGACGCGATCTGGTTCGGCGGCGTTTCTGTATCCTGGCTTCTCACC
The DNA here is from genome assembly GCA_038748515.1 of Pseudomonadota bacterium. Lineage (GTDB taxonomy): Bacteria > Pseudomonadota > Gammaproteobacteria > Pseudomonadales > Halieaceae > Congregibacter. Next base: position 193,948 of record JBCDIW010000004.1, read on the forward strand.
GACAGCCTTGCGATCACAGGGCAGATCGACGCCCAGGCATCCCCCTTTGACGGCGTGTTGAACGAGAGCGGCGACCCTATCTGGGGAGCGCTGGGCGTACGCTACAGCCCCGGTGATGCCTGGCGCTTCGATTTCCAATTCAGCGAAGACCTGGCCGTGGGCAGCGCGCCGGATATTACGTTCCTGCTGAGCGCTTCGCGTCGGTTCCGGTGATGGGGCAGGGCGCTGATCTGTCGGTACTGGTCAGCGACGTACGCGCCTGTCGCTTGTGCGAGGCCGAGCTGCCCCTTGGTCCGCGCCCCGTCATCCAGGTTCACGATGACTCGCGGGTGCTTATCGTCGGGCAGGCGCCGGGGCGCCGCGTTCACGAGACCGGGCGGCCCTTCAACGACCCCAGCGGGGTGCGGCTGCGGCGCTGGCTCGGTGTTGACGACGAAACGTTCTACGATCCAAGCCGCTTTGCGCTGCTGCCGATGGGTTTCTGTTTTCCCGGTACCTCCAAAGGCGGTGACCTTCCGCCGCGGAAAGAATGCGCCGAGGCCTGGCGCCAACCCCTGCTCGATTGCCTGGGTTCGATACGCGTGACGATCTTGCTGGGGCGCTATGCGCTCGCCTGGCATCTGCCGGAAGCTCAGGGCACGCTGTCGCAAATCGTGGAAACCTGGCGCGAGTACGCGCCGAGAGTATTCGTGGCGCCGCACCCCAGTCCTCGCAACCAGCGCTGGCTTCGCAACAATCCTGGATTCGAGCGGGATACCGTACCGGCGCTGCAAAAGGCCGTGGCGGCAGCGCTAAAGAACTAAAACGGTGGCTTGCATCCGCATCCCGAAATTAACGGGAGGCCTGGAGCGGTTCAACGTAGACATAGTCAATGAGTGCATCGATGAGGGCAGGGGGGTTCTGCGGCCACTGGTAGTCGACGTGCCAGTCGATTTCATCGACGTAGTCCCGCGCATCCGGGTCGGCGGGGTAGCAGGTGACCTGGACCTGGCCCGGCTGGTACTCGACGTAACCGAAGCTGTCGTCAAGCCCGTTGGCGCAGCCAGAGATATTCAGGGAACGCCTCGTTGCGAAGCCGGTGGCGATCACTACTTCGGTCCCGTTGACCCGGAGGCGCAGTTCAGTGCCGAGTTTCCGGGTCGACTCGAGACGTTTCTCTTTGCGGTCGAGGTCGCCAAAGCGAATCACTGCGTCGCTGTCATCGCTGATACGCAGGCGATGCACCGGGCTGTCATCGAGGAACTTGACGTCCGTGCACGCGCGCCCGGCACTTTCTTTGGTTTGCATTGAAAAGAAAAAATCGCGGGAAGCGGGGTTCGCCGAGCCATCCAGGATCACGGGGTAGGTCACGGCAAAGCGCTGGTCGCTGTGCGGGTCTGATAACTGCGTCCGAACGAGTTCCCAGGAAAGACCACCGACGGTAAATCGATATCCCGGGTCGTGAATGTTTGCGGTGTACTCGACCTCGCGGGCTAATCCGGCAACCAGACGCTGGCTCTGGATCGCACAGGTCTCAGCGGCTGCCGCGGATTGCGCCTGCACCAGCATTTGGGCAGCGCAAACAAGGGCTAAGGGGGCGCTGGCGAGATGGCTTTTCACTGCATCAGATCTCGGAACAGAAGACGAGCTGCCGTAGCCGCCGATGGCCACGCAGCCCTGAGTGTCGCGAACTCACGCCATGCAGATCTGCGCTTGTGCCGCGCCATCTACCTTGCCCCGTGCTGTGATGTCACCCGTTGATACTAACCATAAGCGAATTTGGATGTTAGGCGAGAATGCGGCGCTCGCCCATAGGTCGAAAGTAGGAAGAACTACTGGACAAAGAGCGCAAAAATCCTTCCTTCGCAGCGAAGTTGGTCGTGGCTGAGCCAGATCGAAGGTGGATTTCGTTCCAGAAAGTCTCACTCTGGTTTAAGAAACTTGAGGGTCATTCGATCGGACTCGCCGATCGCCAGCATGACTTCGTATTGGAGCGTACCATCGGTCGCGTTCCTCAGCGTTGGCGGTAAGCGCCACACGACGTCGGCCTCGGTCGGCTGATCTTGCGGGTTTGCGTTCAGCTCGCTTTCATCGATGAGTGAAAAGCCAGCGGCACGGAACGCAGCGATGACTCGCGATGGCTTGAGATACCCGGCATCGCCATTCGCCCAGCTGTCACTGCTTGTCTCAGGTGCTCGGTGCTGCACGACGCCGACAATCCCGCCGGGTTTCAGGGCGCGGTAGGATTCTGCGATCGCAGCGGTAACGTATTCGTCACCCAACTCCTGCAGGTTATGCAACATGCGAAAGAACAGGACCCGGTCCACGGTCCCGTTGAATGCCTGCGGCATTTTCGAGAACTGATAGGAGTTCAACGTAATTCCAGTTCCGGCGGCTATGCCGCCTGCGGTGCGCTGGGTCCATGTTCGAGTGTTTTCGATGCGTTCGGCTTCCCAGTCGAGATCACGAGTAGGGCGCAGTGCTTGCCAGGCTTCGTCGGCGTGATGCGCCGCGATCAAAGTACCTTCGTCGCCGAGGTAGGCCACGAGGATCCGCGTATACCACCCGCTGCCCGGTAGACCTTCAATGACGGTCATACCCGGGATGACTTCGAAGAACCTCAGTGTCTCGACAGGATTGCGGTAGCTGTACCGAGCTTTATGCTCTTCGCTCTGGCTTGCGACCGCTGATTGCAAAGCGGATAAAGCGGCGTCATCGATAGTGGTCTCTGCGTTTGCCGCCACATTCAGCAGCGACAGAAGCAGGAAGGCTGCCCATGCGCGGTTTACGCTTCGCACGTTTGTCTGCCTCTCTGCGTTGTGAACGAAGCCTATGGTGGGGCAAGCTCAACGCTATCGATAGTGGTCTGACACAAACCTTACATTATTTGATTTAACATAATATGTATTATGCGCAGTTCATAATTGTGATCTGTGTCGCGGTAGGATTCTGGCTCTTGACACACTTATCTAACTCCCAGGCCGATTGCGACGATGTATGCGCAGCGTGATCTTCGAGGAGTTCGACGAGGCCCGCTTAGACGCGGGCTTTTTTATGTCCGATGTCGAGGAGCGGTTGGGAATTTCCCGTAGGACGTACTACCACTGGCGCAAGGTCGGTCGTGTTCCGCTGTGGGCATACGATCTAATCCGCCTACACGGTGGTGATCTGACACCTATCGGGCTGAAGCGTTGGCGTCTAAACCGTGACGTTCTGTATCACACTGACCTCAATCCGAAGTATCACAGTTGGCCGTTGCACGAGCTACTTTCCGAGATCGTGTACCCTCTGCGGAGAGGAGAATTCCAAGGATCAACCAACGCGCACCATAGTCACGAAACACAACAAAATGCGCTGCACGAATCTGAACAGGTTGTGATACCTATACCACTACTTAAGTAACGTTAAGTAATCTACTGATAGACCTGAGGATTACAGATGTTTATAGAGGTGATGACTGAATGTTGAGCGCCCAGGAGATAAGCAACCCTTTCTCCCTATGTAGCTGTTAACTGAACAAGGCCGTAGCGTATGTCCTGGATTTGGGATCAGTTTCAGCAACGTCAAATCAGAGATGGCCAACGACAGGCCGATGAAGCTCGAGTCGAGGCAAAGATTGCGTCTAGAGCCATCGCAGAGCTAGAAGAGAAAGTCGATCGGCTATCGCTCTTATGTCATGCGCTATTCGAAGAGCTGCAGCAAGTATCTGGTATCACTGAGTCCCAGTTGAAGGATCGAATTGCAGAGATTGATCTTCGCGATGGGCAGCTCGATGGAAAGTATGCCCAAGCAGAGTCCGGTGTTTGTCCCGAGTGTGGCCACAAGAATCGAACGTCACGAGATACATGCTATTGGTGTGGAGCGAGCTTAGGTGGGTTCCTTAATCGGTTCAGTTAACAAGTCAAGGCTGCAAGGGCGCTTCGCGCCGGGACGTCCGCTGCGCGGCCGCCCCAGCTTGAAGCGTTAGGTGGCCATACGTTGAGCCAAGTGCTCGGCTTCGAGAAGACTATTGTTTTGATTCTTACGGGATTATCCGTGGGCTGCTTGCCCGACGACCGCCAAATCAGTGACGTCCAGCGTATCAAACAACTTCGTTCGCGCCTTAGCGAAGTACATAGCGAGACCGGCTCGTACCCCCAAAGTCTCGAAAGTCTTACACTCCGGCATTCTACATGGGGCGATCCACTCCACTATCGCAGTGATGGGACGATTTACGAATTACGTAGTCTCGGCCGAGACGGCCGCTTCAACGAGTGTGTCGTTTCAACCAATATTTGTGGCGATTTAGATGCAGACACAGTGGCAACAAACGTAGGTTGGTTGTGCTGGTGCCAGAAATGACCGCCGCGCCACCTAACAAGTCAAGGCTGCAAGGGCGCTTCGCGCGGGGACGTCCGCTTCGCGGCCGCCCCAGCTTGAAGCGTTAACGGGGTGAACCGGCAACGCCCGGTTGACTCGGGAACGTCGGTACCGAACGTGGATTTCGATACGCACGGCCTGGTCGATCATTACGAGCCCACGCGGGTTCCACAGGCTCGATCTCAGGAGGCGCGTTCAGATTGCCATCAGGATAAGTGATCCGGACAGCATTCTCGGGGGCGCCGATGGGGGGAGTGATCCTCACTCCCCCGTCGCCCCCTTCCGCAACTTGCTCCACGACTTCCTCGCGATACGGATTGAACCACCCATTCGCGACCACAGCTCGACAGAACTCGTACTCAACTTCCATCGGCGTAGCCTGCTGCGTGTAACACGTGCACTCGGCCGTTCGATGACTGTAGATGCAATTCGGCCGAGGGAACGTTTTGACCTCAGTGAGGCCGTCATACACCGGAGCCGTGTGCGGAAGATTGGCGATCCGAGGTTCCCAGGATTTTATGTAAGCCTCCTGGTCGAGCACTTCACCAGGATCGCGGACGACAGAACCGGAATAGAACTCCGTGAGTCGCTCCAGCTCCGAGGGTGAGACCCCCTCCTCCACTCCCTGCCCCGGACCCTGCTCCTGGAGCGAGTTGGCCAGATTGAGTGCGAGCGCGATCACCACCAGCACACCGATCCCAAGCAGGACGAGTTTCTTCGGCACGCGCGGCTTGTGCGTGTGGATCTCCGCTGAGCGGTACAGATCGAAGACTTCCTTCGGGAATTTCTTCCGGGTCGAAGTAGCATCGCGCCGCGCGTGGTAATCGTTCGGATCGTCCTGCGGCTTCTGCCATTCGAGCAGCTTCGAACCTTCGAAGTTGAAGGCGCGCTCGAAGTGTAGGTGCCTGTTGCACAGATTGCGGGCGAAGTGATCGATGAACTTCGGCATCTGAGTCACGATGTAGAAGTCCATACCACGATGCCGATGCCGGGCGAGCTCACGAATGAACTCGGGCACTTTGGGATTGTTTCCACGTTGTGGAAGCCAGCGATCCGCTTCATCGACAACAAAGACGGAACCATCGGGGAACGACTGCCAGTCCTGCAGCTGGTCGTAAGAAACCTCCTTCCAGGGAAGCGTCAGATCGGTGATGCCCGCATAGTAGATATCGCCATGGTCGGGCTTTTCCTTCATCACCATGTGAATGGTGTTCAGCGTCTTCCCTGCCCCAAGCAAACCGGTGACCAGTGTCATCATGCGCGAAGCACCGACGCGTCTGTGCGCCAAGCACCGGAGATACCTCTGGCGACCTTGATAGCGAAGAACGCGATCACACCAGAGATCAGCATCTCAATCCCGGTCCCAACACCCATCAGATTAAGAATCGAAATCATGTCACCAGGTAGACCACCGAACTGAGCCCGAAGGAAAGCACCGATCTGATCAGAAACGAGGTTAAGACCGGAAAACCCTATATATCCAATGCCAAGCGCACCGAGCACCCGAGCAACAACACCAGGAATAACGGCAATGAGCCAACCTTGAAACGCAGCGATCGCTGCAACAATGAACGCCGGCATTATTCAAATCCCCTCATACCAATACGAACAGCGACCCATCCGAAAATCAGCAGCACCAGCGGACGGACGTAAGAAGCGAAGTCACACATCGAGGTCCACTCGAACGCGACATCACCGAGACCAGTAAACGAAATGGAGCGAGCAGCTGGGCAAGCACCCGCAATTTGAGTAGGCGTGAAGATGTACGTGAACGGCGACGCTAGATCGATGTCACCATCATCACGAATGGCGACTTCGGCCGGATCCGTACCAGGTCCGTTGAGAATTTGATCCTCAAAACCATTCGGAATATCAGGCTCCTCGATAGCACAACGAGTACTCCAGGACTGCCACAGAATCGCGCATGCGATGGGATCACCGGAACACTGTGGACGCTGTGCACAGGTGCCACCACCGCTAGCGGAACCGAGTTCTCTAGGATCCGGGGCTGACCCGCCTATTTGCCCGTCATCGACATCAGCCACTCCATCGCCATCGGCGTCTGAGTCTGTGGAATTGGGGATCCCATCACCGTCCATATCACCATCGTTGTAATCAGGAATACCGTCTCCGTCGATGTCAGGATCGGGTCGGGGAGTCGAGGTCGTAGGGTCCGGATCCAACGGCGGATCAACGCCCCCGGAGCACGCAAAACTCGCATCGAGAGAGTTCGGATCCGGCTGATCGAGGACCACCACCTCACTGTCATCGCAGGATGGAAGGTCATCCGCAAAATCATCAGGAATACAAATAGCAGTAGAAATGTCATCACCGATGCCAGCAGCACCATAGGTACCTCCCGAAGCCTCACATTCGGCTTGATCGTCATTGCAGAGTTGATGGCCATCGATGTACCCGAGCACGTCCTGGCACGGTTCCTGATCTTGCGAGAAAAAGTCCGTACAGAACTCTTGAATGGATTGCTCACCAGGATTGGTCCACTTGATCGCTCCACCAGAAGCGTCGGATTCCCCTTCACATTCTTCGCCGGGATCATCACCAGGAGGACCATCACCAGGATCGTCACCGCAGAACAGCGCTCCAGTTTCTGGGTCACGAAGCGTGACGTCCGGAGGAAAACAGAACGGATCCGTTTTGAGCCTAACCGTGCCGAGCGAGCGGAAATTTTGCGAGCAACCCTCGGGATTAAGGCGTTCATGGTGAGCGGTACAGTTCGCACTGTTACCGGAAGAGCTGAGCTGAGCGCTACAGAAAATGATCTGATTAGGTGACTCACCGGACGTTGGACGGATGGCGCAGGCGTTTTGAGCGGAATCAAAACGACCACCAGAGACAGACTCCCACCATCCATCCCCGGTATGGACTGTCGCCTGAGAGGACGCACCAGGTGCAAATAAAATCGTAGTGACGAGGAGAGCGAAGCGGCTCAAGAGACCATGAGATACACGCATACCAGCCCCGTCACGAGAATTAGCTCGTAGTACATGGAGAATTCCTAAGAAAAAGATCGGACGCCCTGGGATCGCCAGAGCGCCCGAGAGAATGCCCCTTAGAAGAACATCGCCTTGACCCAGCGGGCACCCATCGCAACGGCAGCAACGCCGATGATCAGAGTCCCAGCCTGGGCAACGTTGGCCGAAGCGGCAGCTACGGCGTCGGTGGTGGCGGTGTCCAGCTGAGCGCTGGAAAGGGCGGAGAACGTGCCGAGGCCGACGGCGAGCGAGGCCTGTGATGCACGCTTTTTGAGTTGGTCAATCATCACGACTGTCCTTTGATCCCGGCAGAACGGTTACACACCAGGTGGCCGGTTCACCCGATGTCAGTTGAAGAAGAGTTTCCGAACGACCCGGACCCCGTAGGCCACGACCAGCATGGTGAGAAGCAGCGGCCAGAGATCGTAATAATCCTGTTCCGTCATCACGGGACGCGTCATACCCGGTGCACCGGTGCAGTAGACCGTGGTTTGCGTGCCCTGGATGGGCAACGACAGCGAATACTCGCCATAGATGCCCGTCGGTGACGCGGAACAGAGAACACCCATCAAGCGGCCGCGGACTTGCTCTGAGACGCAGGCGCGAGCGTCAAGACCGGATTAACCTGAAGAGAGCCATAACGGTCGATCCAGAAGGACTTGGCATCAAGGAGATACACACCCTTTGCGTATGCTTTGGACGGTTCGTCAACGCGCAGTTTGATTTCCTTCGGGTACGGCGCATCGGGAAGCCGTGCGTAAGCCGCTTGCTTGTATCCCGTACGCTGGGCGTTCTTGCGGTCCGTCCAGGTGAACGACGTACAATCGGTAGAATGGACTTCAATGGTGATGTTCATGATCTTCTGTCTCCTTGGCTCGTAGCCTGCTCTGCCTTACCTTCTCAGCGGTCTCCCGGTGGATGTGTCCACCGGAGTACCAAACAAGGGATAAACCCGGGCCTTTGCGTTTGTATTCACACACCCAGTACTTGCCCCACTTCCTCTCAATCCTGACCAGCGACCTTGCCATCGCAGTTTCTCCAAACGCCGGACGCACCTATCCCATCAAGTCCCCTACCCTACTTTCGCGCCGACGATCTGCGGCGGGGACGTGACCCCAGGGCGGCTTGGCCTCTCCCTGGTTAGTAGCCCGGCTGACCCTCGCTATGCAGAGAGAGCGTTTATCCAGTCCACTACGGATTCGCGTTCAAAATTCCGGCTGAAATCGAGTTCCCCACCCTTGCAGACGTACTTCGTGACGTACGCCTTTACTGCTTCCTGGTCTCGATTCAATAAAACGATATCGGCGAATCCCATACCCATTTCAACGTGCCACACATCAGACCAATCCGAGGCGATGGCACCCCTCACCCCGGATATCAAAACGTGGTAGTGCAGGACGCCCCGCTTCTGCCATTCCAGGCCTCGAAGCCATTTGACGCCCTGAGGCTCACGGTCGCGCCACTTGCGGCCGTAGAGCGAAATGTTGAGTTTGTTGATCCAGACCCGAAACGCCTTGTCAGCGGCCTCTGGGTGGATGTGATCGACGAAGGTGAAGGTCGCGAACCAATCGAAGCTGTGCGGAGCGAGGAAGAGCGCGTAATCGCCAGCGGCCACGTCTTCCCATCCGTGCGTGAGTGCTCGTAGTGCGCCTGCGTAAGGAACCTCGCCGGACATGACAACCTGTCACCGATCAGATGGCACGCAGGATAATCAATAAAATTGACTATTGTCAATAATGTTGATTATTCAATGATATTGATCGCTCAGGTATGGTGCTCAGATGGATGTATTTCTACTGATCGCGGGCCTGGGACTTGCTGTGGTGCTAGGTGTGATAGCGAGCCTCATTGGTAGGCACCATCGCAACCGCGCATCAGTTGATATCTGGGGACCGCCAGTTGGGGGAAGCACTTCAGGAATCGAAAAAGATGACCGAGGAGGACATTCGGTAACGTTCACGGCCAGAGCCGGGCTGATGAGCGCCGGCGAAGAACGGTTCTACAGAAGTCTGAGGAACGAAGTTGCCGGTGAGTTCATCATCGCGATGAAAGTACGGATAGCCGACGTGATTAGTCACAAGTGTCGTGACCGAAAAACATGGTTTCGTGAGTTCGGGAGGATGTCTCAGAAGCACTTCGACTTCGTACTAATTAGCACCAGCACACTAAGAATTTGCGCCGCAATTGAGCTAGATGACTCGTCTCATACATCGAAAAAGGCGAGACGACGAGACCAATACGTTAACGAGTTATGCAATCAAGCGGGATTACCACTTATCCGGTTCAGAGTCCGGAATCACTACGATTTTTCAGCCTTAAGCAGCATACGAGGAATGGGTAAACATGAAGACCATAACCGAGTACTTCGACCAAGCCGCGAAGATAACAGGAAGCGACCGTCAGACGGCGATTCGGATGGGGATCGCACCTAATCGAATCTCAATGGCGAGGAAATCTGGTCTTATGAGCAACGAGTTTTGTGCTCTGCTAGCCGAAATTATCGAGGTTGACCCAATCGAAGTGATAGCCGCCGCTGAGGTAGCGAAACACCCAGAGAAAGCTAATTTTTGGGGTAAATGGGTCGCGGCGATTGCAATCTTTGCACTGAGCGAAATCGCGTTTGAGCCTTCTATAGTAGCGTCTGCAAGCGCTTCGACGTTCGACAGTAATATGTATTATGCGCATAAGTATTAGGAGTGGGTGCTGTGTGATGTTCCTTCTTGTGACGTCTCACTTATAGAGTTCACAAGACTTGTAGAGATCGCCGTGCGGTATGTTGCGTTTGAACACCTGGAAGAAGCCCGCTACGACGCGGGTTTTTTTGTCGACGAAGTAATCCAGCGTCGCGGGCGATCAGAGAGAACGTACTATCGCTGGAAGAGAGATGATCGTGCACCGCGATGGGCTCACGAATTGACGTCACTGTATGCTGGCGACCTGAGCGCTTTTGGGCTGCCGAAATGTCGACCGAAACACGGTGTGATTTTCCATGCCGATTTAGAATGTCGACACCACAGATGGCCGTTGCAAGATCTTCTTGCCGAGATTGTATCCCTAGTGCGCCAATGCGACTCAAAAGATGAGTACCCCTCGGCCGAAGACCCGGAAATACCCGATGGTTTGGATAATTCAAACAAACTCCCATCTTTCCAATCTGATGAGTGATATGTGTATCTACGTTTCATGGGCGAACAGGTTTCCTGGATTAAGGCGATGCGGTATCCCACACGCGGTTGCGGCCCACTGTGAGCCGATGTACCAATGACTCAAGGGCACCTTCCTCCAGGCCAAACAATCAACGATGTTGTCGTTCGGATAAAGCAGACTTTTACCAACCCCAATGTTCGATCCATTACACAAGTAGTCCTTAAAGAAGGGCCTCGTGCATTCAAGATTGCCACGCTGTTAGAAGTCATAAATCCGAACACAGGCGAATTTCACCACTATTCTTTACGGATTGACCACGTAGATAAGAACAAAGCCGGCTGGTTCGCTAAGCCGGAGAAATCAGTTCGTTTGGAAGGTAAAGAACCCGACGAAATCGGAAAACTGTACCAGTTCTTGAAGGCTGTCTATGAAAAGACGCTTGTCGGTGAATCTGGCGAACTCCATCTGGTCAGAGGTGAAGACTATGCGAAGCTCGAACAGCTATTGACGGCTCTTCCCAACCTGCCGAGTACTGACAAGCTTCATCTTTTCCAGAGTCTGCTGTCTGAGATCGAAGGAACAGACTCTAGCGTGGAGGAATTCGCAACTGCGTTCGAGAGTGGCGACGAAGATGCAGTTCGCAACATCGCAGCCGCGTCTCGACTGATAGGTTATCGCAAAGCCCTTACCGAGCTGAAAAATCTCATAGACGATCCAGAAACATCGGAAGCTACTCTACAGAAGCATTTAGAAAAAAATCCGTGGATGTTCGGTTCAGAATACAGCGAGCTGCTACCTCGAAAGACTTGGACTCGTGATGATCGCTTGGACTACATGCTGCGGCGAACCGTTGACAACTATCTTGAAATTGTAGAAATCAAAACCGCTTTTAGAGAGCGTCTATTCATCCACGACGAAGCAAGGGACTGTTTCTACCCATCTTCAAAACTTTCGCCTGTTATAGGACAGGTCACCCGTTATATCGAAGAAGTTGAACGTAATCGTGACGCCATATTGGCAAAAGATAAAGTCGATACACTTAAGATTCGCGCTCGAGCTATTGTTGGGCGCGACAACCCCGATGAACAAGCCCCTTTGCGCAATCTAAATGCCCATCTCCACCGGATCGAAATCATAACATTCGATCAGCTGATACGAATCGCTGAACGGGTACTGGCTATATTTAGCGTTGGCCACGACGCTATACCTAAAGATGATGTCGCGCCATTTGATGACGATATTCCATTCTGACGGTATATTCTGCAACGTCTTCAGCGAACAAGGTAATACGGTGATGTAGGTCTTCTGATGATGCCGGTCGACTATAGCTTACCGTTGACGCCGCAGATGACCGCACTGTAGACGACTGTTTTTGTCATCGCTAACGGGGTAAACCGGCAACGCCGGGCTGATTTCGGAACGTCGGCACCGAACGGGGATTTTGATAAGCGCATCGTGGTTGATCAGTACGAGCCCACGCGCGTTCTACAGACTTGATCTTGGGAAGAGCGTTCAGATTGCCGTCAGGGTAAGTGATCCGAACGTCGTTCTCCGGGCGCCGGTGGGGGAGTGATCCTCACTCCCCCGTCGCCCCTTCCGCGAACTCATACACCGGTTTTTCGCGGTACGGGTTGAACCACCCTGTGTCAACGACAGACCGACAGAACTCGTAATCGACCTCCATCGGCGTGGCCTGCTGCGTGTAGTAACTGCACTTGGCCGTCCGATGGCTCCAGATGCAGCTAAGCTAAGCTGAGCTGTCTTTCCCTACGGCTCGAATTCCTACAATCGCCAGCACAACCGCGGTTATGAGAAAGTGCCAATTTGATCCTACTGGAATAGGTTTGGCGGATTGAAACTGAATACGAGTGTATCGGGCTGTAGTGAAATCTAGAGGAGGACCTAGTGGGCTCGAAGATGAGATCGGGGCGCGTATACCCGCTCCCCTTCCCCATCCACGAAAACTACATAGAAAACCAGGTGGACAAGGGTCGAGAGATAAACCGGGTATGGCGATCGAACTACTATCTCGAAGCTGAACCTCTCCGTTAGGTCCAACCCATCTTTCCTCCGGAAGAAAAATTGCGCAATAATCAGGACCTTTGCACCCAGCTATGCTCCCAGGTGATGCATTGATGGATCCGAGAAAACGGGCTATCGCATCTGATACGGCGAGCGCTTCTCTCTCGCGATCTGCGTCAAATGCGACATCGTCGTATATTTCGCTAATCGATCCATCTCGGAACTCTATGCTATACACAAAGCCGTCTACGATTAGGCCGGTGATCTGATCACCGTCCGCTGAAAGAGCTGGGCCGGGGCCATCCGCTACCGCAGACATCACATCGAAAATTAACCAGCCTGCGAGTAGTAATGTGAGGCGTTTTCTCACATACCTCATATGACAAGACCTATACGGACCCGCAATCACCGAGTCAGTCTCGCGACAGTGGCAACGGAGTTTGTGTTGACGACGTACGCATCACGTGCCGTTTGATTGGTGGAGCATATAGTAGCTGTCGTGCTTTTCGGAAGCGTCCCGGCGTTATCTTTCTATTTTTGCTTCCTCAATCGATGTCGGCTTATCAGCGTATCCGGCTGTTGCTAGGAGAGGCCGCTGCTCGTTGAACAGCGGCAGCAACAGATGCACCAGTTTTCAGTAGTAGCGATGACGTAGCTCGGTAGTGCCTCGGCGTTACACCCGAAAACGCCCGGTAAGGTCACGACACTGAAGAATCTCCGCAAAGGCAATCGCTACGCCTTCCGTTTTGATGGCAATCTGTTCTTTGTGGATGTACTGGACGTGGTGCAGTCCCCCAACGATGTAGCGATGGAGAAAGCAACGTTCGGGATGAGTGTTCTGACTCGCGACGTGCTCTTCGCGCTGTAGCCGGCCTCACCAAACACACAGAACCCGATCCCCGCCGCCGCATCGCCACGGAAATCGCTGGCACACGCCCATAGCGGGGTCTACATTGGTACGGACCACAACAACAGAAAGGCACCAGCGCCCGGCAGGGCGTCAGTGGGTGCTGATGTTAATCAGCAGTACCAGGGCTTGGTGGTCTCCTATCCCTCCCAGTGACGCGCGCGCCGAGGCGCGCCGCGTGTTCCCCGGCCTCCCCCATTGTCGGTTCGTGCATACGGGATGCCCGGCGAAGCGCGGATGCCTCGGGAGAGTTCCATGCCAAAGGCCGTCCTCAACCTTTCCGAACTGCGTGAACTTGCCGGTAATCGCCGGACGCGCCTCCGCGACGCATCAAACAGCAAAGCCGCCGTCCGAGTACTGGCTGAAGCCCGGCGTGCGTCGGTGCTCGATGTCCTGTCACAGATTAATAGAGACCTGTCCAAACCCCTGATAGCAGTGGTCGAGCAACTCGCTGACCGTGAACTCGCATCGGGCGATGAGCGTGAAGTGCTCGAACGAGTCATCGAACGCACGGACCTGGATGACAAAACACGAGATCGACTGCGCGAAACCCTGGCCACGGACGACTTTTCCGAGCGACTCCGGGACCGTTTTTCCACGGACCGCGAGACGCCACTGGATAGAGTTCCCGAGTTGTCCAACGAGATGGACCGCGCTGTTATCGCAGACCTTACCCGGATTGCGGGACTCTCGGATCGTGCTTCGGAGTCCCTGCTCTCGCGCGTCTCCAGCCTCAGCGGCCTCAGTGATCAACGCGTGGCAACTCTCGTCCTCGAGGATCAGCTTGACGGCAAGGAGGCGGAGCGCATCGGCCTCGTGGGCGCCCTCGCCCAGTTTGTCGGCGGCGACAGTGCTGCTGTGGAACGCCTCGTTGCATTGCGATCGGCCGGCGGGCGTGCTTTCACGTTGGAATCGATTTCCGATCTCCTCGAACTGGAATCCCTGTCGCTGGGCAAGGCTGTGGATCCCGAGCTTGCGGAAAAAGACCCCGCGGCCGCCGAGGCGGAAGGCGATGCGCTGCGTGTGCGCATCGAAGAGCGTTATCCCTCGGACGGCCTTCGACTAAGACTCGCAGCGCCGGATGAACGTGCACTGCAGAGCGCGTTGAAAAACACGCTGGACGTGGTCAGCCGCGTGCCGGATGCCCTGGACCTCGCCCCAGAAGACCTTGAGCTCGGTGAGGAGCAACTGGCCGCGCTGGCGGAAGTTCGAGGACTGATCAATGCCCATCCGGGACTCGCCTTACGCGAGATCATCCTGGGCGGCGAGTCGCCGGACGAGATAGCGGAACGTATCGGCCGCAGGCTCAAGTCCTTCGAGAGCTTCTCACGCCAGAATCGCGCCGTGGATCTGCAGAGCGTTGATTTCACACCGGGCTCCAAAGATCTGGAGCAACTCAACTTCGACGGCATCGCCGATGACGACCGGGATGGCGTGATTGGCGTTCTTAAAGCACGGGTACGAACACTGCGCGTGGGCGGCACCGTGCGCAACGCGGCGGCGCTGATGCGCGGCGGATTTCACTCAAGCATCGCGATAGCAGATAGCGAGCCTGAGGAGATCGCGCGGCGGTCTGGTATTTCGATCACCGAAGCCCGCATAGCGCACTCGGTCGCGAGCGACACCCGTCTTTCCGTAGCCAATACGATCGGAACCCTCGTCGACGAGCTGCGCTGGGAGCGCCCCGGGTTCCCCTGGCTGCCGCCCATCATCGAAGACATTACCGACGGGCTCAGGCGCCTTCCCGGTTACGAAGAACTGTTTGGCGATCAGAGCTTCTGCGACTGCGCCCACTGCGACTCGATTCTCAGTCCGTCGGCCTATTTCGTGGATCTCATGCGCTTCGTGGACGAAAACGTCACTTCGAAGGATTTCACCGGTCCGCGGAGCGACCATGCGCTGAAGCTTGAGAACCGGCGTCCCGATCTCTGGTCCGTGCACTTGAATTGCGATAGCACCCACGACCTCATCCCGACGCTCAGCATCATCAATGAAATTCTCGAGACGGGAATTGCCCGGCGCGAGAACCCAGCCATCGATGCGGACGACCGGTTCGCCGTGGAAGCCCTGGTGTACGGGCAGTTGCTGCCGAACGCGGTGCGCTCCTTCGTTACACCCTTTGTCCGATCCGTGGTCGAGGCTGACCGGTTGCTTACGGATTTCGCGACGGACCGCGGACAACTCGTCGCGCTCCTGCGCCCGGAAGCGCCGTTGAACGAACGCAATGCCGCGGGTCTGTCGCTCTCCCTGCCCTCCTACGCGATGATCACCACGGCGCGCAGTGATTGGGCCTATCTCCAGGCGCTCTACCGCATGCCTTTCCCGCGTACCGGAAACGTCGCCGACCCCTTCGATGTCCAGGATGTTTTGCGCGGTATGGACATTGCCCGCGACGCGTTCGGTGATCTCGTTGCGGCTGACTACGTGCGCGACGGCGACAACATCCGCATTCTTTCCCAGAAGCGATCGAGCGCGAGCGTTCAGAATGATATTGAGCGCGTCACGGGTATGCGTGCGGAAGCGCTCGATCGGGCGCACCGTTTCTGGCGCCTGGCCACCGCGCTCGACTGGACGCCCCCGACGCTTGATCTGGTGCTCGCGCGCGCCGGCGGAGCGCTCAACGACGACGCCATTGCCTACGTTGTTGCGATTGCGGGCTGGACCCGTGATCTGCGTCTCGACGCGGATGAAGCCCTGGCCCTGGTTGGACCGATCCCGAGCGTTGCCCTGGAAAGCGGCGACGCCTCACTGATGGACCGACTGTTCAACGAGTACTCCAGTGGGGCGGATAACACGCCCTTCCCTGCCCCCACGCTGCGCTTTGTGCATCCGGCGCTGCGCGACAGTGCCTCGCTGCCGGACAGCGGTCCCGGGGCCGGTGTGTATACCGCGCAGCGTCTGCGCGCCGCGTTTGGGGTTACGGATCAGGAACTGCTGAGCCTGATCCTCATGCTCGCCCCGGCCTTGGGTATGGATCCCAATGCGACCGACGAAGTGGATCGCGGCTTCGAGCTGACGGAGAACGCCCTTTCTCTGCTCTATCGCCACGCCTTGCTCAAGAAGGCGCTGCGCCTGGACCTGGATGAGCTGGCCATCGCCGTCCGCTTCGCCACGGGAGGGGCGGCGGTCGAAAACACGGAGCAACTGACCCGCTTGCTTCGCCTCCGGGACGAATTGGCCGGTCGGCCCTATGAGCTCACGACCCTGGGAGCGCTGGCCGGAATCGTCCCCGACCCGGTGGCGGCGGGGGTGTTCATCGATGCTGGGGAGCTTGGCCCCGCGGTGATCGCCTCGATCAGTGAGAACGAGAGAACCCTGTTCGCACCGACCGTGTTCGCGTTTATCGACGGCATCAGCGAGGACCAGTCGCGAGAGCTTCTCCTTGCGAACGAAGGCCTGATCGAGCTTGTGGAGCGGGACATGGTGCGGCTGCGCGCCCCCGTGGGACTGGGTCCGGCGCTTACCGCCCCCGACGGAGGTTTTCCCAATGGCGTGACGGAGGCAGAGCTGCAGGCCGTCCTGGACAGCTTCAACCTTCGGCGCGTACTGCCGGAAGAAGTCGCCGCGGTGCTGGAGCTGTCGCTGGAGAAGTTGACGGCCCTGGCGTCCTACGCCGGGGTCGACTTCAGCAACGAGCCGCTGATAAGCGCCGTTGCAGCCGGCGATCCTTTGCTTTTGATCACAGCTCTGGAGCAAGTAGCGCAGCCGTTGGCCGCGTTCCGTCCCGGTGAAGTGTCCGCCGACAGTGTTTCGTTTATCGCCGCCAACCCCGATGTTCTGGCGCCGGGTGGCGCCACAGCGACAGAACGAGTTCGAGGCATGGCCGCCTATGTGCATGCCCTCAAGGAGGCCGGTGAGGAGGCGGCCAGCGCTATCGACGCCGTGATGCTCGCGTTCACGCCCGCGAACGGCTTCGACGCCGCGGATACCGAACAACTGGCGGCGGCAACCGGTACGGATGCCGCGTCTGTGCGCATTTTTGCGGCGGGCACGGCGTTCCCGGCGTCCGCCTCCCTGGCCCTGGACACCTTGCGCCGGGTTGTTGGCTTTGCGATGGACCGGCAGATCAGTGCCGACGGCATGGCCCTGCTGACCTCTGCGGATGCGGCCGCACTGAACGAAGGCGCGGAGAGTCTCAAGGCATCGCTGCAGCAACGGCTCGGCGACAGCGAGAGCTTTGAAGCGGCCATCGAAGGGCACGAGGACTACCTCCGCGGGCAGCGCCGGGATGCCCTCACCGACTTCATGCTGCGCACCAGCGCAGGACGCTTTGAGTCGCGGCAGGATCTGTACAACTACTACCTGATCGATCCCAGCATGGAAGGCTGCGCGCGCACGTCCCGGGTGGTATCCGCCATCGGGTCGGTGCAGACCTACGTGCACCGAATCCTCCTGAATCTCGAGCAGGATCGACGCGATCCCGATGCATCGAATCATGTGCACGTCAGTCCTTCGAGGATTCCTGCCGGTGAATGGGAGTGGCGCAAGAACTACCGGGTTTGGGAGGCGAATCGAAAGGTCTTTCTGTGGCCGGAAAATTACATGCTGCCCGAGTTGCGGGACAACAAGACGCCGCTTTTCGAAGAGCTCGAAAAGAACCTTCTGCAGCAGGAAGTCAATGAGCAGACCGTACTGGATGCCTACGCCGCCTACCTGCGCGGGTTCGAAGAAGTCGCCGGTCTGCGCATCGCCGGGGCGTTTCACGAGCACGTGTGGAGTGAGGGTCGCGATGTCATGCACATCTTCGGCTGCACCGCGGACGACCCCCCGGCCTACTACTACTGGAACATCGAGAATCTGACCTTCAGCAAACTGCGCGACGATCGCCGGGTGGTGTATTCGGCGCGCCGGAAGATCGATGTCGCCATACCCGTCCGGGACGTATCGCCCACGCTCTATAGAAACCGCCTACACATCTTCTGGGTCGAGAAGAGCACGGCGCCCTGGAATCGGGTTGTCGATGGCGAGAGTCAGTTTATCGGCTATCGCCACACCCTGAGGCTGCGCTTCAGCTTTTTGCGCCTCGATGGATCCTGGACGGAGCCGCAGGCGATCGAGATCGCCGAGCACGACGGCCTTGGGGGCGATCTGCGCGCCGGGGGACTGGTTCGGGATCCCCTGGACGATCGAAGCATCATCAGCGCCGACCGTATTCCCAAGTTCGCCGACTCCAGTGCCCAGCATTACGATTACCTTGAAGGCTATACGCTCTCGGCGCCGGCCTGGCAGAAGGTCTATCCGGGCGTATACGACGGAGAACTGGTCATTGCCATTGGCGCGAGGATGTTTTCCTACCGCGTCGACATGTTTGAGCGCAAAGCCTACCGGCTAATTGGCCATCCTCTGCATGGCCCGCTCTACGGGGTCTGGGGCGGCACGCGCCAGGCTATGTATCTGCGCAACGAAAACCAAGGTGTCTATCACCAGGCGGTATCCCGACCCAACACCCTGCCCTACGCGCCTCCTGGTGGACGCCAGGATTACGTCGTCAGCGAAAACGCACTGCGGCGCAACATCATGGGGTTCGGTAACCGACTGGACTTCATTGATTTCCTGCAGGACCTATTCAATCTCGCCGAGGGAGATCTCGGCGCAGCCGTCGCCAGCGTGAGTGATCCCGAGGTTCGCGTCATGGCGCCCATGTCGGACTGGGGTTTTCCCGCGATGTTCGTGCAGAAAGAGACGGATGCGAGCCTCCTGTCCCAGTCCTTCGATTCATCGGGTCGCCCTTACCAGTCACGCCGCCTGGGCACTACGGTAATCGGCGATATGAGCCGTAAGCTGTTCTATGGCGGCGTCAGTGAACTACTTTCGAAATCGTCTCAGCTGGATTTCGGAGAGAAGACGCACCTGCTGACCAGCGCCAACTTCCGCACGAGTCTCATCGGTCGCGTAGGCGTGCTTGATTACACCGGGCCGCTGGGGGCGTATTTCCGCGAGCTGTTCATGCATATCCCCGCCCTGCTGGCGGCGCATCAGAATGCGCGGGGAGATTTCGCGGCCGCGCAGGGGTGGTACCAGACAATCTTCGATCCCACGGCGAGTTTCGACAGCTCGGTAGATCTTGGCAGTCTGTCGCCCTCGGCACGACTTCAAGCCGAGCGTGACCGGGTATGGCAGTACGCCGAATTCCAGGGTATGTCCCCCCCTACGCTGCGCGACATCCTTACCGATGAGGATGCGCAGGAGAGTTACCGCAAGGACCCGTTCAATCCCTACGCGATTGCACGGCTGCGCCTATCCGCTTTCCAGAAGAACATTGTCATGCGCTACGTCGACAACCTGCTGGACTGGGCCGACAGCCTCTTTCGCATCTTCCAGCGCGAGACGGTAGACGAAGCGCATATCCTCTACGACCTGGCCAGCCAGATCCTGGGACCCAGGCCCGCCGATGTCGGTGACTGCGGCGAGGGTGTCGTGCGGCCGCGTACCTATCGGGGCATACAACCGCACCTGGAAGCCAACCAGGAGTTTCTCATTGAGGTCGAGAACTACGTGATACATGGCGCGCGGAGGCCCGCGTCCCTCGCCGGGTCGATCGCGCAGCGCCGTTATATCAACGTCGAGACCGCGGATGTCCAGGCGCTCGAGCTTCGAGGGCGTGTGGAGTCGCGCATCAGCTCGGAGATCCGCTTTGACAGTGCCCGGGCTCCGGACGCCGCCACGCGTGTGACGGAGGCCACGCGGGGGGCTACGGAACGAATGCTCTCTGACGATCTTACCGTTGCGGACCTGGACGACGAACTCACCGCCGCCCCGGAACTGCCCCAGGTCTCCGAGCGAGTAGCCGCAGAAAACCGCCTGCGTGACGCCCACGCCTACGACGGAACTCCCGGGCTGCAGATGGACTGGCATCATACGGATCGGGTCCACATGGAGCGCGCCCATACCCGGGTCGCGGGGGCCATTGACCGCAACTGGCGCAATTGGCGCGAGGTCAGACCCGATCGATTCAGCTTCGGGCTGGTGCGTCAGGTCGGCCCGGTGTTCTGCGTGCCGCGCAACAAGGACCTGCTCGCGCTATGGGATCGCGTCGAGGACCGGCTCTTCAAGATCCGCAACTGCCGCAACATCGATGGCGATCGCGTGGACCTCGCACTGTTTGCCCCGGAGATCGATCCCCTGGCGCTGGTGAGAGCGCGGGCGGCCGGCCTCAGTCTCAGCGATATTCTCGGCAGCCTCGCCGGAAATCTACCGCCCTACCGGTTCTCCTATTTGATTTCCAAGGCCCGGGAGTACACCGGACAGGTACAGAGCTTCGGCTCCCGACTTCTGAGCGCGATGGAACGACGCGACGGTGAGGAACTCGCCAGGCTACGCCTCACCCAGGCCATCAACATGCAGAATCTGGTGACCAAGATTCGCGAGAACGAGCTGAAGATCGCCGAGGAGAATCTGGCAGAAGTCCAGAAGCGCGAGGAAGAGCTTCAATATCGCAAGGAGTTTCTGGAGAAATCCATCTCCACCGATCTGCTGCCCTGGGAGCGTGCGGAACAGATCCTCAAGCACAGCGCCGTGGCGAGCAAGATTCTGGGTGCCGGGCTCAAGGGTACCGCCGGCGTGTTTTATCTTCTGCCCCAGATCGGATCACCCTTCTCCATGAAATATGGAGGCGAGGAATTCGGTCACTCAGCCAAGGAGTGGGGTGAAGTTTTCAAAGACACAGGCACCATGCTGGATCTCATGGCGAAGTCGGCAGGGGTGGAGGCCAAGTACGAAAAACGGCGCAAGGAGTGGAAGCACGCACTGAAGCTCGAGGAGCATCAGCTCAAGCAAATCGAGAAACGCATTACCGCCGCTGAGATCCGGGTCAGCATTGCCCGGAAGGCGCTGGCCAACCATGAGCAGTCCATCAAGGATCAGGAAGAATTGCTGGACTTCTACGAGAGCAAGTTTGCAGGTGTGGAGTTTTACACCTGGACCGCATCGACTCTGCAGTCGCTCTACCGCCAGGCGTTTAATGCTGCATTTTCCATGGCTCAGCTCACGGAACGGGCCTATCGCTTCGAGCGTCCAAGCGATAGCGCGCAGCTCCTCGAGCTCAGCTACTGGGAACCCGGACAAGCCGGGCTGCTGTCCGGTGAGAAATTGGCCATCGACCTTCAGGCCATGGAAAAGCGTTACATCGAGACCAACTATCGAACGCTGGAAGTAACACAGCCGTTCTCACTGCGAGAGCTCGATCCCGCCGCCCTGCTGGCGCTGCGCAGTACCGGCGAATGCAGTTACACGATTCCCGAGTTTGCCTTCGACCTGCTCTATCCCGGGCACTACCGTCGCCGCATTCGCTCGGTGCATCTCACGTTGGTTCGCGAATCCGAACCATTTGTGAACGTTCCAGTAACGCTGCGCCTTACGGGTTCGAAGATCCGCGTGGAACCGACTCAGGACGGCGCGGCCGGGCTTTCGGATTCTCAGCTCCGCCACACGGTGCAGGTCGCCACCAGCTCGGCACAGAATGACGCCGGCGTCTTCGACTTCAGCTTGTCGGACTCGAGATACCTGCCCTTCGAGGGAGCGGGCGCCGTGGACAGTGCCTGGAACCTGAGTTTGCCCAGGAATTTCCGCCCCTTTGACTACGATTCGATTCAGGACGTCATTCTGCATATCTCCTATTCGGCGGAGAGCGACGGTGTGCTCCGGGACCATGTGGAAAGCGACAATGCCGCACTCGATGGTGCCATCGCGCAGGTCCTGAGTGACAACACGCTGGCTCGCGCCTTCAGCCTTCGTGAGGAGTTCGACACCGTTCTAATGCAGATCCTGAATGGGCCCGCGGGCGCTCCGGCCGTGCTGAGTCTCGACCTTGGCGCCCTGCCCCTGCCGCTTCGCGGTCGTGAGCAGACGGTGACGCGCTCGCTTCTGTTGCTGAAGACCGCGGACGGGATTCCAGCCACGGGAACTGTGATGGGCCTCAACGGAGTTTCCACATCCGGGTTTACCGCGAGTCCGGAGTTTCCCGGTTACCAGGTTGCCAGCGCACCTGCGTTTGCGGCGGGGTTGGTGGGCGACCATCAGCTTCGGGTGACCGATGCCGGCGATCTCGCGCCTCCTGTTCCCGGTGTCACCGTGGCATTTGATCCAGGCGTTGTGGAAGACATTGTCGTGTACGTCGAACTGAGCCTGGACTAGCGGTTTCGACCAGCGCCTGCCACGGTTCCGCCGTGGGCGTGCCGTCGCGTAACAAAACCTGGCGTCTACGTTTTCCGTGGACCGTCGGGCCTGCTACACCGCGCCAGGACTATCGATGGATGGTGCTAGGATTGCGCGAGCGAGTACTTCGATACACCGTAAATGTACAGATTCGGCGAGTTTGAACTCGATCCTTCGACGCGTTTGCTGACGAGAAACGCAGCACCGATTCGGGTCGAGCCCCAGGTCTTCGCGTTGCTGGTTTTTCTGATTGAGAACAGGCATCGCGTAGTGACCAAGGAAGAGCTGATTTCCAGCATCTGGAAGGGCCGCATCGTCTCGGACTCGGCAATTTCGAGCCGGGTGAAGAGTGCTCGCCAGGCCGTGAACGACAGCGGCAGGTCCCAGATCTGGATCAAAACGGTGCACGGCCTTGGCTTCCGTTTTGTAGGCAGCGTGACGGCGGACCAAGACGTCGCCGTATCGACGCCTACCCCAGATGCGCTCGCGTCCGCCAGAGACGCGGGCGAGGAACAGCGCACCCGTCGCCCCGGTGTCGTCGTTCTTCCTCTCGAGGCGGTTGGAGAGCATGTCGATCCGGTCTTCTCGCTCGGTTTCGCACACGACATTACGGTAAACCTATCGAGGCTTCGGTGGCTGCGCGTGATAGCCCGGGCAACCGCTTTCCGCCTTTCCGAGCAAGCGGCCTCACCGGCTGATCTGCAAACGCTCGTTGGCGTGAGATATCGGGTGGTGGGCAGCGTTCAGCGTAAAGCGCAGGGCTTTCTCGTCATTATCCAGCTGGATGACCTGATCGACGGTTCGGTGTTATGGACCGACCGAATTGACTTCGGTGACAGCGAATTGGACGCCGCAAGACACAGTCTCGTCTGCCAGATTGCCGGGGCGATAGAGCGCGAAATAGGCGCAGCCGAGGCGCGCAATACGCTTTTGCGGGCGACGGACAGCCTGAGCGCCTGGGAGGCCTACCACCGGGGCATGACGCACTACCACTGCTTCACGGCCCGGGACAATCAGATCGCCGTTGAACTGTTTAAACGGGCAATCAGCCTCGATTCGGGGTTCGCCCGGGCGCACGCCGGGCTGTCGTCGGCGGCGTTCCAGAACGCGTTCAATGGGTATGCCGGGATCAAGCGCCGCGCAGCCATTGACGAGGCGCAGGAGCACGCGCGCCTGAGTATTCAGCTGGATCGTCTGGATCCCGTTGCCAATTTTGCGTCCGGTAGAGTGCACTGGCTTCTGGGCAATCCGGGCGAAAGCCTGCCGTGGCTCGAGCGGGCCGTCGCGCTCAATCCGAGCTTTGCCCAGGCTTACTACGCTCACGGATTGGCGTCCCTGCTGAGCAATGACGGGCTGCGCGGATACACCGATTCCGCACAAGCCATAGAGCTGAGTCCCCTTGATCCGTTTCTGTATGGGTTTCTCGGCGTAATGGCCTTTTCGCATCTCGCCGACGGAGACTTCGAGAATGCCGCCATCTGGGCCGAGAAGGCCGCCAATCAGCCCGAAGCCCTGGTGGTCATGGACCTGCTGGCGGCGGCCACCTGCTGTTTGGACGCGCGACCGCAGAGCGCGGAGGCCTGGGTTCGGCGGGCGCTTTCACGCAACCCTCACTTCGGTGCAGCGCAGTTCTTTACCGCCCTGCCCTTTGCTCAGGGGAGCGTCAGGGAACTCCTCACAGGCGCTTTTGACAGGCTGGGTATCCATCCGTAGCAGCTTTATGATGTTTGCGCGGCAATCTCTGCGGCGGCTCAGCTTCAACCGGTAGATCTCCAGGAAATCACCGCTTTTTCTCCAAGTTTCGATCGCTCCCTACCTATGAAATACGGTCTTCATTCACGAGGAGGCCGAATCATGTTGAGCACCCATACAGTACAAGTCACGCCAGTAGAAAACCCCGTTCTGGCCCTGCACGGATCCGCGGGCAGTGGCAAACAGTGGCGATCCTTGGCTGATTTCTGCGAATACCGCGCTGGATTCCATGCACCAGACCTGCTGGGCTATGGCCGGAGCAGCGACGACGAGCGGTACGAGGCTCGCCGATCTCTCGGCTCTCGTCTTCTGCCGCTTTTGGAGTGGCTGGATACGCAGACGCAGCCTGTCAACGTGGTGGCGCATTCCTTTGGAGCCACCGTTGCCCTGGAATTGCTTCGAGCAAGGCCCCGCGCGATTGGCTCGCTGACGCTCTATGAGCCGGTTGCGCCCGCACTTTTTGCGTACCGCGCCACCGCCGGCGACCGTAAGATGCTTGGCGAGTTGAAAGCACTTTCTCAATTGGTAGGGGGTACCCGAGGCGCCGTGGGCATGGAATCGTTCATGAACTACTGGTGTGACTGCGATGCGTGGTCGCGATTCTCTCCGGAAACGCGCGATTCGATTGCCGCGCAGGCTTCTTCGGTTTTCGATGACTTCAATCAGGGATTTGGTGTAGCGCCCCAGATATTCGAGGAGTTGCCTGAGTGCGTTTCCTTCTCAATCCTGCTGGG
Organism: Pseudomonadota bacterium; assembly: GCA_038748515.1. GTDB lineage: Bacteria > Pseudomonadota > Gammaproteobacteria > Pseudomonadales > Halieaceae > Congregibacter. Next base: position 218,994 of record JBCDIW010000004.1, read on the forward strand.
CGCCGACACAGTTCCTATCGCGAAACGTATGGCGGAGAAGCTCAGCGAGATCGTTGTCCGGGCGGAGACGACTGTTCTTCCTGGGTTGGGGCACCTGGGCGTATTTGTGAACTCAGAGTTGGTCAACCCGGTTCTCCACACCGAGCTGTGCAGAGCTGAGAGCTCGCCGCGCGTCTACCCCTCTTGAAGTGTTGCGCGCCTTGATGGCGCTTAACAATCGCCCAAATCTCAATCCAAACAAATGCTGCATCGGTTTGGGCGATTCGACATGAAAGTAGCTCGCTTGCTCTTCGAGATAGAAGAAGCGCTGTAACGCGATGTTCACGATTTCATTTTATCGTTCCCAAAGGTCTGCGCTTCTGGCACCGAATGCCACCGCGTCTTCGCTAGCGTCTCGGCGCCATCGTTGCCTCTGCAGGTGAACACGGAGCACGCACTCCCGGAATTTCAGCAAGAGATCGAAGCATAACTATGCAGCGAACCGCGACTTCTAGATTCTTGCCCGCCCTTGCCGCTGTGGCGGTATCGCTCGGTGTGCAGGCGCAATCAAGCCAACAAGTGCCGGCAGCCAACAAGACGATGGCTGCGTACGCACAGGTCATCAATCCGTTCTTCGTCGATCTTGACTGCGAAAACCTTGGCTACGTCCAGCCGGGGGAAGTCGATGAGCACGTAGGGCCGATCTTCATGGGTTTCGACCTCGACGGATCCAGCGGGATTGATCCGGCGGAGTGGCGCAGTCATCCAGGCATGCGCGATCAGCCCTTGCTTGCAATTTCCTTCAGCGTTGCCGATGTCGACGGAGACGGCCGTGTCAACTATCTGGAACTGCTTGAGTATATGAAGACCGCCATCAACGCGCTCGACGATAACGGCGATGGCGAGCTGTCACCTTCGGAACTCGACGCCTTTCTTCCCGCGGACTAATTGCCGGGCCCTAACCGCTGTGCAAATCTGAGCGATCCGGCTCTCGTTTACCAAGCAGGAAAGTTGAAAGGCCCCTATTCGGGGCCTTTTTTTTCACCAGTCGATAGATTATCGGCGCGGCGTCTCTTCGTTTGAGGGACGCCGCGCCCGGGGAAGGACGATTACTCGGCCTAATTTCCTTCGACTTTGATGAAGATCGGGTTGCTGTGGAAGCTCAAAACTGACCAGGCTTCTAGGTCTGCGGTCAGAACACCGAAAGCATGCGGCGGGCAATCCTCGCTTTCGCAAAGGATGTTGTCCTTCAGCTTATCGGGCAGCTGATTTCCATCCATATCCGTCACATTCGGCGTGCCGGCAGGCATGTTCGAGCCACGGGCACGAACGTAGCTGTCTCCATTGGCCTTGAACTTATACTGGGCCCGAAGCCGCACATCCGATCTACCCGCCTTCTTTGTCCCGTGATCGTAGCTGGACGACTCGGCGATATAGGTTGTAGCCGGTGCCAGCGGATCGAAATACTCGGGGTCATCGGGTGTGAACAGCTCTCCGACGGAGCCCTTAATGATGTCGATCTGCTTGACCGAAGGCTCGTTAACCGGTTCGGCGAGACCCACCTGCATAAGAGCCGGATTATCGAAGGCGTAGGGGCTGTTATTCGCGCCGCCGGGATCCACCACCTCAAGTTCCACGGTCACCAACCGGTTGGGTTGTACATACAGCGTTTCACCCATCGTTGCGCAAACTCCACGAGAGCAGGCCCGGAAGCTGAACTGGTTGCTGATTAGCTGACCCTGGACAGCGAAGGAGTTGCCGCTTCTAAGACTGTCCACAATCGCTTTAGCCGGGTCGTCCCCATAGCCGTCGAGATAGGTGAAATGCTCCTGGTATTCGCCGGGCCAGAAATCATTGGTGCTTTCGAAGTCCAGGGGACCGAAGCCTCCCCGGTTGTGCCAGTCGGACGAGGCGAAGTACCAGAAGTGCCGGCCCTCCGACAGCATGGCATCCCACATCGTGCGAACGCCCGGGCGGCAAACCGTGACCTTCGCGGGCGGTTCATTGTCGTCAACTTCTGGGTACTTTCCGCTCGCGAGGAAGTCGTTTGGCGTGAGCATAGAGCCGTCAAAATCCCTTCCGGGCATCGCGGCTTCGGCACCGGCGTAGCAACCTACTCCACCGAAGGTCCACAGACCCGAAGTCGGTCGACCCGCGTTGTAGCTGCCCCTCTCGTACTGCGCCTGGTGTCCGGGTTCCGATTCGAAGCCAAACGCCACATCGGGGGCGACGTAGTTCCAGTCGCGCATGTGCTCGACGTTGTAGCCTTCGTCGTCGTCCTCAATGAAGGCGCCCTGGCGCTCAACGTGCGCCTGCACAGCGAAAGCTTCACCGGGGAAGTTCTCTTGCATCCACAGAACGGCGGCGGTGGATTTTACGTGTTCACCCGCATCCTGAATATTTATGCCATCAACCAGCGTGCTGTTGTAGTCAGCGACCCCTTCCACCTCGCGGCCGTCGAAGAGTTCGATGAGTTTCTCGTTGCCCTCCTCGGACAGCTCGCAGGTCCAGCCCTGTCCGCCGCCACCGGAGGTGTCGTCGGAGTTGCGCGCGAAGCAGTATTCGAACTGCGCCATGGCGTCGCCGTTGGGCTCTTCGAGATACTGTCCCGTGCTGATCGCGTTTGAGGAGTGTTCATGCCCTGGCACTACCCACTCAAGGCCCATGAAGGCCTCCTTGTCCTCATTGCCGGGCAGTTCCCGCGCCACGACGATACTCGGCAGGTTGAACTCCTGCAGCGACTGCCAGCGCCACATGCGCTCGACGCGACCACCGGCACGTTCTTCGTCGGCGAAGTCTCCCTTGATCACAGCGGAGTCTGTGTCTGGTCCATCGCCAATGGTGTTCGCCCAAAGGCCTCGGCCAAAGGCACTATCCCGGTTGCGGCCGTTGAAATCCGAGATCCGACAGTCGCGGCTGCCAGAGCCGGAGTGGCCAACATGAATGAACCAGTCCAGGTAGGAAAGGGATTTTTCCGTCAGCACTTCGACATTTGTCGAGCCATCGGAGCAGGTCGTGTGATTGTGGAAGTCGCCCGACAGGTATTCACCCGCCGACGCCCCGCCACCCACGGCGGAAGATACCGCCGCCGCAAGCGCGACGGACATTGTATTTGGCTTCATTTAGGGGTCTCCCTTGAGAGTGTGCGCCAAGCACGACTAATTTCTGTAGCTGCCAGCTTATTAACTCAATGGAACGCCCAGCCTGAGCAACTGCCGTTCCGAATTTGATTAGAGCCCAGCTGCATGAACGCTAGGTGAAGCGAATGTGACAGTTTCGCCCGACCGCAAGACCACCGCCTTAGAAGGACTGTCGCGGTGTTCGCCAAACCGTAATGAAACTGTCACCGAAGCGATCTAGCCTCCTCCAATCTTTCGTTTTCATCTTCCAAACCGCGGCGAGCTCAGCGCCCGGTTCGGTCCCGGTCAGTCCTTGTGTCTATGTTCCCCAGGCAGCTCACTTTGATTCTTCGCGAGCCGCTTGTGCAGTTCCTCGCAATCGGCGCTCTCTTATTTGCTGTGGAGCGAGTCGTCGCGCTCCAGGCCGACGACCCCTACGAAATCATTGTTGATGCGGGAGAAATCGCCAGTCTCGTGCGGGTGTTTACCGAGGGACAGGGGCGCCCACCGTCTGAAGAAGAAGTGAAGAATCTGCTGGTCAAGTGGAGCCAGAACGAGATTTTCTTTCGCGAAGCCAAGGCCATGGGTCTCGATCGGGGCGACGACATGATGCGCAGTCGCCTGATCCTCAAGATGCGAAACGTGATCTTCAATCGCGTTGTTGAACAGGCTCCGGAGGAAGACGAACTCCGTGCGTGGTTTGAACTCAATCAGGATCAGTACGACATCCCCGAGCGCTACACGGTGGAGCGCATCCGTCTCCCATTGGCCTCGTCGCTTGTGGAGGCAGAGGCTCTCGCCAGAGAGTTAGGGGCCACAGCAGTGTCGGATCGCGGGGACGACGTGCAAACGTTCGCCCGCCGTTCGCGACAGAATCTCGACGACATGCTCTCCCCGCAGCAAGTCGACACGTTGCTTGCCATTCCTCAGAAGCAGTGGCTGCCGGTGAGCGCAGCCGATAAGTGGAGTCTGATGCGAATCAGTGCGGTGCACGAAGCCGTACCCGCGAACTTTGAGACGGTGCGCTACCAGGTTGCCAAGGACTTCGGTGAGGCCGCGAGTGGTCTTCAAGTCACAGAAATGGCAGAAGAAATCTCCGACAAGTACGAGATATATATCGATTTCACAGAAGAAGACGTGAAGCAGATTATCGCCGAAGCGGCTGACTATGAGGCGCCCGAAGTTACGGCGCAGAGCCGCTCGCTGAAGGCCCGCGCCGGGGTGGCGGACCTCGGGGACGACGAAGAGTGACTCGAGGAGCTACGGGCCTTTGGACCGCCTTTCTCGTAATACCTACGCTTGTCTCCGTTCTGCTCGTTCTCGCTCCATTTTCCAGCGCGAAGGTCAGCGCCCACGAAACTCCCATCGCACTACTCGTAATTCGTGAACGCTCCGCGGGCAGTTTTCAGCTCGAATGGACGTATTACTCCGCCCGTGCCGACGTCCCTCCCGACGTGCAATGGCCGGTGCAGTGCGTCGCCGACTACCCGCTGCTGGAGTGCGGAGACGTGGGCCTGCTTGGTGAGATCGTTATGCCGCAAATCGGCACCGAATACTCCGCCGCCGTGGTCCAGCTCAACCTTCGAGATGCGCCACCGCAGAGCTACACGCTGACCGGAGCGAACCCCCGGGTGGTGATCACGCCGGACGGCAAGATTCCCTGGCCACAGGTCGCCGCCTCCTACGTGCCCCTGGGCATCGAGCACATCATGCTCGGAGTCGACCACCTCCTTTTTGTGCTGGGTCTGCTGCTGCTCGTGCGCGGCACCCGCGTGTTGGTGTGGACGATCACATCGTTCACTGTGGCGCACAGCATCACCCTCGCCGCGGCGACGTTGGGCTGGGTGGGTGTGCCGGACAAGCCTGTAAACGCCGCGATAGCGCTCAGCATCGTGGTGCTGGCTGTCGAAGTGATCAAATTCAGAAAGGGCGAGCCCTGCCTGAGCGCGCGCCTGCCGTGGGCCATCGCCTTCGGTTTCGGTCTGCTTCATGGCTTTGGCTTTGCCGGCGCCATGACAAACGTGGGGCTGCCGCCGGAGAGTCTCCCCGCGGCGCTGTTGTTTTTTAACGTTGGCGTGGAAATCGGCCAGCTTGCCTTTGTCCTTACGGTGCTGGGTCTCTACCACGCCCACCGCTTCCTCGACGCCACGTTTCCGCGCTGGTGCGGTGAAGTCGGGGTTTGGGGTGTGGGCAGCTTGGCCTCCTACTGGTTCGTCGGCCGCTTCGTGGCCTTGCTGACTCCCTGAGAGGACTATTCATGACATGCGAACACGCCTTGCCTCGGGGACTCAGTCTCGCATCGGGCCGGAGACAGCTGTTCCTGACGGCAGCTCCGCTTTTTCTTATCACGCTTTTCCCCCAGTTCGCCTTCGGGCACGTTGAGGAAGGCAGCGCGAGCGGCTTTCTCAGTGGTCTGTTGCACCCGATTATGGGCCCGGATCACCTGGTGGCCATGGTGGCCGTCGGGCTTTGGGGGGCGCAGCTTGGTGCGCCTGCGATTTGGGTGCTACCGGTGGTCTTTCCCGTGGTGATGGCGGTTGGCGGTCTACTCGGCGTGTTCGGCATTCCCCTGCCATTTATCGAGATCGGCATCGCGGCTTCCGCGCTGCTTCTTGGGGTGGCGGTCGCTGCCCGATACCGCGCGGGAATTGCGGTTACGGCCGTGCTGGTCGGAATCTTCGCAATATTTCACGGTCATGCTCATGGCACGGAGCTGCCCTCCTCCGCCAACGCCCTGTCCTACGGCGTAGGGTTCGTAATGTCCACGGGTCTGCTTCACCTGGCCGGCATACTCATGGGCACGCTTATGAGGTGGCCCGCGGGCGCCGTCGCCGTACGAAGCTGTGGTGCACTTATTGCCCTGACCGGTGCCTACTATCTCGCCGCGGCTACCGGCATGCTGGCCTGAGCGCGGCGCCTTGCTTTCATCCCCGCATAAAGCGCTCAGACTCCTCGCGGTCCTCGCCATTGCAACGGCGAGCCCACCCGCGGCGGCGCACCTCGTGTCGACGCGCTTTGGCGAATTCTATGCCGGGCTGCTGCATCCGCTCACGACCATGCAGCACCTCGTTCCCTGGATTGCTCTGGGGCTGCTCGCCGTGCTTCAGGGTAAGGCGGACACGCGACGCAATGTGCTTGTGTTCCCGGTGGCCGTGGCGTTGGGCGTGGTCGTCGGCGGTCTGGTGCCGGGCTACACGGCCCCCGCCTTCCTCAACCTCATCTCAATCGCTGTGCTCGGTGCCATGCTCGCACTGGCCCGGCCGCTCTCGTCTCGCGCGTTCTACCTTCTCGCTGGAATCACGGGTCTGAGTCACGGCTACGACAACGCTGTCGCCAATCTCGGCATCTGGGATTCCGTGCTTTACGTGTCGGGCGTCGCCGCGGCGGCCTACCTGCTCATCGTACTGCTGGGAGCGGGTTCCCTGAGTATGCTTCGCTTTGCCTGGGGCCTGATCGCCGCGCGCGCCGCCGGGAGTTGGATCCTTGCCAGTGGCCTGCTTTTTGGGGCTTTCACGCTCGTTGGTCCCTCGGGTGTCTGATTCGACCGCGGGGCAGCTACTGCAGGGCAGTGACGGTAAAGACGCAGTGATCAACAGGCTGGTCACGTTACGCTTTTTATACCCCCTGTTGCTCTGCTCCGGTTTTGCGGGACTTGGGTATCAGATCGCCTGGACTCGCTCTCTCTCCGTAGCGCTGGGTCACGAGGTCGTTGCGGTGCTCGCCGTGGTCGCCGCTTTCTTTGTCGGGCTCGCACTCGGCGGCTTACTGCTGAATGACACGCTTCGCCGCACCGCGTTTCCGGCGCGCTGGTACTGCGCTCTCGAAGTTGGCATCGGCCTTTGGGCACTGCTCATAAGCTGGCTGCTGCCGACGTTGAACGAAAGCTTCGCGCAGTGGATGGGCACTGATCCCGGCGTACTGCGCCACTGGAGCGTGGCCTTCGGCGCTTCGCTGCTAATGCTCCTGCCTGCGACGACGGCCATGGGGGCGACGCTTCCGGCCATCGAACGCCTCGGCTTGATGATAGAGCCGACCCGGAAATCCGTGGCGGGAATATATGCCGCCAACACCGCCGGAGCCATGATAGGCGCTCTGGCCGCTACATTTTGCCTACTTCCCTTTTTGGGCCTGGCGAAGACCGTAGCCGTCTTCGCCGCCATAAACTTTACTATCGCCGCCTTTGTATGGCTCCGGGCGGCACGCGATGAGCCCCTTACCGAACTCTCACCAGTGGCACGGGCGACGCCGGAAGCGCCATGGGGTACTGGGCTGCTTGCTACTCTATTTGCTACCGGAATGCTGGGTATCGGTTACGAGGTTCTCGTAGTTCGCGTTCTCGCCCAGGTTCTCGAGGGCACGGTTTACAGCTTCTCGGCGGTTCTGGCGATCTACCTAGGTGGTACTGCGGCAGGCGCCGCACTCTACCAGCGCTATGGCCGCATCCACGTTGCGCGAGAGCGCCGGACGCGCACAACGTCTCAGCTTCTATTTGTTGCAGCCTTTTTCTGCGCCCTTGGCGTGGGTTGTCTGTACCTGACCATGGACCTGTACCGCGGGGTGTTTAGCATGCTCGGCCCTGGAAGCAGTACGGGGCTGGTTGCTGAACTGAGCGTTGCCGGAATTGTGTTCCTGCTGCCCACCGTTGCCATGGGCGCACTCTTCAGTCACCTGGCGCAGAGTGGCAGCGGCGAGCACGGGCTCGGAAAACTGCTGGGCGTCAATACGCTCGGTGCCGCATTGGCGCCCGTGCTGTTTGGCGTTGTTGTTCTGCCGCTCATCGGAGCAAAGCTGGCATTGCTGGCTATCTGCACCGGGTACCTGCTTTTGCCACTGCTGGCATCGAGTCACACCCTTATCCCCTGGGTCGCCGCCGTGCCGGCCACCATTGCGATCGTGCTATTACTACTGATTTCCACACCCCTTCGATTTGTTCCGGAATCTCCGGGCAGCAAAATCATTGATTTCCGCGAGGGCGTGATCGCTGCCGTCGCCGTCATCGAGGAAGCAGACGGCAGCCGCCACCTCGCGGTAAACAACCACTTCATCATGGGGGGAACGGCCAGCCGCTTCTCCGATCACCGCCAGACTCATCTGCCGCTCCTGCTCCACGGCGATGCTCGATCGGCGCTTTATCTTGGATTGGGAACGGGGATCACGCTGCAGGCGGCGCAGTACTACCCCGCGCTCTCCGCGACCGGCGTTGAGCTAGTCCCGGAACTGCCTGATCTCATGCCACTGTTTGGCGTCCAAACGGCGGGAGAACACTGGCAGCAAGCTCCCACGATTCGATCCGCCGACGCACGTCGCTTCGTGACCGCCGATACCGGTCGCTACGACGTCATTATCGCGGAGGTGTTTCACCCATCCCGGGACGGCGCCGGTTCGCTATACACCGTGGAGCACTTCAGCGCCGTGCGTAAACGCCTGGCGCCCGACGGCCTGTTCTGCCAGTGGCTGCCCCTGTTCCAGCTCGAACTCGACACTCTGCGCACCATCGTGCGGAGCTACCTTGAAGTGTTCCCCGACGCACAGATGCATCTGGCGCATTTCAGCCTTGGCCAGCCACTGCTTTGCCTTCTAGGGGGAGCGGGTAAGCAAGTGTTCAGTCCCGACTGGCTGTTGCAACGAGTCCATGAAAGGACATTGCAACAGGAGCTTGTCTCGCTTCGTCTCAATTCTGATTTCGCGCTTTTTGGCGGCTATCTGGGCGGATCAGAGGCACTTGCCCGTTTTGCCGGCCCTGGCCGCCTGAATACGGATGACTCCGCTTTTGTCGCCTATCAGGCTCCCGCTTTCGTATATGGCGAGCCGGATCTACCGGCCGAGCGCCTGGTGCGATTGGTGGAGAGCACGCGCGAGGATCGTGGCTCGCTGCTTGAACCGCGTTTCCTGGGCAGTGAATTCGATGAACGGCTCAAACGTTACTGGCTGGCTCGCGACGTCTTTCTGTCTGCCGGTGTGGGGGTGCGCCTGACCGGCGACATCCGCGCGCTGCTCCGCGAAGTTCGCGAACCTTTGCTCCGCGCCGCGAGGATCAGTCCGGATTTTCTGCCGGCCTTCGAGCCCCTCATGGAGATGGCCCGGGTCCTGGCGCGGGAAGACCCCGGTGCAGCGATTGAGCTTTTGCGGGAACTGGAACTCGCCAACCCGACCCTCGACCCGATCCGTGCCTTGAGAGAAGACATAGAGAGGACACGCCTGTGAGCCAGCGAGGCGATGAAAACCGCATTGACAATCTCGACGCCAATACGCTGCCCTGCTTCGCCACTCCCATGGTCAACTACTTCTTCGCTGACAGCGCCCCTCTGAATGACGCTCTCGCGCGGACCGTGATGGCCCTGGAGCAGAAAGAGCCGGGATTGTCCAAAAGCAATGTAGGGGGCTGGCATTCGGAGCTTGATCTGCTGGAGCGTGACGATGACTCCATTCGAACGCTCAGGTCACGGCTGGAGGGCTTTTCCCGGGCGCTGTTAGAGCAGTTCGAGCGCAGTCCGGCGACGGCGGAGAAGTCTTCGTCCGCGCTGCGCCTGGAAGGCTGGGCCAACGTTACGCGGCACGGTCAATACAACAGTGTGCACAGTCATCCGAACGCGCTGTGGTCCATGGTCTATTACGTTACCGGGAACGAAACCCTGGAAGCGCACCCCTTCAGTGGCAAGCTGGAACTCATGGACCCACGCCCCGCCGCCAGCCTGACCTACGATGAAGACAGCGGGGTCTACGGGCGCCTGCTGATCAATCCCCGCGCCGGACAACTGATCGCATTCCCCGCCTGGCTCCAACACCAGGTCCACTGCTACTTCGGTCAAGCCCCGCGCATATCCATCGCCATAAATCTGCTGCCCTGACGCAAAGCGTTCAGTTAGAGGAAAAGCTGACTTCGTAATCCCAGCTTTTGAGGCGGTGCGGCAACGCATTCATCGCCACGGTGATACGCTCGTTCCCTTCATTGGGCGGCACCGCGTGGAGCATGTAGCTCGGAAACAAAATCAGATCTCCACGCCGGATGCTGTCAGGTACCCAACGATCCGCGTTGTAGGCCGTGGTCGCGGCGTCCGCATGCTTGTTCGTGAACGCAAACTCCGATCCTCCCATGCCCCGATGAAAGATGGTACGCGCTGAAGAGTCGATGTCCGTCAGGTAGAGCACACCGGAGATAAAACTGTTCGCATGGGAGTGGATAAGCTGGTGTCCCCCGGTGGTACAGTGGTTCATCCAGATTTCCTTGACGGTCCAGTCGAGGTTCTCGCCGAAGAGCAGAAAACCGAAGTCCCTCAGGTAGGGCTGCAGCATTTCCATCAGGTCATCCAGTTCCGGCAACTCGCTCGCCGCGATCGGCTGCGTATGGGTGAGAAGGCCGGTCTGCTTGTTGGCTACCGTGGGCTGGTTACGGATGTGGTCGCAGAGCCGCTCGATCATCGTGTCGTCGAGTACTTCACTCACGCGCATAACCGGGGTGGGAAAAAGGTTCTCGACGCTCATTTCAGGCATACAGCTCAGCCATTAAGTTTGAAGGGCCAGGCAGAAACGGTATGACAAACCGGCCCGAAGGGTTGATGAAGGGCTGAAGAAGGGGTGATGAACCATGCCGGTCATCCGAAACTCAGCCCGTGTTTTTGCGATAACCGCGGCGAAACTTGGTTTCTATCTCCAGGCTGCTTTTCTTAAGCGCATGGCTCATCTCCGCCGTCGCTTCCCCGGCGCTGAATTCAAACTCTTCGCGCTTGAAGGGAACGTACATGGCGAGTGGCGTACCACGCTCGACGACAAAGCTTCCCTTGCGATGAATCATGACCTGCTGGTTGATGTGGTGGTGCGCATCGCTGCGGATCGCGCCACTCATCACCGTGAAACGCGGGTCGAACTCGTAGGAGACAGGCAGCTGCATCACCGAATACCCCGGACTCGTACGGACAAACCAGGGGCAATGGAGCTTTAACACGGTAACCACGGTCTCTCGGGCATGGGGCGGCGCATGGGCGAGGAACTGATCGAAGCCATGGAAGGTCAGCGTGAAAAGATCCGGGGCGGAAGTGCGGGCCCTTGGCTTGCCCTCATTGAAGTCAAAGATGAAATCACACCAGGCCGGCAGTATGTAGGCCGCGGAGTAGAAGTCTGGAAAGGCCGGGCACACCTTCACGGTGCCCGCACTAAGGCGCGGGTCGGTATCGGGCGGCGCCGAGGGCATCTGCTTCCACCACGAAGGCATCATCCGCGAGCCCCGTTCTACGGGAACAACCTCAGGGAGGGCCTCAACTTCGGTGAAAAACTCTATCCTTGGAATACCCTCCTCGCTTTGCGAACGGGAAGCTTTGAACCGACCGAACATGGGTCCTACACCTCAAGGCTGGTATTCACCCCGAGGTTATATGACGACTTCATGTCAGCATTGTGAATGCACCCCAACGCCTGCGAGCCCCGAAAGCAAAGTTTGTGGTAGACACGAGCTGATTTGTGACCCATTGCTCTTGGCGCACCGGCGAAAACGACTGTGCGCTGCTTGGTCAGCCGAAAGCCCGTGCCCAGCTCCTGGACGGAGCATGAGGCGCTTTGGGCATGGAGTCTTTGATGAACTACTGGTGTGACTGCGACGCCTGGTCGCGGTTCTCTCCTTAGACCCGCGAATCGATTGCGGGGCAGGCATTCGCGGTATCTGACGACTTCAACCAAGGGTTCGGGGTAAGGCCCGAGACTCTGGAGGAGCTGCCCGAATCAGCCTGCTGCTCAATCCTATGGGGTGCTGCTACAGTGCCGATCGCGAAACGTATGGCCCAAAAGCTCAGTGAGATCGTTGCGGGTGCCCAGACTACCGTTCTCCCCGGTCTTGGGCACCTGGGCGTGTTCGTGAACTCGGAGTTGGTCGACCCGGTTATCCACCGTGAGCTGCTTGGCGTTGAAACCCAGACAAGCCACCGGCCAGGCTGAAGTGTTGCTGTCCCTGGGCAGGATTTTTCGGCCACGCGCCTGGCTGTGCTCCAAGGTCCGACGTCGCCTGCTGAGCCGTTACCTCGTCAATATCAGATTTGGAGACCCCGGCCATCATGAACTGGCTCTTTCTTTCACTCAGCTGCGTTGCTTTGTACTGGACTTGGACTTCGCACGCCTGGGCCGAGGGCTCGACGAAAGCCACCGCCGAGTTCGAGCTTGCCCTTGATGAGATTGGCCGAAGCGCTGACATAGTGGGATTGGCGGTGGCGGTGGTGCGCGCCGGGGAGGTTGAATCGATCCGCACCTTTGGTACCCGGAGCGTCGAGGACGGTGCGTTGGTCGATCAAGACACCGTTTTTCGTCTGGCGTCGCTATCGAAGGGGATTGCAGCGAGCGCCGTGGGTCAAATCGTGGCGGACCGGAGGGTTTCCCTTTCGACACCCGTATCGACGTTTTCTCCCGCGCTCAGACTGAAGAACAAAGCCTCCCTCGAGCAGCTGACGCTCGAACACGTCCTCAGCCATCGAACGGGTTTGCCGCCTTATGCCTACGACAATCTCCTGGAAGCTGGCGTTCCACCGTCCACCATTCGTGGGCGCTATGCCGAAGTCGATCCGATTTGTGCGGTCGGCAGCTGCTACGCCTACCAGAACGTGGTTTTCGACACCGTCACAAAGCTCGTAGAGTCCGTCGATGGCGAAAGCTATTCCGCGGCGGTGCGAAAGCGACTGTTTAATCCTCTGGGCATGTCACGGGCGTCGGTCTCGGTCGACGGCCTTCGCGCCGACGACAACTGGGCAAGACCGTACCGGCGGAGGCGAAACGGGCCCTGGCAGCTGGTCGAGGTCAAAGACGTGTACTACGGCATCCCGGCTGCCGGCGGTGTCAACGCCAGCATCACAGACATGGCGACCTGGTTGCAGGCGCAAATGGGGTATCGCGCTGATGTTCTCTCTGACGAGGTCCTGGCGATGATTCACGCGCCACGCGTGAGAAGTCCGGCTGAGTTCCGTCGCATACGAGATCATTTCCCCGATCTGCAGGACGCACACTACGGCCTCGGCTGGCGGATCTACAGCTTCGGAGAACACCGGGTTGTCTCGCATTTTGGTTCTGTGGACTTCGGCTACGGCGCGCAGATCACGTTCATTCCTGCACGGGACGTCGGAATCGTGACCTTGACCAACTCACGCTCGAAGGAGTTCGGCAAGATTTTGCCCGCCTTCCTGGCGCAGGAACTGGCTAACGACGGATAAACACAACGGGGCCGATGTAGATCTCACCGAGGTCGGCTGCGCCGTAACCGTTGTCGACTCGCTCAGGTCGCGGACCATACTCTTGAAACTCGTGTCCGTTGTTGTCTGGAAGCGGGCTACTTAGGCAGGCTGGTTCGATGCTGGCTGAGACACTGAAGAGACTTCTCTAGCTCGTCGGAATCGCGTCCAGCACTGAACAGATCCAACGCGCTAGTGAATGGCCCACTGCATGCTGTCTACACCGACACTCAAGTTCGCAAATGCGGAGTTATCGAAGAGGTCGAAGGCTTCGTTTGGAGGATTTTGCGTATAGAGATTAAGGCCGCACCACACCCAGAGCCAGTAGTAGCGTGTGTTGGTGACCTGGAATCCGGTTGACAGTTCATAGTCCGACGACCGCCCCTGCCGGGATGAGCCGACCCACCAGGTATCGAGACTGTCCAGCACCTTCTTCTGACTCGTCTTGGTGGCCACGAAACTGCGGGAATCCCGATCGTACTCGGCGCAGTACAGCCCAAGCCAGACTGAGGCGCGAGAAGTCGCCCATGTCGAGACCGTTTGAATCAGGTAGTTGTAGCTCGGGCTCGAACGAAAAGTCAGGTAGCCACTCCTAGTTGATGGATATAGGACGACCCCTACTGCTGCGGAGGCCCAAGCGCTCGCCCCCTTTCCTCTCAAGCGAAAGGTGGTGTTTAGCTCGCCTGTCGTGGACGACGCACTGCGGATTGGGCTTCCACCCGCTTGGCGGACGCCTCCAGAACTCCACGGGGCGTCGTAAGGCGCGGTTTCAAAGGCCCCGATTGAGCCGAGGTAAACCTCGGAGTGCGCTTCGGTTTTTGGTGCAATGACTTCCCGCGCCATATTGCGCTCGAGCAATTCGTTTTGAAGGTTCCAGGTTTCGCGCAGCCCGTCTACATAGGTATCGTCCTTAAGCGCGAAATTCTCTGCCAGCACGGAGCCGAAACGGCCTTCGATGCCTTGATTCAGTGACACCTCTTCCGCTTCCCTATCTAACTCAGCCTCAAATTCCGCCTCAGCTTCTTGCATAAGAGAATCGCTGTCTGACAGCTCCTCCCCGCACCGACGCATTTTGATTGCCTCTGCTTTACCGTCGTAGCCAGATGGATCGTCAATCATTGCCATGCTGTTTTCTCCATATCATCAGAATTCTAGAAGCTTGGATTCCCCGCAAACGCGCGTCTGCCAATCAGCAGAGTCGGTGAGGACCCCATCAACGCTTAGGAAATCGGAGACAGTTTCTACGTCAACGAGGGACAGCCGCGACTGGTTCAACATGAACCCGACCTGCATTCGGTTTACCGTCCGCAGTAAAATAGTCGCTGAGCTACCGTAGCAATTGAACAAACTTGACAGCGTTTGAGATATGGAAGCGATCTATCGCTCTATCCCTTTTCCGGACGAACTGAGACCATTTGTGCGCCGGTGCTTGCTCGGGGTGATTGACGAGCCGGGGCGATTTGAATTTCCCGCGCCACCCACGGGTTATCCGTATTTTGGCTGGGTGGTGCGAGGCTCGGCCTGTGGACGCTCTTCCGGAAAAGAAATGCCTGTTCACAGCGGGCACGCGCATTTCTCCGGTCAGATTTACCGGTGCCCTGCCACGCTCGTACTCGAAGCGCCGGTCACTCATTTCATTGCCGAACTCGCGCCTACGGCACTATTCGAGATCCACGCTCGCAATGCATCGACGTTCACCAACCGTGTAGTCGCGGTTGACCCCGCCAGCGCCTCGGGCAGTCTCGCTCCACTCATCGGTCTCGATTCAAACTCTGGAGAGCCCAATGCCGCGTTTCTATCGTGCTTGCTTGCTCTCCATCGCAACCGGAAAACCTTGAGTTCTGAGGTCGCGAATGCTGTCCAGAAGATTGAGGAGACTCGCGGTCTTGTTGAGATCCAGTCCCTGGTACGCGGTTCGTCTCCGAGTTCCTTGTCGCGATCGTTTAAGAAGTGCGTCGGGATTCCTCCCAAGTTTTTTTCAAGGGTTCTTCAGATCAACTCGGCAATAAAGACCCTGAGCGAACAGATCGGGACAGACCGCATAGCGGACATCGCGAGCGACCATGGGTTTGCCGATGAGGCCCATCTGTCGCGATCGGTCCGATCCTTCTACGAGGACACGCCGGCGTCGCTGCGGGCACAGATCAACGCTATCATCGCCGCGTTCCCGGTCGGGAGCTCGGCTGACGTGTAGGTAAGCCAGCGAACTTCGGATAAGACCCTATCCAGCCAAGATGCTCGAGGCGAACAAACGCCACGGAGTCGATTCAGATCTCACTGCGGTCGGGTACGCCATAGGTGGCAGCTGCGCGCTCGGTGTCGCGAGTCATACTCACGAAGCTTGTGTCCGTTGACCGGCTATTTCCGCTCGATGGCTCGCTGCGCGCTAAGGCACTGAAGGTACTTCTTGAGTGTGTCTGAATCGCGAACTGCATTGAACAGGTCATCCTGCGCACCGCGATGGGATTCCTTGTCGCCACCCAATTGCCGGGCTGATTTTGATGTCATCCTATGAAGATTCCTGGATGCCTCTTCAGCAATCTGGCGGCATCCGACGATCTGAGGCGACTCCGGGAACTGTTCTAAGGCCTGGCCTGCGAGTAACGGAGACAGAGTCAGAAGGCCAACGCAAAACAACGCTTCCGCGCGCACAAATCCCGTAGATCTATATTCCAAACTCATAGTTACACCTCACCTGCCCGATTTAAGGCAGCAGCGTATTTTCAATCACAGCCTCGTTGTTACTGCTGTCCGCCTCGTGCACGCCACTATCGACGCGGGCCGTATCTACAAGTACCGCCTCGCTTTCCTGATTCGTGACGGTGAACGCGATGGCCCAGAACTGCACGGTCGCGGTGTCACCCGGAGCGAGATCCGGCAGATCAACCGTGATCGTCGAGGTGACAGGATCAATCTGTGTGGAGTCCGTAACCACCGCTCCGGGCGGCAGGGTTATGGGATCTTCCGGCCAGATGAAGACCCACCCTCCCACGGCATTTTCCAGACTCAACTGGAGCTCGTCGCTCATGACTACATCCGTCGCCGTGATCGGGCCGGAGTTCGTGACCGTAACGGTGTAGAGCGCCAAGTGATATCCCAGGGTGAAGGCCCCGAAGTTCACTTCCAGGCAGTCTCCGAGATCGGCGATACCAAAGCTCGGGAAACACGAGGCCTCTCCCCTCTTCTCGATCCTTAGGTCAGTGCTGACCCGGCGCTCGGGAATGTGCTCTACATCAATGCTGCTATGAAGCAGGCGTCCGGATGGATCCACATCGGCGGTGGTGTAGACCCCCGTAACGTCGAGAGGGGCCGTGCTGCGAAGGGTGATAAAGCCCTCGATGTAGTCCTGGGGAAATGCGCCATCGAACAGCCGATCCCGCAGCTCACTGCAATCCGTCTCGAGAGACTCGTCATCACCAAGCCGATCCCAGGCGAAGGGTATGAGCGCTCCCGGGCGCTGCTCGGCCGGAGGGTAGGACAGCGAAAGCCGCTTCTGGAACACAGTGTCGCTCGCGGCGGCATTGTGGATATTGATGGTAGTCGCGTAACGACCGCGTATCAGCCGAAGCTCTTCATCTGCGGGCTGATCTCCACAAACGATCTTGGCCGCATACTGATAGTTGTTGGCCGGAGGAATGAACTCAATCCGCATCACACCTTTACCGCGCGTTCCGATATAGATGTCGACCCGACCCGTGGGATCGTGATCGAAGAAGGCGTAGTTGGGTCGCGGAATGTGGGGGGTACCCGACTCGGCGGGATTGTGAGGGTCCGACACCAGCAGCCAGGACGAACCTCCATCCATACTCACGAACACGCCACTGTTGACGCCGCCCGCCACCATGAGGTTTGAATCTTCCGGATCGAACGCCACAAGGCTCGGCTGGACCGTCGCCGTCGTGATCGAAGTGCTGTGATTGCCCATGGTTTGCCACGTGAACAGCCCTTCCCCGGTCATCATCAGATCGAGGCCCGGGTCCACGGTCCAGGTCTGGCCCCCGTCATCGGAGTACACCATGCGGGGATCGCCGGATCGGGTATTGGAGGCATAAAGGCGATTGGGATTGCGCGGGTCCACATCGAAGATACCGATGGCGCCGTCGGGGAGGTTGGTGTCTATGCGCTGCCACACGCCGTTCGGATCGGTGCCGGCAAAGCGCCACAGTTGATTCTGACTTCCGGGATGGCAGGAGCCGGCCATAGCGTAGAACACCGGTGGCCCGATCCCCGCCTGGCGTGCCGACTTGACGGCGCAGAGGTTTGCGGTGGGTTCCGTCGCGTCGCCGAGTTCGGTCCACGCGATCGGATCAACGGTCACATCGTCGGTTACGAAGAGTCCGCCGTCGGCGCCCACGCACCCGCCATTGCCCACGGTGCAATCGGCAGTCACGGCGACATAGCTGTCCGGTCCGTAGCGATCGAAGGCGTCGGGGTTTCTGAACTGTTGCCAGAGTCCGCTCGGCGGCCGGGACTGCGCTGGAACCTGGCCGCCGCCGATCAATCCCGCGCCGCGCCGATAGAGCCGGCGGCCGCAGCACCAGGTCGCGAGCACGGTCGACTGCCCCGCAACGATATCGAAGACATCCGCGCCGTCGGAGTTATTCCAGCTGGGCGATGCCGTGCCGCCATCGGTCGTACCGAAGGCGCCGTTGTCCTGCAGTCCAAAGTAAAGGTCCAGGTTATCCGCGCCGGCCGGGTTGAACGCGTCCATGGTCCAAAGAAAGGTCGCATGGGGCGTAACCGCCGGTTGGTCCCACTGTGGATCGTGGCAGCTGTCCTGGTTGTCGTCCGTGTTGTAGTAGACCCCTCCGTCGCTCGCGAAAAGCGTCGGACAGGCATCCACGGCCGCTGCGGTATCGAAGACGACCGTACCTACATCGCTGTGCGCGCCCGCACCCCCCGTAAAGGACCCCGCCCAGCCGGGAGGCGGCGGCGAAGATGCTATCTGGTTACCCGGGGGACAGCGGAGACCCCCAGCGACGGGATTGCTGGTGCATGCGCCACGATACAGCCCGACGTCTCCAAACCAGAGGTCGAACTGATCATCGCCACGGTCGTTGGTTTCAACGAACGGGATGCGGCCCTGGCGACGACCGCCGGGGGTGCCCATGTTGGTCCACGTCGCCCCGCCATCGTCCGACTCGTAGAGCGTCGTCCCGACGACCGCCAGGATGACGTCAGCTTCATGGGGCGAGGCCGCGATGGAACAGCGGGAGCCGAGGGGCAAGGGACCGATATCCCAGCTCGTGCCGCCGTCAGTAGAGCGGGCATGCCCAACCTGACCGCATACGTCGATGATGCCGTCGTGGTGGACCGTAACGTCCCAGATCCGACCCGCCGCGGCAGGCGCGAAGGGATTCGCGAAGGTCCAGGAGGCGCCGTGATCCTGGGAGATCGCCAGACCGCAGTTGGTGCCGATGTAAGCGGCCGCAGGAGCGCTTGGATCGACGGCGATTCCCATGCCCCAGGGCGTGTCGTAGACCGAACTGTCGGCGCAGAAGTTATCCGGGGGCGCCGAGGAAGGGGGCTTATGCCAGGTTTCCCCGCTGTCGTAACTCACATTTATTCCTGACAGGCTCACAACGCGCCCGTCAAACAACGATGTGGCATAGACCGTCGATCCATCGGGGGACACCTCAACGTCGATGGTCAACATCGGAAGATGGTCTTCGAGACGGAACCACTGGCCACCGCTGCTCTGAAAGTCTGTCGTCTTGTAAAGGCCACCGTATTCACTGGCGGCGTAGTAGACATCGGGATCACCGGGAGTTGTGGCGAGGCCATTCACGCGACCGCCGCTCGCGCCCAGGGGACTGGTGAAGTTTGATTGGTCAGGATTGATGTCGGTTATGGTGATCTCGGCGCTCACCGGGTTCCCGGCCGCAAGCAGCCCGATCCCCGCAAGAGCGAGGTAGTTTCTCCGGCGATCCGTAGCAATCCGACGCTGTACGCTAGCGGTATCCCAGGCGGTTTGGATCCTTTTCATCCTCTTCCTCCTCGTCAACCACGCAGACCGGCACTTCGTAGTAGGCGGTCTTACTCGCATACCACTTGTTCTGGACGAGCGTCAGGACGCGCCAACGGTAAGCGGCCGCGGGCTCTCCCTGGGTCCAGGTAAAGCTGATGGCGGATTGATCCAGCGTGGCCAGCGTGTAGAAGGTGCCGCGCTCAAATCCATCGTAGTAGCGGGTGACATCCAGTCTGCTGCGCTGACCGCGCGCTACCGGTGTCCATTGAAACAGCGCGGAACGCTCGCCCGCATAAATCGCGCTGCATTCAGCCCGTACCGAGAGATCGCTGGCCTGCAGCTCGGGCCGCCCCTTTTCCGACGGAACGATGGTTTGTGGATTATCGGGGTCGCTCGAAGAGCGAGGCGGGTTTTGACTCCAGGCAGGAAACGTCGGAGCGATGACGCAGAAAACGAGCACGCCAACAGCTGAAGTTACGGCATACGTCATACCCAGTGTTCTCCTTGACCGGTGCGGTCCCAAGAGCCAGGGTCATTTCCTCGGTTCCCTTCGCCGAATATAGCAGGGGATTGATATCCGTCCACTCAAGTGCGCCAAGCCGCCGCATATGCGATGCTCCGGGAGCTGTCTCATTTTCTCTCCGGATGCTGGCTATGGCGGCTCCTTACCGCTGGCAACAAGGACAACGCGTATACCGCTTTAGCAGCCTCGCCGACGTGATGGCGAAGGCGACCCCCGAGCGTTCGGGCGACAAGCTCGCGGGGCTCGCGGCGACATCCGCGGAGGAGCGCGTTGTAGCGCAGCTGGTGCTCGCGGACCTGCCGCTGCGAGAGTTTCTGAATGAAGCTCTCGTTCCCTACGAGTCAGACGAAGTCACGCGTCTGATCGTTGACACGCATGACGCGAGTGCCTTTACGGCCGTTTCCCACTTCACCGTTGGGGACTTCCGAAACTGGCTCCTTGCCTACGACACCGACGGTTCCGCTCTGCGTTCCTTGGCTCCTGGCCTGACCCCCGAAATGGTGGCCGCGGTGGCGAAGCTGATGCGCAATCAGGACCTGATCCTGGTGGCGCGCAAGTGTCGGGTGGAAACTGCCTTTCGCAGCACCATCGGATTGCCCGGTCGCCTGGCGACACGGCTTCAGCCCAACCACCCAACCGACTCGTTAGACGGAATCGCGGCCTCCATCTTTGACGGCCTGATGTACGGTAGCGGTGATGCCGTTATCGGTATCAACCCCGCGACGGATAACCTCCCCCAAACCGAGAGACTCCTTAAAATCCTGGACGAGCTGATCCAGCACTACGAGATACCCACGCAGTCCTGCGTGTTGTCCCACGTGACGAATACGCTCGAGGCCATCGAAGCCGGTGCTCCCGTCGATCTGGTTTTCCAGTCCATCGGAGGTACGCAGGGTACCAATGAGAGTTTTGGCATCAGCCTGGCGCTTCTCCGGGAGGCGCAGGAGGCCGCGCTCGCCCTCCATCGCGGCACCATTGGCCGAAACGTCATGTACTTTGAGACGGGTCAGGGCACGGCCCTTTCCGCCGGGGCGAATCACGGTGTGGATCAGCAGACCTGCGAGACCCGGGCCTACGCGGTGGCGCGACACTTCGATCCGCTTCTTGTGAATACGGTCGTTGGATTTATCGGTCCCGAATATCTCTTCGACGGCAAGCAGATCACGCGGGCCGGTCTCGAAGACCACTTTTGCGGCAAACTTCTGGGTCTGCCCATGGGATGCGACATCTGCTACACCAACCACGCCTTCGCGGACCAGAACGATATGGACAATCTGCTCACGCTTCTGGGCGTGGCGGGCTGTGCCTTCATCATGGGCGTTCCCGGCGCCGACGACATAATGCTCAACTACCAGACTACGTCGTTCCATGATGCGCTGTATGCCAGGACTGTACTGGGGCTGCGCCCGGCACCGGAGTTCGAAGACTGGCTGTGTCGCATGCAGATCTTCGAAGGGCCGGGTACGGCCAGGCTTACGGATGCCCTTCCGGATGCCTTCGCTGCTCCCCTCGATCGCCTGGGACACTGACACTCGATGAAAGAAGCCGACGACGACCGGTTGTCCGACTCCCCGGCCCTCGTGCAGAATCCCTGGGCCGAACTGCGGCGTCTCACTCCGGCGCGGCTTGCTCTCGGCCGCGCTGGCGGGAGTCTCCCCACGGCCGAGATGCTGAGCTTTCAGCTCGATCACGCTCGCGCTATGGATGCGGTGCATCGCCGTCTCTCCGTGGAGGAACTGGAGCAGGCATTGCAAACGTCGCCGGTAGTGCGTGAGCTTTGTGGTCCCGACCCTGTTCAGCTGTTCAGCGAAGTACGCGACAGACCCGCCTACCTGCAGCGCCCCGATCTTGGTCGCCGGCTGGATGAGCGAAGCTATCAGTTGTTGCACGACCAGGGCGGCGCGCGCGATAAGACCATCGATCTTGCCCTGGTCGTTGCAGATGGACTTTCCGCCATGGCCATAGAGCTGTATGCCCTGCCCTTTCTCGAGGCATTTCTCGGACTGCTTCGAACGGATACGGCACCCTGGCGCGTCGCCCCCATCAGCATCGTCTCTCAGGCCCGCGTAGCCATCGGCGATGATGTCGGCGAGGCGTTGGGGGCGCGCGCGGTGCTGGTTTTAATCGGCGAGCGCCCCGGGCTGTCCTCGCCGGACAGCATGGGGCTGTACCTCACCTGGGCGCCGCGGCGGGGCAGGCACGATGCGGAGCGCAACTGCATTTCGAACGTACGGAGCGCCGGCCTTTCCTGCGAGGACGCCGCACGCAAGGCCTTTAATCTGTTGAAAGACGCCTTTCGGCTGGGGATCAGTGGCATCGGCCTGAAGGACCGAAGCGAAGCGTTCGATGCCGGCGCTCAACTGGGCCAGGATTCCGTCGGATCCTTCCGCCTCGTTCAGGATTCCAGCGACGGCGATGTCCGGAAGCACGAATCGTGACCGCCGACCAGGACTACCTCGCCAGACGCCAACTCCGCCGCGGAGCAACCGGCTGGTTTCTCCTCGCCGGTCTCGGTGTGTCCTATGTGATATCCGGAGATTTCGCCGGTTGGAACTTTGGTATCGGAGAGGCGGGCTGGGGCGGGTTCGTTGTCGCGGCCGCGGCAATGGCGCTGATGTACTTCAGCCTGGTGCTTACGCTTGCCGAGCTGTCGTCTGCAATCCCGACCGCGGGTGCCGGCTACAGTTTTGCACGCCAGGCGATGGGCGTTACCGGCGGCTTTATCACCGGCCTCGCTATTCTCATTGAATACGCGCTTGCTCCCGCCGCGATCGTGATCTTCATCGGCGCGGCTACCGACGAACTCCTGGGGGTTGACGGTCCGTGGGTCTACGCGGGATTTTATGCGGTGTTTATCGGCATCCATGCCATCGGCGTTGGCGAGGCGCTGCGCGTCATGCTGGCCATCACCGGTCTCGCGGTTGTCGCGATACTGCTTACGGCGGGGGCGCTGCTCGGCAGCTTCGACGCCGGGAGACTCCTCGACATCCCCTCCCCGGCCGGAGTCACCGGTGAGTTCCTGCCCTTTGGCTGGTACGGCGTCTGGGCCGCACTGCCCTTTGCGATGTGGTTGTTCCTCGCGGTGGAAGGTGTTCCCCTCGCCGCCGAGGAAGCCAATGATCCCGCGAAGGATGTCCCGCGGGGCATCATCGTTGCCATGCTATTCCTTGTTTTCACGGCGGCACTGGTCACGGTGCTGCTGCCCGGGGCGGTCGGGGCTGCGGCGCTGGGCGCAAGCCCGGTACCGCTGGTGGATGCCCTGAATCTCGCGGGCTTTGCGTCTCTGGCGAAGCTGGTGAATGCGCTGGGGCTGGCGGGTCTGATCGCGTCCTTCTTCTCCATAATCTACGGCTACAGTCGACTGGTGTTTGCCCTGTCGCGGGCCGGCTATCTTCCGCGTTCCCTTTCCCTTACCAGTTCCCGACAGGTCCCGGTGCGCGCGCTGCTGGTGCCGGGCATCTTCGGCTTTCTCATGTCGCTCAGCGGTGCCGGGGATCGCATGCTCGCGATGGCGGTTGTCGGCGCAACGGTTTCCTATGCTTTGATGGCCGCGTCGCATCTGTTGCTCCGACTCCGGCAGCCCGCCCTGCACCGCCCCTACCGCACACCGGGCGGGATATTCACCTCCGGCCTCTGCCTGCTGCTTTCCGTTCTGGCCTTGACCGGGGTGTACGCCTACGACCCCCTGGCCTTTCTGCTTACGATGTCGCTGTTTGCCTGCGGTGGAATCTACTTTTTCAGCTTCGGCAGGCACCACCTTACGGCCAGTTCCGCCGAGGAAGAGTTCGCATTGCTTGCCAACGCCGAGACCACCTTGAAAACCTAGTCGGATACGCATACTGCTAATGTTCGCGAATACTTCGGCGACACAGAGGTACAGCTTTGAATGCATCCCACCCGGGCCGTCAGTGGAAGGACGGTATGTCAAGCGCGGAGAAGCCCTCTTCGGTAGCCGCTCCGCTTCTCCTTTCGTGTGCTCTGATCGGTTTTGTCTCGAGTGCGCTTCTCCTCTCCGACCGCGTAATGGCACGCGAAGCGACGTCGGTCGTGATCCTGGAGCAGCGTCAGTGGACGAGGCAGACCAACGGGTCCTACCTCCGATGGACCGATGCTGCCGCTTATTGCGCCAACTTGAGGCTGGGAGGCCACGCGGACTGGCGTCTCCCAACGCTTGCGGAACTGGAGTCGCTCTACAGTCCCGACACCGACACGGGTATGCCCGGTGCCATCGAGATCGACGGCTGTTGTCTATGGAGCGACACCTCGCTGGAGGAACGCCCGGCCGAGGACGACGACGAAATAGCGGGTCGCGCCCGCTTTTACCGCTGGGGCTTTATGTTTGACGGCGGCCACTCCTACTATGCCGGTCCCTACTACGAGGACGGCGAGGCGCTGTGTACGCGCGACGGTTAGCCTACCAGTAGCCGATCATGCGACCACAGGACAGTACAACCAGCCACAGGAACAGGGAGATCGCGCCGACCAGGGCCAGGATGCGTTGGTCCCCGGGCCGCGTATCCGCGCCGAGGACCGCACGCCGCCAGGCTTCCACTCGCGTGACGATGCCGATGTTTATCAGCGCTGCAAGCAGTGTGGGCAGCTTGATGTAGAAAAATGGGTTGCCGTGGTATTCCGTGGCGTTGATCGAGAACATCGAGACGCCGCTGCACACGGCAACGAAGAAACCGCAGGCGGCCAGCGGTACGGTGGGGCGAGCGATCGTAGCGACGGTGATACTGTTCCACGCCCCCAGAAGCCTGAGATCGAGGATCAGCACAGCGCCGAACAGCGTGCCGATACCCAGGATGTGCAGGAGGTTGATAATCCCGTAGCTCCACACCCCGAGACCACGCAGGCCCTCCGCCAGGGCCGATCCCTCCAGCCAGAGCATCGCTTCGTACATACCTTGGGTCGCGGTCGCGCCTAACGGAAGCCAGGTGGCAGGCAGACGAAACTACCTCGACGGGTAGACGTTGAACTCCGTACCGTCCCAGATGACGCGTCGGACCTTCGCTTCGTGCTTCTCCTCGTCTGCATTGCGCTGTCCGTGAACCGTGACCGTGGCGCCGAGAGGAATCGTGTTTTCCTTTAGGCCCGCGCGGTGTGTCCGCGGTCCCGGCGCCAGCGTTATATCCCAGAGCTGACCCTCTGCGTCACGAATCTGCATCGTGCCGTGCGGGCCCGAGAGGCTCACAGCCGCTTCGACGACGCCGGTTATCTCGATATTGCCGGCGGTGTTGCCCGACCAGCCGTGGTGAGCCATAGCGTGGTGGCCAGGGCTTGTGATGAAGAGCCCGAGCAGGGCGCACCGCACGTAAGTTCCAGAAACCATTCCTACCTCCTGCACCGTCTGGGCGACCTTGAGAATTCGAGAACTTCAATCCTAGCAGCCTGGGGCTGAACCACCGAAGGCGCCGTCCCGCGTGCGACGTTAACGGCCACGTTCTGTACCCCGGCACCGGGAGTCACGGCCCTCAGTTCACTTCTTCTCCCTGGAGCGTGGCGACAATGCTGCGCGCACCGCCATGATCTCTATGCTCACAAAGGTAGATACCCTGCCAGGTACCGAGTGCAAGGCGGCCGTCGCGAACGGGGATGGTGAGGGACTCACCGATCAAAACGGACTTGATATGCGCGGGCATATCGTCCGGTCCTTCCAACGTATGGCGGTAATGAGGCTGGTTCCGGGGAACCAGCACATCCAGATGTCGCTGCAGGTCTCCGCGCACGTCGGGATCGGCGTTCTCATTGATCGCCAGGGACGCGGAACTGTGCTGAAGGAACAGGTGCAGAAGCCCTATTCCGCAGTCTTGGAGACCGTCCACGGCTCTCGCCACGTCGTCCGTGATGAGATGCATGCCCTCGTTTCGAGGTGCCAGCTGTATGCGCGTTTGCTTCCAGAACACGGATAACGATGCGTTGCGGCGTGAGATGCGTCGTTTTACAAGGACAGAAACACGCTAGCAACTCGAGTTTGGATTCGGCTCGCTCACGGGGCCCCAGAACTCCACCTTTATGCCGTCAGGATCGAAGAAAAAAACGATGCCAATACTGCCGACGGTCGCACCACCGCCGATCGGCCCAAGCTGCTCGAAGCCCAGTCGGTTCATCTCGGCGACCGTCGCGTTCAAATCGTCCACATAGAACGCGATACGATCAATGCCCAGGTGATTGACCGGGGGCGAGTACGGCGGCGCAAAGTTGAACGGCATTGTCCACTGCCGCAACTGCAAGGTGGCGTTCGGGTCGCCGCCGAAAGGCGGTACGGGGCCACCCGGTAGGCTTAGATCGGTTCCTTCGAAGGCGATGGGTGTGGCGAAACCATGCGCCTCGGAGAATTCGCCGGAGCCCTGCTGAGAACCGTCGTCTTCTTCAGTAAAGCCCAGCAAGCGGTAGAACTGGACCGAACGCTCCAGATCAGACACATTCATATTGGTATTCACAAGGCGAATCAGGTCTGGACCGAAAGTTGGCACCCCGGGCTCTTCGACGAGTTTCAGGAATGTGCCGTCTGCATCCCGGAAGAACACAAAGCGCTCGCCGTTCGGCGCGGTGGTCGGGGGTGAAACAAAGTCTACGCCCTCACCCATGAGGTACGCATAGTCGCCTTCAAGGTCGGCGGTGGCATAGGTCGCGTAGGCCATCCCGATGTGATTGAGGTTGGCGTAGGGCGGATCGTCGCGGAAGGAGAAGTCGCGGAACTGAACCGTATCCACCCATGGCGGTGCGCCGGTGAAGCTCGTCAGCGCCACGAAAATCCGGTAGTTATCCCTGAATCCCAAAGACTGAGCGAAGGTACGGCACTCTTCCGGTCCGGCCGGGAAAATCTCTCCGGTGAGCCCCAGCGTGTTGTAGAACGCGCGCTGGCGCTCCATGTCGCTGGTGTTGAGTCCGAAGTACATTTTGGCTCGGACGTTGATGTCAGTCTCGGTAAACTGCGTTACCCGCACACCCAATGAGCCGCCGGGCGCGCCGCGAAGCTTCACTTCGATGGTGTTCTCGGCATACAGGTGAATGGGGACAATGAAGTCGCCTTCGGCGCGAAACATCTTCCCGCGAGCGATTTGCTGTCCGTTGATTCTAATCCAGGCCTGGCGGATGCCGTCGTCCGACAGGACCAGCTCGCCAGGTCCCTCGATCGCCTTGAAGGACGCGGTGTAAGGAACAGCTTTTCCCGGTCCACGTTCAAGGGTGATCGGTCCGAAACGGGTGAGATTGGCTTCGTTAGCCGATGCGGGGAGAACAAGGACGCTGGCGCCCATTAACAACAGCGACGTCAAAAAACACTTCATCCAATCTTCCTCCTATTCTTATTTTCGATGAGTAACAAGCGTGATTGTGAGGGGCTGGGGCGATTACCCGCAGACCCGGATTGGCGATTTGGCTTGGGGATACCTGCTTTTTGCCTCACATCCAGCGTAGTCGATTGGTGTGAAGTCACAAGAAACTGGCTGCCGCCGGACGTCAGGTTCAGCAGGATAAACGCGTTACCGATAGCGGTTGAGAGGGTGAAGTGGAAGCAAAGGGGGTGTGCTCAGACGGACACTTCCTCCGACCGGAAAGGAAAACCCGAGTTAGCAGTAATCAGTTCAGGCGCGAGAGTGGACGTCGCTGCGAAAAATCACACAGCGCTATCGCGTTGCTACCGCAGGTATCCGGGCATTCGGGCGGAAACAACGCAGTACTGCCCGGCCGACGACACGCCCAGACGCCTCCCCCGCCTCGTTGGAGAACCGGTAGTGCGCACCGGCGTAAATTCGCGACATCGATGTTTGAGCGACATACTGCGCGGTTGTAACGCTCCGCGGTTCGGCATTCGGCAGGGTCGAACTCATGAACGTCAAAAGAAGCTCGGCATCGCCGAGCTCTGCATCGAGGACCGTGGCCTGTGCGGCCGCCTGGAGGCAGTGAGCGCAGGGATACTCGGGGTGCGGCGGCGTTGGCATCAAGGGTTCCCAATAGGCGTCGCGTACGGTGCTCTCGTTCCCGTCCCTGTCGGCGCTGCGAATTGCGGTGACAGGCCGCCAGAACTGGTAGTGAGACTTGGCATCGCTCG
Organism: Pseudomonadota bacterium; assembly: GCA_038748515.1. GTDB lineage: Bacteria > Pseudomonadota > Gammaproteobacteria > Pseudomonadales > Halieaceae > Congregibacter. Next base: position 246,841 of record JBCDIW010000004.1, read on the forward strand.
CGGCAATCCAGGCGTCGTCGGATGCCATGTAGAACATGGCATAGAGGCGTGCGTTCTGTGACAGGGTCCGTCCGGGTCGCTCGGCTATTCGGCGCAAAACCGGATTCATGTCGATGAGAAACCAGAAACGTGCGCTCTCGGTCTGATCGGAGGTGCGCGTGTGATTGAGCTTTGCGCCGAGGCGTTGCACCTCTAGTAGGTTGCTGGCGTACCGGCGGGTATTCAGTTCGGGCGGCGCGACCGGCCTCGCCGCGTCGCTACTCTCGAGTGCCCAGGGCAGCAAAGCAAGATCGAAATCTGTAATGAGGGACGGCGTGCCCTCGGGAATGTACTCCCCCGGCGGTGTGGTGGCGCGATACGGCGCGACTCGACTGTCGTTCATGGCGCGGCCTCGAGCGAGAGCGGCTTTCGCAGCATCGACGCCGAGTTGCTCGGCGATCTTGAAGCCGGGGCCGGTGCGACGCTCTGCAATGCTCCGTTGATAGGCGTCGCGAAACGCCTGTGCGCCCGCGGGATACAGATCCAGCAGGGTATGAACGGCGGCGCTCGCCACGGCGACTGCCGCGTCCGGCTCCATGGTGCCATCGATAGGATCTATCCCAAGCTGCGAGACGTAGTTCCGCTCGATGGCATTAGCGGCTTCAAACATGGCCAAGGCGACCATCGCATCAGTGCGTGAGGTCTCCAACGTCCTGTGAAACAGGTCGACCCGGTGGGTCGCCGTGAGTGCCATCCAGTCGCTCACACTCTCGGGCACCGAAGACTGGTCTGCGGCTCGAAGGGAGTTAACTGCGATCAGATTGGATCCGCAAAAGCAAAGCAGGGCAGCGGCGACGAATCGGAAGTGCTTCATGAAGTGCTTCATAAGAGTCTCCCCTGGAAACGACGTTTTCAATCTAGGACCATTTCCAGCGGCGGCCTACTGTAAAGTTTGTAGTAGCGTTTTCTCGAACCGCGGGTCATCCTGTCAGTATGTCGCGCTACGGTCAGTATTGCCCCTTAGCTCTCGCGGCCGAGGTCTTATGTGAGCGCTGGAACCTGTTGATCATCCGGCGCCTGATCGATGGCTGCGAGCGATTTACGGAAATTCACAGCGGTGTCCCCAAAATTTCTGCGACGCTTCTATCGAGCAGGCTGGAGAGCCTCGCCGCAGCGGGGATTCTTGTGCGGACACCCCTGGAAGGCGGGCGCGGTCATCGCTATGAGCTCACGGAGGCGGGTCTCGAACTCAGGCCCCTGGTCGATGCCATAGCCGTCTGGGGTCAACGCTGGGCACGCGAAATGACGACCGATGATCTCGACCCTGAGTTTCTGCTGTACAGCATGCACCGGCGTATTGATTCCGATGCGATGCCGCCGGGGCGGACCGTGATCGAGTTCCAGTTCTCACGCGCACCCCCAAGCTGTCGTCGAGTCTGGTTGATTCACGCGGATCGCGCCGTCGACATGTGTCTCAAGTATCCCGGTTTCGAGGTGGACCTCGTTGTGAAAGCCGACCTGCGAATCTTCATTGAGTGCTGGCGCGGCTTTCGAGATCTGAATGCAGAGATTAGCGCCGCGCGAATTGTGCTCGAGGGTCAATCCGCACTGCGGCGTCAATTTTCATCCTGGCTGCTGCGATCGGCTTTCGCCGAAGTGGAGCGCCTGCGTCCTGGAAAGGAGCGTCGGCTACAGTCGCGTTGCTAGGGTGAGATCGAGAGGAGGCTCAGTGCTCGCACTCAGGCGCCCGATGATGCGCAATTTCCTAGCGACCGGCGGGGCAGTCCGCGATGGGCTCCCCAGGACTAGGATTCGGTCGACGAAGCAGAGTTTGCCGCCAGGCTGTCGATGGCTCCTTTCGCCCATTCCACCAGGCTCTCGTCAGCTACGCCGTTGGCGAACCCCCGCGCCTGCAACAGCTTTCCGCTGGCATCGAATTGACAGGTCACGCCTTTTCGCCGGGCTCGCAGGGGATGCACGTGAAGAATCACGTGACGCCCTTCCACGGCGTCCTGCACGTTGTGCTCGGAGCCGATGCAGTTCGCCATCGTCGCGCCGAGGGCCTGTAGTTCGCGCTCGGTGCGAGGAAGGTGGACGCGAACTCCATCGCTCATGATGCGGCGATTGAACTCCCGGATCGCCTTGCTGTAACGGCTCTGGGAAAGCGTTTGAGGGGCACGATTGCGCCGCTGACTCGCGCGACGACGGTACTTACGATCCAGATAGTCGTGTATGCGAGCGGGCCAGTCTTCGTGACGTTCGAGCCAGCGTCCGAGGAGCGCCTGCTGATGCTCGCCGGCCGCGCCCGCCTGGCTGCCCGTAACGGCCTCCAGCAGGCGCAGCGTGCGCATGGCGCGATCGGGTGTTTCCTCGGTCATAACGCGAACCAACCGTTCCTGGCCCAGCAGCCGGATAGAGGTGAGGAGCGTGATGACCGGTAGATCGAGAACCTCGTAGCGACCGCCCCGCGCGTTGAAGTCGGCCAGGAATCGAAGATAGTCGTGTCGGTTCAGCTTGCGGTCGCGCTTCTTACCGCCGTGAATCGTGAACAGGGAGTGCAGTGTCCGCAGGCAATCCAGGACCCGGAGCGTCGGATCGGAAAACACCAAAGTCGTTTCGGCCCGGTGCCCCGTGCCAATGAGTGCCCGGCACACGTCGCGGCGGGAGTGTTGGTCCACAAACAGAGCAAGGTCGATACCTTCAAAGGCCAGGCGGTCTTCGGCGACGCTGGTCACGAGAGGGCAGCGCGGGCTATCCAGGAGCGCTTTTCGCACGCCGATGCGGGGGCTGCGCGAGAGCCGCTGCAGCGTATCCGTGGGTGTACGAGGGTTGGCGATCAAAGCGGTCAGGACGCAGGTGTCCTGAGACGTGGCCAGCTCATCGAGCGTGTCGATGTCTGTGTCCGGGTCGCGAGCCGCTCGAACCTGGGCCTGTTTTCCGTCAGTCACTCTTTGCACTCCGTCGCCAAAGCACGGGGGAATTCATGCGGGATGCGTGCCATAGGTTCATCGCAAAGCGGCTGAGGGCGCATTAATTGGCACAAAAAGGGTCTCACGCCGTCATTGCTGTGGCTTGTGGAGAAGTGTACGGCACAAAACCCGCACTGTATCAGTGCCAATATGCACTTAAATCACACTTTGGGCCGGTGCGAGATGTGCATCATTCAACGCTTTATCGCTGGCCATTTCGAAGCATTTATCGGTGTTTTCGCTACAAAACGCCAATATGCCGATCTGTAACGACAAATTTAGCCCGACGGCTGGTATACTTTAGTTATATACATATACCAAAAATGAATAAATTCGCCAGAGGGCCGCGCGGCGTGAGCACCTGTGGTCATTCCTCACAGCGACTTTGGCCTGGAAGAACCATGTAATCCGCTGCACGCGCAGCGAGCGGGACACAACACCCATGTACGAAACAGCAGACGTCACGCATTTTTTCGATGAGCCCACGAACACGTTGTCCTATGTGGTGCGAGACCCGGGCAGCCGGGCCTGTGCGATTGTCGACAGCGTCCTGAATCTGGACTACGCCTCCGGGACCGTAAGCTACGAAGGGGCGGATGCGATCATCGAGCACATCAACCGTCATGGACTCGAGCTCGAATACATCCTTGAAACCCACGTCCACGCCGACCACCTCTCCGCGGCCCCCTATATCAGAAAACGTCTCGGCGGCCGTATCGCCATCGGTAGCGGGATCACTGCCGTTCAGAGGGTTTTTGGCAACGTATTCAATGCCGGCGTCTGCTTTCCGCGCGATGGCAGTCAGTTTGATGTGCTTTTGGACGACGGTGATGCGCTTAACATCGGCGCGCTTCAGGGGGTAGTGATGCATACCCCGGGACACACGCCAGCGTGCATGACGTTTGTGCTCGGCGACGCCGTCTTCGTCGGCGACACCCTGTTCATGCCCGACTATGGCACCGCGAGATGTGACTTTCCCGGCGGCGATGCCGCCACCCTCTTCCGCTCCATTCAGCGAATCCTCGAGCTTCCCGATCACCTCCGCATTTTTGTCTGCCACGACTACCTTCCCGGGGGTCGGGAATTAGCCTACGAGACGACGATCGCCGAAGAACGCGCCGGGAATATTCACGTCAACGACGCGGTGAGTGAAGCCCAGTTTGTGGCCATGCGGGAAGCGCGGGATGCAACCTTGAGCATGCCCAGCCTGATTCTGCCGTCCCTGCAGGTCAACATGCGCGCCGGCCATCTGCCCCCCTCCGAAGGTGACGACCGGATTTTTCTCAAGCTACCCCTCAACGCTTTTGGCGGGCCGCCCATCGACGCACTCTCGGCCGAGGAATGAACAACATGCGTTTGAAACGACGGGGCGTTGTGCTTCCGGCGGGTGCCGCTGCGCTGGCGACACGGCTAACGCCGGGGCACGATTACTGTCGTAAGTGCACCGGGTCGGTAACGCTGTGGCGCATCGGTCGGCGCCGCTCGGCCGATCCTTCCTGCGCATGAGCCAGCACCGAGCGGGCTTTTTTCCGCCGAGACAATGGCTTGTGTCCTATGAGCGGAGGCATTTTGCGAGCGATGCGCTCGCGGCGCTGATCGTCACGATCATGTTGATCCCGCAGAGCCTGGCTTACGCCCTGCTCGCGGGGCTGCCGCCGGAAATGGGTCTCTACGCAAGCATCCTGCCGCTCGTGGCCTACGCGCTATTTGGTACCAGTCGAACGCTGTCCGTGGGTCCGGTCGCGGTGGTGTCGCTGATGACGGCGACAGCCGTGGGGCGAGTCGCGGAGGCCGGTACGCTGGGCTACGCGACGGCGGCGATTGCGATGGCGATGCTCTCGGGCGGCATGCTCATCGGGATGGGGCTGCTGCGTTTCGGTTACCTCGCCAATCTTCTCTCTCATCCCGTGGTTTCAGGGTTCATCACCGCCTCGGGAATCATCATCGCGCTGTCCCAGCTGCGCCATATCCTCGGTATCGAAGGCCACGGGGAAACCTTGCCGGTGCTGCTCCGGACGATTGCCGACAACATGCACGCCTTCAACGAAGCCACTTTGCTTACGGGTCTGCTCGCCACGGTCTTTCTTTACTGGGCGCGAGGCGGCCTGCTGGGAATTCTGAGCAGCGCTGGAGTTCCGGCTCCCCTGGCGACGATTTTGTCTAAAGCCGGCCCGGTCATTGTTATCGTGATTACCGCTCTCGCCAGCGTCGTTCTGGATTTTGAAGCTCGCGGTGTCGCCCTGGTCGGCAACGTCCCCCGGGGGCTGCCGGCGTTTGCCATTCCCTCCCTGGACACCGCGCTCTGGTCGGAGCTGGCCGTGTCCGCCCTGCTGATCAGCGTGATCGGCTTCATCGAATCGGTTTCCGTGGGGCGCACGCTCGCCGCAAAACGACGGCAGCGGATCGATGCCAACCAGGAACTGATTGCCCTTGGCGCGGCAAACGTCGCCGCCGGCGTGTCCGGTGGATTTCCGGTTACGGGAGGCTTCTCGCGTTCGGTCGTCAACTTCGACGCAGGCGCTCAAACGCAGCTGGCCAGCGTGTTAACTGCCCTGGGCATCGCTCTTGCCGCCCTTCTGCTCACCCCCGCGCTCTACTACCTACCGAAGGCCACACTGGCGGCGACCATCATCGTCGCGGTGACTTCCCTGATTGATCTGGATGTTTTGAAGACCGCGTGGCGATTTTCGCGCGCCGATTTCACGGCCGTGAGCGTTACGATCCTGGCAACTCTGCTCCTCGGGGTCGAGCTGGGCGTGCTCGCGGGAATAGCGGTCTCCGTTGCTCTGCACCTGCACAAGACCTCCCGTCCGCATATCGCCGTGGTCGGAGAAGTGCCCGGTACGGAGCACTTCAGGAACATTGAGCGCCACCGGGTGATCACCTACCCGAGCATCGTATCCCTGCGTATCGACGAGAGTCTCTACTTCGCTAACGCCGCTTACCTCGAGAGCGCGATTTACGCCGTTGTCGCGGAGCGCGATGAGCGACTGCGCCATGTAGTGCTGCAGTGCACGGCCGTGAACGAGATAGACCTCAGTGCGCTGGAAGCCCTGGAGGCGATCATCGAGCGCCTCGAGGAACAGAACGTGCTGCTGCACCTTTCCGAGGTTAAGGGTCCCGTGATGGATGCCCTCGAGCGCTCGGATTTTCTCGACCGCCTGACCGGGCAGGTCTTTCTATCCCAGCACCAGGCCTGCGAGGCATTGAAGCCAGCGGACCGGCCCGCCACGAAAACCGCGCTCGAACATCGCCCGGCGAGGGGCTAGCGTCGCGCGTACTTACTGCCGGGGACGAGAGGACGCCAGCTCCCAGACGCGCAGCAGGGCCCGCTCGATGGCGCCCTCGGCGGCGATACCCAGCTTCTGTTGCCAGTTTTTGTGCGGAATGTAGCTGAGCTCAAAGATGTCATGGCTTTCGCTTCGCGAGTGAAGCCAGGCATCGGACGTCTCCAGGGCGTCCACGAGTCCAACGTCCAGTGCGCGCTGACCGTACCAGACCTCACCGGTGGCCACCTGGTCGATATCGACGGCGGGACGCATGGCGCTTACGAAGTCTTTGAACAATACATGGGTGTCTTCAATTTCCTCGCGGAACTTTTCCCGGCCCTTGTCCGTGTTCTCGCCGAAGATGGTAAGAGTACGCTTGTATTCGCCGGCCGTAATAAGCTCGAAGTCGATGTCGTTCTTCTTCAGTAGGCGATGGAAATTGGGAAGCTGGGCCAGGACACCGATCGATCCGATGATGGCAAACGGCGCTGCCACGATGTGCTGTCCAACGCAGGCCATCATATAACCGCCGCTGGCCGCGACCTTGTCTACGGCCACGGTAAGCGTGCAGCCGCGATCGCGAATGCGCTGCAGCTGGCTCGCAGCCAGGCCATAGCTGTGCACCATGCCGCCGGAGCTGTCGAGGCGCAGCAGCACCTCATCCTCGTCACGCAGCTGCGAGAGTAGAACCGTGACCTCCTCGCGGAGGGTCCCGACCGCGGAAGCGCGCAGATCACCGGAGAAATCGAGAACAAACAGTCGAGGGCGCTGTTCCTCGACCTCGGTCCCCTCTTTTGCCTGCTTCTTCGCGGCCTTACTCCGTTCCTTGGCTTCCTTTTTCTTGCGCTTGTCTTCGCTCTTGTGCAGAACCTTGCGCCTGGCGGGATCCAGCGTGGCTTCGTGCAGGGCTTCGGCCAGCGCCGTGTAGCGATCATTTACCCGCCGTACCTCGATCCTACCGTCGTGATCACCGCGCTGCCGTTGTCCGAAGGCCGCGACAATGGCCGCGACAACGCCAATCGCTACGACGATCGTGAGAGCCTTGGCGAGAAACAAACCGTATTCAGCCAGCATGTCCATGGTCAGAACTCCTTCGCTTTGTTCAGCGGTGCGTGGCGCAGTGGTGGCGGATGAGCTGTCCCGCGATCGACGCCGGCGGCGGCACGGGGGGCAGCGCCTCCGGAAGATAGAAACCGGCTTCCGCGATTTCGTCGCCATCGGGAGTCAGCTCTCCCGCTACGTACTCGGCAAAGAAACCGAGCATGAGTTGGTTGGGGAAGGGCCAGGGTTGGGACGAGAAATAGCGGAGGTCGCCCACCTCAACCCCGACTTCCTCCCGTACTTCCCGGCGCAGCGTGTCTTCTGCCGATTCTCCGGGCTCAATAAACCCGGCCAGCGTCGAGTACATCGGGCGCGGGAAACGGGCGTTGCGCGCAAGTAGGAGTTCCCGCCCTCGCGTTACCAATACGATCACGCAGGGCGCGATTCGCGGATAGAGATTGGTCTCACAGCGGGCACATCCCATGGCGCGCCCGTTGTCCGTGGGGGCCATGGGGCTACCGCAGCGGCCGCAGAAGCTGTGATCGCGCTGCCAGTCGAGTAACTGTGCGGCCCTTCCAGCGGCGGTGAACAACGCATCGTCCACCCGTCCGATGAGCTGATACAGGCTGCCGACCTGAAAGCGGAGCTCGTCGATGTCGCCGCGGGTTTCAATTTCCACGGCGAACACCGGTTCACCGCTCCAAACCCCGACGAATTGCTCGCGAAGCACGCGCCAGCCTTGCGAAGTTAACTCCGTAGCGGGGTGCACACAGGGCGTGGACGAACGCAGATCGGTGACGAGCCGACCGCCGTGAAAAACGATATGCAGTGCACCCTCACGTGTCGGAGGGGCACTGGGCTGAAGATCGAGCATCAGGAACCTGTAACGACGTGGACGCCCGGGAGTGTCCCGGCCTGAAAAGAGCAGCGAGCGCGTTCGATCCTAAAGCGGCCCGGGCAAAGGCGGTTGCGGATTGGCCGGCAAGTATCAGAACTTCGCCGAGGCAAAGTAAACCACCAGCGCTGCGGCGCGTATCCTATGCAGCACGAAGACGCAGCGCAAGGGCACCTTACCTGTGTCAATTCAATAACGTACACTTCCGCGCTTAATTTTTCAGGGGCATCAGTATGAGTGAATCCGCGGCTCAGGCCATTTGGCACAATTTTCTCGGACCGTCGCCGGAGTGGTACAAGAAAGCGATCATCGGATTCCTCATCGCAAACCCGATTTTGTTGGCCGTCATCGGCCCCTTCGCGACCGGCTGGGTACTGATAGCGGAATTTATCTTCACCCTTGCCCTGGCCCTGCGGTGCTATCCGCTGCAGCCCGGTGGTCTGCTCGCCATCGAAGCCGTAGTCCTTGGTATGACCAGTCCGGAGACGGTCTACCACGAGGCCGAAGCCAATTTCGAAGTCATCCTGCTCCTGATGTTCATGGTCGCGGGTATTTACTTTATGAAAGAGCTGCTTCTGTTCGTCTTCACGCGCATTCTGCTGCGCATTCGCTCCAAGTTGATTCTTTCGCTCCTGTTCAGCTTCGTGGCCGCTTTTTTGTCGGCATTCCTCGATGCTCTGACGGTCACCGCCGTTCTCATCAGCGTGGGTGTAGGTTTCTACGCCGTGTATCACAAGGTGGCGTCGGGGAAAGGTGCGCACCAGGATGACCACGATCACGGTGACGATGACTCCGTTCATGATCAGCATAAAGACGATCTTGAGCGTTTCCGCGCATTCCTACGCTCCCTGTTGATGCATGGTGCTGTAGGCACGGCTCTTGGGGGCGTTTGCACGCTGGTGGGCGAACCGCAGAACCTGCTCATCGCCTCCGTTGCCGATTGGGACTTTGTCCGGTTTCTGACGATCATGGCGCCGGTGACCATGCCGGTGCTTTTCTGTGGCCTGGCGACCTGCGCGCTCCTCGAGAGCACCGGTAAGTTTGGCTACGGCGCCAAGCTGCCTGACACCGTGCGCCGCGTTCTTGAAGATTTCCAGGAAAGCGCCGACGCACAGCGCAATACGCGCACGGCGGCCCGCCTTACGGTGCAGGCCCTTGTCGCCGCCCTTCTTGTGGTCGGCCTCGCGATGCACTGGGCGGCGGTGGGCCTGATCGGGCTGATGGTGATCGTGCTCCTCACGGCCTTCAACGGTGTGGTCGAGGAGCACCAGCTGGGACACGCCTTCGAAGAGGCCCTGCCGTTCACCGCCCTGCTCGTGGTGTTCTTTGCCATCGTGGCCGTCATCCACGACCAGCACCTATTCACCCCCGTCATTGACGCGGTGCTGGCGATGGACTCCGCCGTGCGCCCGGCGATGTTCTTCCTTGCCAACGGCATCCTGTCCATGATCAGCGACAACGTGTTCGTGGCAACGGTCTATATCAATGAAGTAAAGGCCGCGCTCGATGCCGGGGCGATCACGCGCGAAGAGTTTGACCAGCTCGCCGTTGCCATCAACACCGGCACCAATCTGCCGAGCGTCGCCACGCCGAACGGCCAGGCGGCGTTCCTGTTCCTGCTGACCTCCGCTCTCGCGCCCCTGATCCGTCTGTCCTACGGACGCATGGTGATCATGGCCCTGCCCTACACGCTGGTTCTGGGCGGCGTGGGTCTTGCGGCGGTGGTGCTGTTTATCTGAGTCAGCGAGTTCCGGGCCCGGCCGCCGTTCTCCACAGCGGTGCGGTCCCGGCGGCTTCTATCGCGTCGAGCTGCGCTTCATGGGCCGCTAATTCCTCGGCGCTAGGCGCAGGCACCGGGAGAGGCCGGCGCGTGGCCGGCAGGCGGCGCAGCGATTCAGTCCCAGCACCGACCGTTTCCCCCTCATCCGAGCCTCCCAGGGCGAGCGCCGTCTGGCCGCCGGTCATGGCGAGGTACACGTCCGCCAGGATTTCCGCGTCCAGAAGCGCGCCGTGCAGATCGCGGCTGGAGTTGTCTACGCCGTAGCGTTGGCACAAGGCATCCAGATTATTGCGCTGTCCCGGATGACGCTTGCGCGCCATCAGCAGCGTGTCGGTGATCTCACAGCGTGAGGCGAGGGGGATGGCCGCAGAATCCTGGCGCGCCAGCTCACTGTCGAGAAAGCCGATGTCGAAAGGCGCGTTGTGGATGATCAGCTCGGAGTCTTCGATGAAATCCGTAAACTCGCGCGCGATGGAGGCGAAAAGAGGTTTGTCGGCGAGAAAGGTGTTGGTGATGCCGTGGACCTCGATCGCGCCGGCGTCAATATCCCGCTCGGGATTGATATAGCAGTGGAAATGCCGGCCGGTGAGGCGACGCCCGACGATCTCAACGCAGCCGATTTCGATGATGCGGTGCCCCTGGGTCACTTCCAGGCCCGTGGTTTCCGTATCCAGTACAACCTGACGCACTAGTGTCCTCGCTTCAGCATTTCGTCGATACCGCGGTTGGCGAGCGCATCCGCGCGCTCGTTTCCCGGGTGTCCGCTGTGTCCCTTCACCCAGCGCCAGTCCACGCTGTGGCGGTCATTCTCCGCGTCCAGGCGTCGCCACAGATCGGCGTTTGCCACCGCCTTCTTCGCTGCCGTTTTCCAGCCGCGCATCTTCCAGTTGTCGATCCACTCCGTGATTCCCTTCATGACGTAGGTCGAATCAGTGGTCAGGATGACGCGGCAGGAAGTATTCAGAGCCCCAAGTCCCTCGATGGCGGCAAGCAATTCCATGCGATTGTTGGTGGTCGAGGCCTCGCCGCCGTAGAGTTCGCGCTCGTGCCTGCCCATACGCAGGAGCGCCCCCCAACCCCCCGGCCCGGGGTTGCCACGGCAGGCGCCGTCGGTAAACAGTTCGACTTCTTTCACTGTGCTTTCACTGTTCTTGCACTGTTCTTGCGCTGAATGGAAACGCGTTGTCAGGCGGCGCGATCTTCGCCCGGCGTGCGTTGGTGGCGCGGTGCCGCCGTCGGCTGGCCGGCCACGGCAAGCCCCACGAGCCTCGTGCGCTGTGCGGCCGCAACGAGACGCGGGCGGCGGGCGCCGGGAATCTGCTTGATGGCATGCGCCAGGTAAAGGCTGCCTCCGGGAAGATCGTAGCGCATGGCCCAGGCATCAACCGCGTCAATGCAGCGTCGCAGGCGCCCGTGGCCCCGCGGCGGAATCGGGTAGAGCTGGCGCACGGACTCCATCTGGCAGTCCAAAAGATGCAGCCAGTCCGTGAGCCGCTGCAGACTCACAGGCCGGTGATGCGACCATAGACCGTCGCCGCGCAGCGCGCGCAGGCGTCGCCACAATCCAGGCAGGCTGTGCGGGTTAAAACCAATGATTGCGAGGTGGCCCCGGGGGCGCAGTACGCGCTGTATTTCCCGAAGGCAGGCATGGGGATGGGTGCTGAACTCGAGGGCGTGAAAGGCAACGACCATATCCACGCTGTCGCTATCGAAGGGCAGTTCGTCTCCGTGGCAGAGCAGCCCGGGTCCGCCGAACACGTTGTCGGAGGCGACGATGTGATGGTTGATGGGGCTTTCACTGATCAGATTGTGCCCCGCCAGGGGACCGGTCTGCAGGATGTGGTAGCCGAAGGCCAAATCCAGCGTTGCCTGCAGGCGCGTACGCGTCGCGTCAAGCAGGTGTCCGCCTCGTCCGGCGTACCAGGATTCCAGCGCCAGGGAAATATCGCTAGACTGCGCGTCCGCTTCGGTTTTCATGCTCGGAGGTTAGCCATACCGGGCGCCGGGTGCAACGCGAGCTGATTGAGGCGATGCGGCGCCCGGGAGCGGGCGCAAGCGCCAGAGCAATAAGACATCCGTAGAGAGCGGTCGACGTCGCCCTGGCTTCCTTTAACGATCAATCTAACAACAACTAACGACAAACTGTTACGGGACGTGTCTATAAAAACTCAAAAAACAGGCTCAACTCCATACCATACGGCGGTGCGGGGCATAGCGGCATTTTCCGACAACTACATATGGATGTTGGATAACGGCGACGGCAGCGCCTGCGTCGTCGATCCCGGTGACGCCGAGCCCGTGGAAAGGGCCCTGGCATCGTCGGGGCTCACGCTCGCGGCGATCCTGATCACGCATCATCACTTTGATCACGTCGGCGGACTGGCGCGGTTGAAGGAAAACTGGGGCTGCACGGTGTACGGCCCGCGCAACCCGGCGATCAATGGCATCGATAGGATTCTGGGCGACGACGAACGGGCCCGTATTGGCCGCTTCGACTTCGAGGTCTTCGCGGTGCCCGGTCACACCCTGGACCACATCGCTTATTTCGCCGCCGATGAAGAGCCGCCGCTTCTGTTCTGCGGTGATACGCTCTTTGCCGCGGGCTGTGGACGACTTTTCGAGGGTACTCCGCAGCAGATGCATACATCGCTGCGACGTCTCGCGAAGCTGCCCGCCCATACGGGTGTCTACTGTGCGCACGAATACACCCTCGCAAACCTCGAGTTTGCCCTGGCCGCGGATCCTGCGAACACATCCCTCCGCGATCGCTGCGTCCGTGAGCGGGCCCGACGCGACGCGGGGACGCCCACCGTGCCCACAACCGTAGGCCTGGAACTGGACACGAACCCGTTTCTGCGCTCCGCGGAACCTTCCGTCGTCGCTGGCCTGCACGGCGCCGGAAGGCTTGACGCTTCCGCGGATTCGGTCGCTGCCTTCGCGGCGCTGCGAGCCTGGAAAGACCAGTTTTAGTCATGGTTCGTTTGCTGACGACGGTTAGCGCCGTCGTTCTCCTTCTGGCTGGCTGTGCGCAGCAACCCCAGGTGACCGAGCCGGTCACCGCGGCCATCGAGCCCCCGGCCGAGCCGGTGCCCCCCGTTGACGAGCCCTCTCCCGCTCCCAAACCCCCGCCACCGCCGGCGGATCTGTGGGAGCGTATGCAGCGGCAGTTGACGTTCCATACCGTGCAAAATCCTGAGGTCGATGCGGCGCGCGAGCACTACCTCCGCCAATCCAGGTACATGGAGCTGATCACGCCGCGGGCCCGGCGTTATCTCTACTTCATCGTCGCCGAAGTCGAGGCGCGGGACGTGCCCATGGACCTGGCGTTGCTGCCCATCGTTGAGAGTGCTCTCAATCCCTTTGCCTATTCGAGTCAGAGCGCGGCGGGGATGTGGCAGATCATCCCGGCCACCGCGGACTACCTCGGCATGCAGCGCGACTGGTGGTTTGATGCCCGCCTCGACCTGCGCGAGTCAACGCGCTATGCCTTGGATTACCTGGAAGCACTGAACGTCGACTTTGATGGCGACTGGCTGCTGACGCTCGCGGCCTACAACTCGGGTAAGGCGCGCGTACGCCGAGCCATGGAACGCAATCGCTCGGCGGGTCTGCCGACGGATTTCTGGAGTCTCGAACTGCCCCGGGAGACGCGTCGCTACGTGCCCCGGCTCATTGCCCTGAGCACCATCATCGCCTCCGGCGAGGCGCTGGGCGTAGCGCTCCCGCCCATCCCCAACGAACCCGCGTTCGTCTCCATCGATACGGGTGGACAAATCGAGATGCTGCGCGTGGCTGAGCTTGCGGAGCTGGACCTTCTGGAGTTGCGCCGCTACAACCCCGGTCAGCTGCGCTGGGCCACGGCCCCGAGCGGGAATGGCGGTCTGCTGCTGCCCGTGGATCGAGCCAGCGCGGTTGAAGCGCGCCTGGCCGAACTTGCGCCGGAAGAGCGCGTGACCTGGCAACACTATCGGATTAGGAGCGGCGACAGCCTGATACGAATCGCGCGGCGCTTCGATACCAGCGTCGGTATGCTGCGCAGCGTCAACAACATTCGGGGTAATTTCATCCGCGCCGGGGATACGCTGATGATCCCCGACAGCGAGGCCTGGCGCGACAGCCTCGCCATGGCGTCGGCGGGAAGCACGGGCGTCAGACGCGCCTACACGGTTCGTCGCGGTGACTCCCTGTACACCATCGCCCGGCGCTTTCGCGTGACGATTGACGAGCTGGTGAGCTGGAACTCGCTGGACCCTCAGCGCTATCTGCAGCCCGGCCAGGCACTCACGCTCTATGTAGACGGCAACTGATTAGACCGCTACGGACTAGACGGGAACGGACGGGGCCGAGCCGACTTCGGCCGTCGCCGCGTCGCCGCGTTTCACACGAAAAAACAGCGCATAAAGCGTTGGCACGACGGTAAGCGTCAGCACGGACGCGAAGCCGAGTCCCGCCATGATGGTCACGGACATGTTGACGAAGAACACGTCTGACAACAGGGGTATCAAGCCCAGGATCGTGGTCGCCGCGGCGAGGATCACCGGCCGGGCACGGCTTACGGCGGCGTCGATCACCGCCCCGTGCGGATCCTTGCCCTCTTCAATCTGCTGGTCGATTTCTTCGATAAGCACGATGGCGTTCTTGATCAGCAGACCCATGAGCGACAGGGCCCCGAGCAGGGACATAAAGTCGAAGGCGCCCCCGGTGCCGAGGAGCCCCGCCGTAATACCGATAATGGCAAGCGGCACCGTGAGCCAGATGATCAGCGGCTGACGCAGTTTTCCAAAGAGTACGATGCTGGTAAGGATCATCAGCAGAATGCCGACGGGGAGAGAGCGACCCAGTCCCTGCTGCGCGTTGGCGTTATCCTCGTACTCTCCGCCCCAGGCGAGCGCATAGCCCGGTGGCAGGTCGATGGCCTCGATCCGCGATCGCAGGCGCTCAAAGAGCGGCGTGGCGAGATCACCGCGCGGATTGCACGAGGCGATGATGGTCTGAATGCGGTTTCGTCCGCGCAGAAGCGCGTTCTCCCAGTCTGTGCGGTAGTTTGAGATTACCGCTGAGGCCGGCACGGTACGACCGAGAGCGGCACTCCAGATCTGCACATCGCGCATGTCGTCGGCGTTGCCGCGCTCGCGCTCGGCGGCGCGCATCAACACGGGCAGCACGCGATTGCCGTCGCGGTAGCTTCCCGCGCTCAGACCGTCGAAGGCGTACTTCATGGCATCGCCCAGGTCCTCCCGGCTGATGCCCAGCTGCCGGCCGACCTGCTCATTGAATACGGGCGTGACAAGCTTCACCGGCGAGCGCCAGTCATTGCGCACATCCACCGCTTCCGGGTCGGCGCGCATGATCCGCTGTGCCTCCTCGCTGAGGCGACGCAGAACCACGGGGTCGGGACCGGAAAAGCGGGCCTCGATCTTCGCGTCGCGACCGGGGCCGATCCGCAGGGATTTGATGATCGGGTCGAGCCCCGGGCCGCCGTCGCGGAGCCGCCGCTCTACGAGATCCCAGATTTCGGGAATGCGTTCCGCGCTGTCGAGCCGGACAATAATCTGACTGTAGACCGGCGTGGGCTCGCGGGAGTCGTAAACCAGCGTAAAGCGCTGGTGCGGGCCACCGATGACGCTGCTGGTCTGGACGACACCCTCCTGTTCGCGGAGATAGGCCGAGACCGCCAGGGTGTCATCCCGTGTCCGGCGGATGTCCGTGCCTTCGGTTTCGTAGAGATCAATAAACAGAAGCGGCGTATTGGACGCGGGGAAAAAGCCGCTCTTTACCTGCCCGAAGCCAACGACCCCGAGGACAAACAGCAGCAGGACGGAAAGCAGTGTGAACACCCGGTGATCCACCGCGAAGGCCACGACGGCCCGATAGGCCCGGAACACGGGTCCGCCGTAGGGGTCGCCCTGGCCGCCTTCCTCGGCGGGTTTGAGCAGCAGCGCACACAGCAGGGGCGTAGTACTGACCGCCGTGATCCAGCTGAGGGACAGGGAAATCAGGATGACGTAAAACAATGATCCGGCGAATTCCCCCGTGTTGTCGGGCGAAAGGCCGATGGCGGAGAAAGCGAGGATGCCGATCACCGTTCCGCCGAGCAGGGCCCAGATCGTCTTGCCCACGGCTTCGCGCGCCGCCTGCAGCGCCTGCATGCCGCTTTGCATGCGCACCTGCATGCCTTCCGCGATCACGATGGCGTTGTCCACCAGCATACCCAGGGCAATCACCAGGGCGCCGAGCGAAATCCGCTGCAGTTCTATGTCGAAGAGATACATCACCAGCAGCGTTCCCGCCACGGTGATGACCAGCACGGAACCGATGATCAGGCCCGTGCGCATGCCCATGAAGGCAAGCAGGACGATGATCACGATGGCGACCGCCTGGACGACGCTGATGATGAAGCCCCCAACCGAGTTTTCGACCTCCGCCGGCTGGTCGTAGACGGCTTCAAGCTCCATGCCCACGGGGATGATCGTCGCCAGGGAGGTGATCCGTTCCTGGAGGCGCTCGCCCACTTCCACGACATTCCGACCCGCTGCCATGCTCACCCCGATCGCCAGCGCCTTGCCGCCGTTGTGGTAGTAGAGCTTCGTTGGCACTTCTTCGTAGGCCCGGGTGATGCTCGCGATGTCGCGCAGGCGCACGAGGCGTCGCTGCTGGGAACTGATCAGGACTTCGCCGATTTCCTGAACGGAGCGAAACTCGCCCGTCGGCTTGATGCGCAGGTAGTCGTCGCCGACTCGAACGTTGCCGGCATTGACCACGGAATTCTGGGAGCCCAGTACGGAGGCTATGGTGCGGGGATCGATACCGAGTTCAGCAAGGCGCGATCGCGAGATATCGAGATACACGACCTCGCGTTGCTCTCCGTCGATCGTCACCTTGCGGACACCGTCCACGAGCACCAGTTGGCGCTTCACGTTGTCGGCCACGTCGTAGAGGTCACGCCAGGTGTAGCCCTCCCCCGTGAGCATGAAGTACACGCCGTAGACGTCTCCGAAGTCGTCGATAACCATGGGCTCAAGCGCGCCGGGCGGTAGCTGCGGTTTGACGTCGCTGACTTTGCGCCGCAACTCGTCGAAGATGTTTGGCAGCTCAGCCGCGCCGTACTCGTCCTTGAATTCGATCTGAATGTCGGACAGGCCGGGCCTGGATACGCTCATCTTGATTCGTTTGAGCTGCGGCAGCTTTTGAATCGCGTCTTCGAGGTGATAGGTCACCTCGTCATAGACCTCCTGAGCGGAGGCCCCGGGGTACTGCGTAATGATCTTGGCCATCTTGATGGTGAAGGCCGGATCTTCGAGCTTTCCCATTTGCTGGAAGCCAAACACGCCACCGACGGCAAAAATAACGACCAGCAGCCAGGAAATGACCGGCGTGCGGACGGAGTACTCTCCAATGTTCATGCCGAGGGCGCCGTCTTTTCCCGCGGAACCGCCTGCTCTCCCACGGAGAGCCTTGTTACGCGCATGCCTTCGGAAAGATAGGCAGCGCCCACGGCGACAATTTCTTCGCCACCTTCGAGACCCGAGAGCACTTCAATCATGTCTCCGGAGACGCGACCGATGTCCACGTCGCGACTGCGGACCTGCATGGCGTCCGGATCCAGGACGAACACCCGGGGGGACAGCTCCGCGTCGGCCTGGACGGCCAGCGCCGGTACCCAGGTCGCCTTTTCCCGGATGAGAATACCGGTGAAATCCACGTCGACCTGGGCCGTCATGCCCGGGAGTACGCGGAAGTCATCGGGCTGGGGCATGGTAAAGGTGACGGCAAAGGTCTGCGTATCGCTGTCTGCCCTCGTCGCGATCTCCTTGATCGTCAGTGCGTAACTGATCTGGGGATAGTCCTCGAAGGAGGCCATGGCGCGAACGGACTCCGCTGCGCTTTCCGCCACGGAGTCGGTGCTCAGGTCATCGTCGCCATCCCCGGCCGTGACGGAGCGTACAACGGACTCGGGCATGTTGATGATCACGTCGAGATTTTCCGTATCCTGCAGATAGACGATGCGCTGCTTACCGAGGACTTCTTCGAAGTTGTCGACATAGCGCCTCGCGATTCGTCCGCGAAAAGGTGCGCGCAAAGTGGCATAGCCAAGGTTGGTTTCAGCCTGCGCCAGGGCCGCCCGGCTCGAACGGAACTCGGCTTCCATGCGGTCGTAGTCGAGCTGGGAGATGGAACCGCTGTCGATCAGCTCGCTGGCCCGGGCAAAATTCCGCTGACTGTTCTCGAAGGTGGCGCGCCGGTCTTCAAGGGCGATCTCGAAATCGGTCGGGTCCAGGCGCGCTATGACCGCGCCGTCATCGACGACATCGCCTTCCCGGACTGCGAGTTCAGCCAGGGCACCGGACACACGGAAGCTCATCTCCGCCTGCTTCGAGGCCTCAATGGTCGCGGGAAAGCGACGAATCTCCTCGCCGAGGCCCGCGTCGACGCGGAAGATTTTTACCGGTCGCGCGAGCGGCTCTCCCACGGGAACGATTTCTTCACTGCAGGCGCCAAGGACCAGCACGGCGCACAGCGATACCAGGAACCCCGGGTGGGGCCGGAGCTTCGAATTCAGCAACTTCTGGATTTCCCCGGCTCCAGCTAATTCGCCAGCTACTCTGCGATCTACTCTGCGATGCCCGCGCACTTCAACCAGCATTCCTTTTTCCCATGTCGTCCAAAGCCGGGCATTATAGGCGGGAGAATGTAACGGCGTTAGGGCACGGGCGCGTGTTCCGGCACTTCGTGGTGCCGTGCCAGGGCCGTGAAGTACAGGGCACAGCGCACGGGAGCGGCCCCCGTGGCGCGCAGGGCCCTCCGATAGGCTTCGATCTGCGCGCGATAGCGCTCCTCCTGGACGGCGGCGAACGCTTCCGGCGTTTCATCAGGCCGGGGCTCCGCTGTCTTGTAGTCGACGATCCAGAATTCCCGCGTTGATTCATCCTGGAACACGTAGTCCAGCACCAGGGACCGCACCCCGTCGTCAGTCACCGCCGTGAGGGGCAGCTCGGCGCTGCGCCTGGCGCGCGATGGCGACAGCGACCAGCGCAGCCAGGGGTCCTCAAGTGCCCGATTGAGATTCGCTTCCCCGGCCCGGCACAGCTCATCGAGGGCAGGTCGATCCGCGGCAGACTCAAGGAGCGCCATGTGCAGGAGACGGCGCATGCGTTCATCGCATGTCTGGGGAAGCTCGCCACGGTAGATCAGGGATTCCAGCACGCGATGCACCGCCGTCCCCAGGGCCCGCGCCCGGCGATTTTCCGCGCTGCCGACGATAGCCGCGTCGCGCTCCGGCGCGCTCGTTGCGCTAAGCGGCCCGGGTGGCTTCGCCGCGTTGTCTCCCATCGATCCCGGCAGCTCCGCAAGTCTGCGATACGGCACATAGGCCTGCGCTTCCTCATCCAAACGCTCTACGATTTCCACGGGCAGCGTGTCTACTTCGGACCAGAGCTTCGACAGCAGGGACCCCTTGGCCGGCACGCCCGGCCGGCTTTCCCGGCTGCTCCAGGGCAGTGTCGCGCTAAGCCACAGTCGGGAAGCGGCGCGCGTACAGCCCACGTAAAACAAACGCGTTGCTTCGAGGTCCTGCTTGTGCGCCCGCTGGGCGCGGAGAAATTCATACAGTCGCCGGGAAGAGCCATCGCCGGTCGCGGCTCGAATATCCATCAGCACCGTGCTCTCCTGCTCCGGAAGGGCAAGTTCCTCCCATAGCAGCAGGGGCTTCTGGTCGTGGCGCGTCGCTTTGCCGAGCGCCGGAATGAAGACGGCATCAAACTCAAGACCCTTGGCTTTGTGCAGCGTCATGACCTGAAGTCGCGCGCCCTCGTCCCCGGGGGACGCGTAGAGCGTCGCTAGCGCTTCTTCAATATCGCGAATCGTGGGTGTTCCGCGATCCAGTTCGAGGCCTTCAAGGAGGCGAAAGAACTGCTCGGCATCATCGGCTTCGTCGTCAGCCTTGATGATTGCTGCCCCGCCGAGACGCAGCCAGCTTTCCTCGACCCAGACCCGTAGCGCAAGTCGATCCTGAAATCGATCCGCCCAGTTCAACACGTCGCGTAGCTGGACGAGTCTGTCAAAGGCGGTGGCGGAGAGACTACGGCGCGCTTCGCCGGAAGTGTCCTCCAGCGCATGCTCCAGCATTGCGGCAGTGGGCGCGTTCTGCGCCATGAAGAACAGCTCGCGATTGTTCACCGCCAGGGCTGGTGTTCGCAGCAGAGCGAGCCACGCGTAGCGATCGGTACGATCGAGAAGCACACTGACCAGGCTGAGCAGATCCCGAATCAGAGGACGCCCGCCGAGAAGGTCGACGTCCCGGGCCAGATGTTCGATGCCGCGGGCGCGCAGCTCGGCGATAAAGAAACGCAGCTGCGACCGCGAGCGACCAAGAATCGCCAGCGTCGAGTCGGATCGCGAGCGGAGTTCGGTCTCCACCGCGTCGCACAGCGCCTGAACCTCGGCCGCGCCGGCCGCGCTGCCGTCTTCGCTGCTGAACAGTCTGAATTCCGGGGCCACCCCGCCCTGCTGAGCCGCCGATGCCGGGGCGAAGGACACACCGCCAAGCTCCGGGTCGTCCCGATCGGGAAAGGCGGCCGCAAAGGTGGCGTTGCTCCACGCCACCAGTTTAGCGGAGCTGCGAAAGTTCACCCGCAGCTCGAGAGACTGGAGCCTGAGGTCACCGATGCCGTGATCGCGTGCCCTGATGAACAGGCCCACGTTCGCTTCGCGGAAGCCGTAGATCGACTGCATGGGATCGCCGACGATCAGCAGAGTCCGGGGCGCCGAGGGATTTTCGGCGTTGTGTTCCATCCATCCCCGCGTGAGGCGGCGCAGCAATTCGAATTGCAGCGATGAGGTGTCCTGGAACTCGTCCACCAGGAGATGTTCGATCCGATGGTCGAGACGCAGAGCGAGATCGGAAGGCGCTTCGTCGCTCCCAAGGGCGGCGAGGGCGGCGAGGGCAACCTGGCCGTGATCCACCACTCCGCGTTCGCGGAACACGAGAAGCAATTCTGCGGCGAGGCGCGGTAATAGCCTGCTCAGGGCCGCCAGGATCTCCCAGTGCTCATCCCGGGAGTCGGTATCCGGAAGCAGCAGTACATCGGTAAGAGCGCGCCGCAGCGTCTCGTCCCGATCCGCGGCCTGCAGCTCCTGGATCAGCTCCAGAAGGGTCGCCTTCCGCTCCCCCGCTTCGCCCTTCCCGGGGGGGAAACCCTGATTCCGATTGACGGTCCGGCGCCAGGCGCCGCTTTTTGTCAGCAGCAGCTCGACGAGGGAGCGCCAGAGTTGGGGGTCTTCGCTCGCCGCCAGGAAGCGCGGGAACTCGGGCACCTGTTCGTGACGCCAGTGGCACAGCCCTTCGAGATCCTCGAGTACCGGTTGCAGGGCCGAACGCAGCTGAGCCAGACGGTAGCTTGCTACTTGATTCACTGCATCACGAAGAACGGACTGCTGCTCGTCCACCAGGCCCCCGACCCCCAGCAGCGGTTGCCACTGTTCGCGTCGCTGCAAGAGCGCCTCGAGCAGTTCCGCTGCCGACTCCCAGCGGTTGTCGAGATGCAGCAGCAGCCTCTCCACATCGCGCCGCGCCGCGCTGCGGCCCTCGCTCAGGGTTCCCTGCAGGAAGCGTTCGATCGCCTCTGCGTACAGCGGCCTCGTATCGTCGTCCGGGACGATCGCGCCCCCGGCGCCACTGGCGACAGGCATTTGACGCGTCAGCTCGCCGCAGAAGCTGTCGATCGTCTGGATGCTCAGACGAGCCGGATTGCCCCGCAGGCCCCAGCCCTGCTCCTCGTCTCGCGCCACGACGGCCCGCGCTGCCAGTCGCAGCGCCTGCTCATGCGCATCGGCACCGGCTTCGTCCTCCATGGCTGTGTTCAACGCGTTGAGTACCCGGGCGCGCATCTCAGCCGCCGCCTTGCGCGTAAAGGTAATCGCCACGACGTTCTCCGGGTGATCGACGCGGGCAAGGAGTATTAGAAGCCTGTGCACCAGCAGCCCGGTCTTACCCGATCCGGCCGGTGCGCTCACGCAAACGCAGGCGCGAGGATTTAGTGCCGCCTCTCGGGCATCGGCGTCCGCGGGCGTCACGAATCGATTCCTTCGTCGACGGCGAGCTCCGCGATTCGGCACAGATTGTGGCGGCGACAGTTGCGACACGCGCCGGTCACGGGTTCAACGGGGTAGGCTCCGGTTCCGTACTCATCGATAAGCTCGCCAAGGGCGACGCGCCACTGTTTTTGCAGCGTCGAAAATGCCTGCTCGGGAGACAGTTCAGCGTCGTCCGGATTGTCGCCGAGCCGATCCAGCGCCGGGTCGATGCCCGGGGCAAAGGCCTGGCGACCGATCCCATGCCAGCCAAGCTCTCCGGGTCTCAGCACTGCATAGGCAATGCCCGCACTTTCCGCCTCGGCTAGCGCGTAGAGCGGCAGCTGTGGCTTTGTTGGGGGTTTTGTAAACCAGGAATCGAGACTTTCCGGGCGGCCGGATTTGTAGTCGATGACGATCAGGGACCCATCGGCGAGCCGATCGATGCGGTCCAGTCTCAGGCGCAGCTCGACGCCGCGAAGGGCGAGTTCCCGCTCTACTTCCTGCTCCAGCACCGTAAACTCGATGCCTCGCTGCGTCTCCAGTTCCAGCCACTGCTCCAGCAGCCCAGCCACGCGCTTCTTTTCAAGCTCCAGGACTGCCGCGCCGAGGACCATTCGTCGCTCCGCATGCAGAGCCAGGGGCGCGTGTTCGAGGGCACTTGAGATCGCGGTCCGACGTTGCGGGGCGTCGGCGTCCTTCAATGCAGTGGACCCCGGAAGACGCTCGAAAAGCCGATGCAGGGCATGGTGCAGCAGCGTGCCGCGTTCCGCCGGCGTGAGACCCGGCCGCGGCCCCGGGCGTGGCTCCGTGCGCAGGTGGGAGCGCGCGAAGGCCTGGAAGGGACAGGCCGCCTGAGCCTCCAGAACGCCCGTGCTGATCCGGGGGGGCACATCGTCCGTGAAGGGAACGGGCGTCTCTTGCACCGCTACCGTCGCCGCGCCCATCTGTTGGCGCCAGCGCGGCTCGACGGAGGTTTCGTGAGCGTGGCGAAGGATCTCAAGATCGGCAATGAGGGGACTCGCCAGCTGTTCCGATTCGTCACTCTGGTACACGAAACTGATATCCAGCTGCGAGGTGCACCGGCGCCAGTGATTCCAGCGTTGTTCAGCGGTCTGCGCCTCGGCGGCGGCGTCGGCGCCAGGCATGCGCTCCGAGCGTTGCAGCGCCACGGGGAGGTAGGGATTCGGGCGCGCCCGGGCCGGCCAGGTGCCCGCACTCATGCCCGTCAGCAGCAGGCCATCGAAGGCCAGCCCGCTGGTTTCAAGCGGTCCCAGAACCTGCATCCCCCGATCCGTGGTCTGCGGTTGGAACGCCCGTTCCCCCAACAGTCGACGCAGCGCTCGCAGCGAGTCCTCGTAGTTCAGCGTTCCGTAGAGGTCATCCAGGCGCGCAAAATTGTCGAGCACCTCGCCCCACTGCTGCCGCTGCTGATACTCCAGGGAGTCCAGGGCGGTGTCCTGGCCCCAGCGCCAAACGGCGAGAAGCTCCTGGAACACCGGAGTCCAGGCGCTGGGCCAGCGCCTGCCGCGCAGCCGCATGCCGCGGCTCTCGAGCAGGGGAGGCAGGTCCCAGGCCGCACAGTCACTATCGGTGCCGCGCAGCGGAGCGAGAAGCTGGCGAAGCACCGAGGCTGGAATGCGCTCGGATGCAAGCGACCGAAGCCGTCGGCTCTGGGTCTCGAGTCGGTCCCGGCGCAGCGGCCCGGCGGACACGAAGCGTGAGTGCAGCAGGGCGATCGATTCCTCGACGTCAACCTCATGGCAGCCCAGGGAAAGCACGCGCAGGGCATCGCGAATGAGGGCCGCACGCACGAGCGGAAAACCCGTGGCGAAATTGACCGGAAGGCGATCATAGTCCGAAGTCAGGGCGCCGAACTCGCGACGCAGCAGGGTCTCGAAGATCGCGCGATCACCCTGCATATCCTGCAGAACAACGGCATAGCGACCGCCGGGATCCTGCTCGGTTTGCTCCCGGCACCATCGAGCCGCGGCGCGCAGCTCATCCTCCCGCTGTTCATAGGCGCGCACCGGCTGCGGGCGAACAGGTTCACTGCCGGCGTCGAGATCGACGCGGTCCCGCGCCAGTCCGGCGAGGGCGGCGTGCAACGGGGTAAGCGTGTCGCAGTTCAGATGCAGCAGGGGCGGAAAAACCCTGGAATCGCCCTCGCTCCCGTCGCCGTTCTGCGCGAGCAGCTCAGCGTGGGCGCGCTCTGTCGTGGTGGCCTCGAGGTCCCTAAGGCGCGCCTCGAAGCGCTCGCGCCAACGCAGGAAATGCCGGCTGTCGTCACCGCTGCGAAACCACCCGGACCATGGCGAGGCGTGCGGATCAATGCGCCAAAGAAGCAGCAGCTCGTCGGCCTGCTGACACAGGCGGGCGGCGCGGGATCCGTTCAGGAGAGAGAAGCCGGCGTGGCTGTCGCCTTCGATAATCTGCTCCCAGAGCAGCCCCTGTTGCCCCGGATCCAGCAACCGCCTCGGCAGCAGGTTCCCTGCGGTTGCCGCCCTCTGCCATTGATCGGTCCAGAACTGCGTGATCGGCGTGACCATGAGGCTGGGCCAAACCACATCACCGCGCCGCTGCCGGCGTTGCTGATCGGCTTCGCGGACCGCCCGCGACAGACGTCGAGTGGGTGTGAGGACAGCGTAGCCGTCGTCCAGGTACGAGGCGATCCTGTCGATATGTCTGAAGAGCGGCGGGAGCCCTGGGGCATCGCTGTGCATCAACCGGTCCCTGCTTTAGAATCGCGGGCCCTTGAAGCCCGGACGCAGGACTCTAGCAGGACCGAAGCCATGAGTAACAACGTGCACAACACAAATGTCGCCGCACAGGACATATTGGCGACACCGGCGGCCCTGAAGGAGCAATTGCCCTTGACAGACGACCTTGCCGCCGCGGTGAGCACGGCGCGGCAGACGGTCTACGACATTCTTGATCGCCGCGATCACCGGCTGCTCGTTGTGGTGGGTCCCTGCAGTATCCACGACACCGCCGCCGCCCTCGACTACGCCGCGAGACTGCGCAAACTTGCCGCGGAGCTGGATGACACGCTGTTCATTGTGATGCGCGCCTACTTCGAAAAGCCGCGCACCACGGTGGGTTGGAAAGGGCTGATCAACGATCCCCACCTCGACGACTCCTTTTGCATCGAAGAGGGCCTTGCCATCGCGCGGCGCCTGCTCAATGACATCGTCTCCCTCGGCCTGCCCGTCGCCACGGAAGCGCTGGACCCCATCTCGCCCCAGTACCTGCAGGATCTCATTGCGTGGTCGGCGATCGGAGCGCGCACCACCGAGTCCCAGACGCACCGCGAAATGGCGAGCGGGCTGTCTTCGGCGGTGGGCTTCAAGAACGGAACCGACGGTGGGCTTACGGTGGCGATAAACGCACTCAAATCAGCTTCCCGGGCACACCGCTTCCTCGGGATCAACAGCCAGGGACAGGTGTCGGTTTTTACCACGCGGGGCAATGGCTACGGACACGTGGTGCTCCGCGGAGGCAGCGCCGGCCCTAACTACGATTCCGTACACATCAGGCTGTGTGAGGAAGCGCTTGAAAAAGCCGGTATGGCGAGCAACATCATGGTGGACTGCAGTCACGCGAACACCAACAAGGATCCGAGTCTGCAGCCCCTTGTCGCCGACAATGTGGCCGACCAGATCGCGGCGGGAAACCGCTCGCTCATGGGCCTCATGATCGAGAGCAACATCCACGGCGGCAGCCAGGCGCTGGTCGAAGGCGGCGAACTGGCGTACGGCGTATCGCTGACGGACGGCTGCATCGGCTGGGAAGATACCGAGCGGTGTTTGCGATCGCTGCGGGATAAGCTTGTGGACGCCCTGCCGGCGCGCACTGGCGTTTCGCCTCCTGCCTAGACGTCTCGTGAAGCGGACTTTGATCGGCGAGTCGGCGGCCCGGCGCCGCTTTACTTGAGCTGCTCGCGTAGCTCCATCGGCTCATCCATCCTGAACAGCGCGCTCGACGGACGCTCAAGCAAAGCAGCGCCGGTCCACCACCGAAGGTCGAGATGTGGCACTCACGAATCAGGTCAAAATCTTGCACTGACCAGTTGAGGCAGGTGGCTGCCCCTCGAGCGTCCGTCGAGTACGGTTGGCAGCGCTCAGACGTTCATGGAGCTACGCGAGCAGCTCGAAGGGCAGCCACCTGCCTCGCCGGCTTCGCGGCGTAGAAGCGCTTGGTTTCAACGCACTTATCGAGCCATGCGAGTCACTCGAGAGGCCGTCGACCGGTTGGTGCTGTA
>JBCDIW010000005.1:0-250166 GCA_038748515.1 Pseudomonadota bacterium
AACGGCGAAGCTGGATACGTGGAAGCCTGAACGGGGAAATCAATCGTCGAGCAGTTACCCCGAAGCAGGCGACAGTTCGATCCCGTTCTAGCCATGACGATGCCCCAGGACTCATTCCCGTATGGCGGGTGTTATTTGGAGGGTGTGGTGTGAACAAGATTTTGGTCAAGTCGGAACAGTCGATGTTTGTCGAGCTTTCGCCAGAGATTATGGCCAAGGCGTTCTGGGGCATGGACTCAGAGCAGCAAGCGGCGTTCTTCGAGGCCCTACACGACGAGATATCCGAAAACTCGATGGCCTACGGGCTTGGCGAGAAGCAGTGGTGCTACATGGCGGGGGACATGAGTCCTAAGGCACGCGAAATGTACATGGCACTTAGTGGCTTTGCTTATCGCTGGTGGCCGCAGAAGAACTTAGACCACAACCTAGATTTTGAGGTCGCGCCATGACCTACACCGACAACCGCCGCATTCCTGAGTACGGATTCATCACACGGACCACTGTTCTGTGTGTGGCAGCCGCACTCTTTCTCGTGGTCGTGGTGCCCGTGTTGGTGGCTTCTAGATTTACGTGAGGTAGAGATATGGCAGAGATAGACGCAAGGGAAATTATTGAGGGCGTGGGCGGCGACGCGCCAGAGCTGAAGCGCGACAGCCGCTATCAAATGCAGGTCACGATAGACGAGCAGAAGGAGCGCATCGCGGATCTTGAGGCGACGAACCAAGAGCTGCGGGACTTGGTCCAGCACCACAAAGAGCGCGCATCTGGGTGGGAGGATGACGCTAAGCGATATTCAGCAAATGCGGAGTATTGGCGCAGGTTGAAGGAAGACGATGCCCCTCGGGAGGTCATGGCTGCGGTGGACTCGGCAAGGGTTTCCATGTCCGACCATTGGAACTCTGACATGGGCTGGATCGCAAAGGAAGAGCTAAATCTCCTGTGCGACTACATCGACCCACCAGAGCCCCCGCCCACCGTGACCGTTAACGAGGTCGAAATCCCGTGCCCTTGTTATGAACTGGACGAATACCAGACCTGCTATGTCGTTACCTACGGCGGCGGCGTTTCTGAGCACAGATACACAGCCGGAATGTTCGACCAGTACCGCAGGGCTGGGCTTATTCATCTAACGCGCGAAGCCGCGGAGGCCCACTACGAAGCACTGATAGCGCCGACGAGGAAAGAGACATGAGAGAACCACTATCCGCAGAACGAGCCGCGACGAAGCTGGAGGCTCTAGCAGCCAGCCTGCGCGAAGGTAAGCGCCGGGTGAACTACGTCCACCTGCACGGACTGCAGGGCATCTACAAAGGCATGAGAGCGGAGTACAAGCGCCTGAACCCTGTGCCTGTGTCGCCTATCGGTGGTTCGAACCCGGAAACGCTGGTGTGAATTCCTATCTACTTCTATCGGCGTTGGGGGTCGTGGTGTGAGTGAATTCGTTTTGAGAGGCGGCGCTGTAAATCGTAGAAGCGCTCATGAGTCCAGAAACAAACAGTGCCACAGTGCGTTCCGCACTCTGGGTCAGGCAAGCACCCTCCTGGGATCGTGGAGGCTTGTCGGTTTTCGGATACCTACCCGTAGGTCCGAAGCGGGAGTTGAACGTCCCGCCCTCTCATTTTTTATCAAGCGTGCGGACGCACCCCCAGTGGGCAAGGACACCGACACATGATCACCCAGAAACAGCTTAAAGAAGTCCTTTCCTACGACCCTGATACGGGCACCTTCATCTGGAAGCAATCTCGCGGGGGAAGGCTCAAGGGTAGCGTAGCGGGCGCTATTCGCGAGGACGGCTACAACGTGATCTATTTTCAAACAAGAAGGTATTACGCCCATCGTCTCGCGTGGCTCTACGTGTACGGGTGTTGGCCGAAAAACATGATCGACCACCGCAACGGCGTCAGATCCGACAATCGCATTAAAAATCTTCGCGATGTCACCAACCAAGAAAACCAACACAACCAGCGCAAAGCGTCACGCAACAGCAGCCATGGATACCTTGGTTGCTCACCGAATGGGCGCCGGTGGCAGGCTCATATAAAGGTCAACGGGTACAAAAAATATCTCGGGCTGTTCAAGACGCCACAGCAGGCCCACGAAGCTTACATGAAGGCAAAGAAAGAACTTCACCCTACGAGCGAACGACAGTGACGTGCCCACCTCACCCTACAAAGAGAGAGCCGATGTGAGTGACAACGAAGCAATCTGTGGCGAGCTGATCATGCAGGGCAACATCCACACGGTAGACGATCCCGCTGGATCGGGTGCCTCAAAGGTAGCGACAGGGCATCCCATGGCGATTTTGGTGCAGTTCGAGAGCATCGAAGACATCCGGCGAGCCGTGGCGGATGGCCGGTGTACGTTCACATGGAGGTAAGCATGCAGACCGGGCCTTTCGCGTTCCTCAAGCAGCTAGCTCACGAGTACGGAGACGGCGCTGAGGGCGACACCATTCAGTGGGCGGTAGACCAGATCAAGGAACTCCGCTCCACCGTCTCAGTGCTGCAGGGGAGGCTCAGTGAAGTTACCGCCGACCTGGAAGAGGCGGTGAATGATCGGCAGCGGCTGGACTTCCTGGAAGCAATGCACCGCCGTCTCAACAACCACTACGGCACTGACTACGGCTGGAAATTGATCCTGAGCCACAACGTTACACGCTTGTGCGTCGGGCAACACTTCGGCGGATTCGTCGGCGACATCGACCTGCAAGACGCCCAGGGCGGCAACGCGAGGTGCACAACCGCCCGCGAGGCCATCGACGAGGCGCAGCGCAACGTTCGGTTGCCGAGCTTGACCCCGTGCGATCAAAACGAAGCGGACGAAGCCATGCAAACAGCGCAACAGGATGGTGAAGAAGCGTGAAGGTGAGCCCACGTCAGTATCTGCATGCGCTGAAAACAGCTCATAGGCAGGCGTCCAATAAGACGCTACAGCATGATCTAAAGGAGCTGCACGACCACATCGAAAAGAACCGGATTTGCTGGGCGTCCCTCAAAGACGAAGCCGGTAAACAGCAGCTGGAACAAGCCTCGAAAGACTTGGAGGAGGCGCGGGAGCTGCTGAAAGCCGTAGACCGAGACATTCTGGGCCCGAGATGGTTCGAGCGCCGCGACGCCTTCCTACACAAAACAGCGCCGGGTGTTGCACAGAGGGGTGAAGGGGATGGATGAGTTCAAAGGCCACACACCGGGCCCGTGGGCATGGAAAGACAACTGGCTGTCGGCCCCAGGGACGCTCTCGGTGATCTACTACACCACCGATGACGATGGCATTCATGCAGATAACCCTGCCGACAGGGCTTTGCTGGCTGCCGCACCTACATTGCTGGCTGAGCGCGACATGCACAAACGCCACGCGGCTGAACTCCTCGACCTATTCGCCAGTCTGCCGGCCGTGCCTGCGGATGCCCAGGAGACGGTCGATCAGATACAGCGGGAACGGGATCAGGCATGAACACCTACAAGCACTGGAGCCAGTTCGCCAAAGACCAGCGGGCAAATACGTATGTGGCTTAGCAAAGAACAAGTCCAAGAGCTAACTCGACGGAAGCAGCCTTCTGCTCAGATACGGGTGTTGGTAGAGTCCGGCATTCCATTCCGAGTGGTAGACGGGCGACCAATCGTCACCGAAGCAGCAATCAATGGCAACGAAAAGAAAGTCCGCAGGCTCCCGGAAGTGTCCTAAGGGCTGTGCGCTTCTTCCCAGGATGTATTGGAAGAACGGAGCGTATTGGCGCGTTAAGCGGAACAAGTGGGAGCGGCTGGGTTCGCTATACCCCAATGCGCTGAGAAAGTACGGTGAGCTTGAGACCCCCTGCTCTACTGGCTGGGCGGACCTCGTAGAGCTGGCTTATCGCGACATTGAGGCCGACGAGAAGGCGGGAAAGCTTAAGGACAATACGGTAACGCAGTACAAGCGCCTCAGGCCAAGGATCGTTGCGGGGTTCCGTGAGTTCGAGCCTCACGAGATTACACAGAAGAACGTCCGCACGTTCCTAGAGTTCTACCGGAACACGCCGAACATCAGGAACCGGACGCTAACGGTCCTGAGGAAGATTTTTGAGAAGGGGGCGAATCTAGATGCCTGCGACTTCAACCCCGCTCACGGCGTCCCCAGGCTCCCTGAGAGCAAGAGGGACCGACTGCTGGATATGGGTGAGTTCTTTGCCATTCGCTCTCAGGCGAACGCTCACACGCAGCTGATCATGGATATGTGTTACCTGACGGCCCAGAGAATAGGCGACGTGCTAGCGATTGAACACAAGCAGATCAAGCCGGACTGCATATGCTTCGTCCAACAGAAGACCGGGAAAAGGCTTGAGGTAGATATGACAGAGGAGCTGGAGCGGACGATAAGGGCCGCCAAGGCTCTCAGGAAGGTCATGTGCAGCTATCTATTCCACCCGAAGGGCAAGGCGACGCCGTACAAGTATCGAGGCATCAAAGACAGCTTCGACCGCGCAGCACGGAAGGCAGGGGTAGAGAACTGTACCCCTCACGATATTCGAGCCATGGCCCTGACCCATATCGACCAGGCTGGAGGAGACGCCACGGCACTGGCAGGACACCACTCTCGGGCGACCACCGAACGGTACATTCGAGACAAGCGTACTACACAGGCAAAGGGGCCAAGTCTTAGATATCTAATAGACAGCGACGAGAAAACCGCTTAGCTATGCGGCTTGAGGACCATACTCCGATGATGCAGCAGTACCTGCGCATCAAACGGGAGCACCCCGGCGAACTCCTGTTCTACCGCATGGGGGACTTCTACGAACTGTTCTACGAAGACGCTCGACGCGCCGCGGAAATTCTCGATATCACGCTGACGGCGCGCGGCAAGTCGGCCGGCGAAGACATCCCCATGGCCGGTGTGCCCTACCACGCGGCCGAAGCCTATCTGGCGCGGCTGGTAAAGGCGGGCATCTCCGTGGCGATAGCCGAGCAGATCGGTGACCCGGCGACCAGCAAAGGCCCAGTCGAACGTCAGGTGGTGCGTATTGTCACTCCCGGCACGCTCAGCGATGAGGCGCTCCTCGACGAGCGCCGGGAACAGCTGATTGCGGCCCTGAACGCACAGCAGGGGCGCTACGGCCTCGCTTACCTGGACCTTGGTGCTGGGCGCTTCCGCGTTATGGAACTTGAAAATGAGGAAGCCCTGGCGAGCGAACTCGAACGGCTAACGCCAGCTGAGCTGCTCTACCAGGAAGAGCTCGCCGGACACGCGGCCGTGGCGCGGCCCGGCGCACGCTCCCAGCCGGGCTGGGAGTTTGACCTCGACAGCGCGCGCCGCAGCCTTGCGGAGCAGTTCCAGACCCACGATCTCAAGGGTTTCGGCTGCGAGGACATGCACCTTGGCCTCGGTGCCGCCGGCTGTCTGCTCAGCTACGTTCGCGATACACAGCGCAGTCAGCTTCCACACATCACAGCCATCGCCGCGGAGCGTCGCGAAGACAGCGTGGTCATGGACGCCGCGACCCGGCGAAACCTTGAGCTCGACAGAAATCTCGCCGGCGGGGATACGCACACCCTCCTCTCGGTGCTCGACGGTTGCCGCACGCCCATGGGCAGTCGCCTGCTGCGCCGCCGCCTCCACCGCCCGCTCACGGATCGAAGCCTGCTTGAGGCACGCCTTGATGCGATCGCGGCACTGGCGGAGGACTTTGCCTTCGAAACGCTGCGCGAGCGCCTCAAACCCATCGGCGATATCGAGCGCATCATCACCCGCGTCGCCCTGGGCAGCGCCCGCCCGCGGGACCTCTGCCGTCTGCTGCTCTCCCTGCAAGCCACTCCCGGCCTGCGGATGGCGACCCCCGCCGGCGCCGAGGCACTGGCTGAAGCCGCGGAGAATCTCGGTGAATTCGCGGACCTCACCGCCGTACTCAACGACGCTCTCGTAGAGAATCCGCCGGTCGTCATTCGCGACGGCGGCGTGATCGCTCCGGGCTTCGACCCCCAGCTCGATGAACTGCGCTCTATCAGCGAAAACGCTGACGGCGTGCTTCTGGCCATCGAGGAGCGTGAGCGCGAACGCAGTGGCCTCTCCACGCTCAAGGTCGGCTACAACCGCGTTCACGGCTACTACATCGAGATCAGTCGCAGCCAGTCTGACGCGGCCCCAGCGGATTACCAGCGCCGCCAGACTCTCAAGAACGTCGAGCGGTTCATCACGCCGGAACTCAAGGAATTCGAGGACAAGGCCCTGTCCTCGAAAAGCCGCGCCCTGGCCCGGGAAAAGCAGCTCTACGAGCAGCTTATTGTGCGGCTTCAGGAAGACCTGCGGGAACTGCGTGCCTGCGCGGCAGCCATGGCGGAACTGGACGTTTTTGCCAATCTGGCCGAGGTCGCACGCCGGCTGGGATTCTGCCGCCCCGAGTACAGCGACGACGCCCTCCTTGAGATTGAACAGGGCCGCCACCCGGTGGTGGAGGCCGTGCTTGAGGAGCCGTTCATCGCCAACGACACGCTCCTCGATGAGCAGCAGCGCATGCTGCTCATCACGGGGCCGAATATGGGCGGTAAATCCACCTACATGCGCCAGAACGCCGTGATCGTGCTGCTCGCCCACATCGGCTGCTTCGTTCCTGCCCAGCGTGCGCGCCTGTCCGTCGTCGATCGCATCTTCACGCGCATCGGTGCCGCCGATGATCTGGCCAGCGGGCGCTCAACCTTTATGGTGGAGATGACGGAAACCGCGAACATCCTGCACAACGCCAGCGAACGAAGCCTTGTGCTGATGGATGAAATTGGACGCGGAACCAGCACCTTCGACGGTCTCTCCCTGGCCTGGGCCGCAGCCCTGGCCCTGGCCCGCGAGCTTCGAGCGTTCACGCTGTTTGCCACCCACTACTTCGAGCTTACCGCGCTTGCGGAGGAGCTTCCCACGGTTCGCAACGTGCACCTCGATGCCGTGGAGCATCGTGACCATGTAGTGTTCATGCACCGTATCCAGGAGGGTCCGGCAAGCCGCAGCTTTGGATTGCAAGTCGCCAAGCTCGCCGGCGTGCCCGCGGCGGTACTCGCCCAGGCTTCGGCGAAGCTTAGGGAACTGGAAAATGCGCCCGGGCTCACGGGGACCGGGCCCAGCCTCCAGCCTGATCTGTTTTCTATCGTTGATGACCACCCGGCTCTGGTGCTGCTTCGCGAACTCAAACCGGATGAATTGACGCCCCGGGAAGCGGCACAACTGATCTATCGTCTTTGCGAACTGCTGGACTGAGGCGTCAGCGGAGGCGCGCGGGTAGCGCTGCAAAGCCAGCACGAAATGCGCGCGAATCCACGAAAGAGCTGGCGGGCCGCGCTTCTCTTCCCCGGGGCATGTCGCTAAACTTCGCCCAGCGTTGGCGGCCCGCCGCTGCGCTTTCCGTTACTGCCAAACAACAGCAAGCCAAGGATCAGCGGTATGACCTTCGTCGTCGGTGAAGACTGCATCATGTGTAAGCACACAGATTGCGTGGAAGTGTGCCCGGTGGATTGTTTCTACGAGGGACCGAATTTCCTCGTGATACACCCGGATGAGTGCATCGACTGCGCCCTTTGCGAGCCGGAGTGTCCGGTCGACGCGATCTTTTCCGAGGACGAACTCCCCGACGATCAGCAGGTCTTTATTGAGCTCAACGCCGAACTGGCCGAGGCCTGGCCGAACATCACCGAGATGAAGGATTCCATGCCCGAGGCCGAGGAGTGGGCGGGGAAGCCGGGTAAACTCGAACTCCTTCAGCGCTAGCCGCCAGCATTCAACGATTCGGCGGCGATAAACCGGATTATTGCTGCAGGAGCGTGTCGGCCGACAATCCCTGACGTTCCAGCACGCGCCGCAGACGCTTGAGCGCCTCCACCTGGATCTGTCGCACCCGCTCGCGGGTCAGGCCGATCTCCTGACCGACTTCCTCAAGCGTGCTGCTATCGTGGCCAAGCAGGCCAAAGCGCCGTATTACGACTTCCCGCTGCTTGTCCGAAAGCTGATTCAACCATGTGACGATGCTTTCGTGCACCGTGTCTTCCTGCAGCTGCTCCGACGGGTCGCGACCGTCGTCGTCTGCGATAACTTCCACCAGGGAGGCGTCGCTATCGGGTCCGAGAGGCGCATCGACCGAACTCACACGTTCGTTAAGCCCCATGAGACGTTCAACCTCCCGCGCGGGCTTCTCGATGCGTTCGGCAATTTCGTTCGTCGTCGGCTCATGATCCAGCTGTTGGGTAAGCTCGCGCGCGGCGCGCAGGCAACCGTTGAGATCCTTAACGACATGGATCGGCAGGCGAATGGTTCGCGCCTGGTTCATGATCGCGCGTTCGATGGTCTGGCGAATCCACCAGGTGGCATAGGTCGAGAAACGGAAACCGCGTTCGGGATCAAACTTCTCCACCGCCCGCATCAGGCCCAGATTGCCTTCCTCGATGAGATCGAGGAGACCCATGCCACGATGTTGGTAGCGACGCGCGATTTTGACCACCAGGCGCAGGTTGCTCTCGATCATGCGCTTGCGCGCCGACTCGTCGCCGCGCTGCGTCAAGCGCGCGTAGTGTTTTTCCTCGTCCGCCGTAAGCAGGGGCACAAAGCCGATTTCATTGAGATAAAGCTGTGTGGGATCGAGCGTGATTTCACTGCGTACGACGGGCTCATCGTCACCGGCATCCTCCGCAGCGACTGCGTCGGCGTCGGCCTGCAGCGCCGGGTTCTCGCAGTCCTGGTCTCGCGCGGCGGCAAAGTTGGCATAGCCTTCGTCGCCTTCTTCCTTCCGGGGAGATGTCGAGACCGTCGTCGCCATAGCTTCACCCTGCCCGGCCGGCGCGCGACCCGCGCGTCTGCTCGCTCTGCCGGAGGCGCTTCCCGCGGAAGCACCGTCCGAAATTTGGCCCTTGCTTCGAACCACGTACCCGTGCTCCTAGCCTTTCGCCGAGGTGGTCGCTGTCGCTTCCATCCTGGCATTTACCGCGATCGTGGACCAGGCCCGGGGGCGTCGTCCAGCGGGCAGCTCAGGTTAGCCGAATGCGGGCGCCCAAGACAAGAACTGGACACGTGCCCAGCACAGAGGCTTGATCTGCCTCAAATCACCTACGCGAAGGAAGGATACTGCGCGGGTCGATGGGCCGGCCGTTGCGACGGATCTCGAAGTGAAGCTTCACCGAATCCGTACCACTGCTGCCCAGGCGGGCTACGACGGCGCCGGCTCGCACGGTATCTCCCTCGTTCACGAGGAGCGCATCGTTGTGTCCATAGGCACTCAGATACTCGTTGTTGTGGCGCAAGATGAGCAGCAATCCATAGCCTGCGATGCCGCTGCCCGCGTAAACAACGCGCCCTCCGGCGGTGGCCCGGACCGCCGCGCCCCGGGGGCCGCCGATATCGATACCTTTGTTCAGGTTTCCGTCAAACCCCCGGATCACCTTCCCGCCGGACGGCCAAAGCCAGCTGGAGACCGGTGCTGTCGGGCCTGCCGGCGTGCGCGCCGGGGCGGGCTTCGGGGCGGGCGACGCGGCCTCAGGTGTGGCCGCGGGGGCGGGTGATGGCGCGGCGGTGGATGCCGGCGCCACCGCTGTGCCGGACGGCGTCGCCACCGAAGGCGGAGAAGTTCGGCGGACTGCCGGGGCCGACGCACGCGGCTGCGTGGGCGGCAGATCGGCCTCACGCAGCTGCAGCGTCTGCCCGGGGTAAATCGTATAGGGCGCGGTGATCCGGTTGGCCGCTGCAAGCCGACGGAAGTCGAGGCCGTAGCGAAAGGAAATGGAGTAGAGCGTGTCCCCGCGCAGGACTGTGTAGCGTTGCTCGGGTCGGTAGGTTCCCCCCGCCCCGCGGTCCTCAATCGGGGCCGGTGGTCGATTCGAGCACGACGGGAGGACTGTCAGCAGCGTGCAGCAGAGCAACACCCGGCAAATCCGGTAAGCCGCTCCGGAGGCGCTCATCGCAAGCCGGCTCCGCCGCCCGCCCACACTTCAGCGCTCAGGTCCGCCCCAGCGGCGCTCGAGCACCCAAACGAGTGCGAAGCCCACGCCCACCATCAAGGCGCAGAGCGCAACCCGGCTGTCCCCTAGCGTCAGAGCATAGTCCGCCGGCCAGACCGGCCGGGCGGGTACCTCATCGACCGCGTTGAGCTTCCAGGGCCAGACCACGGGAAGAGAGCCCAGAAGGAACCCGGTGAGCGTGGCCATCGTGGGACCGTGAAACTGGTCGAGGAGAAAACGCAGCGCCCGGCTGAAGGCGAGGAGTCCACAGCCCGCGCCGAGGGCGAAGAGTCCCAAAGGCAGGAGATTAAAGCTCTCAATGGCGGCCAGCACGCGCGCATACATCCCCAGGAGCACGAGTATGAAGCTACCGGAGATGCCGGGGAGGATCATGGCACAGATGGCGATAAAGCCTGCGAAGAAGAAGCCCGCGGGACCCGCCGGAAAGGCCAGGGCCGGGGAAAGGCCGACAAAGGCCGCCGTCGCCGCGCCGAACACAAGGCCGAGCGCGACTCCGGGACCGAAGCGTTCGATACGACGCAGCAGGACGAACGCCGACGCGAGAATCAGCCCGAAAAACAGCGACCAAAGCATAAGTGGCTGGGCCACCAGCAGGTAACTGATGAGCTGCGCGAGACTGAGCACACTGATAAGGATTCCAGAGACGAGGGCGACCAGGAACGTTCCGTCGACACGGCGCCAGGCTTCCTCCCAGGCGCCCTTGAGCAGGAGCCGCAGCAGTGCCAGATCGACGGCGGTGATCGCGGACAGCAGGCGAGCGTAGATGCCGGTGATGAATGCCATGGTGCCGCCGGATACACCGGGCACGATATCGGCCGCGCCCATGAGCAGGCCGCGGAGCACGATCCCTGGCAGGGAGTGTCCGTCAGTGCTCATACACGAGGCGGGTATCCTGGAAACTTGACTGTGCATGCGCGGCCATCAGGCATTGGTGGTACCTGGCAGCAGGGGCACGAAGCGCACCGCCTCGATGCTTTCCCGGGCGAAGCCGTCGTCTTCCCGTCGTACAAGCAGCAGCTCCTGTTCGGCGCCGCCCACGGGAATCACGAGCCGCCCCCCCGGCGCGAGCTGGTCCAGGAGCGCCTGCGGCACACGCTCCGGTGCCGCCGCGCAGAGAATGCCATCGAAGGGGCCCTGCGCCGCCCAGCCCTCGTAACCGTCGCCGTGGCGCAGCTGAACGTTGCGCAATTTGAGGTGACGCATCCGTTTTCTGGACGCCTGCAGGAGCGGCTTCACTCGCTCAAGCCCGTATATCTCATCCACCAGGTAAGCCAGAACTGCCGTCTGATAGCCCGAGCCACTGCCGATTTCCAGAACACGTTTCGCTTCGCTATCCTGGGTCAGCAGTTCACTCATCCGCGCCACAATGTAAGGCTGCGAGAGGGTTTGCTGATAGCCAATGGGGAGCGCCGTATCTTCATAGGCGCGATGCGCCATGGCCTCGTCCAGAAAGAGGTGTCGCGGCACATTTCGCATCGCTTCGAGCACGGCGGAGCTGCGAATACCCTGCTCCACGAGGCGCTGCACCATGCGCTCACGCGTACGCTGAGACGTCATACCGATGCCCTTCACTTTGAGTGCGCGACTCACTGTGGCTCCAGCAGGACTACGGCGTGCGCCGCGATGCCCTCTCCCCGGCCGATGTAGCCCAGCCGCTCGGTTGTCGTTGCCTTGACGTTCACTGCGGCTTCGCTGGCCTGCATGGTTGCGGCGATGCTCGCCCGCATCGGGGCGATGTGAGGGGCGAGGCGCGGTGCCTGGGCAATTATCGTGAGATCCGCGTTTAGCAGCCGGTAACCGGCCTCATGCACGGTATCCATAACGCGGCGCAGGAGTTCGCGGCTGTCGATGCCCGCGTTCGCGGGATCTGTATCGGGAAAGTGATGGCCGATATCGCCCGCGGCGACGGCGCCCAGCAACGCATCACAAAGCGCATGCAGGACCACGTCGCCGTCAGAATGCGCCAGCAGCGCGCGCTCGTAGGGTATGCGAACGCCGCCAAGGATCACCTCGCTGCCCGGTGCGGGATCGGCGAAGGCGTGCACGTCGAAACCATGGCCGATACGCATCAGGCGGCCTTCCCCGCACGTTGCTCCAGCCAGTAGGACGCGAGCGCGAGGTCTTCCGGATAGGTAACCTTGATGTTGGCCGCGGAGGCTTCCACCAACTGCACCGGTGCCCCGGCACGCTCCATCGCGGACGCCTCGTCGGTAAGCTCGACATCCTGCCCCAGCGCGTCATCGAGAGCGTCGCGAAGCGCGCCCACGGTGAACATCTGCGGAGTCAGGGCGCGCCAGAGAAGCGTTCGATCCACGGTCTCCGCGACGCGCGCAGCTCGGCCCTCGCGCTTCAGCGTGTCGGTCACGCGACACGCGAGGAGACCCCCCACGCCGGTCGCGGTGACGCGCTCGGCCAGCTGCCGAATGTCTTCCACCGGCACACAGGGACGAGCCGCGTCGTGGACGAGCACCCAGTCGCTGCTCTTCGCCGGGAGCGCCGCGAGGCCGCGAGCCACGGACCGGGCCCGGCTGTCACCGCCGGCGCAGAAACTGATCCGGGAGTCGGCGAGTACGTCGCTGCGCTCGACGTGCCGAAGCTCGCTCTCGGGCACAGCGATAACCACGCCCTGTAAGGGAACCGCATCGATCAGCGCACTGACGCTCCAATCCAGGATTGAGCGTCCCTGCAACTCGAGAAACTGCTTCGGGCGCTGCGCGCCAAAACGCGATCCGCTGCCGGCAGCGGGCAGCACGGCCCAGAGCGCACTCATTCGCGCTCATCCCGTGGCGGACTCCAGCGACCGGCAGCACTCGCTCCTTCGACGAACTGGTAGAACAGTTCGTCCTCCGCGGTCAATCCCAGCTCTTCCCGGGCACGCTGCTCAAGCACCGTGGTACCGGACTTGAGATCCATGACTTCGCGGGCAAGTTCTTCATTGCGCGCGCGCAGACGGGCATTCTCACGGTGATAGTCCGCGGCCTGCTGCTCAAGGCGCTGCAGTTCGAGGCGTCCGCCCTCGCCCCACCACAGACGCCACTGGAGCAGCGCCACCATCCCCACGAGCACGACCAGAAGCATGCGTTGCGCCACGGCTGCTGCGCCGGTCCTAACGGCTGAACTCCGCGCGCCCACGGTACGGTGCAACGGCGCCGAGTTCGGCTTCGATTCGCAGGAGGCGGTTGTACTTGGCGACGCGGTCCGAGCGACACAGCGATCCGGTCTTGATCTGGCCGGCTCCCGTGGCCACGGCGAGATCCGCAATGGTCGTGTCTTCCGTTTCTCCCGAGCGGTGCGAGATTACCGAGGTGTACCCCGCATCGCTCGCCATGGCGATGGCGTCGAGGGTCTCGCTGAGCGTTCCAATCTGGTTGAGTTTTATCAGGATCGAGTTGCCGATACCGCGCTCGATGCCCCGGGCAAGGATCCGCGTGTTGGTCACAAACAGGTCGTCACCCACGAGCTGCACGCGATCTCCGAGGCGCTCCGTAAGCAGCTTCCAGCCATCCCAGTCAGACTCGTCGAGGCCGTCCTCGATAGAAAGGATAGGGTAGCTATCGACCAGCGCCGCAAGGTACTCGGCGAAGCCCGCGCTGTCGAAATCACGCCCGTCACCGCCGAGGACATAGCGGCCGTCCCGGTAGAACTCCGAGGCCGCGCAATCGAGTGCCAGGGTAACCTCATCACCGAGCTTGTAGCCGGCGCGGGAAACCGCCTCCGCGATGACCTCCAGGGCGGCGTCGTTGGAAGGCAGGTCGGGAGCGAAGCCGCCCTCGTCGCCCACGGCCGTTGCGAGACCTTGCTCAGTAAGCACTTTCTTCAGGTTGTGGAATATCTCGGCGCCGCAGCGCAGCGCCTCGGTGAACGTTCCGGCGCCGACGGGCTGGATCATGAACTCCTGGATGTCCACATTGTTGTCGGCGTGCTCGCCGCCGTTGATGATGTTCATCATCGGCACGGGCATGCTGAGGGAGCCGCGACCGTAAAGTTCAGCGATGTGGGCGAAGAGCGCCATGCCCCGGCTCGCTGCCGCCGCCTTCGCCGTAGCGAGGCTCACGGCGAGCATCGCGTTGGCGCCAAGGCTGGCCTTGTTGTCAGTGCCGTCAAGGGCAAGCATGGCCCCATCGATGGCGCGCTGGTCCCGGGAATCCCTGCCCAGAAGCGCATCGCGAAGAGCGCCGTCAACGTGAGCGACCGCCTGGCGAACGCCTTTACCGAGGTAACGTTCGGGGTCGGCGTCGCGCAATTCCAGCGCCTCGCGAGAGCCCGTGGAAGCACCGGAAGGCGCGAAGGCGCTGCCCAGAGCTCCGTCCTCCAGGCGCACCTCCGCCATAACCGTCGGATTTCCCCGGGAATCCAGCACCTCAAATCCGCAAACGTCGGCGATCACACTCACTTCTTGTTTCTCTCCCCTAACTCACGAGCGACGGCATATCGCCCAACATGGTTCTCTTTCACCCCGCGCAGGGAGCGCGCCCCTGACGGTTGCCCTGGGCACCGGATCCACCGTGCCCGGCCGCGATCATTCAATGGCCAGGGCCGGCAGCCCCTTCACGAGGCTGTCAACGGCCTTAACCTGCTCCAGGAACGGACGCAGCTTGTCCAGCGGCAGCGCACTCGGGCCGTCACAGAGGGCCGTATCGGGATCGGGATGGGCTTCCAGAAACAGGCCCGCGAGGCCCGTGGCCATGCCCGCTCGCGCCAGTTCCACGACCTGGGAGCGCCGTCCTCCGGATGCGGCCCCCATGGGATCGCGACATTGGAGCGCATGGGTGACGTCGAAGATCAGGGGTACGCCGCCGGTAACACGGCGCATAACGCCGAAGCCAAGCATATCCACCACGAGGTTGTCGTAGCCGTGGTTGCTGCCGCGCTCGCAGAGCAGGAGCCGATCATTGCCACACTCGCGAAACTTCTCGACGACGTTGGCCATCTGCGATGGGGAAAGAAATTGCGGCTTCTTGATGTTAATGACCGCGCCGGTCTCGGCCATGGCGCGGACCAGATCGGTCTGGCGCGCCAGAAAAGCCGGAAGCTGGATGATGTCGCAGACCTCGGCGGCCGGGGCGGCCTCGGACGGCGCGTGCACATCGGTGATTACCGGCAGATCGAGACGCTCGCGGATTTCCGCGAGAATCGCCAGGCCACCCTCGAGTCCCGGGCCGCGAAACGAGTGGATGGAGGATCGGTTCGCCTTGTCGTAGGACGCCTTGAACACCAGCGGCACACCGATATCGCGACAAACCGCCGCGTACTCCGTTGCCACTTCAAGGGCGAAATCCCGGCTTTCAAGGACGTTTACCCCGCCCAACAGGACAAACGGTGCATCGTTGCTGATGCGCAGGGCACCCACCTCTACACTTCGCTGATTCACAGCTCGCCCACCGCCGTATCGCGCGCGCGGCGATTGCCGGCGGCGTGTTGGCACGCGGCCTGAATGTAACCGGTGAAAAGCGGGTGGCCACCCCGGGGCCTCGACGTGAACTCGGGATGGAACTGGCAGGCGACAAACCACGCATGCTCCGGCAGTTCGATCATCTCCACGAGACTGCGATCCGCGGACCAACCCGCGATGCGCATGCCATGGTCCACAAGTGTCTGTACGTAGCCCGCATTGACTTCATAGCGATGCCGGTGTCGTTCCTCGACCACGGGCGCCCCGTAAATCTCCCGGATGCGCGTGCCCTCCTCCAGATGACAGGGCTGGGCGCCGAGGCGCATGGTGCCACCGAGGTCGGAACTTGCGTCGCGCTGCTCCGTACTGCCGTCGGCGTTCATCCACTCGGTGATCAGAGCGATAACCGGGTGCGGCGTGTCTTCCTGCATCTCCGTGGAGTTGGCGCCTTCGAGTCCGCAGACGTTGCGCGCAAACTCTATCAGCGCCACGTGCATGCCCAGGCAGATACCAAGGAAGGGAATGTCCTGCTCGCGGGCATAGCGCACAGCCGCAATCTTTCCTTCCACCCCCCGATCACCGAAGCCGCCGGGCACGAGGATGGCGTTCACGCCTTCGAGGACCCCGGTGCCGTCTCGTTCAATGTCCTCGGCGTCCACGTACTCCACCTCAACATGAGTGAGGGTCTGGAGCCCCGCATGCGCGAGCGCCTCGTTGAGCGATTTATAGGCGTCCGGCAGGTCCATGTATTTGCCCACCATGGCGACGCGAACGCTGGCCTGACGCTCGGCCAGTTCGCGCTGGAGCACCTCGTCCCACTCGCTGAGATCTGCCTCAGGACAATCCAGGTTGAAGCGCTCGATCACAAAATCATCCAGTCCGTTGGCGTGGAGGGCGCCGGGGATGCGGTAGATCGAGTCGGCATCGAGGAGCGGGATGACGGCGCGTTCTTCCACGTTGGTAAACAGGGCGATCTTGCGCCGCGCACTGTCGTCAATCGCCACGGACGAGCGACACAGGAGCACGTCCGGCTGCAGTCCGATGGAACGAAGCTCCTTGACCGAGTGCTGCGTGGGTTTGGTCTTAATCTCTCCCGCGGTGGCAATAAACGGTACCAGCGTGAGGTGCATGAGAAGGGCGCGCGACGAGCCCATTTCCACCTTCAGCTGACGAGCCGCTTCAAGGAACGGCAGACCCTCGATGTCACCTACCGTGCCGCCCACCTCGACCACGGCGACATCCGCATCGCCGGCTCCGGCGAGCACGCGCCGCTTGATCTCGTCCGTGATGTGCGGGATCACCTGCACGGTTCCGCCCAGGTAGTCGCCGCGGCGCTCCTTCGCCAGAACGGCGTTGTAAACGCGACCGGTAGTGAAGTTGTTGTGGCGCGACATGCGCGCCCGGGTGAAGCGCTCGTAGTGGCCGAGGTCCAGGTCGGTCTCGGCACCGTCGTCGGTGACAAAAACCTCACCGTGTTGGAAGGGGCTCATGGTGCCCGGATCGATATTGATATAGGGGTCGAGCTTCAGGAGCGTAACCCGCAGACCCCGGGCTTCCAGCACCGCGGCGAGGGACGCGGCAGCGATCCCCTTACCCAAAGAAGAGACCACCCCACCTGTTACGAACACCAACCGCGTCATGCTGTGCCTTTTCTGA
Source organism: Pseudomonadota bacterium (assembly GCA_038748515.1). GTDB lineage: Bacteria > Pseudomonadota > Gammaproteobacteria > Pseudomonadales > Halieaceae > Congregibacter. The sequence goes on from JBCDIW010000005.1 coordinate 17,011, forward strand.
GCAACGTCACCTGCATTCCTGTCTGCACGCTTCCGGGCTTATTTAGACTCCATCGACACAATCTAAGAGCCGTTTCGACGCACACGTCGGCGCCCTCAGGCGTCTTCGCGGTCGCGCACGGTGGCAGGCTTCTCGTCCTGTCATCCCGTCCGTCTTCGCCGCTGGCACCTTCACCCGTGTTCTCAAAACAATCGCCAAGGCTGCCGTTCCGCCTTCCGGGCTCAGCGGAGCGCCGGGAGGTCGTGAAAGCAGGCCAAACACGGGTTTGTGGGCCGAGGTCTGTAGCCGGAAAGCTGCAGCCGGGTTGGGATGACAGGGTAACAGGATAGGTCTCTACCCTCAATCGACGCCCCGTTCGTCGTAGGCGGTGTCGGCCTGAACCACAGACTCCACCGGGGGCGACCAGCGCAACTCAAGACCCAGCTCCCGGCAGCGCGGTGAGGTCGCCATCGCAGCCGCCGCGAGGAGCTCAGGCCCGCTCGGCTTCAGCTCAAACAGCAGCGGCATGCGGCTGCGCCACCAGGGGGGAATCCCGAAATCCTGGCACAGCTTCTTGAGGTCATGGTGCCGGCCGTCGTCGCCGGCCAGTCGCTCCCCACCGCGGCGTAGGCGCACTTCGAGCTCAGGGAGCGGCGCTGCCCGGGCCGACGGCTTATGAAACAGCGTGATTTGTCCCGCCCCGTCGATCTTCAGAGGCATCTGGGGTTCCGGCTGTAGCGCCATGCCCGGGTCGGGGCTCAGCCGCGGATGAAGAAAGAGATGATCACGAAATCGAGTCAGCGCCCGGTCGCCCACTACGAGTTCCGCTCCGCGACCCTCGCGGCACTGGCGCAAGAACTCGCGAAGGCGTGCGGCCGGTGGCGGCTCTACGCGGGCAAGACGCAGCCAGGCGCGAAGCTGGAGCGCGGCGCCCGCCGGGTCACCGGTGAGGGCGTCGCGGCTGAACCCTGGATCGCCAACCACGCTGAATACCAGCTCCGGTGCCAGGGCAGCGCGCGCGGCCGACTCTTCGCGCAACAGCGTCGCGGCCCGGGCCATGGTCGCTGAGCTGCTGGGCCAGCGCTCGGCCAGGAGCGGCATGACGCGGTGGCGCAGGTAATTCCGGTCAAAGCGGGGATCGTTGTTGCTCGGGTCTTCGACCCAGGGCAGCTTCCGCCGCCGCGCCTCGTCCATGAGCACGGCTCGCGGCAGGTCGAGGAAGGGTCGGAGCAACGTGCCTGCACCGAGGCGACGCGATGCGGGCATACCACCCAGGCCATCGGGGCCGGCGCCGCGGAGCAGTCTCAGAAGCAGCGTTTCCGCCTGATCGTCGCGATGATGGGCGAGGAGCAACACATCCCCGGCGTTGGCCAGTTGTTCTGTGAACCAGGCGTAGCGGGCCTTGCGCGCCGCGGCTTCAACGCCCTGGCCTCCCCGGCGCAGTTCCAGTGCGATCGAGCGAAGCGGCACGCCGAGTTCGGCACATACGGCTTCGCAGTGCTGCTGCCAGAGCCCGGCGTCATCGTGCAGCGCGTGGTTCGCGTGCAGGGCGATCAGCTTCCCGCCCAGACGCTCCGCCGCCGACGCCAGCAGGACCGCGGAGTCGACGCCACCGCTGAAACCGACGAACACGCGCTTCGCCGACGCGAGCAGGGAGTCGCTGGCACTGAATGCGCCGGCCACCGGATCGCCGCGGGCACTCGCACCCGGCTCTGGCTTCTCCGGCGTCACACCATCGGTGCCGGACACATGAGGTCGGTGCCCAGCGCCTCAGTTGCCGTAGGCCAGCAGCCGGGCGTAGCGCGCCTCGAGCATGTCGTCGAGGCTCATGGCGCGCAGGCGATCGAGTTGTTCGGCGGCGTGGTCGCGAATCCGCGACGCCATCTCCTTGAGATTCCGATGCGCGCCTCCCAGCGGCTCGGGAATCGTGGCGTCCACGATACCCAGTTCCTGGAGCTTCTCAGAGGTCACGCCCATGGCCGCGGCCGCGTCCGCGGCAAAGTCCGACGACTTCCAGATGATATTGGCGCAGCCCTCGGGGGAAATCACGAAATAGGTCGCGTACTGCAACATGGCAAGATGGTCAGCCACACCAATGCCGAGGGCGCCCCCGGAACTGCCCTCCCCGATCACAACCGACATTATGGGCGTGCGCAGGCGCGACATAACCGCCAGGTTCGTCGCAATCGACTCGGAAATACCGCGCTCCTCCGAGTCGATACCGGGATAGGCGCCGGGCGTGTCAATCAGCGTAACCACCGGCATGGCAAAGCGCTCGGCGAGTTCCAGGAGACGTAGCGCCTTGCGGTAACCCTCGGGCTTGGGCATGCCAAAATTCCGATAGACCTTGTCCTTGACGGCCCGTCCCTTCTCCTGGCCGATCACCATCACGGGGTCCCCGTTGAGTCGGGCCACGCCGCCCACAATGGCCTTGTCGTCACCGAAACGACGATCACCGTGGAGTTCATCAAACTCCTCGAATACAAGGGGAAGATAATCCAGCGTGTAAGGGCGCAGGGGGTGCCGGGCAACGCGCACGATGTCCCAGGGACTGAGGTTGGAGAAGATTTTCTCCGTGAGCTTGGCGCTCTTGGCGCGCAGCTCATCGATTTCCTTGGAGAGGTTCAGCTCCGCATCCGAGCCAACGTGTTGGAGTTCCTCGATCTTTACTTCCAGGTCTGCAATGGGCTGTTCAAAGTCGAGGTAGTTGGGGTTCATGGCGCGTAAACGGGGTTCCTTAAAGCGCTGCGAGTGTACAGAAAACCCCATCGCGCCTCCATAAATGGCCGGGATCTCCAGCGTCTGCCTCCAAAGGCAGGCCTTGGGAAAGCGATGCGCTGGGACAGGGAAAGTCTGCGTATACTGCGCGGCTGTGACCGAGAACCTCCCGAGAATACTGCTGGCGCCCATGGAAGGCGTCATCGATCACACCATGCGCGGCCTGCTCAGCGAATTGGGCGGCGTGGATCGCTGTGTCACCGAGTTTCTGCGTGTCAGTCAAGAACTGTTGCCGCCGCGCGTTTTCTATCGCATTTGCCCGGAACTTCGCCGCGGCGGGTGCACGCCGTCGGGCACTCCCGTTTTCCTGCAACTTCTAGGCGGCAATCCGCAGCTGGTGGCCGAGAACGCCGCGCGAGGCGCGGAGCTTGGCGCCCCGGGCATCGACCTGAATTTCGGCTGCCCCGCCAAGACCGTGAACCGCTCCGATGGCGGCTCGATCATCCTCCGCGAGCCCGAGCGAGTGCACCGCATCGTCGCCACAACCCGGGCGGCCCTGCCCGCTGCAACGCCGCTGAGCGTCAAGATTCGCCTGGGTTTCCACAACGCCGAGGCCTTCCTCGATATCGTTCGTGGTGTCGATACCGCGGGAGCGAGCGAGCTGGTCATTCACGCGCGCACCCGAGACGACGGCTATCGGCCACCGGCTTACTGGGCACAGGTCGCGCGGGCGCGGGAAATCGCATCGCTCCCGCTCATCACCAATGGTGAGATCTGGTCCGTCGAGGACGCGCGTCGCGCAAGGCGCGAAGGCGGCAGCCCGGACCTCATGCTCGGCCGCGGGGTACTGTGCCGGCCCGATCTGCCAAGGCTCCTGCGCGCCCACGATGAGCAGCGTCAGCGCAGCGCTCTGAGCTTTGATGAGGTTCGCAGCCTCCTGCTGCATTACCTGGATGTGACCCTCGCCAACTACGACTTGCGCTACGCCGCGAACCCCATAAAGCAGTGGCTTGGCTATCTGCGCCACTACTATCCGCAGGCCGCCGAACTGTTCGTACGCATCAAGCGCCTTCGAGACCCCGATGAACTGCGCCGCGAACTCGGCGCCGCCGAGGCCCTTCGCGGTCTCGCCGCCTGAAAGAAGACGCCCTGAGGGAGCCTATGGAAGCCACCTTGACCACACCCATCCACGAGGACCGCGGATTCTTCGGCCATCCCCGGGGGCTGATGATCTGCTTCGCGACGGAAATGTGGGAACGTTTTTCCTTTTACGGCATGAAGTACCTGCTGCTTCTCTACCTCACCAAATACCACCTGTTTTCTGACGCCGCCGGCCTCGAGGTGCTCGGGGGTTACGCGGCCCTGGTCTATGCCATGCCGGTGATTGGCGGGTTGATTGCGGATCGCTATCTCGGCATGCGCAAATCCGTGCTCCTCGGCGGTCTGCTGCTGGTCGCCGGACACCTCGGCATGGCCATCGAGGGCGAACAGGCACGCGTAGTCGGAGGCGAGCTCATCCAGGACACCACGGCCCTCCAGGCCTTCTACTTTTCCCTGGCTCTCATCGTCGTCGGCGTGGGCTTTCTTAAACCGAACATCTCAACCATCGTGGGGCGACTCTACGCCCAAGATGACCCGCGGCGGGATTCGGGATTCACGATCTTCTACATGGGCATAAACATCGGCTCCTTCACCGCAACGCTGCTGTGCGGATACCTCGGGGAAACCCTGGGCTGGGGCTACGGCTTCGGGGCCGCAGGTATCGGCATGCTCCTCGGTCTCGCGACGTTCAGCTACGGGCAACGCTATCTGGAGGGGCTGGCGGAACCACCGGAGGACGCCCGGCTGAACGAACGCACCCCCCTGGGGCTTTCCCGGGAACTCACGATCTATCTTGCGGCGCTGGTGTCCGTGGTCGTGATATGGCAGATGCTGCAGTTCCATGCCGTGGTCGGCCTGCTGCTGAATACGATGTCGTTGGCGGTGGTCGCCGGACTGGCGTGGTTTATCACCGTGCGCTGCGACGCCGTTGAACGCGACCGCATGATCGTGCTCATGATTCTCACCGCATCGACCGTGGTGTTCTGGGCGCTCTTCGAACAGACCGCGGCATCGATGACGCTGTACGCCGATCGAGTCATGGATCGCGAGGTGTTCGGCATGGCACTGACCGCCTCGCAGTACGGTGCTCTGAATCCCCTGTTTATCTTTCTCTTCGCCCCGGGCTTTGCCTGGCTCTGGACCGCACTCGCGGCGCGCGGAGCGGAACCGTCGACGCCGGTCAAGTTTTCGCTGGGTATCGCCCAGGCCGGGCTCGGTTTCGGCGCCCTCGTTCTGGGCGCGGCCAACCCCAATGAGGCAGGCCTGGTGTCGGGCTACTGGATGGTGCTGGCGTACCTGCTGCACACCTGGGGGGAGCTGTGCCTTTCCCCCGTCGGCCTTTCCGCCGTCACCAAGCTCGCCGTACATCGGGTCGTGGGCGTGATGATGGGCGCCTGGTTTCTCGCTACGGCCTACTCGGAATTCGTTGCCGCGCAGCTTTCCAAGCTTGCCGCCGTGGAAACGAGCGCCGGAACCGTCAGCGATACCTCCGCCGCGCTGGCGGTTTACACCAACCTTTTCGGCAACCTGCTCTGGGTGGGGCTCGGAGTCAGTCTTCTGGTTCTGTTGCTGTCGCCCCTGCTGCGTCGCATGATGCACGGCATTCACTGAACGGACCGTCAGAAACGCGACATGGATGACCGTCCCTACGACCTGATTCTCTACGGCGCGACCGGCTTCACCGGTCGCCTTGTGGCCGAGCACCTCGCCGCACGCATCGATGCCGGCAGTCCGCTGCGTTGGGCCATCGCCGGGCGCAGCGACACCAAATTGCAAGAACTCCGGGAGACGCTGTCTGAGTCCGGCGCCGGGAATGCCATCGATGTGTTGACCGCCGAGAGCGACGACCCCGCGAGTCTCCATGAGCTGGCCCGGTCCACCCGGGTGCTGTGCAGCACGGTCGGGCCCTACGCGATGCATGGCAGTGATCTCGTCGAATCCTGTGCCCGGGAAGGAACCGACTACTGCGATCTCACCGGCGAAGTTCACTGGATCGCCGAGATGATCGAAGCCCACCAGGAGAGCGCCCAGGAAAGCGGCGCACGCATTGTGCACAGCTGCGGTTTCGATTCTATCCCGTCGGATCTCGGCACCTGGTTTGTTCAGGAGTCTCTGCGGGAAGCCCACGGCGTGTACGCGCAGCGCGTTCGCGGCCGCGTCGGCAAAACCCGCGGGAGCGCTAGCGGCGGAACCATAGCGAGTATGCTCGGCGTGGTCGCTGAAGCCGGTCGCGATGCCGAGCTCCGACGCCGCCTGCAGGACAAGTACCTTCTTTATCCCGCGGGCGAAGCGCCGGGGCCCAAGCAGCGGGACCAGTTTGGCCCGGTGTTCGACAGCTGCTTTTCGCGGTGGACGGCGCCCTTTGTCATGGCCGTGATCAACGAACGGATTGTCCGCCGCAGTAATGCCCTTCTCGAATTCTCCTGGGGCCGGGACTTCAACTACGATGAAAGCCTGCTCTGCGGTAGCCGTGCGCAGGCGCTCGCCATCAGCCTGGGCCTGGGCGCGGGTATGCTCACGGTGGCGAGCAGCCCCGGTCGGCGCCTCGCGCAGCGCTTTCTTCCCAGCCCCGGGGAAGGTCCCGATCGTGCCGCGCGGGAAGCCGGTTTTTTTGAACTGTTTTTCCACGCCGAACATCCGGAAAAACCGGATCTGGGTGTGCGCGCGCGGGTCCGCGGCGATCGCGACCCCGGCTATGGGGCGACCTCCCGCATGCTCGGGGAGGCTGCCCTTTGCCTCGCCGAGGACAGCATCGGGGTGGACGGAGGTTTCTGGACTCCGGCCAGCGCCATGGCCGGGATGCTGCTGCCCCGCCTTGAGAAAAATGCAGGACTGAGCTTCGAGCTGGTCGAGGACGACTGATTTGCGGCCAGGCGCATCGTGAGCGACAACCAGACGCAGCGCTACAACCTGGTTTTCTCGGGTCAGCTGTTTCCAGGCACGGAGCGTGCCAGGGCAGAGCTGATCCTCGCGGCGTTTTTTCGCCTGAGAGACGTCGCTGCGGTGCGCGGCTTTTTCTCCGGTAAACCCGTTCCCCTGCGGCGCAATCTGGAACGCGGCGAAGCGCTGCGTCTCTACCGTCAGCTCCGCTCCGTCGGGCTGGTCTGCGATGTGCTGAAAGCGACAGAGGACAGTCCTCCCGATCCGCCGCCGCGCTCTCAATCCCCGCGAGAAACCGGGCCCGAGCCGCAAAGTGCGCCGCCCCGCGTGCCGCAAAGAAAGCGCAGCGCGAGTCGACCTGAGAGCGCCACGGTACTGCAGATTGACGACGGGCATCACATGGGCGTCCGCGATGCGCGCTCCGCGGCGACCGCGCCGCCGCCCGGCGCAGCGCGACGGCCCGCCAGGAATCTATCGCCCGCGCCCCCACCCAATCTGTTTGCCCTGCGACCAGGTACCGTACCCGGCGATCCCGGCCCTGCCGCGGAACGACTCCAGGCGCGAGCGCTCATCGCCGGCGCGAGTTCGGCCATGCTCTGCATTGTGGTACTGGCCATAGCCCTGCGCTTCCCGGCACTTGCTCCCGGCGTGGAGCCGCGGGGACCGCTTGCCATCGCCAGTCGCGCGAACGGAGAACTGCTCGTGCTCATCGATCAGGCCCTCCTGCTTCACGCGCGCTCCGGTCTCGCTCGAGCCCGTCTCGGCGCCGCCGAGCTTGGGGTTAGCCGCTTCGCTCCACCGCTCCTCGCCCTGACCGATGGAAACGCGCTCGTGGGAGCCTATCTGCCGGATGACGATGCGCCTCAGCTGCTGCGTTGCGATACCGCCGCTCCCTCCTGTGCTCCCTACCTGACCCTCGACCCTAGAAATATGCCCGTCGCTGTCGCCGAATCCTTACTCGGAGACGCGCTTTTCGTTTTCGACGCGCAGGGAAAACTTGCGCGCTACGACAGCGATGGCAGTCTTCAGGAAGAAAGAAAGCTGCGCGACGCCGTTGATCGACCACGCCTGCGCTATCACCAGGGCCTGCTGTTGATTCCGGATTCCGGAACCCCGCTGCTCGGGGTCCACCGTTCGGATCGCGAAGACTTCGGTACGCAGCTCGACGCCCTGTTCCTCGCCGCTACGGACTCGCCGGCGGCCGATCAGCTCCTCGACATCGCGCTGGCCGGAGACGATCGTTACGCGCTTGTGGCTGACGACGCCGGCCAGGCAACGCTGCTGCGCTTTGATGCCCAATGGGGCGCAGGCAGCGCGTTGACCCCGGTGACGCTTCCCCAAGCCGAGTCCTACCTCGCCGTGTGGCGGAATCGCGTGCTGCTTGCCGATCCCGGCTCCGCCGTCGTACAGCGCATCGCTCCGGGCGCTGCCTTCGAGGCCTCGTTCACCTCGTCCCTGCTTCGCGATGAACGCAATGAGTGGCTTCGGCTCACGCGCCAGAGAGAATGGCTGCAGGGCGCTGGACTGATTCTCCCGCTGGGCCTCGCGCTCTTCGGCGCCGCGGTCGCACTGCTCTACTTCACCGCAGCGCGGGTACTGCGATCCGATCCCGCGGCTCGTACCGCGTTACTCGATCCTCTGCCGGCAGGTATCGCGTGGACGGCGGCGGCTCCCGGGCGGCGAGCCAGTCTGCGCCGCGTCGGCCTGCTGGTCCTGGCCCTCGCAACGATCCCCACGGCGGCCCTGATTTACCGCGAACAGTTGTTCAGCGCGCTGTGCCTGATCCCAGCTCTGTTCGGTGCTCTGTATGCCATTTCGGCGCTGCACCGGGGCAGCGGCGGACATTTCGGCCGACGCGGAGACAGGGTCGTCCTCGTGGACTTCGACGGCCGCTACTTCTACGGCCGTTGCAAGTCCGTGATCCACCGCGCCGGATTCCTCTTCGCCGGTCAGGTCGCCCTGCCGCTCAGTCCCGGCGCGCTGAGTAATCTCCAGAACGCCAATGTCGACGGTATTCCTATCGACCGAAGCCCGGGGAAAGCCCTTGGCCGTCTCTGGCTGCTCGGTCATCCCTGGATCGCCGCGCTCCTCGCGGTACTCGGGGGCTGGCTCGCCAGCGCGGCGCTTCTGCTTCTCAGTCGGTGATGCGCTGCGCGCTATACTCGGCACAGCAGCGCCGAACGAGCAGGGCGGGCGCCTGAGCGACGCATGCTCAAGCGGGAGACTCCGGAGAACAAAGAGCCCATGGACGAGGCCGATCTGCCACCGACCACGCCCGACGCGGACATTCGGGTCGGCCTGTTCGTGACCTGCCTGGCCAACAGTTTCAGACCCTCGGTCGCCGAAGCCAGCCTGCGACTGCTCGAACGGGCCGGCTGTGAGGTGGACGTTCCCGAGCTGCAAAGCTGCTGTGGACAACCCGGCTACAACGGTGGGGATCGTCCCGGTGCGGCCTCGACGGCGCGGATGGTCGTCCGGGTTTTCGAGCAATACCCGTACGTGGTTCTGCCATCGGGGTCCTGCGCGGGAATGCTGCGCATCCACTACCCGAAGCTCCTGGACGGCGAGTGGCGAGAGCGGGCCGAGCGGCTCGCGGATCGCGTTTACGAACTCACGCAGTTTCTCCACGAGGTTCTGCGCTGGGCTCCGGTGCCCGATTCCCACCCCGAAACCTTCGCCTACCACGACAGCTGTGCCGGCTATCGTGAGCTCGGCATCCACGCCCAGCCGCGGCAGCTTCTGGCGCAGGCCGGACACACGGTGCGTGATATCGAGGGGGGTGAAGTCTGCTGCGGCTTCGGAGGCACCTTCTGCGCCCGCATGCCCGCAATTTCGGCGCGCATGAGCGACGACAAGCTGAGCGCCGTGGAACGCAGTGAAGCTCAGACGCTGCTCGCGGGCGATCTCGGCTGCCTGCTGTCCCTGGCCGGGCGGGCACGACGCCGCAAGCTCCCGCTGCGCTTCCGGCACGTTGTCGAAGTCCTGGCCGGTGATCTTGAAACCCCGGCAATCGGCGAGGCGACGGACTGATGGAGCAGCTCAGCCGCGACTTCCTCGCACGCGCCGAGCAGGCGCTCAAGGAGCCCGAGCGCGCCGCTAATCGTGAAGCCTTGGGGGTGCTGATGCCCGAACTCCGGCGTGCCGCCATCGATGCCCTGGGGGGACGCCACGCCTTCGAAACACTGCGCGAAGAACTTCGCATCGTCCGCGAGCACAGCCTGTCCAATCTGGCGCACTACCTCGATGAGTTCACGGAGCAGGCGCGGGAAAACGGAAGCGAGGTGCATTTCGCCAGCACAGCGCAGGAGCTCAACGAACGCGTGATTGAGCTGTGCCGACGCGCCCAGGCAAGGCGAGTTGCCAAGGGCAAGTCCATGATTACGGAGGAAACGGGCCTCAATGCAGCGCTGGAGAATGAAGGCTTTGCGGTCTGCGAAACGGACCTCGGCGAGTACATCATCCAGAAAGCCGGGGAAACGCCCAGCCATATCGTAGGGCCGGCATTGCACAAACCCGAGTCCGAGATTCGCGATCTTTTTCTGGCCGAGCACGACCTCGGCGAGCGCGAGCTCGAAGGGGCGCCAGAGATGGTCGCCGAGGCCCGGGAGGTGCTTCGGGAACAGTTTCTCGCCGCCGATGTCGGCATCATCGGCAGTAACGCCCTGATCGCCGAGCACGGGCTTTCCATGCTCGTGACCAACGAGGGGAATGGCGATCTCTGTGCGAATCTTCCCCGCACGCTGATTATCTGCACGAGCATTGATCGCGTGCTGCCGCGGGCGGTGGACGCGATGACGATGCTGCGGCTCCTGGTGCGTTCAACCACCGGGCAGGCGGTGAGCTGCTACACCAGCTTTTACGGGGGCCCTCGGCGGGAGAGCGATCTCGACGGACCGCTCGATGTGCATTTCGTCCTGCTGGACAATGGGCGCAGCGCTGTCCTGGACAGCGATTACCGGGAAATGCTGCAGTGCGTGCGGTGCGGCGCCTGTTTGAACCATTGCCCGGTCTACATGAGTGCGGGCGGTCATGCCTACGGCTGGGTCTATCCTGGCCCCATGGGCTCGGTGCTCACGCCGCTCCTGACTTCCCTGGAAGAAGCGGCCCCCCTGCCGGATGCCTGTACGGCCTGCGGGCGCTGCGAGGAAGTGTGCCCCGGCGCCATCCCGCTGCCGGACCTCCTGCGCGACCTGCGCAGCGAAAAGTTTGAAGCCGGGATCACCCCGCAGCGCTGGCGCCTCGGTCTGCGCATGCACGCCTGGCTCAGCACACGCCCACGGCTCTACCAGTTTTTTATGTCGTTGACCGTCGGGCTGCTGCACCACGTCGGACGCCGTCGGGGAGTGGTCTCCCACTGGCCCCTGGCCGGTGGGTGGCTCACCGCGAGGGATCTGCCCATACCTGCGGCGAAGCAGACGTTCATGGCCCGGCGGCGTTCTTCACAACTCTCGCCGGCGTCTCGGGAATTCGACGGATGAGCCTCTCCGGAGCCGAACGCAGCATCATGGTGCGCCTGCGCGGTCTCGCCCGGGCGCCCTCTGCCGCCGCGGCCCGATCCGAGCTTGCGCGCCTCGCCCCCCGGGCCGACGCCCGCGAACTTGAGGACCTGGAAGCGACCTGTGATTCATTTCTCAAGCGGGCCACGGCCAACGGCTTCAGCGCCGAGGTCGTGCCGGGACGAGCCGACGCCGTTCAGGCCGTGGCCGCCTATATCAGCGCCCGGCAAAATCACCGCCGCTTTGTGGCGGGCCACGATGCGCGGCTCGCGGCCATGCCCTGGCGCGATGCCGGCCTGCTTCCGCGCTTTGGCGTGGCCACAGCCGAGGATCTGATTTCCGTAAGCTACGCGCGCTGCGCCATTGCCGAAACCGGGTCCGTGGTTCTGTGGACCGATCGCGACAACCCGGCGCTGAACAATCTGCTCTGTGATGCGCAGATCGTTCTCGTCAACGCGGGTGACTTAAGGCGGAGCCTGAACGAGCTATGGGAAGAGCTGAGCTTCGCAGCGGCGGCCGGCCGGCCTCGCGGCATCATGATGGTGTCCGGTCCGTCCAGCACGGCCGACATCGGTATGCAGTTGGTACTCGGTGCTCATGGGCCGCGCGCCGTGCACCTGGTTATGCTCAAGGGCCGGGCCTAGACATCATGTCCTACCCGCGGCAGACGCCGGTAGGCCATGATGTCTCGCTGCAATCGCAGCGGCGGGGTTCCGGGCGCGCGACGGCGCCCGGGTACAGAGATCAGAGTGCCTTGTAGCGGAATTTCTGCCCGCCGAGACTCGCTTCATACATGAGACCGCCGCGGGCAATGGTAAATACAGCCATACCCTTGCGGTAACCACCGTGAGTCACGGTGGCGTCGTTCCGTCCGCCACTGGCACCGGCGGTGGCGCCGCCGCCGGTGTTGGCTTCGGCCGAGACACCCGCCGTCAGCGCTACCGCGGTAGCCTGGGCACTAAACTCGAAATTACCTGAAGTAAAGCTGTCAAACGCCCGCTGATCCTCAAGAAAAATCATTTGGCTGTACGCCTGCGCGCCGAGCTGCAGACCCACGGTCAGCTGCGTCATGGTAGCGTCCCCCACGTACTGACCTCCCGCATACACCCGTCCTGATCCATGGGCACCACCAATGCCGATACCGCCTTTTCCGATGGTTGGGAACACCACGTAGCCATAGGCGGTGTTGAAAAAGTCAGAAGTCTCGTCGGCAGCGCGAAAGGACGTAATCGCGTCGTCGTACTCACCAGCGCTCGCACCCGGGGCGGCCAGGGTGACGAACAGAGTGGCCGCCAGGGCCAGCATTCGCTTAAGCATGGGTCGGTTTTCCTCTTAAGGTTTAGCCATGTGTTGAATAGGTTGCACTGCGGTACCTTCGCGTCACTACCGCGTCACTACCGCGTCACTACCGCGTCAAGACCGCATCAGGACCATTGTCCGATGCGAGCAAGCACGTCGCAGACACGACAACTGTAACCCCACTCGTTGTCGTACCAGTTCAGCGTGCGCAGAAAGCGACCGCCGGTAACGGCGGTGAAGCCGCTGTCGTAGATCGATGAGTGGCTGTTGCCTATCACGTCCGTCGATACCAGGGGTCGCGCGCTGTACTGCAGGATTCCGTCAAGGCGCGGAGCGAGCGCAGCGGCGCGCATCAGGCGATCAACTTCTTCGACGGTCACCGTGCGTGAAAGTTTCACAAACAGGTCGACCACGGACCCGTCGGGCACAGGTACGCGGGAGGCGATGCCGTGCAGCCGACCGTCCAGCTCCGGGAGCACCACCCCCACGGCCTTTGCCGCGCCCGTGGAGGTCGGGATTATGTTCTCGGCAGCGGCGCGGCTGCGGCGCCAGTCCGAGTGCGGTACGTCCGCGAGACGCTGATCGTTGGTGTAGGCGTGGACCGTATTTATGACGCCTTCGAGAATGCCGAACTCTTCGTGTAGCACACGCACCATGGGAGCGAGACAGTTCGTGGTACAGCTGGCGTTGGAGATGATGCGGTGCTCGGGGACGAGACCGTCTTCGTTTACACCCAGGACAACCGTAAAATCGATGTCGTCCTTGGCCGGCACCGTGAGCACTACGCGACCGGCGCCCGCGTCCAGGTGCGTCTGCAGCTGCTCACGCTTGCGGAATACGCCGGTGGCCTCTACCACCGCGTCGATGCCGAGTTCGGCCCAGGGCAGGCTCGCCGGATCGCGCTCGCTGTACATGCTCACGCGGTTTTTGGGGGTGACGAGCTGATCTCCTTCCAGGGCGAGGTCGTGGGGGAAAGGACCCATTACCGTGTCGTAGTTCAGCAGGTAGCGCAGCGCTTCGTGATCGAAAAGGTCATTGACGGCAACGACCTCCATATCGTCTCGCTCCTCGATAATGCGGAACACCGCGCGACCGATGCGGCCGAATCCATTGATTGCTACTTTCAGCTTCGCCATTACGCCGCCTCCGCCGCATCGAGAGCCGCGTAGAGGCGGGCGACCTCCAGCATGCGTGCCGCATGACCCCTGCTCTCGTACCAGCCCAGGGTCTTGATGAAGTGCTTCCCTGCTTTCAGGGTGCCTCGGGCGTCGAAGAGCAGGGAAAGATCACTGCCCAGCACGTCGGAGGACACAATCGGATCCTCGGTAACACCCACGGTGCCGGGGTAGCGCTTGGCACCGATGCGCATGGCCTCGTTGATGTCCTCCGCGGTCACGTCGTCGCGGTCAAGCACGAGCGTTGTATCCAGCAGACAGCCGTCCTGGACGGGAACGTTCAAGGCCGATGTGTTTATCTTGCCGGCAAAGGCTGGAAGGATGTGCCCCAGCCATTTGCCGGCCTCATGCCCGTTGGGAATGATGTTCTTGGGTGCCGAGCGGCTGCGCCGGTAGTCGCTTCCCGCGTAGTCCTGCAGCGTCTGGTCCGAGGTATAGGCGTGGACCGTTGTCATGCTGCCGCACTCGATCACGAAGGACTCGCTGAGGATGTGAAGGAGCATGCATAGCGCCGTGGTCGTCGACGACGCGGCCGAGATCCGACGGTCGCGGATGTCCACCGTATCGCCATTGATGGCGGGGATCACAATACGATCGATGGCGTCGTTGGGCAGGCTTCGGATCATCACGCGCGGGGCGCCGCCGCTGAGATGTGCGTCCATGTGCACTTCATCGCGATAGACACCGGTGGCGTCGATGACAAGGTCCACATCGAAGATGTCCCATGGCATCTCCTGCGGCGCGTCGATCGACATGATGCGGGAGCGCTGCGTGGGCGATATCAGGAAGTTGCCCTCAAGCACGTAGTCGCTGGAGCGAGCAACCTCCGACTGCAGGAGGTAGTGAAGGATCTGGGGCCGGCCGATGTCGGCGATGGCCACGATCTCGATGTCGTGAGATGCGTTGGCGAGATCGAAAAGCTGACGGCCGATCTGGCCGAAGCCCATCAAACCAATACGAAGCGTTTTTTTGCCTGGCAAAGCTGGGGTCCCCCTGCGATGACCGCCGCCCCGGGGAGGCGGTCCAACGTCGTGCCTTGGCCTGTCCGGTATAATGCCGCGAATGGAAGCGTCCGCGACCCGGCCCTGCTATCCGGCCCTTTTATCCGGCCCTGATGCGCGGCCCTGATGCGCGGCCCTGAAAAGCGGTGCCTTGGTCCGGATCCATTATCCGGTGCAGTCAGCCAGAGTCCTATCCCGGTTCCCGGTCGGTGGCCTGGGAAGGCCCGGGCCTAGCCAAGTCCCGGGCCGGGCTAACCAGAAAGAGCCTGGAAAGCTGGACACGGTGTAGACGGCTTTTTCCAGCGCTGGCGTCGCCTTCTGGTCAGCGCCCTGCGCAGCCCGCGTACCTAAGTGAGCGCGCAGTTTTGCACCGGCGTCTGCCACTGTCAAAGACCGGCGGACGACAATCCGGTGACGCCTCGCGGACGTAACTACTCCCCATTAAAAGGAGACCAGCAAATGAATCAAGCCGTTGCCGAATTGACCCAGTCGGGCAAGCGCTTTGCGGGACCAGTGAGCGCTGAAGCGGGCCGCGTGCGGGACGCGCTGCTCAGCCGCGGACTGGAGACACCGCTGATCGAAAACGGACTGGATCGCGAAGAGAAATATGAACGCATTCGCGACAGCTTCCAGACGATCGCCGAGACCCTCGGCCTGGATCTGCGCGACGACAGCCTGCAGGAAACGCCGCACCGAATCGCCAAAATGTACGTCGACGAGATCTTCAGCGGCCTCGACTATCAGAGCTTTCCGAAGATCTCGGTGATTGACAACAAAATGAACGTGGAGGAGATGGTGCTGGTCGACGACATCGATCTCGTCAGCACCTGCGAACACCACTTCGTCACCATCGACGGCAGCGCTCGCGTTGCCTATCTGCCGGCGCGCAAAATCATCGGTCTGTCAAAAATCAACCGCATCGTGCGCTTCTTCGCGCAGCGTCCCCAGGTGCAGGAGCGCCTGACGCAGCAGGTGCTGGTCGCCCTACAGACGCTCCTCGAGACGGAGGACGTCGCCATCACGATCAACGCCACGCATTACTGCGTGAAGTCCCGGGGCGTCATGGATGCCAATTCAGCGACGCGCACGACGGCCCTTGGCGGCGTTTTCAAAAGCGACCCGGCTACCCGCAGCGAGTTCCTGCGCTAGGCGGGGCCGCGGCGTTCCAGCACCGCAGAAAACGGCCGCCGCGCTAGCGACTTGAGCGTCGCGCAAGCCAGCGGTCCAGCAGATTCGCGAAGCGCTGCTTGTCCGCGTTTCCGAGCGGCGCGGGCCCTCCGGTCCGCACCCCGCTGTCTCGAAGTTCCGTCATGAAGTTGCGCATCGAAAGACGCTGGCGGACCGTCTCGCGCGTGTAGGGCTCTCCCCGGGGCCCTACGGCCTCGGCGCCGAGGTCCACGACGGCGGCGGCCAGCGGTATGTCCTGCGTAACCACCAGATCGCCCGCGCTCACCCGCTCCACGATTTCACTGTCCGCCACATCGATGCCCGAGGGCACCTGCACGAAGCGCACCCAGTCGAGGCGCGGAACGCTGAGCGGGTGATTGGCGAAGAGCGTGACCGGACAGTGGGTACGCTCGGCGGCGCGAAAGAGAATCTGGCGGATGGGTGCCGGGCAGGCGTCGGCGTCGACCCATACCTGTCCCGGCTGCTCCTGCGCCGCGGCGTCGTTCAGAGCCAGCGCACCAGGAGTTGGCCGCTTTGGGCGGCCTCGCGCGCGAGCTGTTCGCCGAGTTCGGCAAAGCGCTCGTCGATCTTGTCGCGACGAATCTTCAGCGTTGGTGTGAGGACCTCGTTTTCAATGCTCCAGGGCTCTTCGCTCACGATCACGGCACCGATACGCGCATGTTTTTCCACGCTGTCGTTGATCGCGGCCACGGTTTCCCGCAGCGACGCGTCCACCTCTTCGGGCTCCCGCTCCCGGGCGTCTTCCGTGAGCACCGCCACCATGACGGTCTTTGAGAAACCGCGCCCCATGAGGCACTGTTGTTCGATGAAGGGGTTGTCGGCGAACTGACCCTCGATGGGGGGAGGCGCGACGAACTTGCCCTGGATCGTTTTGAAATAGTCCTTAACGCGCCCGGTGATGTAGATAAAGCCGTCTTCATCAATGCGCGCTTTATCGCCGGTGTGCAACCAACCGTCCTGGATGAGTTCGGCCGTTTTATCCGGCTGCTTGTAGTAGCCCGGGGTGCAGCCCTCGGCGCGAACGCAGAGTTCGCTCTCATCGCTGAGTTTCACCTCGACTTCGCCCACGGGCTTGCCGATGGATCCGATGCGTCGTTCATCGCCGATACTGCCGATCAGGCCCATGGCTTCCGTCTGGCCGAAACCTTCGCGCAGCGTCAGCCCCAATGCGTCCCACCAATGGATCAGGGGGGGCGGGGTCGGCGCCGCCGCGGTCAGGCAAAACTCCACTTCGCCAAGACCGAGGGTGTCGAGGACGAGTTTGCCGATTCCCGCCGCGTCGCCCGCCATCGCGCCATCGAAGGCATCCTGGCCGCCGAACTTCGCAATGACCGCCTGCTGGAACTGCTCCCAGATGCGCGGCGGACCGAAGAAGAAATGCGGCTTGGTACCCTGCAGATCGCGCAGCAGCGTATCGAGGGCCTCGTTGAAATGAACCTCTCCGCACTTGACGAGGGAGGTGTACTCCACGATTTGCCGCTCCGCGATATGGGCCAGCGGCAAATAGGAAAACAGACGCGGGTCCTTGCGCATGTCGATCGCCGCCATAAAGCGGAGCATCGGGATAACGTTGCTATCGTGGGTCTGGATGACACCCTTGGGCATGCCCGTGGTCCCCGAGGTGAATACGAGGGACATGACATCGTCGTGCTTGCACTCGTAACGGGGTTCACTTCCGGCGCCCTCTTCCCGGAGCTGCTCCCAGGTCGTGTGTTCGCCTTCCACATCGACCCCCGGAAGCGTTACCACCGTGATGCCCTCGGGCAACACGCCGCGAACGCCCTCCCAGTTCGGGCTCTCTCCCACGAAGATCACCTTGGCCTCGGTGAACTCGGCGATGTACTGCGCAATCGATGGGGTGAGCGTCGTGAACATGCTCACAGTCACATTGCCCGAGGAAATGATCGCGAGGTCTGCCATGAACCAGTGCGGCCGGTTGCGGGACAGGAGAATCATGTTGCCCCTGCTTCCGAAGCGCTCCTCGAGGGCCGCCGCCACCGCCTTGATTTCGCTTCGAGCCTCGGCCCAGGTGTAGTCGTCGCTGCCCTCCTCGCGAAGCTCGCGCATCCAGATTTTGTCGCCGCAGGTGTCGGCCCAGTGATCCACGTAGGCCGGGAGAGTGTCGAAGTTCATGAGGAGGGCTCCATCAAATTATTCTGTGAGCGGGCATCCGGGGTTGGAAGGCCCCGACCGTGCTGTGCCGCGCGGATGATAGCCCAGAGTAACCCACCCATGCACTCAGGTATTGCCGGTGAATGGCCTACCAGGGCACCACGCTTCCGTCCCAGGCCAGATAACTCAGTTCTCCATCCGGCGCGTGCTCATCGAGCAGAGCCGCCAGGCGCGCCGCGGTAAACGCCGGCGTGAACAGCTTGTCCGCAGGCACATTTCTCTGAAATGGTTTTGACAGGGCGGTATCCACCGTACCCGGATGATAGGCAACAAGCTTGATGCCCGGGGACCGGCGCGCGACTTCTATGGCGGCGCTGCGCAGCCCCATGTTCAGAGCCGCCTTCGCGCTCCGGTAGCCGTACCAGCCGCCCAGGCGGTTGTCGCTGATGCTTCCAACGCGGGCACTGAGCACGGCGATCCGCGAATCGGGAGTGCGACGGAGCGCCCGGGCAAGAGCCGCGACCCACAGCATCGGGAGAATGCAGTTGACGCGATAGACCTCGGCGAGGGCGGCCTCGTTCAGACTGTCGAGAGACTTTTCCGGCTGGTAGTCGGCGCCGTGCAGGGTTCCGATGGCGACGGCCACCCGCACCACGTGGGTAGCGCTCTCAAGCACCTCGGCGAGGCAGTCAGCGATCCCCGCCTCACTGTAGTCCGTCGCCAGCTGCCACACGTCATGTGGCGCATGTATTTCCGCGGCGCCGTCCCGCCGGATCGCAATGACGCGATCGATAGCGGAATCGGCACACCAGTGCTCGACAAGAGCCGCACCGATCCCTCCGGTTGCGCCGATCACCAGCGCGGTACGTCCACCACGACCGGTACCTCCGTTGTTGCCGCTGCCCCTCGATTCTGCGCTCCGGGCGCTGTTGCTCACGTGTCTAACTCCCCTGGCCGGCGTTACGCTGAAGCTACGCGACCCTCCCGGCGACGGATGTACACTGCCGGCCGACGTATCGAGACACGAGCATGGCACAGACCGATCACTGGGTTTTCGGCTACGGATCGCTGATCTACAAGGTCGACTTTCCGTTTTTGCAGCGTGAAACGGCTTCCCTGCGCGGCTGGGAACGTCGCTTCTGGCAGGGCTCTCATGACCACCGCGGCACGCCGGAAGCCCCCGGCCGCGTGGTCACCCTGGTGCGTTCGCCCCGGAAGCTGTGTCGGGGCGTCGCTTATCGCGTGCATGAGAGCGTTTTCCAGCACCTCGACTACCGCGAGAAAAACGGCTACGAGCGACATCGCAGCCGGCTGTATCTGGATCATCGGGAGGAGTCGGTCACCGGAACGTTCTATATTGCCGCTGAAGGCAATCCGGCCTTCCTCGGCGACGGCGAACTTGCCGAACTCGCGCGGCACATAGGCGCGAGCCACGGCCCCAGCGGTAGCAACGCGGATTACCTGCTTCGCCTCGCCGATGCGCTCCGGGCGCTGGGCGAACACGATGAACACACCATGGCCCTGGAAGCGGAACTCCTTCGCCAGCAGCCGTCCCTGGCGGAGAATCGTGCGCCCGGACGCGCCGATTGACCTACCCTTATCACGCCGCGATAGTGCGGACACAACATCATTGATGCGAGCCAGGGCGCGCCATGGGCATAGCTTATCTATCACACCCGGATTGCGCGGCCCATGACATGGGACGCCGACACCCCGAGCGACCCGCGCGCCTTGCCGCCATAAGCGACCGCCTTGTCACCACGGGTCTCGATCGCAACCTCACTCATTACGACGCCCCTCTGATAGAGGACGCGCAGCTGGCCCTTGCCCACGACCGCGCCTACCTCCAGGACCTCAAAAAACAGAGCCCGGCGGAGGGCATTTCCTGGGTGGACCCAGACACGGCAATGAACCCGCACTCCCTGCAGGCGGCGCGGCGCGCCGCCGGCGCCGTGGTGAAGGCCGTGGACCTTGTCCTCCATGGCGAAACGAAGCAGGCCTTCTGCGGCATTCGTCCGCCGGGGCATCACGCCGAACGCGATCGGGCCATGGGTTTCTGCTTCTACAACAACGTCGCCATCGGCGCGCTCCACGCCATTGAATCTCACGGCCTTGCGCGCGTCGCCATCGTCGACTTCGACGTGCACCACGGGAATGGTACGGAGCATATCGTTACCGGCGACGACCGGATTCTTTTCTGCTCGACCTTCCAGCACCCGTTCTACCCCGGCTCGGGGCACGAGTGCGACGCAGCCAACGTGGTCAATGTGCCCCTGGTGCAGGGAACCGGTAGCGACGGATTCCGCGCGGCGGTGACGGAGCACTGGCTCCCAGCGCTGGACGCCTTTCAACCAGAGCTCGTGATGGTCTCCGCGGGGTTTGATGCGCACGAGGCCGACGATATGGCGGGCATCAATCTCGTCGATACGGACTATGCGTGGATCACGGAACAGATTCTACACATCGCCCATCGTCACGCGCAGGGCCGCGTAGTGTCATCGCTGGAAGGTGGCTACGAACTCAACGCGCTGGCACGCTCCGTGGAGGCCCACCTCAAAGCCATGCTTGGCTAGCCGCCATCGCTAGCTGATACATGAAATTCGCGGCGAGGGAGTGAGCGCTGCAGCCGAGCGCCTGGCCTCCCCCTCCCCCCTGCTGGCGATGCTCAGCCGGTGAACAGCGCCACGAACTGGTACGCGGCGAGCGAGAGCACATAGGCCATGGCCACGTAGGCCACAAACATCTGCATGGCCAGGCGGTGGGAGGCCGTCTCGCGACTCAGCACCGCGAGGGTCGACACACACATCAGGGCAACGGCAAAGAACACCAGCAGGGCCACGCCCGATGCCAGCCCCAGTCCGCTAGCCTGAATCTGGTCCACGAGCGGCACCATATTGTCTTCCACACCTTCGATGCCAAACATCACACCCAGCGTCCCGACGAACACTTCGCGGGCGAGGAAGGAAGTGAGGATCGCCACGCCGTAGCGCCAGTCAAGATCCAGCGGCGCGAATACCGGTTCAAGGAGAACGCCGAGGCGACCGAGCCAGGAGGCGCCGAGGTCCGCGCCGCGGTTGGGAAAGTAGCCAAGCACCCATACCGCGACCGTGACCGCGAGAATGATCGGGCCCGCCTTGGTTACGAACATGCCACAGCGGCGCCAGGACTTACGCAGGAGCGGCCCGATGGCCGGACGTCGGTAGGCCGGCATTTCCAGCACGAAGGGCAGATCGCTCTCGCCTATGCGCGAGGAGCGCGATACGAAAGCGGTGACCAGCAAGCCCATGACCATGCCGAAAAAATACACAAGGAACATGGCCACGCCCTGCCAGCCAAACAAGCCGCCGAAAACGGTAGTCGAAGGTATGAAAGCCGCAATGAGCAGGGTATACACCGGAAGCCTCGCCGAGCAGGGCATGAGGGGAATCGCGAGATAGGTCAGAAAACGCCGCCGCGGAGACTCGATGGAGCGCGCCGCGTAGATTCCCGGAATCGCACAGGCCACACCGGAAAGCATGGGAATAAAGCTCTTGCCGGTCAGTCCGAAGAAGCGCAGCGGGCGGTGGCAGATAAGCGCCGCTCGCGACATGTAACCCGAATCCTCAAGCAATCCGATAACGAAGGTGAGCACAAAGATCTGGGGTACGAACACCAGGAACGCGCCGAGACCGGAGAACACCGCGTCGGCCGCGAAATCCCGGAGCAGCTGGGGACGCAGCGCCGGAACAACAAGGTCCGAGAGCCGGGCCAGGACGCCCTCGACCGCGTCCATCATCGGCGCCGCCCAGGTAAAGATGGATTGGAAAAGCAGGTACATCACCAGGAAGAAGGCGAGACCGCCGAAGGTCGAGTGCAGGAAAAAGGCGTCGAGGCGGTTCTGCGTTCGCAGAAGTACATCGCTGCGGGGACCATGGCGGTGGGCGATCTGATGTGCGGTACCCCGCAGTAGGGCATCGGGTGTGTCATCGCGCTCCGGTTGAGGCAGGGGCGCGGCGCGCGCCCCGGCAATCCGCTCATGCAGCGCTTCGAGGCCGGCGCCGCTGCGCGCGGAAACACCGAGGACTGGAGCGGCGATGTCCTTGCCCAGAGCCTCCAGATCGATGTCCAGACCGTGGTTGGCGAGCACGTCCATAAAATTGGCCAGCACCAGCAGAGGCTTCCCGGCGCAGCGCGCTTCACGTACGACCTGCAGGGCGAAATAGAGACTCTTCTCCAGGCGGGTGACGTCGATAACACACAGCACCAGGCCGCACTGCGGGTCCGCGAGGGCCCTCGTGAACTGATCTACAGCGACCTGCTCTTCACCAGCGATTGCATCGAGAGAGTAGGTTCCAGGAAAGTCGAGCAGCGCCACGCCGCTATGTCCCGACAGTTCTCCGCGAGCGACTTCCACCGTAATGCCCGGGAAGTTGGCCACGGTCTGCGACAGGCCCGTGAGCCTGTTGAACAGGAGTGTTTTTCCGCAGTTGGGACCGCCGATGAGACACACCGACGTCCTTGGCGCGCCGGATTCATTCACCCGGACGCGCTCCGTAGGGCCGCGCATTCACAATTCACGAAGATCCCGGAACGTCTGCGGATCGCAGAAGCAAACACCGTGCGATGTCGTCATCGAGGGCGAACGTGCTGTTGGAGACGCGATAGACCCGCGGCGCCCCCAGAGCGGGCGCCTGCAGGCAGGCAACGCGCTCGCCAGGATAGAAGCCAAGTTCCGTTAGCCGATTGCGATAGCTCTCGGGCAGCCCGTCGTCGAAACGCTGAATAATACCGGTCTGGCCGCGTTCCAGGTCCCAGAGAGATTGCGTCACTTAAACCTCTGTCTCCGCCTGTGTTTCGGACTCCAAATCGGTGTCGACCCGCTGCTGTGCCAGCCATAGACGCGCGTAGTACCCCTTCTTACCGAGGAGGTCATGATGTTTGCCCTCTTCGACCACGCGACCTTCGTGCAGCACCAGGATGCGGTCCGCGTCGATCACCGTGGAAAGTCGATGCGCAATAACCAGGGTGGTATGGCGTCGCGCCATGCCAGCGAAGGCGCTCAGCACGGCCTGCTCGGAGCGGCTGTCGAGGCTGGATGTGGCTTCGTCGAAGACGATGATCGGCGCGTCCTTGATCACCGCGCGGGCAATGCCGACGCGCTGTTTCTCGCCGCCGGACAATTTCAGACCGCGCTCCCCGACGGTGGTCTTGAGTCCCTCGGGAAGTCTGGCGACAAAGTCATCCAGATGCGCCGCGCTGATCGCGTTCGCGACCGCGGCGTCATCCGCCTCCGTATTGCCGTAGCGGACATTCTCTTCAAGCGTGGTATTGAAGAGAACACAATCCTGGGGAACGATGGCGATACTGCCGCGTAGTGAGCTCTGGGTAACGTCCCGGAGATTCTGTCCGTCGATGGCAATATTCCCGTCCACGGGGTCGTAGAAGCGGAACAGCAGCTTGACGAGGGTGGATTTGCCGGCGCCGCTTGCACCGACCACGGCCACCTTCTCACCGCCCTTGATGCGAAAGCTGACTCGCTGCAGCATGGGCCGCTCTGCGGTGTAGGCGAAGCTGACGTCGCGAAATTCCACGGTCGCGTCGCTGATTGCAAGGACGGAAGCATCGGGCGCATCGGCGACGGAAGGCCGCTCTTCCAGCAGCGCGAACAGGCGTTCGATGTTTGCCAGGGAACCCTTTATTTCGCGATAGACGAATCCCAGAAAGCCCAGGGGCATGAAAAGCTGCAGCATGAACTGATTGACGAGCACGAAGTCGCCCAGACTCATGCTGCCACCGCGTACCTGCCAGGCCGCAAGCGCCAGCATGCCCGTCTGGGATGCGGCAATGATAAATGCCTGACCGCCGTTCAGCGCGAAGAGTGACAGCCGGTTTCGCCGGCGCGCCTGCTCCCAGTCCGCCAGCGAATGATCGTAGCGTCGCGCCTCGTAGTCTTCGTTGGTGAAGTACTTCACCGTCTCGTAGTTGAGCAGGCTGTCCACGGCCCGCGTATTGGTGCTGGAATCCGCCTCGTTCATCTCGCGCACGAAGCGCGTCCGCCAGCTCGTGGCGCTAAAGGAGTACAGGGCGTAGAGCACCACGGAACCGAGGACGATCAGCGCGTAGTTCCATCCATAGTTCCACAGCAATATGCTCGCGACCATCGCGATCTCGAACAGCGTCGGTGCGATGTTGAAAATAAAGAAACGCATGAGGAAGCTGATGCCTGACGTCCCGCGTTCGATATCCCGGGCGAGTCCCCCGGTGCGTCTGTTGAGGTGATAGTCCAGACCGAGGCTGTGCACATGGCGAAACACCTGCAGACCCAGTCGACGCATGGCCCGCTCCGTGACCCGTCCGAACAGCGTGTCACGCAGCTCGGCAAACAGCGTATTGGCAAAGCGGGATGCGCCGTAGGCCAGCACCAGCAATAGGGGCAGAGTCAGGGGCAGCGTGTCCGGCTGGCTTTGCGCGGCATCGAGGCCGTCGACCAGCGCCTTGAGTAGGAACGGAATCAGTAGCAGGCCCGCCTTGGCAGCAAGCAGGCACAGAAGAGCGAGAAGCACACGCGCCCGGTTTTCGCGCAGAACCGGCGCCAGCCGAAGCCAGATTCGCCGCAGCAGGCCACGCTCGGGGTGGAACTCCACCTCCCCGGGATCCACCGCCATCAGGGCTCCTGTTCCGTCGCCGGTCGTTGCGCCGCGTCGGCCGCTGCCGGACGCCCCGGCACGGGTTCTTCGCTCACCGCGATGCCCCGCAAACGCCACTGTTCGCCGCGCTTCTCGGCGAGGCCGAGCTGATCGAGTTTTCGCAGGGCATCGTCGATCTCGAAATCGAGCTTTGCTCCGCATACGTCGGCAAACCATGCCTCGATCCGCTCGTCGAGTTCGCCCGCGCCCAGACCCTGCGGCGCATCCAGGAGGAAACGAAGGGCAACCCAGGCTTCCTTGCATTCCGAATCCTCGGCGTCATCGAGGATACGCAGGAGTACACCGGCGTTATTGTCGAGCAGTTTGAAGTAGAGGTTGCGGGTGAGCGCCTGTCGAAAACGGGCCTTGCGCGTGCGGTAGTTTGACCACTGCTTCCAGATATAGGCCGCCACGGCGCCAAGACCCGCCGCGATAACAATGAGCCCCTGCTTGTCCAACGCCGGCGGCTCACTGTCGGCACCCAGCCAATAACCGAGGAGCGCTCCCAGGAGTACCAGAGGCGCTCCGAGCTTAGTGAACGCCAGGACCGCGCCGCTGGCCGCGGCGGGGATACCGATCAAGAGGCGGTCGCTCCAGCGCATCGCCACCCGGGTGTTGGGGAACAGCATTTCAAGGTCGGCGTCCGGAACATTCTGGAACAGCTTGATCATCACCCTCCCCGCGGGTACCTCCGGGTCCTTAGACGCCGCACGCTCCGAGAAACGCAGGTAGAGCAGCACCCTGTCGTAACTGGTGAAGCGAATGCGCCGCTTGAACAAGCCGCCGAGCACAAGGATCGTCTCCTCGCACTCCCGGGCACCGCGACAGTGGAGCAGAACTTCTTCAAAGTCCTTGAGACTGACGCGCAGACTGATCTGGAACAGCGAAGCGCTGCGAAAGGCGCGGCGCAGATCAGCGTCGGAGAGGGCTTCGTAGTTGGCGCGGTTGAGCAACTGCGCCAGCCGCTCGCTCAGAGAACCCGTGTCTCCGGTACCTTCCAACACCTGGATACTTCGGGTGTCCGCGTCCGGATCCAGGGGCGCGTAGCAGTCTTTCAGCTCCTGGCGCAGCGTATGGAACTCGTCTGCGAAGGCGCCGCGGATGCGTTCAACACCGGCTTCGAAGGCATCCGGGAGAGCCGGATCACCGCCAGACTCCAGGCTCGAGCGCAGCAGATCGAGCAGATCCGTGCGGCGGAACGGGATAAAGCGCAGGCGCGATAGGTCCGGACGGTCTGCTCCGTTGTCCGGTGCTGCTGCGGAGGCGTCGGCCACGCGGAGGCTACTCTTCAGCTGAACAGAAGCCCCGAGCTTGTCATCAGCCAGAGGCGCGATCAAGATACACCGCGACTTTGCCGCGGCGTTGAGGTGCCTGTGACAACGGAGTACTGGATGGCCACGGGTGGCGGGCTGCTGATCGGAGCCGCTGCCGTTCTGCTTTTGCTCAGTACCGGACGCATCGCCGGTATCAGCGGCATCGCCTGGGCGGCGGCTTCCCTGGACCGACCGGTGCTTTGGCGCTGGCTGTTTCTTATCGGCCTCCTCGGCGGTGGCGCGGCGGCTCATGGCATCGCGGGCGTGCCCCTCCCGGCGCCCAGCCTGCTTGGAATGCCCTTCGCCCTTGCGGGCGGCTTGACTGTCGGTCTCGGTGTGAAGCTGGGCAACGGCTGTACCAGTGGTCACGGTGTATGCGGCATCGGCCTCCTCTCTTCGCGCTCCCTGGCCGCCACGCTGACGTTCATGGCTTCGGGGGTCGCTACCGTTTTCATCATCCGCCAGATCCTGGGGATCGGCCTGGCGTCCGGAACATGAGGTCACTGGCGGGTTTGCTCAGCGGTTTGCTCTTCGGCTTCGGCCTTGCCCTGTCGGGCATGACGGACAGCAACAACGTTCTCGGATTTCTGGATATCGGTGGAGCCTGGCAACCGGCTCTCGCCTTCGTCATGGGGAGTGCGGTGCTGGTAACCCTGATCGGCTTTCGCGCGGTGCGTTACATGCCTCGACCCGCTTTCGCCAGCGGGTTTCACCTGCCGCCGCGTCGCACGGTCGACGCCCGTCTGTTGCTTGGCGCTGCCCTGTTCGGGATTGGCTGGGGCCTCTACGGCTATTGCCCCGGTCCCGCCATCGTTTCCGTGCTCTATGGCGAACCCGACACGCTGCTGTTCATCGTCGCCATGCTTGTGGGTATGTTTCTCAGCAATAAGGTCATCCATCCATGAATTTTGCCGCGGTGCATCCGGGCCTGACCGAACTTCAGGCAGGTCGCAAGCTCGTTTACGAACACATGGCGCCCACCCCGCAGTACGCCTGGCCTCTCCTTGCCGAAGAGCTCGGCGCCGAACTGTGGGTCAAGCACGAGAACCACACGCCAACCGGCGCGTTCAAGATACGCGGCGGGATCACCTTCATGGCCTGGCTGCGCGACGAGTATCCCGACTGTCGGGGTATCGTCACAGCGACCCGGGGAAACCACGGACAAAGCCAGGCGCGCGCGGCGCGTGGAGCGGGGCTCGAGGCTCGCGTAGTCGTCCCGCGGGGCAACGCGCGGGAGAAAAACGCCGCCATGCGGGCGTTTGGGGCGACCCTGGTGGAACACGGCGCGGACTTCGACGAGTCGCGGCTGGAAGCCGAACGCATTGCCGCCCGGGAAGACCTGTTCATGGTTCCCCCCTTTCATCCGGCCCTGGTGACCGGCGTCGCCTCCTATGCAATGGAACTGTTTGAAAGTGCCGGTGAGCTCGACCGCGTCTACGTTCCCATAGGCTGTGGCTCCGGCATCTGCGCGGTCATCGCCGCCCGAGACGCGCTGGGACTGGCAACGCAGGTCATCGGGGTGGTCTCCACGGAAGCGGATGCGGCGCGACGCGCTTTCGAAAGTGGTAAGCAAGAGTCGACGGCGTCGGCCCATACGTTCGCCGATGGCATGGCCGTACGAGCCGTCGTGCCGGAGGCTCTGGCCATTTACCGACGGGGGGCCGAGCGCGTCGTCGCGGTAAGTGACGACGAAGTCGCCGAGGCCATGCGCATTTACTTCCGCGCCACGCACAATGTCGCGGAGGGAGCGGGAGCCGCGCCCCTGGCCGCCGCCTTACAGGAGCGCGATGGCCTTCGGGGAATGCGCGTGGGCGTCATCCTCTGCGGCGGTAATGTGGATACGGACGTTTTCGCGAAAGTGCTGGCGAGAGAGACTCCGGAGGCAAGCTGAGCGCCTGGTCCGGGACCGCCCTGGCAGCGCCGATGAGTCAGTGCGCTCCCAACTGTGCCGCATATTATGTCGCTCAACATGCCGCATGATATGCCGCATAAAACGACGCGCCCTACGACGCGGGCCGAAGTTAATGCGGACCGAAGACTTTACTCGACGATCAGGCCCGCGGCGTCCGCCGCGCTCAGGTGCAGAGATTCCACGACCATGTTGAAAAAGTCGGCCTCGCGTGACGACACGCGTTCATCGGCATTCATTACCTTGACCAGGCCGGCCAGGATGGAGCGGCGCTGGTCCCCGCTGAGCTTCGTGGCTGCATCGGTCAAGCAGCGCTGGAGCGGGACCTTCTCATAAATTTTGGACAAGGCGGCCGTGCGTATTTCAGCGGCCGAGAGTTCTTCGCCCAGGTCTTCACGAATAACTTCCTGCACCGTCGCAATCTCCGCGGGATGCGTGTACGCATCGGCGTCTGTCGCTCGTGCGAGCACGAGCACGAACAGTTCGCGAAACAGGTCTTTGTCGGAGTCTGCCGGAGAGTCGCCGAACATTTGCTTCAACTTCGTAAAATCCACCAGCGCCATACTTACTCAACTCCCAAAAAAGCCACAGGCAACGCACGGCGAGGTGCGCCGCCAGGTCGAACAACCATCGAAGGAGGGATCATACTTCGTTTTCCCAGGGAAAACACCGCCGTGCGCGACGCTGCGCAAGCTCCGCCGATTGAACCACCGACAGCGTACTTCTCGGTCAGGCGTCGCGCTTCAATTCTCTCGGACGAATTGCGCCGAGCGGGATTGGCAAAGGCCCGAATCCCAGTGTCCCGGCGTTGCGACAAATTGAGCCGTACACGAGACAACCGACGTTGAAACTACCGTTTTTTTAAAACCTTTCGCCCCTGTACGCGCGTATAATGACCGCAGCAACGTGCGAACTCTCTGATGAAGAAAAACCTGATCTCCGCGGGGTTGGTTGGAACCGGCCTCGCGCTGTGGCTTATGTCGGGCCTTTTCGTTGATCGCCCGGAACCGCTGGCGGATACGCGCAGCACCGTGCTGAGCGACGACGAAACTGCCCTCTTTCGCGTGCGCGCTGCAAACTTCAGTGCGCAGCAGCGCACGCTTACGCGCGTGCTCCGCGGCAAAACCGAAACGAAGCGCAGCGCCACGGTAAGCGCCGAAACCAGCGGCCAGGTCATTGCCCGCCCCGTGGAGCGCGGCGAGCGCGTGAGCCGCGGCGACACACTGTGCCGCCTGGCCATCGACGACCGGGAAGCCAGCGTCCTCCAGGCGCGGGCCGACCTGCGCCGGGCCGAGCTGGAACAGCGCGGGGCGGAGCAGCTCAAGGCCAAGGACCTGCTGTCAGAGATTCGCATCGCCCAGGTCGCAGCCGAACTGGAAGCCGCCCGGGCGGACCTCAAGCGCGCCGAACTGAATCTTGCCCGCTCGGAGATTCGCGCGCCCTTCGATGGGGTAGTGGAAACGCTGCACATGGACGTCGGCGACCTCGCCAATATGGGGGCCGCCTGTGCAACGCTGGTGAGTCTGGACCCGCTTCTCATCGTGGCCAATGTGGCCGAGCGGGATACCGGTTACCTTGCTCTCGGTCAGAGCGTAACGGCGCGTACGAGCACCGACGACCTTCTGCGCGGTGAGATCAGCTTTATCGGCAGCCTCTCGGACGAGGCGACTCGCACCTATCGCGTGGAAATCACCGTGCCCAACTCCGATTTCAAGCTTCGCGCCGGCCTGACCACGGTCGTATCGGTCGAAACCGCGACGGTGCTCGCGCATCGCGTCGCGCCGTCTCTGTTTACGCTGGATGACAACGGCGTCGTGGGTCTGCGCGGGCTGGATAATCGGAATCGTGTTGTCTTTTACCCCATAGAAGTCGTCGAAGACGCGGACAACGGCGCCTGGGTCACCGGGCTGCCGGGAATTGCAAAACTCATTACGGTCGGCCACGAATTTGTATCGGCCGGAGAGCTTGTAGACGTGCAGGAGGTTGATGCCGTGCCACTCGCATCGAATGCCCAATGATCGGCTTCATTGACGCGGCTATCAGCCGCACCCGTACAACGCTGCTGCTTATGGGCGTTATTGTGCTTTGCGGTCTTATCTGCCGCGCGATTCTGCCGATTGCCAACGATCCACACATCGTTCTGCCCTACTTCTACATCGGCGTGCCGCACGAGGGGATTTCGCCGGAAGATGCCGAGCGACTGCTCGTGCAGCCCATGGAGATCGAACTGAGGAAGATTGAGGGCATAAAGGAAATCACCGGACTCGCATCCGAGGGGCGAGCCACGCTTTTCGTGGAGTTCGAAGCCAGCGTAGACCTGGACACGGCGCTGATCGACGTTCGCGAGGCCGTCGACCGCGGTAAGTCGGAGATTCCCAACACGGCCGAGGAACCCGTGGTACGCGAGCTGGATGTCGATGACTTCCCGCTCATCCAGGTCAATTTTCTCAGCGCGGGCGCAAATGAGCGCCAGATCTACAATGCAGCGATGAACCTTCGCGATGAGATCGAGACCATTCCCGCGGTGCTCAAGGCCGAGCTTAAGGGGGACCGCGAAGAAGTGCTGGAGGTGATTATCAATCCGCAGGCCCTCGACGCGTACGCGATCTCGAGTGAGGCTCTGGCCGCGACCCTGCAGCGTAACAACGTACTGATCCCCGCCGGTAGCATCGATACGGGGAGCGGTCGCTTCTCGGTGAAGGTTCCCTCGGTCGTGGAGACCGCCCGCGATGTTCTGGACCTACCGATCCAGGTCAGCGGCGACGCCGTGGTCACGCTGCAGGACGTCGCCAGCATCCGCCGTACCTTCAAGGACCGCAGCAGCAACGCCCGCTTCAATGGCGAAGAAACGATTACCGTCGAGGTTCAAAAGCGCGCCGATGCGAACGTTATCGACACGGCCGAGGCTGTACTCGCCATAGTCGAGGAGGCACAGAAACGCTTGCCACCGACAATCCGCGTGGTGCCGTCACAGAACACGGCCGAGTTCGCAAAAATCCAGGTCACCGAGCTTCAGGGCAATATCATGACCGCCCTGGCCCTGGTGATGGTGGTCGTTGTGGCCGCCATGGGTTTCCGCAGCGGTGTCATAGTCGGTCTCGGCATCCCCGTTTCTCTGCTGTTCTCGATCATCATCATTTATCTGCTCGGCTACACCTTCAACTTCATGGTGATGTTCGGGATGCTCCTCGGACTCGGCATGCTCATCGATGGCGCGATTGTGGTAACCGAGTACGCGGACCGCAAGATGGGCGAGGGCCTCGATCACCACGCAGCCTATTCCGAAGCGGTAAAGCGGATGTTCTGGCCTGTAACCGCCTCGACGGCCACGACGCTGGCAGCGTTTCTCCCGCTCATCTTCTGGCCCGGTATCTCCGGGCAGTTCATGCGCTACCTGCCCGTGACGGTGTTCACCGTACTCAGCGGCTCGCTGCTCTATGCGCTGCTGTTCGGGCCCGTACTCGGCACTATCTTTGGCAAACCGACCGTACACAGCGCCTCCGACAAGGCCAACATGGAGGAGCTTGACCATGGCGATCCGGCCCTTCTCGGAGGCATGACCGGCACCTATGCGCGCTTCCTGAGCGCGGTATGTCACCATCCGCTGGCCACCATCGGCGTTATCTTCGGCCTGCTCTTCACGGTCTTCTGGGCCTATGGCAAATACGGCCAGGGCATGGTCTTCTTTAACAACGCCGACCCGCAGTTCGTCACCGTATCGGTGAACGCCCGGGGCAACTTTTCCGCCCCCGAAATCAACAAACTGGTCCTGGAAGTCGAAGAGCATATTCTGCAGGTGCCGGATATCCGGAGTGTAAATACACAGACCATACTGCCCGGCGGAAGCAGCGTCGGCTTCGGCACCAGCGCGGCCAACGATCGCGTCGGCTCCTTCTTTATCGATTTACTGCCGGAATCTGATCGCAATCGAACGGGGTTTGACGTGATCCGCGATATCCGCGAGCGCACCGAGAATATCGCCGGCGTGCGTGTGGAAGTTCAGGCCATGGAACAGGGACCGCCGGTAGGCAAACCGATCCAGATCGAACTGCGCTCGCGCTACCGGGAACTCCTCGAACCCGCCATGGCCCGTATACGCGCACACATGGACTCGCTCCCGGAACTCGTAGATATCGACGACAGTCGCGCCCTGCCTTCCATTGAATGGCGCATGGAGGTCGATCGGGCACAGGCGGCGCTCTACGACGCGGACGTTCTGGCGGCAGGGGTTGCCCTGCAGCTCGTTACCAACGGCGTGAAGATTGCGGAGTATCGTCCCGACGGCGCCGATGATGCCGTGGATATTAGAGCCCGCTTCCCCGAGGACCAGCGCGGTATCCGCGCCATGGACGATCTGCGCATTTCGACAAGCCAGGGTCGGGTCCCGCTGAGTAACTTTGTCCGCATTCAGCCGGCTCCGGGCGTCGACACCTTCGAGCGCATCGACGGTTTCCCCGTGGAGCGCGTTCGCGCCAACGTGGCCGAGGGCGTCCTTGCCGACCGTATGGTCGGGGAAATCCAGGCCTGGCTCGACACCCAGGAGTTCGATCAGCGTCTCGACATCCAGTTCCGCGGCGCCAACGAGGAACAGGCCGATTCCCTGGCCTTCGTGCAGGCCGCCTTCCTCCTTTCGCTGCTGCTGATGTTCGTGCTGCTGGTGACGCAATTCAACAGCTTCTACCAAAGCACGCTGATTCTGCTCGCCGTCATCATGTCTACCGCCGGCGTGTTACTGGGCCTGATCATCACCGGGAGCCCGTTCTCGGCGATTCTCACCGGCGTGGGGGTCGTGGCACTGGCGGGCATCGTCGTAAACAACAACATCGTACTCATTGACACCTACAACTATGTGCGCGCGGAGCATCCGCAGCTCAGCGAGGCCGAAGCCATCGTTCGCGCCGGCGCGCAGCGCCTGCGACCGGTGATGCTGACTACGGTAACCACGGTGTTCGGTCTTCTGCCCCTGGCCTGCGACCTTTCCGTGGACATCATTAACCGTAGCATTACCGCCGGGGGGCAGATGTCCACGTTCTGGGGGCCACTCTCCCAGGCCATCGTCTTTGGTCTGAGCTTTGCCACCATACTGACGCTGATTGCGACGCCGGCCCTCCTGGCTCTGCCCGCCAGTGTTCGCCAACGGTTCGCTCACCGGGCGGTGGCGAGGCCTGTCGAAGCGGCGCC
This sequence comes from Pseudomonadota bacterium, assembly GCA_038748515.1. Taxonomy (GTDB): domain Bacteria; phylum Pseudomonadota; class Gammaproteobacteria; order Pseudomonadales; family Halieaceae; genus Congregibacter. Next base: position 50,028 of record JBCDIW010000005.1, read on the forward strand.
TGCCTGACAACACGCTTGTCCCAGGCGCCCATCGCTTCACGCGACCTGCTTGTTATTGCACCGTCGGTGTTTCGGGCCTTGCTGAGCAGTCCGTGGGGGGCGTTAGGAAACCCAGGTCGACAGGCTGTGGACTCGCGTTGTGCGCTCAGGGAGCCGAAAAAACATCTAGCGCCAGGGCGGTGAGGGCGCGCCGACCCGCCTCGAGGGTAGGAACGGGATCGGGAGCAAAAAATGGGGAATGCAGCGACGGCAGACTCGCTTCACCACGCTGGGCGGCATCCCAGATTTCCGCGGGTACCGTTCCCACGCGCACCATGAAAGAAGGAATCTTTTCCGCGGTCCGACCGTAGCGCGCAAAGTCCTCGCCTCCCATCTCCTTGGGTACCTCCACCACCGCGTCTTCACCCAGTTCCGCGCGCAGCACCGAAACGCCCCGCTCCACCAGTTCTGGATCGTTCCAGAGCGCGGGCGTGTATTCCTCACGCACCGTGAGCTGGAGTTCGGCACCATCGGGAATGATGTTGTGCTTGGTGCCCGCGTGCACGCTGCCCTTGGGACTCCCCTTTTTTCCAGACCAATACCAAAGAACTATTTGCAGAAAAGTCCATATTCGATAGCATTTAGCTATAAGTGCGTCAACTCAACAGCGGTATCGGGGGTGGTATGGACGCCAGCTTCACCTTTCTTCCAGTTTCAGCGCGTGAGTACCTTCATTGGCTCAAAGAAGCCCACTGTTGCGACGACGGTTGGCTTCGCTTCGAGCGGGCAATGGACGCCCTTCACGTCTATACCGACGCCCGGGCAGCAGCGAATCAGTACAAAGCCAGACATACGTCGCGAGCTGCCGCGTCACTGTCGTCGGCCGGCGCCTCAACATCCATACGGCGGGACCTTTTTCTGGCGCTCGCCAAACAGATCGTCGCCCAGGAAGAACTGCGCCTCGCGATAGCGGAATGTCGAAAGCAGTGCGAGGAAGAGGTTCTCAGCAGTGACGCCGAGCGGTTTCTCGCGTGGCTGCAAGCGCGACTGGGCGAGGCCGAGAGCGAAGTTCGGATGGGCAACCTGCTCACTCCTCCAGAATCGCAAGAGCACTGCGTGTACTAGCCGGCCCCTATCTCGTACCGAGGACCACGCCTCTATCTCAAGGGCTTCGCGCAGGCTCAAGGGCATGGCGCAGGCGTAAGGACATGGCGCAGGCGTACGGGCATGGCGCAGGCGTAAGGGCATGGCGCAGCCGTCAGGGCATGGCGCAGGCGTCAGGGCATGGCGCAGGCGCTCTACATCTCCGCAATCCTCAAGACCCTGGATCCTCTGTCGCTACTCTGCCGCGACGTTCATCCGGTACCATGTTGACGCATGCGCACGTCGAGCGAGCCGCTACTGATCTCCTCGCGCCGCGGCTAGGGCATGGCGGGAGGACAGGCCACCAATGGATTTCACGACACATGGGCCTGCAGGCCTGCTACACGCCGTGGTTCTTGATGGCGATGGCGGCGCGCGCACCCTCGACTGGCACGAAGTCAGATCCTGGCGACCGGTCGATGGCTGCCAGTGGCTCCACTTCGATCTCGGCGATGAGAGCACACATCATTGGATCGCGCAGGCCAGTGATCTCTCGGAGATCGCATCTTCAGCCCTGCTATCTGAAGAAACCCGTCCACGAACGCTGCATCGCGACTCGCGATTGCTGGTAATCCTGCGGGGCATCAATCCTCGGGTAGCCAGCGATCCGGGAGACATGATATCCCTGCGCATCTGGTCCGACGGCCAGCGACTTATCAGCACGCGCTATCGAGGTCTGGAATCGACAGACAACGTACTGGCTTCGCTGCTGGCGGGCACCGGCGCGAAAAACGCCCAGGAGCTGATCGAGTTCTGGATCGAAGATATCGTGGATCGGATGAAAGTGACGGTAGACGAATTCGAAGAGCGTGTGATGGAGATCGATGAGCGTGTGCTCGCAGGCGAACTGGAAAGCGTCCGCGGAGAGCTATCCGAGGTTCGCAAGCAGCTCATTTCCCTTCGCCGTTATCTCGCTCCGCAGCGAGAGGCTTTAAACCGGCTCGCGGCCTCGGCAGTCCCCTGGATCGATGAGGATCATCGATTGCTGCTCCGAGAGACCACCGATCGGTTGATTCGACACATCGAAGATCTCGACGAAGTGCGCGACAGAGCCGTGTTGGCCCACGAAGAAATGCAAAATCAGTTGTCCGAAGCCATGAACAATCGGGCCTATCTCTTCACCGTAGTAGCCACCATTTTTCTCCCCCTGGGGTTCCTTACCGGATTGATGGGAATCAATATCGGAGGAATGCCGGGCGTCGACAACGACGCTGCATTCTGGATTTTTACGGCGGCTTGCGTTGGCTTGATGCTCGTCCTGGCCCTTCTGTTTCGCTTCAATCGCTGGCTGTGACTCCGCTACCGGCCCTGGGCGTAGAAATCATGCTGCAACATCTGTGGCAGATTCTGGGTACGCTCGTGGTCGTAATCGTTTACCTGCTGGTCAGTCGGGTAACTGCGCCCGGACTTTCGCGCAGCGCCGATGAAGGTGGATTCAAGGAGGCCGCGGGTGAGCGCGCCTCCGGCGCAGCTCGCTTGCTGGCACGCATTTTCTGCGGGCTGACTCTGCTGATCATCTAGGGAGTGGAGATCGCATCTCTGCTCGTATTCGCAGGCACGGCGCTGACGCTTCTGGGCGTGGCGCTGTTCGCTAGTTGGTCCCTCCTGAGCAACGTGACGGCCTACTTCGTACTCGTCCTTCACCCCACGTTCAGTCGCGGTACTTTTATTCGGATCTTGGACGCAGACAACTACGCGGAAGGGTATATCGCGGAGCTTGGTTTTTTTCGGTCAAGCTGATTACCGAGAATCGCGGAGTCATCATTTATCCGAACAACCTCATTCTCGGACGGCCGTGCCTCATTAACCCGCGTGACAGACTTTCCGGAGTCGGTAAGCTGACTTCGCCGCCCCCAGCGCAAAAAGCACCAGACTGAGTGATGGCTTTCCGCGGTTTCTCTTCCAGGCAGCTGCGGGGGATCCGGTTCCGAGACTCGAAGGTAAGCTCATGATTGATTTTCTCGCTGTTTTTATAGTCTTCTTTGCGGTTATCGATCCCATCGGCACTGTCCCGGTCTTTATTGCGATAACGAAGAACTACAGCGACGGGGAGAGAAAAAAGATCGCACTGTTAACGGTCTGCGTGTCGGCCGTGATTCTTCTTTTCTTTGTCGTTGCGGGAGAGTTTCTACTCGACGCCATGAGCATTCCTATCGCCGCGTTTCAGACAGGCGGGGGGATTGTGTTGTTTCTTTTCGCGTTAACTATGATCTTCGGTGAAAGCAAGCCCGAAGAAGAGATCCGCATGATTCCGAGCTATCGGGAAACAGCGATCTTTCCCCTCGCCGTGCCGTCCATAGCAGGTCCCGGTGCCATGCTCGCGGCCGTTCTAATGACGGAAAAGGCCCGTTTTGGTATCTCCGAGCAAGCGCAAACCGTCGCAGTGATGATCGCGGTTCTTTTCCTGGCTTATCTGCTGATGCTTTGCAGCAACTACATTCATCGGCTAATCGGCAGCAGCGGTGCGAGTGTCGTTAGCCGAGTCATGGGCCTGATACTTGCGGCCGTTGCCACGAACAATACGCTGCTGGGATTGAAGGCTTACTTCGGAATCCCCTGAGCCAGGACGGAGTTGTTTCTCGACTCCAGCGCCAGGGAGCCACCCTGGTCGACGGCGTCCGCGGATCGGTCATCCCCGGCGAATGCGAGCCGTGCCGTGCGTCTGTCTACTCTCATCGAAATGTCCGCAGTCAGCGTGTAAGTCGGTACAGAGCGCTTGTAAGACTTACAAAGAAAGCCTCTATTCGTTGCTCCTAAACGCGCGTGGTTTCTCCGTAATCCTAGCCAACGCATTGTTTATCGGAGATTTTTTTTGCTTGGCACACTGATTGATTTAATTTCTCCAACAGCGCCGCTGCGGCTCGCAGCGGCACGTCACTAACCTCGCCATGGAGGAACCATGTCCAACCATTCCGCTAACAACATCGCCAACTTCACCGTACCCGGTGTGCGCAAGGCACCTGCCGCTGAGCTTATTACGACGTTGCAACAGCGGCTGTCAGCTTTGATCGATCTTCAGCTCACGCTCAAGCACATTCACTGGAACGTGGTGGGCCCGAACTTCATTGGCGTGCACGAGATGTTGGATCCGCAGGTCGACGGCGTCCGAGAAATGACCGACACGATCGCAGAGCGCATCGCGACCCTCGGCGGCGTGCCTATCGGCACGCCTGGGAGCATCGCCGCGGCGCGCGAACGCAACGATTATTCCCTGGGACGCGCACTCGCCGTTGAACATCTCGGCGCTCTGGACTTTGTCTACAGCGAAGTAAACAAGAAGCAGCGCGAAGCCATCGCCCATGCGGCTAAACTCGATCCGGTGTCTGAAGACATGCTCACCGGGCAACTCGCCGAACTCGAGCAATACCAGTGGTTTGTTCGCGCACACCTTGAGTCATCGCGTGGCGAGCTTCCCACCCTGGAATCTTCTTCTGAGAAGGCGGCAGCCAAGGCCGCAACATCCTGAGTTGGATTGAGAGCTATGAGCGCGGCGCTCAAAACGAGCGCCCCTCTTGACTCCGGTTTCGACCTCGTGAAGACAGACATGGCCAGGGCGCGCCTGACCACTGTTGCGATCACCGTGTTCGCAACAACAATCATGGTCTACGACGCGTTCAAGGTTGTTTACGCGTTGCGCCATGCCCGAACTCCCGGGCGGCCCATCAGCACGCAAAGCAAGCCCCAACCACCAAAGATAGCGGAGACCTTCCACGATGACCCCCCTCGCACTTCTCGGCGGCCGGCCGTCGGCGCCACCGGTGAGCTTCAAGCATCCGCCAGCGACAACGACGGACTCCGGCGAGCGTCGCCGGGTCGGCTTCGAGCTGGAGTTCTCGGGCGTCAGTCTCGACGAGGCATCGAGAGCCGTGGCCGACTCCCTGAGCGCCCCCGTTATTCAGCAGAGTAGCGCGGAGCACCTCGTTGCGGATAACGCCCTCGGAGACTTCTCAGTCGAAATTGATTGGCAATTTCTGAAGGAACAGGCACGGCTGACTACGGATTGCGAAAGCGGCCGCGACTGGACCGTAATGGTTAGGGAACTCGCCAAGGCGCTTGTGCCGGTGGAAGTGGTCTGCCCGCCCGTTCCTATTAACGAGTTGGACACTCTTACTCCCGTGGTGCATGCACTTCGCGACGCCGGAGCCGAGGGCACGCGATCGTCGCCGCTCGCGTCCTTCGGCGTTCACATCAATGCGGAAACTCCCTCCATGGAGGGGGACACACTGCACCGATATTTGCGCGCGTTCTGCCTGCTGCAGTGGTGGCTGATGCGTGAACACAACCTAGACATCACGCGTCGTTTGAGTCCGTTCATTGACCCGTATCCAGAGTCTTATCTCCACGAAATCCATTCGCTGATTCAGCCCAGTACGGATGAACTGCTGGATCAGTACCTCGACTTCAACGGTTCCCGGAATCGCGCGCTTGACATGCTCCCGCTATTCGCCGAACACGACGAGGACGCAGTGTGGACATCGACCGAGGACTCACGGGTGAAGCCTCGTCCTACGTTTCACTACCGGCTGCCCAACTGTGAGATCGACAGGGATGACTGGACCCTCGCACAGTCCTGGAACCGCTGGTGCGTCGTGGAAGAACTCGCCAATGACGAGGACGCCCTTGAAGCGCTCGCGGCCGACTTTCAGCTGACGAGCCGTGGACTCCTCGGAGTAGACCGAGACGCCTGGATTGAGAAGATAGACCTATGGGTAAACGACCGCACATTGGCGTAACGGGCGATCATCGGCTGTGGTCACCGAGCTGGTGGTGCATAAAACTCGTTCTGGCGCTCACCGGCGCGAGCGCAGAGCGTATCAGCGTCGTGAGTCCCTGTTTTGGTAAAGAGTTTGATGGTCTCATAGTCAGCGGTGGAGACGACATCGGCCCAGAGCTGTACGGAGGCCCCGAGATGCCGAAGGCTCGCATTGATCGCCGCAGGGATGCCCTGGAAGCAAGCTGGATCAGGCTCGCACTGAAGCGGGGCTTACCGGTCCTCGGCATTTGCCGAGGAGCGCAATTGCTTAACGTCATCCTGGGTGGGTCTCTCATTCAGGACGTGAGATCGCTCCGCAATAAAACGTCAAATCGCGCCAGTCTGCTGCCCACCAAGACGGTGGAGCTTTGTGACGAATCGCGCCTGGCAAACGAGGTGGACAGCGTCACGCTGCGCGTAAACAGTCTGCATCATCAGGCGATACTGCAGCCTGGCGATAACCTGAGGATCGTAGGTCGGGATCGAGACGCATTGTGCCAGGCCATCGAAACTCGCGACGAGCTGCCCGCGCTGGGAGTTCAGTGGCATCCGGAATATCTGTTCTATATGCCCTCGCAGCGCCGGGTATTCCAATGGCTGGTCGCCCGCGCGACCTAAGGACAGCGGTCTATGAATTCCGTGAGCGCAACGACTACCTTCACCCGGCTTCCTGAACCCGTCGAGCTCAGAGGCCGGCTCAACCAGTGTCTCGGCACGATCCACCGTGTCGTTGTTTCCGGTGAGTCGGGGCGCATAATCCTGGTGGAACTGGATACGCCATGGCAAACGCTCCAGCTCAGCGGCGACCTGATCGAACCCGATCAGAAATCCGGCCTCTGGCATCTGAAACCTGCCCGCGACACGGCCGCCAGCTCCGGTGCGCCAAGCAGAGCTAATCCGGATCTTCGGTAGCACCATAGTCCCGGAGCCGGTTGTACAAGGTTTTCAGGCTGATACCGAGGACCGCCGCGGTTTCTTTCTTGTCACCGCCGTTGTGCTCGAGATTGGCAAGAATGATTCGTTGCTCACTCTCCGCCAGCGTCATACCGTACCGTATGGGGATATCGCTGAGGGAGGCAGCGCCGCTCCCCGCGGGCACAATCGATTCCGCGTTAATTGCCCCGTCAGAGAGGATGTAGGCTCGTTCGACGGCATGCCGGAGCTGTCTGACGTTCCCCGGCCACTCATAGTCCGAAACAGCGCTAAGCGTCGGTTCACTGAATGCAATTGCCGTGTTGTGACGCTCATTGAGCTGGCGTAGGAAATACTGTGCGAGACCGACTTTATCGCCTCCGCGCCGACGCAGCGGCGGGACGTGGACGGTCACATGCGCCAAGCGATAGTACAGATCTTCGCGCAGCACCTGCTCTGCGACGGCCTGCTGTGGGTCTCGGTTGCTGGCAGCGACGATACGTACGTCCACGGCCATGGGCTCTACGGCGCCGACGCGGCGGATCTCACCACTCTCAAGCACGCGAAGAAGCTTTGCCTGCGCGTCCAGAGACATTTCGGTAACTTCGTCGAGAAATAGCGTGCCGCCGTGGGCGCGTTCGAAAAAGCCCCGATGCTGTTTCACCGCTCCGCTGAAACTGCCTTTCTCGTGCCCAAAGAGTTCGCTTTCAAAGAGACTATCCGCCACAGCCGCGCAGTTAATAGTGAGATAGGGTCCTTCCGAGCGCTCCGAAAGCTGATGCAGAGTCTCGGCGACCAGTTCCTTGCCCGTGCCGCTCTCACCAACGATCAGCGCCGTCGTGGCGGTAGGGCCGACTTTACGAAGCGTACGAAACAGCTTGCGCATACCTTTGGACGATCCGCGCATCAGGCCGAACTGAATCATGCTGTCCTGGTCTTCCAGATCGTCGGCGGTCTTATTCTGGGCCGCCACTTCCGCCGCGATATCTTCAAGAAGCGCGGTCAGACTGGCGCGCTCGAAGGGCTTCCGGAAGAAGAAACTGAACCCCGCCCGAATGCAGGCTTCCGCAAACGCGGTGTCGTCCTTCGCGGCCATGGCAAAGAGTTCAGCGTCGGCGAGCGGGCCCTCGGCCAGGTCGCTCATTCGTTCGAGCCCCAAATCACCATCGATGAAAGCCACGTCAACGTCGTCGAGATCGCAGTCCGCGCCTGCTTGAGAAGACATCTGGGCTACGTGAAAGTGCAGCTCGCGGCAAAATTCAGCGAGCTGTTTAGCGTGGTTTTCGTCTGAATCAATAATCAGGCAGCGGGCTTGCACGAGAAGAAAGGCCAGTCTTGTTTCGGGGCCGCGCATGATACCGGCTTTACCGTACCGCGATTGGGCCCGGCGCCCGCCCCGTCCTTTCGCGGGAGTTATGTGTTTGCCCTACTCGTTGATGCGTTCACCGCCGTCGATCAGCTCACCGGATGGTTGCCAGTAGCGATACTGGGGGTGCCATTCGGCCTCCCCGATCCCCGCGAGACCCAGAAGACCCCACGCCGCGCAATAGATGTCTCCGGGGCCGAAGAGACAGGAGTTCTTACGATAGATGCGGTCGCCGTCCCGCGCATACACCACGGCGCCAGGCATGTTCGTTTGTCCATCCATAAGCTGCTGCTCCCGGGCGTACTCCCCGCCCCCGTGCGATGCGAGCCTGAACGCCCAGCCGCGGGAGTTGGCGAACTGACGCTGGGTCGCCGGATCGTCCTTTGACACCAACACCACGGAGATCGCTGATTCAAGGTGCGGCAAAAGACCGTTGAAGCCGTCCGCCCAGAGCGTGCAGTAGCGACAACCCTGCCCCATGTTGTGTATGAGCAGGAGCTTGTCTTTGCCGGCGAAAAGATCCAGCAGCGACACATTTCCCGTCTGTGTCTCAAAAGCGTAGTTGGCGACCTCGTCTCCGCGACGCTCCTTTCGAAGCTCGTTCAGCTTCACGATCTTGTGCATGATTTCGGTTTCGAGCTCCAGAATTTCATCGCTCATGCTTGGACTCCCTGGAGGCTCACCGCCCCTCGTATCTTCATTCTGACCGGTCACGCGGTATGTGCAATCCTCAGGTGTAGTAGCGGCGCTGGCGCTCGTCAACCGTCGCGCGCCTTCTCTGCGTAAAGAACCGGACCTGTAGCCTGATGCGGCGCACGGTCATCGGATAAATGGCATCGCAGGCCAGCTCGCTGGCACGATGGGCCACATATCGCCCGGAACCGCGAAGTCAGTTTCAAGAATCCATGCGCCAACACGGTTATTCGCAAAAGGCAGCGCCCCAGAAAGAACTGCCGACCTTCTACTACCACTCGCATTTCCTGGAAATGCTCGAGTTTGTCGGCACCCAGTACGCACACGTACTGGACGACTCGCTGCACAGCTTCGCAAAAGACTTTCTTAAGCTGAGTTTTCCGGCCCAGTGCCTCTATGTCCGTCTGGTGAATCGCCGCGGTGCCGTCTTCCACCGGCGGCGCCTGCGCTACCCTGAGATCCGCGACATGAACGCAACCTTCGACGAACTCGAACGCCGCGAATTCCTTCAGCCACCGTCCATCGAGCACGTCGACGATCTGCTCCAGCTGATGACACGCTCCCAGCTGTTGGCTGCGGCCCGGCCCCACGTCCCGACGCTGAAAAGTGCGATGAAGAAGGCCGAGATGGTGGCACTGCTGCGGCGGCACGCGTCGCCGGCCCAGCTTTTCGAATGGCTTCCCACCCAGGCCGTGGTAACGCAGGGCCGGAGGGAGGAAGCGCGCTTTACCCTCTTCTTGTTCTTCGGTCGCATTCAGGACGGTTTGTCGCAGTTCACCATGCGCGACCTGGGACTGGTCCGCACCCAGGATTCGGGCGAACTCTACGAGGCTCGCTTTGCTGACCGCGAGGAGGCACTTCACGCCTACTTCTTTGCCAGCAGGCTGCACGATCTGCGACGCAGCGGCGAGATCGCTTCTGTGCTTGCCGCCGTCGTCGACGAATGGCCAAAGCCGCAGTGCAGCTTCGCCGCCGACCTGCGCGACCAGCTTGCCCTCGAACTGGGCCGCGCCTTGGGGGGAGAGCCGGCGTTGGCACTGCGCGCCTATGCTCAGGGTGAATCAGCGCGGTGTTCGGAGCGGGTGATTCGCGTTCTCCTGGCCAATGACCGGAGAGACGAGGCGCGGGCTTATCTCGAACGCTGCATAGCGGATCCCGCCTCCGATGAGGAAGCCCTGCTGGCCGGGGATATTTACGCTCGAAAGTTTGGCAAAAAGCGCACTTCGGAGCTTACCGATCATCTGCGCGCCGCCCAGGTGCTTGAACTCGACGAGGCGCATACCGGTGCACCGGAACGCGCCGCGGTGCTCTGGTTCCGGGACCAGGGTCAGCAGGCCTTCCGCGTCGAAAACAGTCTCTGGCGCACGCTGTTTGGTCTGCTTTTCTGGGACCTGCTCCACAATGGCTCGGCGTCACATCTGCACTCCCCCTTCGAGCGACTGCCGTCGTCCCTCACCGAACGACGATTCTCCACGGATTGCCGGCAGGCCATCGCCGAGCGTCTGGCGCTGCTCGACGATCGAGGTGCGCTCAAGCGTTACCTGCTGCGCGTCTGCGTCGCGCATTCCGGCACGGCAAACGGAATCTTCCGCTGGCGCCAGCCGATCCTTGATGCCGTGCACGCCTTGATCGATGTCGCCCCTGCCGAGTCACTGCGCGGCATTCTGCAACTGTTCTGCGATGACTATCCCGGTGCACGGCACGGCTACCCGGACCTCATGGTGATTGACGAAGGCGGAGTGCGCTTCGTGGAAATCAAGACCGAAGGGGACCAGTTGCGACGCAATCAGCTGTTGCGCCTGAATCAGTTGCGCCGTGCGGGTTTCCGCGCCGATGTGGTACTCGTACGCTGGGTACTGCATCCGACTCAGGCCTACGTCGTGGTGGATGTTGAGACGACCGGGGGTCGGGGTGAGCAACACCGGGTCACGGAGATCGGCGCCGTGAAAGTCATCGATGGAGAGATCGTCGGGCGTTTTCAGACGCTGCTCAACCCGCAGCGTACAATCCCTCCGGGCATCACGCGGCTTACGGGAATCACACCGGACATGGTCGCGGACGCACCGGTCTTTGCCGACGTGGCCGACACCTTCGCGGCTTTCCTCGACGGGGCCATATTCGCCGCGCACAACGTTGAGTTTGACTACCGTTTCATCGGGCAGGAATTCCGACGCCTCGGACGCCCGTTCAAAATGCCCAAGCTCTGCACCTGCGCGTCGATGCGTAAGCTCTATCCCGGCCACCGGTCCTACAGCCTGGCCGCTCTTACGGCGACGTACGACATCCCCCTGGACACCCACCACCGAGCGCTTTGCGACGCCGAGGCGGCGGCTCACCTGCTGCTCATGATCAACGAAAAGCGCCTGGAGGCTCTGGGCTCCCCGGCGTCGACCGCCGGGACACCCGCTCCTTCGCCCGCACCTCATCGCGCCTGACACCTGCCGGCACTGCCAGGCTGGGCGTATCCAGCCGCGGTGCCGCCGGAGCAAACCAGCTTAGGGTCGCTCGCTGCGGATAACGCCGCACCGTCACACCCGTGGCACGGTTTACCCAGACCGCGTCGAACGTACCCTGGGTGGTCATCAACCCGCGCCACATCACGGCCGGGTCATCAAACAGGGCCTGGTCAATGTCGAGGTACTGGCGCTGGGCAATGTGCTCCGGTAGTTGGGCGGCAACGTCCGACTCATTTACGATCGACAGGAAAACCGGGGAGACCAGGTGCTCTACGGCAATCCTGTTTCCATTCCTTTCGGCCCGGAATCCCCAGGCGACCTGGATGGGTAGCCCCGCTCGGACAGCGGCAAACAGCGCCTGCTTCGATCCTGCCAGGGCCCTGCCGCCCGTATCGTTGCGATAGAGGAGTACCCACGGGCTCTGTGTGGTCGTGGCCGAGCACCAGCTGATGCGCGCCTTCAGGCCCTCGGGGAACGTCGAGCCATCACTGTAGCGACCCTCCAGAACGCCGTTGCTGCCGAAAGAACCGCGCCACTCTGTGTAAGGTTCGCGCAGCATGATGTCTTGCTCGTCACGTCTCGGACGCTGCGCATGTACTGCCTCTACCTGGGTGAATACCTCGCCCTGCCAGACGGACAAGTAGGCCGCGTCGGCCCAGTGCGTGAGATCCCCCTCTCCGTCGTCATCAAAGTCGATGTCCCAGCCCACACGAATGGACTCGCCGCGGTTCACGGATTCGATCAGTGCATCTTTTGAGCCATGGGTAGGCGCTCCGTCGAAGCCGGTGGCAAAGATCAGACCGGGACACTCAGGCTGGGCCGTGGCGAGCGACGGGGCTCCCAGGACTGCCGCAAAGAACGGTGCTAGCAGCACCCGTATCATCATGGGTCTTGTCACAATCTGTCCCTTCAATGGAATATTGGCGTAGTCCGATCAACTCGCGGAAAATGCCGCGGTGTGCATTTAGGAATCCAAGCTGGCACAGCTACCCTTTCACAATCGCTTCAAGCTTCAACCTGGTAACTTCGCTTCTTTGCCCTACAAAGACCGAGTGGAGAGTCTGTAGCTGGTCGCTGCCCGGCGCCTGAAACGTTACGGCAACGGCGACCTCGTCCGATTCCTGGAACGGCAGTCTGTCACCGAGTACAACATCGTGGCGACCGCTCAGTGCATGTTCCAACCAGGGCTCAAAGGCGATGCGCAGAGGGAGTTCGTCGCGGGAGTGAAGCGTCAGCTTTGGTCGGTGCCCGATCCGCATGGTTATCTCGTGCAGCTCGCAGACTTCCTTTGTCTGCCCGTAGTAAGACGTCATCACATACAGGGTATACGGTCCGGCCAATGACCCGCTCGAATCTCTAAACACCGAGTCCGCAGCCCGGGTTTGGGTGACCTCTCCGCTAATGACGGCGCGGATGCGAAAGGGCTCGACCTCGTCACCGGACGGAGGCGTAGTTTGATCCGCGGATAACAGGACATACTTCTCTATCTCGTGTGTATGTCGTCCACAGCCTGCCAGTCCGCCAAGAAGCAGCGTGACTACCAGCCATGACGGAACGCGTTTCATGACCATGGAGGTGTCTGCCCGATGAGCGATCGAGCCCCAGTATAGATCAGCCTTGTCTTCACTCGAGCTGGATAGCCACTCAAGGTCGTGAAACCATGCAGGTTTCACATCCGCTCATCGCATCACTCGGCCTGTAACCAGCCCTGATTTGTGCGACCGGACGAAAAAAACACGCAGGCAAGAACGAGCAGCGATAGCGGGCTGCTCCCGTGTCATGTTGAACGAGGGTACCCATGGCCAATCAAGCGACTGCATGGATCATTAGCACCGCGCTGCTACTCTGGGGAATCGCCTATCTGTGGCTCGTAAGCTTCGCGTTCTTTTTCGCCACTTCAGAGCACTGGGCGAGGCTGGTCGACGAGGGGAGAATCAGACCGGAGTACGTGGAGTACATCGCCGCGATTCCAACGTGGGTGGTGGTTGCGAGCGTAGCGACCGCGGTGACGCGTTTTAGTGGGGGTGTGGCGCTCTTTTTCAGTCCCGGCTGGGCGTTTTATCTCTACACTCTGTCATTCTTGCTCACGCTGGTGATAATGTTCCGCGCCTTCTTCTTCGCCGGGGTGGCCAGCGTGATTCCGAGCTCGCAGATCGCCGTCGAGGCTCTCTTTCTTTTTCTCAGTGCCTTTGCGGTGTTTTTTGCGTTCGTTCTGAGTCGCTAGGGGACATGGGGTTCGACAACGCACCAGGTTAGGGCCGAAACGTCTGACCGGTTGTTCGAGTTCCCATGGCCCGGCACGCGCGGTATGCGGTGCTAGCCCGGTGATGGCCCAGTTACAGCCCGGCAATTACCTGGGCGTAGCGCCCGCCATGTTTTGACTCCGATTTCTTATGACCAATTCATCACAAAGCGAAGCAGACCTGCGAACTGGCGTCGTGGCCGGACTCGCCGCCTATGTGTTCTGGGGTGTGTTCCCGGTTTACTTCAAGCTGATCGACACGGTACCGCCCACCGAAGTCCTGCTTCATCGCATCGTCTGGTCCATCCCGGTGGGAGCGGTGATCCTGAGTCTCCGCAGCCAATGGCGTGAACTCTTTGAAGCCCTTCGCCGCCCGCGAGTGCTGGCCTGGCTGACGCTCTCCGCGTTCGTTATCTCAGGCAACTGGTTTCTCTACATCTGGGCCGTGATCAACGACCGCATCTTTGAGACCAGCCTCGGGTACTACATCAACCCCTTGATCTACGTACTTGCCGGGGTTGTTTTTTTTCGCGAGCGGCTGCGGCGCGCGCAGCTGGCCGCGGTGGTGCTCGCGACGATCGGCGTTCTGATACTGACGCTACAGAGCGGAAGCCTGCCCTGGGTATCACTTTCCCTTGCCGTTCTGTTTACGGCTTACGGTGTCATCAGAAAGCAGGTAGCCATTGGCGCCATGCCGGGCCTGTTCGCCGAAACGACCCTACTCTTTCCTATGGCTTTCGCCGGCCTGGTGTGGCTGATGCTGGATCAGCAGGCCTACTTTCCAGCGCAGGATTCGACAGCCAACGTCTTGCTCTTGCTCGCGGGCCCGTTCACCGTGGTACCGCTCCTGTTCTTTGCAGTCGCGGCGCGACGCCTGTCCCTTACCACCGTGGGCTTCATGCAGTTCCTGGCTCCCACGCTGCAGTTCATGACCGGCTTGTACTACGGTGAGCAACTCACGGCGGCGCACCTTGTGTGTTTTGCGTTCATCTGGCTCGCAGTGGCTTTGTTCAGCTACGACGCGATTCTCGCGGGACGCAGGCAGAGGCGGGCGTTGGAGAACGCCTGAACCTGCGACGTATCACTATTCGTCCGCCAGGCGCGCCTTCGACTCGTTGGCCGCGGCGCCGAAAATTCCCTTGGCCATCAGCGATGTTTCCGTCGCCCGCCGCTGCTTGAAAACCTCGCTGCGGATTTCGTGTATGGCGCGTTCGTCCGGTGCGGCGAGGGCCGCGAGTTCGACGAGGTGACAGGCCAGACGCGGGTCCTCCTGCTGCAGCGTCGCGGCACGCTGCGCGAGGATCAGCGCCCCACCGCACAGATCGGCGAGTTCTGCGGCCAGGCGACGCTCCGGTGACGGCTTCAGATGGGCCGGATTGCCATCGTACCAACCACCGTAAAGGCGCCAGATATTCTGCACCACGAACTCGGGTTCATCGTAGGTTGGCGCAAGCCAGGGTTTATCCAGCGTGCCCGGCGGAAGCGCCACGCTGTGGACGATGTCGTTAAGCCTGGCTCCCTCGTTCATAAGGTGCAGCGTCTGTTCCACGAGGGACTCCAGCGCCGAGGCGACGTCATCCAGGACCATGGCGATGCGCTCCCAACCGTGTATCGGCAGACCGTGAGCGGGGAGGAACAGCTCGGCGCCCATGGTAGCCATCTCACGCATCGCTGCCGCCCATTCCCGGGGATAGCGCTGTGCTTTCTGCGGATTCCCGGCATTGGGAAACGCCCAGATGAAGAAATCTCCAGCACAGATCGCTTTGTAGGCCGGGACCCAGGCCCAGGTGTGGTCGTCGGTCTCGCCGCGGGCGTGGTGCAGCTCGAAATCCACACCACCAACGCTGAGCGCAAGCGTATCCGCGTAGGTCGTATCGGGGCTGGGCGTGGCCGTAGGGAGGAACTGCGACTCGCCCGCAAGGTCGTAGCCACGTCGGCGAAACTGCCCGAACTGCCGCTCGTTGATGACCTTGTTGTAGCCATTGGTGAAGCGATAGCGTTCGAAGCGTTTCGCTACGTTTTCGTGGCCCACGATGCGCGGTGACTCATCGCCCGCAACAAACGCCCCGCAGCCGCCCACGTGATCGATGTGACCGTGGGTAAACACCACCGTGTGGAACTTGTCCCTGCGCCAACTTCGGACCGCGTCAACACAAAGCGCGCCACCCTGCTCATTGGACGTGTCAAAAGTAACGAGACCTTCTTCCGTCGCGAACACAATGCAGTGCGAAAACGCCTCCACCATCGCGAGATTGTCGTGCAATTCCGACAGCTCGTGGTTGATACGATTCAAGGGTCCCGCGCGCTCGAGCTCTATGTTTCCATCGATGACGTCGCTGGATAGGCGAAGCAGGTCTGCCATGGTTTGTCCTCCCGGCTGAGCAGCCTGTTATTCGATCTGATCTTCGGCGCTGCCGTACCGCTCCTGTCTGGCCGCAGTCTAGCGCCGGCGCCACCGCTGTGCAGAAACGACGTAGCGCGACCAACGCGGCATAGTCCGGTGCGGGTTGCGCCCGGGCGTGAACTTGCGCGCAGACACATGGACTAAGGTGTTAGGCTTTCGAAAACTTTACGCAGGCGACCCCATGAACCACCCACATCCCCGAACCCGCATCGCGATATTCGCCGTATTGGCCCTCGTGCTCCAGGCCTGCAGCCAGGATGAAGTATCCGAGGTATCTACCGCCGACGCCGGCGCCGCCGGGTCGCTCTGGACCGGCACCGAGCTTCTCGGGGGGGAGACGGTTGAGTTTCCAGCGGTGCTGGAAGAGAAACCGGCTGTCATGGTGTTCTGGGCTACCTGGTGCCCGTACTGCAAGGCGTTTATGCCGTACACCCGTGAGATCCAGAAAGACTATGCCGAACACGGTGTGCAGATCATCACCTTCAACGCCAAGGAGCGCGGCAAAGGCGACCCCCGGGCCTACATCGAGAGCCTGAATTTCCCCACGGTCACTATCGCGGACGCCGACCCGATCGCCGAACAGTACGGTGTGGATTTCATTCCTGGCCTCATGGTGGTTGATGGCCAGGGAGAGGTGGTGTACCGCCGCGGATGGACCGAGCTCCCCGCCGGCCAGAAGGTGGCCCAACAGTGGGACTCGGAAGTACGCAGCGCCCTCGACGAGACCCTGGGCCTCAATTCCGCCAGCGCTCCCTGAGCCGCGCTGATGGAGCCACTGCCCCGGGGCCGCTATCGACACTACAAGGGCGGCGAGTATGACGTCTACGGCGTCGCCCGGCATTCCGAGAGTGACGAACGCTTCGTGGTGTATCGACCGTGCTATGGAGAGCGGGGGCTATGGATCCGGCCGTTGAACATGTTTCTTGAGTCCGTGGAGGTCGACGGCACCGCTACACCACGCTTCGCATTCGTCTCGGAGGGGTCGGTCGATCTCGCCACAGACGCCCTGGAGTTCGGGGCCGGGGAGTCGGTCAGCGACGATTGATCGCGCTGCCAGCGTCGCGGCGCTTCCCGTACAATCCTGCGCCAGACTTTGATGGGACAGCGGGGCTTGAGCGACAAAGATCAAGACAGGGATCAATCAGCAACCGGCATCGAGGCCGGGGATCGTACCGGGGCGGATAGCGGCCTGGAAACCTATCTGCGACTCCTGGGCTACGTGCGTCCACTCTGGCCCGCCTTTCTCGTCAGCATGCTGGGCTTTGCCCTCTACGCCATCACGCAGGCAGCCTTCGCAGGCCTGATGCAGTACCTCCCCGCCGCCATGGAGAGTGGTGGAGGGGTTGGCGAAGGTTTGGGTGGAGGTGCCTGTGCTTGTGGAGGTGCTGGTGAACAGTACGGCGGGGTCGGTTCCACGTTGGGCGACAAGGGCATCGCCGCAGAACTCACTGACTGGGAGCGACGCCTGGGTCTGAACAGCCCGGGCGGTGTGCGCAACTTTCTTCCCCTCGCACTGATCGCCATCGTCTCGCTGCGCGGTGTGGGCTCCTATCTTGGCAGTTACTACATCACCTACGTGGCGCGCTGCGTGGTGAACGAGCTGCGTGTCAGCGTCTTTGCCCACATAAACCGGCTCCCGGTCGCCTACCTTTCCCAGCGCAACTCCGCCGAGCTGCTCTCCCTGATCAACTTTAATATCGAGCAGGTGGCATCGGCGGCCTCGACGGCGATCAAAGTGATCGTGCGGGAGGGGCTCACGGTGGTCGCGCTTCTCGCCTACATCTTTTATCTGAACTGGAAGCTGTCGCTGCTTTTCCTTGTCGTGGCACCATTCATCGGCGGCATCATCAGTATCACCGCCAGGCTGTTCAAACGGTACAGCCGCCGCATTCAGGACTCGATGGGCGACATCACGCGCGTGGCCGCGGAAGCGATCCGGGGCTTTGCCGTGGTCCGCGGCTATGGGGGGGAGCAGGCCGAGAATGCCCGCTTTCGGGAGCGCAGCCACTACACGCTGCGCCAGGATCTCAAGCTCGCCCGGGTGAACGAGATCAGCACACCGATTATCCAGTGGCTGACCTATGCCTCCCTCGCGGGCCTGTTCTGGTTCGGCCTCGATCCCGCCTTTCGCGGCGACATGGGAACCGGCGACTTTCTCGCCTACATCACCGCCGCCAGCCTCGTGGCCAAGCCGCTGCGTCAACTTACCCAGGTAAACGCCCGCATTCAGCGCGGTGTCGCCGCGGCCGAAAGCGTCTTCGCGGTTCTCGATGAGGCACCGGAGCGGGACAGCGGCAAACCGCCGCCACAGCCCCTGCGCGGGGCCTACCGGCTGCGCGATCTCAGTTTTCGCTACCCGGGTGCGGTGGAGGATGCGCTGCATGGCATCGATCTGGAAATCTCGCCGGGCGAGACGTTGGCCCTGGTAGGTCGCTCGGGATCGGGTAAGACGACACTGGCAAACCTGTTGGCCGGTCTCCTTCCGGCGCATGGCCAGACGCTTACGGTAGATGGCGAGGCCCTGGCCGAGCTGCAACTCGGCGCCCTGCGGCGCCAGATCGCCTACGTGAGCCAACACACCACGCTGTTCGAGGCCAGCGTGCGCGACAACATCGCCTATGGTGATCTCGCAGGCGCGAGCGACGTCGACATCGAGGCCGCCCTCGACGCGGCGAACGCGCTTTCCTTTGTCCGCGCGCTGCCCGAGGGTCTCGAGACACGTCTGCGCGAAGGGGGCGAAGACTTCTCCGGTGGCCAGCGGCAGCGCCTCGCCCTCGCCCGGGCATTTCTCAAGAATGCGCCTATTCTGATTCTTGACGAGGCGACATCGGCCCAGGACGCTGAGAGCGAAGGCCTCATACAGCAGGCGCTGGAACGTATTCTTGCCGGCCGCACCGCTATTCTCATTGCGCACCGACTGAGTACCGTCGAACGCGCGGACCGCATTGCCGTACTGGACGCCGGAACCATCGTGGAACTTGGCCCGCACCGCGAACTCCTGGAGCGCGGCGGACTGTATGCCCAGTTGCATCACCAGCAGCTAAAGGGCTGAGGCGTGCACGCAAATGCCCCGGATGCGGCACGGGGACCGCTCAAGGTGCTGCAGGTGCTGCCGGCTCTGGACAGCGGGGGCGTGGAGCGCGGCGCGCTCGAGCTCGGTCGTGCCCTGGCGGACGCGGACCACGACTCCCACGTGCTGTCCGGTGGCGGGCGCCTCGTTTCCCGGCTTGAGAAGCAGGGCTCGACGCACCACCAGTGGTCCCTGGGAAAGAAATCCCCGCTCACGCTCCTGAAGGTCTGGCGCCTGCGCCGCTGGCTGGAAACGCAGCGGTTCGACATCCTCCACCTGCGCTCGCGCATGCCGGCGTGGGTGTGCTGGCTTGCCTGGCGCGGCATGGACGCCCGCACGCGGCCGCGGCTGGTAACGACCGTGCATGGCCTGCATTCGGTAAGCCGCTACAGCGAGATCGTAACCTGCGGCGAGCGCGTCATTGTGGTGTCCGAGGCCGTGCGCAATTACGTACTCGGCAACTACCCCGCCTGCGATCCCAAAAAGCTGCGCCTCGTCTACCGGGGAATCAATCCCCTGGAGTTTCCCCGCGAGCATCGCCCGCACCCGAACTGGACCGAAGACTGGTATCGCCAGTTCCCACAGCTGCTCGACAAGCGGGTGCTCACCATGGCGGGAAGGCTCACACGCCTGAAGGGTCACCACGATTTCTTTGACGTGGTGCGCCGCTTGCGCGAACGCGGCCTCGACGTGCACGGTCTCGTTGTGGGCGGAGAAGATCCCAAGCGCATCGCCTATGCCCGGGAGCTGTACCAGCGAGCGGGCGCCGATGACCTTGCCGCGCACATCAGTTTCGCCGGTCACCGCTCTGATCTGCGGGATATCTATGCGGTTTCTGACGTCGTTCTATCGCTGTCGACGCAGCCCGAGTCCTTCGGGAGAACGGTCCTTGAGCCCCTGAGTGAAGGTCGACCCGTGGTCGGCTACGCCCACGGCGGCGTGGCTGAAATCCTCGATGCACTGTTCAGCGCCGGCGCCGTACCGCTGCGCGACGTGGGCGCCGCCGCGGATCGCATCGAGGCCATTCTCCGCGGGCAGATTGCGCCGCCGCGACGCAACAATCGCTTCCTCCTGGATAACATGGTCAATAGCACCATGGCGGTGTACCGGGAGCTGCTAAGCTCTCCCCGACCCGGCGCCGCGTCCGATCCAGAAACGGCCGGTGATTCATCTGCCCCAGCCACGAAGGACCAAACCGCATGATGCTCAGCCTGTCCACCTGGTGCGACGTCGAGGCCTATCTCGAGCGCAGCCGCGCCATCCTGCTCCCCATTGGTTCGATGGAGCAGCACGGACCCACGGGCCTCGTCGGTACCGACGCCCTGTGCCCTCAGATCATCGCCGAGGCCGCCGCCGCAGAAGACGACGATATTCTCGTCGGGCCCACCTTCAGCGTGGGCTGCGCGCAGCATCACCTCGGTTTTCCCGGCACTATCACCCTGCGCCCGACAACCATGATCGCAGCGATGCACGATTGGTGCGCGTCGCTGCGGCGCCACGGCTTTGAGCGCATTTACTGGCTGAACGGACACGGCGGCAACGTGGCCACTATTTCCGCTGCCTTTGCCGAGGTGTACGCCGAACGGAGTCTCAGCGGCCCGGACTCGTCCCTTGCGCCCCTCTCCCTGCGTCAGCGCAATTGGTGGGAACTGGCCGGGGTGATGGCGACCTGTCAGCGCCTGCACCCGACCAACGACGGCTCCCATGCCACGGCATCGGAGGTCGCGGTCACCTACGCGGCCTACCCCGAGCAGCAGAGAAAGGTGCCCTTGGAGCCGAAGGTCGCTCCGAGCGGAGGGTTTAGCGATGCGGAAGACTACCGCAGCCGTTTCCCCGACGGTCGTATCGGCTCGGACCCATCGCAGGCAACGGTGGAGGGGGGGAAGAAGATCATCGAGGCCGCGGCGAAAGCGCTGAGGGAAGACTACCGGCGCTTCGCCGGGGGAAGCTGAGGTACCGCGAGCAAGTCGGTTGTGCCGTATCGCAGCGACTGTTCGCCGCGCTCATCGCTGTTTTCCCAGTGGCAGCCTCTCAAATGGCGTTGAGCGCCTGCTCCAGGTCCGCTATCAGATCGTCGCTGTGTTCAAGGCCGATGTGAAGCCTCAGCAGTGCTTCATCCTCGGCCAGGGCCAGGGAGCGAACGTCTCGCCTGGGTGACATCGGCAGACACAGGCTTTCGAAACCTCCCCAGGAAAAGCCGATGCCAAACAGCTCCAGGGCGTCCACAAAGCGCGCCAGGCCTGCTTCGTCCCCGACTTTGAGCACCACGCCGAAGAGTCCGGACGCTCCCTCGAAGTCGCGTAAAAACAGTTCGTGCCCCGGGCACGAAGGCCAGGCGGGATGCAGCAGGCGCCGCAGCCGCGGTTGCTTCTCGAGCCAGCTGGCTACCTCGCGAGCGCTGCGCTCGTGCACCGGCAGACGGGCGCTCAGGCTGCGCATGCCGCGCAGCGCCAGCATGGCATCGTCCGGGGCAAGGTGAGACCCGGTGCCCAGAGTATAGAGCCGCAGCTTTTTGAGGAGGTCGGGATCACGCGTGGTTGTAACGCCGAACAGACAGTCGGCGTGACCATTCAGGTATTTCGTCCCCGACTGCATCGCCAGATCCACGCCATAGTCCAGCGGATTGAATAACAGCGGTGTCGCCCAGGTGTTGTCAATTGCCGTGAGCAGGCCGCGCCGCCCGGCGGCGTCCACAATGGCGGGTACGTCCTGAACCTCAAAGGTCCCGGAACCCGGGGACTCCATAAACACCAGCCGTGTGTTCGGCGTGAACAGGCTTTCGATCCCAGCACCCACCATCGGGTCGTAAAACCGTGTGTGGACACCGCGCTCCGCGAGCGGACCGTTGCAGAACCTCCGGGTCGGACCGTACACGCTGTCGACCATGAGCAGTTCATCGCCGGGCACGAGAAAGGCGCTGAGAATGTCGGTGATGGAGGCGACACCAGAGGGCGTCAGCACGGCACCAACGGCGCCATCCAGGGCACACACGGCATCTTCAAGCGCCTGCGTGGTCGGTGTGCCCATGCGGCCATAGTAGAGTTCGCGCCCGGAGCGCGCCGTTGCCTCCCGTGCGCGCAGTTCTTCATAGTCTCGAAACAGCACGGTGGACGCGTGATAGACGGGCGCGGAAACCACGCGGGGATCGCTGCGCCCCGCGCCTACAAGGCGGGTCTCGACCCGCCGCGGCTCGTCGCCGAGGGCATCGTCTGTCATGTGCTTTGTGCAGCGTCGCTGCTTGCGCGGGTTGTCATCAACGAAACCTCACCGGGCCCGGTCGTCCGGGGCATTGTTGCCGTTGAGTTCACTATGCACCAATGCCCGCACGTAGAATAAGCCCCGTCCCCCCCGAACTAAGAACAATCAGGAAACGTCCATGCAGTACATCAATCCCACCCGCGAAGCCTTTGATGCCTTCAAGGCCCTGCCCCGCGACACGCCGGTCCTCATGCTCAACCTGGTCCGCCTTCGCGACAACGCCGCGTATGAAGACGGAGAGCGGTGTTCCGGCGAAGAAGCCTATCGGCGCTACGGAGAGCTGTCCGGTCCGATTTTTCGCAAGCTTGGCGGCGAGATCATCTGGCGCGGGCACCAGGAGTGCATGCTTACAGGACCGGATGACAAGAACTGGCATATCGCTTTTGTGGCCCGCTACCCCTCGGCAAGCGCTTTCCTCGCCATGGTGACCGATCCCGCCTACCAGGCGATCGTGCACCACCGCACGGCCGCGGTGGAGGACAGCCGGCTCATCCGCTTCGGCGAAGACGCCCGCGGCGAAGGCTTCGCCGGCTGAGCCGGAACGGCTGTATCAGCAATCAGTCGAACGCGCATAGGCCCGCTCCGAAGGAAAGCGCGCGTTATCCGGGCCGCGCCCATGCGTCGCAAGCGCGACCGCGAGCCGGCTGGCGAAAAGAGAACCCGCCAGCCTTTGTTCGATATATCGGAAATATTCCGGTATAGTGGAAATCATGAAAGCGCTCGTAAAAGCAAACGCCGAGGCCGGAATCTGGCTTCAGGACGTACCCATGCCGGAACCGGGGATCAACGACGTGTTGATCCGCGTCCTGCGTACGGCAATCTGCGGTACGGACATGCACATCTACAACTGGGATGAGTGGGCTCAGCGCACCATCCCGGTGCCCATGGTGGTCGGGCATGAATTCGTCGGCGAAATTGTCGGTGTGGGTAGCAACGTCAACGATTTTCACGAAGGGCAGATCGTGTCGGGTGAGGGTCACGTTGTCTGTGGCCGCTGCCGCAACTGCATGGCCGGACGTCGCCATCTGTGCAACGACACCAGTGGGATTGGTGTAAACCGCCCCGGGGCGTTCGCGGAGTACATGGTGTTGCCCATGTCCAACGTCTGGGAGCATGCCCCCGGCATCGATCTCGACATAGCGGCTTTGTTCGACCCCCTGGGAAATGCGGTGCACACGGCGCTGCAGTACGACCTTCTCGGGGAGGACGTGTTGATCACCGGTGCCGGACCGATCGGTGCCATGGCTGCGGCTGTTTGCCGGCATGCGGGGGCGCGCCACATTGTTATCACCGACGTCATCGATGAGCGCCTCGCCCTCGCGGCCCGTCTCGGCGCCACGCGCACGGTCAATGTGAGCCGGGAGTCGCTCGCATCAGTCAAGGCCGAACTCGGCATGCGCGAGGGCTTCGACGTGGGTCTCGAGATGTCTGGAAATCCGCAGGCGCTGAACGACCACATCGAACACTTATGCCATGGCGGCAAGATCGCGCTGCTCGGCATACCGGCGTCGGACACCGCCGTCGATTGGACGCGGGTGATCTTCAATATGCTGACGCTGAAGGGCATCTACGGCCGGGAGATGTACGAGACCTGGTACAAGATGTCGGTGATGATCGAATCCGGACTCGACATCTCGCCGGTCATCACGCACCGCATGTCGTACCGCGACTACGCCGAGGGCTTCGAGGCGATGCGCGCCGGGGTTGCCAGCAAGGTCGTTCTGCGTTGGGATGACTGAGGGCTGATTCGGCGAGAGGCGTTGCATTGCATGTACGGAGAATTCGGGAAGCATCTTCGGGAAGAGCTTACGGCTATCGAAAGCGCGGGGTTGTACAAACGGGAAATGCAGATCACCACGGCCCAGGGCGCTCACGTGGTTGTGGACGATTCGCGGGAGCTGCTCAATCTCTGTGCCAACAACTACCTGGGGCTCGCCCAGCATCCGGAAGTGCAGCGCGCGGCCGCCGAAGGCCTGCGAGACTGGGGGTACGGCATGGCTTCCGTGCGCTTTATCTGTGGAACCCAGACCCTGCACACGCGTCTTGAAGAAAAGCTGGCGAGCTTTCTCGGCACCGACGCCTGCATCCTCTATCCCTCGGGCTTCGATGCCAATGGCGGCCTGTTCGAAACCATCCTGGGCCCGGAAGACGCGGTCATCTCCGACGCCCTCAACCACGCCAGCATCATCGACGGCGTTCGCCTCTGTAAGGCGAAGCGTTTTCGCTATGCCAACAACGATATGCTCGACCTCGAGTCCCAGCTGCGCGCTGCGGACGCGGCCGGTGCTCGCTTCAAGCTGATCACCACCGACGGCGTGTTTTCCATGGACGGCAGCATTGCGCACCTGGACTGCATCTGCGACATCGCCGAAAACTACGGAGCCCTGGTGCACTTCGACGACTGTCACGCCACGGGGGTGCTCGGGGCCAGCGGCCGCGGCACGCATGAGCATCATGAATGCATCGACCGCGTGGATATCATCACCGGTACTCTCGGAAAGGCCCTGGGCGGCGCCAGCGGAGGTTTCACCGCGGCTCGCCAGGAGATCGTGGATCTGCTGCGTCAACGCTCGCGCCCCTATCTTTTTTCCAACACCGTTGCGCCGCCGGTGGTGGCCGGCGCGCTGCGCGCCCTGGAGCTGATCGAAGCGGAACCGCAGCTGCGTACGCGGCTCGCGGAGAACGCGGCGTATTTCCGCAGCGGCCTCGAGGACGCGGGCTTCGAAGTTCTACCCGGCGAGCATCCAATCATTCCCGTGATGCTCCACGACGCCGAGCGTGCGGCCGCGCTCGCCGAGGCGATCCGGGAATTGGGGGTTTATGTGGTCGCTTTTTCCTTTCCGGTGGTCCCCCGGGGCGAGGCGCGAATCAGGACACAGATGTCGGCGGCACTGACGCGCGATGACCTGGACCAGGCGATCGCCGCGTTTGTCCAGGCTCGGTAGCGAAACCCTGCTCTCAAGGCCGTGATCGGCGACCATGGGGCTTAAGGAAT
Organism: Pseudomonadota bacterium; assembly: GCA_038748515.1. Lineage (GTDB taxonomy): Bacteria > Pseudomonadota > Gammaproteobacteria > Pseudomonadales > Halieaceae > Congregibacter. The sequence continues at coordinate 75,299 of JBCDIW010000005.1, forward strand.
TAGCGAGCGGTGCGGCGATTGTTGTTACCTTCGCACTGTTCGTGCCGTACATTGCGTCGATCCACCGCGGCAGCACGATTCCCCATGTTTTCTCCTGGATCGTCTGGGCGTTCGGAACCTTCGTAGTATTCCTGGCGCAGCTGGCGGACAACGCCGGCATCGGCGCATGGCCCATCGGTTTGTCGGCCTGCATTACCTGCTATGTAGCGTTCCTCGCGTTCAGAGTAAGGCGAAGGCTCGAGATTACCCGGCAGGATTGGCTGTTGTTCTCGTTGGCGATGGCGGCGATCCCCGCGTGGGGGCTAACGGACGATCCGCTCTGGGCCGTTGTAGCTTTAACCCTGGCGGACCTGTTGGGTTTTGGCCCTACGCTGCGCAAGTCGTATTCGAAACCCTTCCAGGAACACGCGGGTTTTTTCGCGATGGGCGCGTTCCGCAATGGCCTCGTTCTGGTGGCATTGGAACACTATTCCTGGACGACGGTTTTATTCCCTGCGGCGGTTGGCATTGCGTGTATCGCGGTGGCCGTGCTGTTGCTGGTTCGACGGACAATCGTGGGAAAGCAGCCGGCTTAATCCTCGGCGGAATGCCTGGGCCATGAATCGACAGAACCAGCGGATCCTCTTCTGCACGCTTTCATAGCGTTCATGGCAAACCTGCAAAGGGAACCGCCACCAGCGCCCAGTATTCGGAGTGACGTGCTCGCAGGCGATCTTCGAGGCGCCACAATGGAAGACGACGCGGTGGTTCCATCGCGCCTAACGCTCAGCGCGTTCGCTCGTAATCGCTCCCCGATCAACGGAAGCGCCCTTGCCCATGCGATACCCGTGATCTGTGGATCTCAATACAGTTCCACCTAACGAGGAAAACAATCGGCAATCAGAGCTCTGATCCAACGGTTTGATGGTTCCTTGTGGAAACGTTCATGCCAGTAAGCCTTCACAGCAAACGACGGCAGCGCAATCGGCGGATCGAAGACCCTGAAGAGCCCGTTGTCTCCCAGTACTTTGACAACCATGCTCGGCACCGTGACCACGTAGTCTGTCTGCATCGCAATAAGAACAGACGAAAGAAAGTTGTAGGAAACAACCCGTATCTGTTCCTTCCGACACTTTGCTTTGATTTCCTGCTCAACCTGACTGTGAATGTGACCGAGGCCTTTGGTAGAGACAACGATGTGCTGCATGTCTTTGAACTGACGCTGCGTTAAGCGCTTGCCAACTACCGGATGGTCGGCTCTCACCACGCACACATAGCGCTCCTTAAATATTGTCCGCTCATAGATCCCGGCCACGAGCTTCGGGAAAGAGCCAATCGCGACGTCAATCTTGCCCGTCTCCAAGTCTTCCGCCAGGCCATTCAGTCCCAGGGGCACCCCTTGGAGGGAGACTTGGGGCGCGACCTCTTCGATTATCTGGCAAAGCCGCGGAATGAACAGCGCCAGGCCGATATCGGAAGCTGAAATACGGAAGGACCGCACTGAGGTCCCCGGCTCAAATGACGACGCTTGCAGCAGCCGGTCGTTGTACAGCGACAGCATTTGCTCGATCACCGGCTGCAGTTCGAGGGCATGAGGTGTCGGTCGCATCCCACCTCTTGTCCTTACAAAAAGCTCGTCGCCAAAGTGCTCACGCATCTTGCTCAGGGATCGGCTTACCGACGACTGCGGCATCGCAAGCGCTTCAGCCGTAGCGCTGACATTTCGCGATTGCATCAGGTCTTGAAAGACAAATAAGTGTCTCAGGTCGAAGTCCATAATATCCATTAATTGAATATATCTAATCCACTTTAGGATCTTGATAAGGATAAGACCAGAATGCAACGCTAGTAGCCGATGTCGAAGGACGCATGAACTGAAAGTGCGTTGAACTCATCTGGGTGGGCGAACTAAAACGATAACGCCTACATCTGGAGGAACAATGAAAAAGAGAAGTTCTCCTGTTTCACCGTGTAACTCAGCCGCTTTGCTCCTTCTTGGAGCGTCTCTTGTCCCCCCATCTACTGCACAGGTCCTGGAAGAAGTAACTGTTACCGCGCAGAAAAAAGCGGAAAACCTTCAAGATGTTCCGATCGCCGTTACCGCGTTCTCAACGGACCAGCTCGACAGCATCGGATTCGACGAAATAGCCGACCTCGCGTTTCTTTCACCCTCCGTTCAGTTCGGCACCTACGGACCGGTGGCCTACGCCAACATACGCGGCATTGGAAATGAAAACACCACGGCGGGCGGCGACCCTGGCGTCGCGCTCCATATCGACAATGTCTACATCGGCCGGCCCCTGGGCACGCTGTTTTCCGCATTTGATAGTGAGCGCGTCGAGATCCTCCGCGGACCGCAGGGCACGCTCTATGGCCGTAACGCTACGGGCGGTTCCATCAACTACCTGACCAAGAAACCGGGCATGGAACCCGGTGGCGAGCTTGACGTGACACTCGGCGACTACAACTGGATCCGGACGCGCGCGGCGGTCAACGTGCCGTTCACCGATGCAATCCAGGGTCGTTTTGTGGTTATGAATGAGGACCGCGACGGTTTTACCGAGAATTCGGTGCCGGGAGGTTCCGAAGGAAACGACCGTGACAACATGGGATTCCGTTCCCACCTGGCGATCAATGTCTCCGATACGGCCGATTTGCTTCTCTCTGCCCATGTTGTGGAAAACGGAGGAGTGGGAAGCCAACCTGAGCTTCGGGAGGCATTTCCTCAGCCGCTGGCGGGGCCTCCCGTACCGGGCTCCATCGACTACATCCTGGATGGCGTTCAACTGGTAAACGATCTTCGCCCCTTTCGAGAGGCAAAGGATCTAAGGGAATCACAGCAAAACGAACTCTACCTGTACTCCGCACAGCTCACCTGGGATGTAGGCAATGTAACCGTTAAGTCCATAACCGCGTATGTGGAAACTTCCTTCGATTCCATGCTCGACCTCGACAGTTCGGAGAAACGCCTCGCTGACCTTCGTTTGACGCAGGATTCTGAGCAAATCTCCCAGGAGTTCCAGTTCATCGGAGGTAGTGACCGAACGAGCTGGATCGCCGGTCTTTACTATTTCGAGGAAGACGCCAGTCGGCGTTCCAGCTTCTTTGGAAGCCGCTTCGACATTCTCGCCGAGATCAACAACGTACCCAGCGGATTTGACGTAGGCGGTGTTGTTTCGGCGACGTCTCTGGCCTTCTTCGGCGAAGTCACGCAAGAGCTGTCGGACAGCCTGCGAATTACGGCCGGCGCACGCTACACCGATGACGAGAAAGGCGGCACCAATAGTGGAAGCCAGTTTTCGCCAGCTTACACGGGCTCGTTCAGCGACTCGTGGCAGGAGACGACATGGCGCGTGAACGCCACCTGGGATGTCTTCGATTCCTCCATGCTTTTTGCCACTGTATCGACGGGCTACAAATCTGGAGGAGTAAATCAGGTAACCAACCCCGAGGCGGGCGGCAATCCGATCTACGACCCGGAGACCGTGACGGCGTACGAGATCGGCTACAAGAGTCGGCTCCTCAACGGTCGCGTTCAGCTAAACACGTCGCTGTATCGGAACGACTACGAAGAACTGCAGTTTCAGGTATTTCTGTTTGCCGGTCCCGAATCATTCAACGCCTCGGGGGCAACAGTACAGGGGCTTGAGGTCGAATTGCAGGCGGCTCTCACCGACACACTGTTTCTTGATGCCTCTCTGGGTATCACAGATTCCGAGTTTGAAGATCAGTTAATACCCGTTGGGGGTCCAAACACTGTCCAGATCGGTGGGAATCAGGTACAGCGCACGCCCGATCTAACCTACAGCCTGTCGCTGACTAAAGAATGGGATCTTCCTTCGAAAGGCACATTGAGCGCGCGCCTGGACTACGCCTACACGGACGAGATCTTCTATACCGCTTTCAACCGAACGGGTGGGTTTTCCGACCCTGGTGGATCCGACCTCGCCAACGATTACACCAATGTCGATCTGCGCGTCACCTGGACAAGTCCAGGAGCATCGTGGCTGGTGGAAGCCGCGGCGACCAATCTGACTGACGAGGTTCAGGAGGGCAATGTCTTTCGGGACATCGGCTTCCATGACATTCCTGGCGGCGGCGGCCTCGAACGAGTCTCTTACAACGCGCCTCGGATTCTTAGCCTGCGCGTCGGCTACAACTTCTAATCCATCTTACTTATCGCTTCCCGCAAAGGAGTTTATTGTGAACCCAGACGAACTGCCCGGCCGAAAGCTCCGTGGTCACCACCACATCACGATCGCTACCGGAAATCCACAGGAAGACTTCGATTTCCATACCAAGGTCCTGGGCCTGAAGTGTGTGAAGCGAACCCTCTTCTACGACGGTGCGGTTCCGGTCTATCACCTCTACTACGGCAACGATACCGGCGAGGAAAGCACGCTCATTACCACGTTCCCCGTCGAGCATGTGGGAGTCAAAGGTAAACCGGGAAGCGGGCAGGTAAGCGATGTAAGCCTTTCAGTTCCCAAAGATGCGCTTGCGTACTGGAAGAACCGACTCGCCACGCACGGACTGGAGGTCTCTGAAGACGAACGCTTCGGTGATCGCTTTCTGAACTTCGTGAGTCCCCATGGCATCAACATGGCGATTGTCGGCGTGGAAGGCGACGACCGTAAGCCGCACAGTGCAGGTCCCGTACCGGCAGAAATGATGATCAGGGGTACGCACTCGGCGGGGGTTTCCACGCGCGACATGGAGTACATGGCGGAGTTTCTGGAAGTCGCCTGGGGCAGTCACAAAGTAGCCGAGGATCGGAACATGATTCGCTATAGCACGGGAACAGGCGGCTCCGGCACTTTTACCGACTTCAAGCTGGAGCCCGATCGAAAACCGGGCAACTGGACTCTGGGCCAGGGCACGATCCACCACATGGCGTACCAGGTTGACGACCCGGAAGACCAGGCGGCGATCAAATTTTTCACGGAAGGACTCGGATTCACGGATGTGTCAGACGTGAAGGATCGCGGCTACTTTGACTCGATCTACGTTCGGACACCCTCTGGCGCGCTCTTCGAGGCGTGCTGCTCTCACAGACCGTCGTTCCTGTGCAACGAGCCGCAGGAGTCACTGGGAACCACGCTGATGATGTCGCCGCAGATCAAGGCCCATAAAGAGGAAGTAATGAAAGTCATCGGCGAGATCAGCGACGAGTGAGACTGCGGCCGTGAATTTCACCTATCGCTCCCTGCCCTGGAACATTGTGTTTGGCGCGGGCTCGGTATCCCATCTGCCCGACGAGCTCCACAAGGCGGGATTCTCCCGAGCCCTTGTGCTCACAACGCCGGAACAAAGGGATCAGGGAGAGTGGCTTTCAAACCTCCTCGGGGACAGGGCCGTGGGCCTTTTCGATCAGGCCAGGATGCATGTCCCTGTAGACACGGTGCATGCCGCTTGGAAGGAAGCCAGGTCGGCCCGGGCTGACTGTACGGTCGCTTTCGGCGGCGGCTCGACGACGGGGTTGGGAAAAGCGCTAATGCTGGAGCACGACCTGCCCAATGTTGCGGTCCCGACGAGCTATGCGGGCTCAGAGATGACCAACATCTGGGGAACAACCCAGGATCGCAAGAAACGGACTGGCCGCTCTGATGCGGTTGTTCCGAAGCTCACAGTCTACGACCCCGAGCTGACCATTTCATTGCCGGTCGCGTTCTCCGCGGCCAGTGGTTTAAACGCCATGGCACAGGCAGCAGTAAATGTGGCGACGAACTCTCTGAACCCCATAGTTGCCCTGATGGCTGCGGAAGCCGTACGTGCACTGCACGAAGGCCTGCCTTCGGTTGTCAAGGCCCCTGACGATATCCATGCGCGAAGTCTGGCGCTGTATGGTGCTTGCCTGGCGGGGGCTTCACTGGGGACCGGCACTACGGGTCTGCATCATCGTCTGTGCCACACTTTAGGCGGAACGTTGAACACACCGCACGCGCAAACGCATACCGTGCTATTGCCCCACAGTATCGCCTTCAACGCTGTAGCCGCTGCCTCCGGCACGCGTCGCCTGGCCGCTGCGCTGTCCACCGATAACGCTGCTGTAGAACTTTACGAGTTCGCAAAGCGTCTCAGCGCGCCGACCAGCCTCCAGCAAATCGGCGTTGAAGAAGCTGATCTGGATGAAGCCGCACGAGTGGCTACCGAGACACCCGTCGCGAACCCAGAGCCCGTATCGACCAACAGAGTGCGGTGGCTGCTAGACAATGCCTATAACGGACGAACACCGGAGATTCCGCCTCCGTGAAACAAGTCCCCATCATCAGTGCCGATGAAGCCGCATCCATGGTTGCGTCTGGCGACACCCTGCTCGCCGGTGGCTTCGGTATGACCGGTTGTCCGATTCATCTTCTACACGCGTTAGCGGATACCGACCGTAACGCACTCACCTACGTCGGCAATAACGTTGGCGAGGCCGGCCTGGGCGGCGGTAGGTTGCTTCGTCAGGGAAAAATTTCCCGAGCAATTGGCTCCTACTTTACAAGTAACGGTGAAGTCGTCGCCGCCGTTCAAGAGGGTGAGATCGAAGTAGAACTGCTTCCCCAGGGGACGCTGGCTGAGGCCCTTCGCGCCGGCGGTGCCGGCATCGGCGGCTTCTTCACCCCGTCATCGGCAGACACGCCGCTCGCTGAAGGCCGAGAAACACGGCAGTTTGCCGGAGGCACTCAGGTTTTTCAGGAAGCTCTTTACGGCGACGTGGCGTTCATCCGCGCCTGGAAGGCCGATGCCGCAGGTAATCTCCAGTACCGAATGACCGAGAACAACTTCAATCAACCCATGGCAACCGCCGCGAAACTCGTGATAGCAGAGGTCGAACACATAGTCGAGATTGGCGAGCTCGATCCCAATACGATTCACACACCCGGATGCTTTGTCGACTACCTTGTGCACGCACACACCAGCGCCGAGGAGCTCGGCAGCTCAGCATCCGTCGCGGGCGGCAACAAACAAGCGGATCCGGTACGCATCGCGATGGCAAGCGAAGCGCTGCGGGAACTGCGTCCCGGTGATGTCGTAAATCTGGGCATCGGGATCCCTACACTCGTCGCCGACCTTATGACACCCGAGCATGGTGTCGTCCTTCACACCGAGAACGGCATGCTGGGTCTGGGCCCCGAGCCGAGCTCGGGTGGCGCCATGGACTATCCCGTCAACGCTGGAAAGGTGCCGGTCACGGCGGTCCCAGGAACCAGCTATTTTGACAGCCCCACCTCTTTCGGAATGATTCGCGGAGGTCACGTCGACGTCGCCGTTATGGGGGGTCTTCAGGTGGATCAAGGGGGCAATCTCGCCAACTGGACTGTCCCCGGCAAGCCACTGCTCGGTGTCGGAGGGGCAATGGATCTCGCGTCGGGTGCCAGGCGTTTGATCGTGACCATGACTCACACGAACAGAGAGGGATCGCCCAAGGTAGTTCCTAAGTGCACGTTACCGCTCACGGCAAAAGAAGCAGTGGACACCCTGATTACCGACCTGGCCGTGTTCCGCTTCGGGCAGGGCGCGATGCGCCTTACCAAGGTGCTGGGGAACTCGTCGGTCGCGGAGATTCGTGCAAAGACCGCAGCCGATTTTTCCATCGATCTGTGATGTAGGTAGGCGGGCACCGGTGCCCCTGGTCATACCCGCAATTTTTCAAGACTGTATATCGCTCTGCAGTCGCCCGCATCCCGTGGCGGCGGGTGCAGCCCGTTGGGATGGTCAGAGTCCCAAGGCGGTGCGGCAGACACTGAACAAAACACAGAAGGAATCTACTCGAAGGTGGCTATTGCATACCCAAGACCCGCATTTGTTTGCGACGGAGTCCGCACACCCATCGGCCGGTACAACGGCGTCCTATCGGGGGTAAGAGCCGATGATCTTGCCGCAATCCCTATTCGAGCTCTGCTGGAACGAAACGCTTCGCTCACCGCGCATTCCATCGACGATGTCATTCTGGGCTGTGCCAATCAGGCCGGTGAAGACAATCGAAACGTTGCGAGGATGGCGGCCCTTCTCGCGGGACTGCCTGACACCGTATCCGGTACGACCGTGAATCGCTTGTGCGGATCAGGCCTGGATGCGGTCTTGATGGGTAGTCGCATGATTCAGTCCGGCGACGCGGAACTGATCATCGCGGGAGGAGTAGAGTCGATGTCAAGGGCGCCGTTTGTGTTGGCGAAGGCAGAGACCGCGTTCTCTCGACAGGCCGAGATACATGACACCACGATCGGCTGGCGGTTTATCAATCCAAAGCTTCGCGCCCAATATGGAACCGATGCCATGCCTGAGACGGCCGAGAACGTCGCTCAGCAGTTCGGCGTGAGTCGCGAGGATCAGGATGCCTTCGCGGAGCGGAGCCAAGCGCGAGCCGCGAAAGCCCGGTCGGCGGGCATCTGGGCGGAGGAAATCATCCCGGTGTCTGCGCCCCGTCGTGGCCACACGGCCTCCGAAGTCGTCGTCGACGAGCACCCGAGGCCCGAAACCACCATTGACGGGCTTTCGAAGCTACCCACTCCCTTCAAAGCAAAAGGGGGTACGGTAACCGCAGGCAACTCCTCCGGGATCAACGATGATTCGGCTGCGTTGATCCTCGCTTCGAAGACGGCTATGGAGCGGTTTGCATTGACTCCTCGGGCGAAAATCCTGGGTGGTGCAGCCGCGGGGTGTGCACCTCGTATTATGGGAATCGGGCCAGCTGTGTCCTCGAAGAAGCTTCTGGCGCGACATAAGCTCCCCATCGAGGCCATGGACGTGGTCGAGTTGAACGAGGCCTTCGCAGCTCAAGCACTCGCGACAGTTCGCCAGTTGGGAATTCCGGATGACGCCGAGCATGTCAATCCGAATGGCGGCGCGATTGCGCTGGGCCATCCGCTTGGAATGTCCGGAGCACGTCTTGTTTTGACGGCTATACGTCAACTAGATCGGATCGACGGCCGATTCGGACTATGCGCAATGTGCGTAGGCGTGGGCCAGGGAATCTCCGCAATAATTGAGCGTGTTTGAAAAGACAGAGAACGAAAACGGCGAATCTTCAGCCTGTCGTGGCACAGGAAGATCGCGCTTAACATTGAACTGATCAGAACGACAGGTCGATATTCCTGGATTCAGAATTAGGAAGGATAATCCCGCCAGAGCGATACGCTCGCTATTCGGACGCCCGCCTACAGGCCGCGGGAACCGCGCTATACCTAGCATGCGGTTGCAAACCCGTGATGAGCAGGGGCAACTATGCGCACTCTGCATCGCTTTCTCACTCATATTTTTGGATATCAGAAACAATTTTTAAGTGACGGCAAGTCCCTGTTCGAACAAACCCCACAGATTTTGGCGCTCTCCGAGTACCTGGCTACGAGCCGCGATAGGAGCTGCGAAAAAAGCGCGGCAGCATCAATTCATAGCTTGCTCGCCAGAACGATTACGCCACTTCTAGCGTTCACGGCTTTCACGGATTGACCATCAGCATCGAACACGAGAAGAAAATCGATTTCCGGAAGTGCTCCTGCAGTTGTCGCATCTTCCGGCGATGACAGCGAACCCTGTTGATCCTCCAGAGATCCCTGTATTCCCGAACTCTCGATGATTTTCAATCTCGACTCTTCTCGGATGGTTCTCTGAATCGACGCCTCGTAGGCTTCCAGTCCCTCTGCGTCTTTTTTGATGACCTTGATCACCACCGTGGAACCTACGGGCAAGTCCAGCAACAACGAAGAGAGCGCCTGGCTGTTGACTGAGGGTCCATCCAGCACTCGTACCGGATAGAAATTCGCAACAACAGCAACGACGGCTGACAGGACCATGGCAAATGCGGTTATCCAGGCTGCGCGTACCGTTACAGACATAAATGCCTCGATCTCTTTCTTACGAGTAAAGCGAAGGCGCAGGCTTAGAACAAGGCCGGGTAGTCGCGCCAGTAGTAGCAGAGGTCCCGCCGGCGCCAGTTTCGGTAGATAAACTCCCAATCAAGGTGCGGTATTCGCCACCCGTGGTGAGGTTCAAGATTGGTTGAAAAGACCCGCGCCCCGTAGTCGCAAAACCGCGTATCCACACTTAGCCTTACATCACCGGTTGCCGTATTCGGCTGCGCCCGATGCACGGTGCGGGAATGGAAAATGATCACGTCCCCGGCGCTCACGTTCCCGACGTGCCAGAGGCGTTCGTCATCGTAGATTTCACACTGCACCCCACCTACACCGGCGGCTTCATGGACGGTACGCACGCCGCGCAGGTGGGAACCCGGCAACAGCGTAAGGCGACCCATACGCTCATCCACGTCGTGCAGAGCCACCCAGATGCCCGCCATGGTCGGCCCGGCATGATGCGAAAAAGCATCCTGGTGCGGCGGTGTTTCGAAACCGATTTTTCCCGGCGTAGCAATCCGGGCCATCTTCATGGGGTAGACGAAGCTATGCTCACCGGCAACGAGAGCCATTAATCTCTCGGTCTGGGGAGCGTGGAACAGTCGGTGCAGACTTTCCAGGGCCTGGATGCCCGGATACACCGCATCCCAGACCGGATCACTCTCAAAAAACGGCTCGCTGCGCAGCGTTGGTCTTGCTGTGGCCCCGTCCCAACTGATGCGCGGCGACAGGACGCCAAGCAGGTCATCGAGCAGCGGTTGCGTCAGGTCCCGGGGAAGGGCGTCGGGGAAGTAAAGGTATCCCGAACGCTCGTAGCGCTCTCTAAGCTCGACCGCGCCCTCTTCCAGTGCGGATACTTCGTAGCCCCCATAGCTGACGCCGGCAAAAGGGTCGGTCACCTTTTCTGCCCCCAGTACAGGCCGTGGGCACCCGTTGGTGCGCACGCGGACCTCACCACAGAGACCGATACGATCAAGGCTCGCCTACTTCTTCATGGTCAATCGTCCAGCTTTCGCGCTGGGCCAGATCGATCCAGTTACACAAATCGGGATCGGAGAGCCATTGATCGCAGTACTTCCGGGTGGCGCTCGGGAGCTCTAACGCGTAGGCGCGAAATCGCAGGACCACAGGCGCGTACATGGCGTCGGCGATGCTCCAGTCGCCGAGCAGCCAGCCGTCACTACCGGATCGACCGCGAAGCTCACTCCAGAGCGTATCAATTCGCTCAATGTCACGTCGCACCGCGGCGCTGATGTCGACTCGGCGGTTTTCGGCGCGACAGTTCATGGGTAGAGCATCGCGCAGCGCTGCAAAACCGCTGTGCATCTCCGCGGCCGCGCTCCGACCCAGCGCTCGCAGGTCCGCATCGGCGGGCCACAGTTGACCCTCCGCGAAGCGTTCGCTGACGGTCTCGGCTATCGCCAGGGAATCCCATAGCCACAGGTCGCCCAATCTAAGCACAGGTACCCGGCGAGTCGGCGAAAGTTCAGCAATGCGGTCGTCGAACTCTCGTGTGTCCATCGGCAGCACCGTGACTTCGGCGTCAAGGCCCACCCGCTGCAGGCATAGCCAGGCGCGCAGTGACCAGGACGAATAGTTCCGGTTACCGCATATCAGCTGCGTCCCCTGGGCCATCGGTTCGGTCAAAACGGGTACCTCGTGCAGCGACGGATTGCTCAGCCTGCCCCGTACAAGGCGTCAGAGAATGTGATCGGGATCACGACAGCCATGCGGGAAATCACTATCATAACGGTACGCGGAGGACGGCAAGGAATGCCAGCTTCATTTCGCGACTATTCCCACGATCAACACGGCAGACCTCATTCGTGGCGCGCGCTCACGACAAATTCCCACTTCCGACATGCACGGCCACGCTCGGCCGTTCGCTTTTCATGCTCGCCCTCGCCGTCATCACCGGCTGCGCGACCCGGCCGGATAGCACGCTCGTCGGATCACATCGCTGCGAGTCGTTTCTCATTTACGAGGTCTGTGTTGCCGACGTCGACGAGAACGGAAGCGTGGATTTCATCTACTTCGGCGATGATCTGCAGGTCTTCATGTACCACGACGCACAGGAGAGGGCTTTGCGCGCCGTGCAGCCCTTCCACGAATGCGCCGTAACCATGAGCGCGGATACGCGCGATCTGAGTTCCGAGCTGCTCTACGGCGAAGGCCTGACCCTGAGTCAGCGTCTCTCGATCAAGGGTCGTCTCATCGGCAGCTATCGCGCGGCCCGTCCGGCGGTGAGTGCCTGCAACAGCGCGGCGAAGAGCGCGCGAGGCGAAGCAGCGGACGAAGCTCCCTTCGACGTAGGCGAGGACTGGGACGAGGGAGTTCCCTAGCGGCAAGGATGCAGAGCGGCGCTCCGACTCGGCCGGGGCGGCCTGTTCTTATTCTCCTGCTGATCCTTTGCGCGCGGTTCGCGGTACCGGCGCACGCCGCTTCCCCGGAATTCCTTGAGGCATCGCGGCTTGCATCGCGATCCACCTTCGGTGCGGATCTCGCGACAATCTGGCACATCGAGACTTTGGGTCCTCAAGCCTGGCTCGACGAGCAGTTCGTTCAGCCGCAAAGCTACCACGACGATGTCGTTGATGAACTGCTGGCTTATCGCGACGCCGGGGCGTTCGATGATCTCGCCATCAACGAGAACGCCCTCACGTCACTGTTCAGCCGCATCGCCTGGTGGCATATCGCCGTCAGCGCCGAAGACCAGCTGCGCCAGCGCGTGGCCTACGCGCTCTCACAGATCTTCGTGATCTCCGATACGGTCAACACGCTGAACCTCGATCCCCACGGAATCAGCAACTACGTGGACATGCTGAGTACGCACGCCTTTGGCAACTTCGAAGATCTGCTGCGTGGCGTGGCCCTCCACCCCTCCATGGGCGTCTACCTGAGTCATATCAACAACGCCAAGGCTGATCCGGAGCTCGGAACCTTCCCCGATGAAAACTTCGCCCGGGAAGTCCTGCAGCTATTCAGCATAGGGCTGTTTGAGCTGAATACCGACGGAAGCGAAATCCTGGATCAGGATGGCCGCCCGCTGCCGACGTATGACAACGATGATGTCCGCGAGCTCGCCCGGGTGTTTACCGGGCTCTCCTTCGGCGGCAGTAACCGTCGCTTCGGCTCACGGCGGGCGGAGTTTCGCGAACCCATGCGCATGTTCGAGCGCGCCCACGACCAGGACGAGAAACTGATACTCGGCGAGACGACCATACCGGCCGGGCTTCCGGGCATGGAAGACATCGAACTGGCGATCGACGCCCTATTCCAGCATCCCAACGTGGGACCCTTTATCGGGCGTCAGCTGATTCAGCGCCTGGTCACGAGTAACCCGTCGCCGGCCTACGTGCAACGGGTGACGCAGACGTTCAACAATAATGGTGAAGGCGTCCGGGGCGACATGCGGGCCGTTCTTCGCTCCATACTCTTGGATCCGGAGGCGCTGGCGCCGGCGGGGAGCATCGAACACTTCGGCAAGCTTCGCGAGCCCGTGCTTCGCTACACGGCGATGCTGCGCCAGCTTGGCCTCGCCTCGCCGGATGATGTGTACGCCAACGCGGGGGTGCTGTTGGAACAACGCGCACAGCAAAACCCGCTGTCCGCGCCGAGCGTCTTCAACTTCTACCTGCCGGCTTACCAGCCGATTGGACCCATTGCCGAAGCCGGCCTCGTAGCACCGGAGTTCCAGATCCTCAACAGCAATACGGTCATCGAGTTCTCCAATCTCCTGCAGGCAGGCGTGATTGGCGATGTGGTGAACGACCTGCGCGAGGCACCGTTCAGCGTGGCCACGCTAACGCTTGAGGACTACCTACCCCTCGCTGACGACCCCGTGGCCTTGCTCGACCGCCTGGACGCCGTATTCACCTACGGCACGCTGAGCGATAGCACACGCCAATCGATCCTCGGCCTGCTACCGCTCATCGCCGAGCGCGAACGCCGCGTGCGCGCGGCGATCTGGCTTCTTCTCATCTCCCCTGACTACGCAGTGGAACGCTGACATGCTGACGCGACGTCGTTTTCTCCGCCGTGGCGCTGTCGCCACCACCATGATGTGGCCCGGCGGCATCCTGCCCATGGCCCTCGCCCAGAGCAACGCCGCGAGTAGCACGGATGACTACCGAGCCCTGGTGTGTGTCCTTCTGGCCGGTGGGAACGATTCCTTCAATATGCTGGTGCCTAGGGATCAGGACAGCTATGCCGGCTACGCCAGCCTGCGTGCCGACCTGGCGCTGCCCCGGGAGGAGTTACTGGCCCTCGGTACATCCAGCGGACAAGAGCGCGGCTTTGGGCTGCATCCCGGCATGCCCGGCTTGCAAAGGCTCTTTGCGGAAAACAAGGCGGCGTTTGTTGCGAACACGGGAACGTTGCTCGAACCCATGGATACGGGCCTTCTTGCGAACGACCTTATGAGCCTGCCCCTGGGTCTGTTCTCGCATTCGGATCAGATTCAGCAGTGGCAAAGCGCGCGCTCGGACCTGCGCGTCGCCGAGGGCTGGGGCGGGCGCGCCGCCGATCTCCTCGGCGGCGTCAATGCGCCGGTTGGCATCTCCATGAGTATCTCCCTGTCGGGGAACAACGTGTTCCAGAGCGGGGCGACAACCGTACCCTATGCCATCTCCGCAAGCGGCGACGGAGCGCCGGCGCTCAATGGCTACGGCGCCCCGGGTCGCCGAGGTGCCCTGGTAACGACTGCGGTGGATGAGATTCTAGCGAGCCCCCAGGCACAGATCCTCGGAGCGGAGTACGCTGAAAGCTTTGGCGCGTCGTTGGCCTCCCAGGCTTTTTTTGTCGACGCCCTGAACAGCGCCGGCGAGTTGCCCGCGTCTTTTAGCGATAGTGCGTTTTCCGCGGCACTGCGCCAGATTGCCCGGGTGATCAACGCTCGCGATGCCCTGGGCGCGAAGCGCCAGACCTTTTTCATCACCGTGGGCGGCTGGGATCATCACGACGAGCTGTTGGCAAACCAGGCGGCCATGCTGCCGGTGATCGACACCGGGCTCGTTGAGTTTCAGGCAGCGATGGACGCCCTGGGCGTTGGCCAACAGGTTACGGCCTTCACCATCTCGGATTTCGGAAGGACGCTGACCTCAAACGGTCGAGGCTCCGATCACGGCTGGGGCGGACATCACATCGTCGTGGGCGGCGCGGTGAAGGGCGGGGAGATCTACGGAGACTATCCGGACATTTATCCGGGCAACCCCCTGGACGTCGGTCGCGGTATCTACGCGCCGACAACGTCCGCCGACGAGTACTTCGCCGAGCTCGCCCTCTGGTTTGGCGTAAGTGGCAGCGAACTCGCAACGGTCATTCCCAATATCGGCCGCTTCTACGACGTCAGCAACACTATCCCGCCCCTGGGCTTCCTCGCGTGAGCGCGGGGTTCCCCTAGTCCGGGCCGAGATCGCGACCCTCTGCGGGTGGTCGGTCGGGTTGGCACCGCTTCCGTCGCCGAGGTCGCGAAGGGGTGCTGTGCACGGGCAGACACATTGCCTATGCTGGCGGTTTGCCGAACGGGTTAAGCCACATGCTTCTGAATCTTTCGCTGGGCGTTGCGATCATGGCGCTTTGTCTGGGGCTGCAAATCGCGCTGTTGACCCGCGCGCTGATGTATTACGCCCACCGGGCCCGGCAGCTCGACAACGCCTCATTCCTCACCACCATGGGAATCTTGAGCGGTGTGATGCTTCTGCTGGTATTCGGCAATCTGGCCCAGGTAGCACTGTGGGCATTGCTCTTCCAGCTGCTCGGTGAGTTCGAAAAGTACGCTACTGCCTTCTATTTCTCGGCTGTGAATTTCGCGACCCTTGGCTACGGAGACATCGTCATGAGCGAGCGCTGGCGCCTGCTCGGACCGCTCCAGGCCATGAACGGCGTACTTATGATCGGCGTCTCCACCGCCGCGTTCATGAACACGCTTCGCGACGCGGTAAAGCACTCGGCGCAGGGTCGAAGCGTTCACGAGGCCGGCACCATTGCCCGTGTTGTGGATTCGGCCTGAAACACATCATCGACGGCCTGCCACCGGGCGAACGCGGTGCCTCAACTGCATGGAACGCGGTAGCGGGCAGATAGTTGGTGAACGCCTCTATTTTGACGTCCCTGACTTCGGAAGACTAGGAGACAGGCAGCGGTGTCCTTCGAGTTACTCGCGTGGTTCCGTCGGCATTTTTCCTTGAACGACGGGGAGGCAGGTGGCCCATGCCCTTCGAGCTGGTCGCGTAGCTCTGTCGGCGATTGTCCTTGGAAGTCGGGGAGGCAGGTGGCCCTGTCCTTCGAGCCGCTCGCGTAGCTCTGTCGGCGCGTGTCCTTGGAAGCCGGGAAGACAGGTGGCCCTCTCCGTCGAGCTGCTCGCGTAGTTCCGTCGGCACTTGTTCCTCGGACGACGGGGAGGCAGGTGGCCATGTCCTTCGAGCTGCTCGCGTAGCTCCAGCAGGACCTGCGCACTGTTAGACGCACTCGACGGACGCTCGAAGGACATGGCCACCTACCTCCCCTCTTCCCGTGCCACACCTCGGCCACCGTCAGCGACGCTAGTGCCACATCTTGACGCTGGGTGGCAGCCCGGCGCCGTTCTGCTTGAGCGTCCGTCGAGCGCGCTGGTAAGAATGGAAGCGCCGATGGAGCTACGCGAGCAGCTCAAGTAGATCGGGGCCGGGCTGCCGACGCCCGCTACGGAGTGTGTAAGGGAGCTACGATTGACCGATGAACCGATGGAGCTACGCGAGCAGCTCAAGTAGATCGGGGCCAGGCGGCCGGAGCCCTCTACGAGGTCCGACGAACAAACGACGACTCGCTGATGAGCCGCGGGAGCGACACAATCCACGAATTTGGAGCGCAGACAGGTTACACGCGTCCGCGATGCATCCAGCTTCACGTCGACGGTTTAGAAACCATGTGATGGGGCCCAAAAAAAGGCCGCTCCGAAGAGCGGCCTCTGTGTGCTGCAAGCAAGCGAACCAATCAGGAGCTGGGCAGGATCACTGTATCGATGACGTGGATCACACCGTTGGAGGCCGCAACGTCCGTTGCGACAACGTTGGCATTGTCGATCATGACGCCGTCGGCGCTGGCTGCGATCGAAACGTCCTGGCCCTGTACCGTCGTCGCACTTTCAATTTTCACGACGTCAGCCGCCATAACCTTACCGGGTACGACGTGGTACGTCAGGACAGCTACCAGCTTGTCCTTGTTTTCGGGCTTCAGCAGGTCCTCTACGGTGCCCTCAGGGAGCTTGGCGAACGCTTCGTCAGTCGGGGCGAAGACGGTGTAAGGGCCTTCACCGGCGAGAACGTCGACAAGGCCGGCAGCCTTTACCGCCGCTACCAGCGTGCTGAAACTTGCATCACCAGCAGCTACTTCAACGATATTGGCCGTGACCATCTCGTCACCACCTTCGTGATGCGCCGCCAGGCTCTGCGTGGCGATGAAGGCTGAAAATACGGCTGCGATCAGCAGCTTGGAACGATCGATCATCTTCATAGGGGTTAATCCTCAGGATTTGCATTGTAGGGAGGCGCGTGTCGGCGATGCCGTGCCGCTGCTGAACGTCCAGGCAGCTACCACCTGACCGGTTGCCATGTCATCCATGACTCGGAGTTGTACGGGGGGCCTCGGTGCGCGGCGGACGCCTGTTCATTATTTGTCCGCTCTCATGAAGATTTTCGGACGTTGAGCTCGGAGCCAAGGTGCCGGTGGCGCTGTGACAAACCATCGTCAATGCGCTAAAAAAGCTATGCACCCTCACTAATTCAAAGAAACGAGGCGCTACATGCTCACCGAATCCCTGGCGGCTGGCCCGTCGAATCCTCCCGTACGCGAACTGACCATTGGCGGCGCCCTGCGCGAAGCCGCCGCTGAGTGCCCCAACGATACGGCGCTCCTGGCGGCGACACCCGACCCGGCGCAGCGGCGTGAATGGACCTACGCGGAACTCCTCGATGAAGCCGAACGCGCCGCCCGGGCCCTGCTCGAGCGCTTTGAACCGGGCGAACGCGTGGCCGTGTGGGCGCCTAATGTTCCCCAGTGGGTGATCATGGAATACGCCACGGCGCTCGCCGGCGTGGTGCTCGTTACCGTGAATCCGTCCTATCAACCAGATGAGCTGGGATACGTGCTGCGCCAATCACGTGCAGCGGGCATTTTTCTGCTGCCCGATTTCCGGGGAAATCCCATGCTCAGCCATGTCGAAGCCGTTCGGGGGGACTGCCCTGAACTGCGCGAGGTGGTGCTGTTCAGCGAGTGGGATGCCTTCCTCGCCAGCAGCGGAGCCAAGGATCTGCCCGACGTTCAGCCCGGCGACGCGTGCATGATTCAGTACACTTCCGGCACCACGGGCTTCCCAAAAGGCGCCCTGCTTCACCACCGGGGGCTCGTGAACAACGGCGCCCATACCATCGAGATCATGGGCCCCGAAAAGGGTTCGACATATCTCGGCATCATGCCCTTGTTTCACACCGGCGGCTGCGTCTGCGGCGTCCTCGCTGCCTTGGCTAAACGCTCGCGGCTGGTCCTCGTGGAGATGTTCGAACCGGGATTTGTCCTGGAAATGATGGAGACCTACAGGGCCGCCGCCATGCTCGGCGTGCCGACCATGCTGATCGCGATGATCGAACACCCGAGCTTTCCGGAGCGCGATCTGTCCAGCGTAAGAGCCATCTGCTCCGGAGGTTCCACCGTGCCCGCGGATCTCGTGCGCCGCCTGGAGTCCACGCTCGGGGCGCCCTTCGTCATCGTGTTCGGGCAGACCGAGTGCTCTCCCGTTGCGAGCATGACCCGGCCCGACGACACCATCGAAGACAAGGCGGGCACTCTGGGTATGCCGATGCCGAACGTCGAAGTCAAAATTGCCGACGTCGATTCGGGCGAGACGCTTCCGGTGGGATCCCTCGGCGAATACTGCACCCGCGGCTACCACGTGATGCTCGAATACTTTGAGAACCCCGAAGCCACGGGCAAGGCCATCGACGCGGACGGCTGGCTGCATACCGGTGACCTCGCCTCCATGGACGAGCGCGGTTACAGCAAGATCGAAGGTCGCCTCAAGGACATGATCATCCGCGGTGGAGAGAACATCTATCCACGCGAGATAGAGGAACTCCTGTTCCAACATCCGAGCGTTGGCGAGGTCGCCGTGGTCGGACTTCCGGACTCACGCATGGGCGAGGAAGTCGGGGCCTTCCTACGTCCCGCCCCCGGCCAGAGCCTGGATCGCAACGCGCTCTTCGACTACCTGAGGGAGCACCTCTCACCGCAGAAGACACCGCGTTTTTGGTACGAGATCGAAGAGTTTCCCCTGACTGGCTCGGGGAAGATCCAGAAATTCGCCCTGCGCGAAGCCTGGGAAAGCGGAGCCTACGAGCAGATGAGCGCAGCCTGAGGCGCGCTCTCGTTATGTCTAGGGCGCGAGCGGCGGCAGTCGCTTGCTCGCGTCCGGCGCGATCGGTTTACCGGAATCGCGCTCAGCCACCGCCTGTTTGAATCCCACTTCCTGCGCTCGCTCGCGAAACCACAGTCCTTCCGGCGAATGCCGGGCAACGCCGTCAAAGAACGTCGCGAAGCGCTGGGTATTGGAAAGCCCCATGGCTTCGTACGCCTGGTTGACCACCAGCTTGCTCATCATCAGCTGGTTCCTCGGCACTCCGCTTATGCGATCGCAAAACGTGGCCACGGCGGCGTCGAGTTGATCCGGCGCCACGGCCTGCTGCACCAGTCCCATGGCCGCGGCTTCCGGTCCGCTGATCAGGTCTCCGGTAAACAGCATGCGCTTGGCGTTTTCGATACCCAGGCGGTACACCCACATCATCGGCGTCGGAATGCCCCACACCCTCGCGGGTGGATAACCGATGCGGGCATCGTCTGCCATGAATACATGGTCACAGCACAGCGCGATATCGCTGCCGCCGGCTACCGCGGCGCCGTGGACCTTGGCGATGGTGGGAATCCGCGCCCGCCACAGGGCCATGAAGTCCTCCGTGTTGCGCGCCATCATGGCGAAATCAAGCGTGGGATCCCAGGGCATCTCCTGGTTGCCGTGCATTTCGCCAGCGGCTTCCGCGTACTCGACAAGGTCATAGCCGCCACAGAAGCCCTTACCGGCGCCCTGCAGCACAATCGCATGGACCTCCGGGTCGTTTTCGGCTCGCTCCACGGCAGCGCGCAGCTCCCGCGGAAGATACTCATCGATCGCATTCATGCGCTCGGGTCGATTCAGGGTGAGGGTGACAATACGGTCGCTGCGCTCGTAGTTGACTCTCGACATGAGTGGGGGCTCCGAATGTTTGTCCAGACCCCATCATAGCGGCCGCGGCGCGGCGCGCAGCCGCGCGAGGCTGTGAGTACAATGCCCTCGAGTGGCGGGAATCCCCGCCCAGGCCCCGTAAGGAGATAAGAACGATGCTCACGGTCCACCATCTCAACAACTCGCGCTCGCAGCGCGTGCTGTGGCTGCTCGAGGAACTCGGGGTCGAATACGAAGTGCGCAACTACCAGCGCGACGCCGAGACCAATCTGGCGCCCCAGGAACTCCTGGACATCCATCCGCTGGGCAAATCGCCGGTGATCACCGATGACGGCAACACGATCATCGAGTCCGGCGCGATCATCGACTACATCGTTCGCCGCTACGGTAAGGGCGAACTGGCGCCGATTCCGGGTACACGCGCCTACGAGGACTACCTGCAGTGGATGCACTACGCCGAAGGCAGTGCCATGCTTCCGCTGATGCTCAAGCTGTACACCAGCCGTCTCCCCGACGGCGGTGAAGCGCTACAGCCGCGAATCAACAGCGAGCTCGACAATCACCTGGGCTTCATGAATCAGGCTCTTGAGGGACACGACTGGTTTGTCGACGACGAGTTCAGTGCCGCCGATATCCAGCTGTCCTTTGCACCACAGGTGGCGAAGCTTCTATACAGCCTCGACGAGTTCCCCAACCTCGAGGACTTTCTGACGCGCATACACGGCCGGGATTCGTACCAGCGCGCCATTGAGCGTGGAGGGCCCTACGCTTTTGGCAGCTGAGCTACATCCGGACATCGAGGCCGCGGCGCGACGGCTCGCGCGTAGCCCGGAACTGCCGCTGCTGCGGCTCAAGCGTCTAAGTCGCTTACCGGGTCCGGCCTTTGGCCTTGCCTGGGGCCTGCTCATATTCGCGATTGTGATGGAGCCTTTTTTCACTCTCGATATGAACGCGGGACAGCAACGCGAGGTTCTCGGCTCGGCGCTGTTCTTCGGCGCCAGTATCGCCATCCTTACCGGCGCCGCGGCACCGGTTTTCTACGGCGCGGCGGATGATCTACGCCGGCTCGGCGCCGTGCTCGGTGTGAAGGCTGAACTGCACGAAGATCTTGTACTGGGTCTGACGCGCGCGACCCGCGCGCAGGTCGTCACCACATTGTGCATAGGCATCCTGGGAGGCTGCATGCATTCGCTAATGCTGGGTCACCTGCGGCTGCCGATGTTTGTGCTCATCCCCCAGATCTTCGGCACCGTGACGCTGTGGATATTCATGGTCATGACCCTCACCAAGCTGATCATCAATGCGTTGGTGTTTTCCCGACTGGGCGCCGTCGCGGAGCCCGACCTTTTGCGCCCCTCGCGCCACGCCGGTTTTGGTACGGCCGCTCTGCGTCCCGCTTTGTTTATCGTCGGGACCCTGTGCGCCTACTTACTGCTGTTCATCGGCGATGGTCAGCCAAGCGATGCCGTCTGGATCGGCGCCACCATGTCCCTCCTTGCGCTGGTGGGAACGTTCGCCCTACCGCTACGCGGCATTCGACGCCGGATCAGCCGGCGCCGCGAAGAGATCCTCGCGGATCTGGACGATCGCATCGAGGGACTCGCGGACACCAATCTCGCCTCCGTCCCTGCCGCCACTCTCCGCGACATGGATACGATCCTGGACATGCGCGAACGCGTTGCGCAGGCCCCGGGCTGGCCGCTGGATCTGGCTGGCGTGAAGCGGATTCTGCTCTACATCGTTCTCCCGCCGCTGACCTGGGCAGCCGCGGCACTGGTCGAGATGATGATTGGTGCGCTCGTTTGAGCGATCGGCGAGAAAGGCCGGGCCAGGGCAATCGTGCCCGTGTATGATCTCGAGCTTTCCTGGTAAGCGCGGCAGCCGGCTCTATGACTCACACCAATCCTCTCGCTACTCTTTCACGTTCACGGCCCAGTTCGCTTTCAATCCTGCTGGCCCTGGCGATCGCCGTGATCTCCCTGTCTTCGCAAGTCCAGGGCCAAACCCCAGTTTCTGATCGTGAGAATCCCAAACTTGAGAGCGTGCGGAATTTTCATCGCGTCTCCGACAGCCTGCTGACCTCGGGCCAGATCTACCCGGCCCAGATCCCGGCACTGAAACAGGAAGGGGTGGATTTCGTGGTCAACCTGGCCATTGCCGACCCCGAGCGCAACGCCGAGGAACCCTACGCAATGATGGACGCCGGTCTGAATTACGTGAACATACCGGTGAGCTTCGAGGAACCCTCCATGTCGGACCTGGACCTGTTCTTCGCGGTTATGGATGCGCGCGGCGAACGCAAGACCCTGGTCCACTGTTTCGCAAACTTCCGCGCGTCCGCTTTTACCTTTCTGTACCGGGTGCTTCGTGAAGGCGTGCCTGAGGAACAGGCGCGGCGAGATCTCCTGGCCGTGTGGGACGAAGAGACCTTCGACAACAATCCGGCCTGGGTCAGTTTCATAGACGAAGCCCTGGCTGCACAGCGTTGATCCGAGCCGCCGCTGCGATGCCCCACCGCGCTGATCGTGGACGCCGTCGTGCCCTCGTTACCCTTGGCGCAACCGCCGGCGCCGTAGCGCTGGGTGGCCTCGGCGGGTGTACCAAACTCGCTCCCGCGAAAACGCACGCAAGACCGTTGTCACGCAAGCCCTTTGTCGCCCCCCGCATCTCTGAAGATCGGGTGGTCCGCGTCATAGTCGGACATCGACCGTTCCGTCGCTCGGGATTCGTGGTCCGGCGCGAGCGGATGGACAGCACGGAAGTTATCCACAACTACGGGCACGGCGGCGGCGGAATTACGCTCGCCTGGGGATCTTCGGCCCTCGCGGTGCACCAGGCGCAGGGCCTCCCGGTAGGTGAGGCAGCGGTGCTCGGCGCCGGAATCATGGGACTGACCACGGCCAGACTGCTGCAGGACGCGGGATGGACCGTTACGATCTACACGCGGGCCCCATCGCGGCACAGCGTGTCCAACGTCGGCGGCGGCCAGTGGGCGCCCACCTCAGTCTTCGATGAGGACGTCGCCAGCGACGCGTTTCTCGCACAGTTCAAGTACGCTTCGCAGATTTCCCACCACGCCTACCAGAATCTCGTGGGCGCCGACTACGGCGTCAGCTTTATCGAGAACTACTACCTGTCGGAAGAACCGCAGGAAGGCGGCTACTACCTTCGCGAGATGCCGGAGCTTTTTACCTCGGTACGCGACCTCGATCCCGGCGAGCATCCGTTCCCGTCGCGCTATGTGAAACAGACCGTAACGATGATCATTGAACCGGCCATGTTTCTCCGCCGGGTGCGCAATGATTTCCTAGTTGCCGGTGGAAAAATGGTGGCAAGGGATTTCAAGACACTCGACCAGGTGCTCGCTCTGCGGGAGAGAACGATCTTTAACTGCACCGGTCTCGGGGCCAAGGCACTGTTCAACGACGACGAAATGCAGCCGGCCAAGGGACAGCTCGTGTTCATTCCCCCCGACCCCGCCGTGGACTACCTCACCGTGGGTGGTGGCAGCGATGTGACCTATATGTTTTCGCGCCGCGGTGAGATTCTCCTTGGGGGCTCTTTCGAAATCGGTAACTGGAGCCGGGAACCCGACGCGGGGGTCACGCAGCGTATCCTGCGGGACAATATGGCGCTCTTCGACGCGTTCGGCTGAAACGCCTGGCCGCGAACTCGTTACCGCCTATCCATGCAGCAGATCACGCTCCGTCCGCCGTACCTTCTTTTCCTGGGCGATGAAGAACGGCCCACCTATGCCAAAACCGCCCAGGGCCTTTTGGATTGGCGACGCGAACTCTGTGCGGGGCAGCTACGCCTTTCGGAAGCGGCCCTGGACCTCGGGCTGCCCGATCTCGATATTGCTGCGGCCCGGGACGCCGGCGTGCGTTCGCTCGTGATTGGCACGGCCCTGGTGGGTGGCAGCATTCCCGAGTCCTGGACCGACACCCTGTGCAGTGCGGCGCGGGCGGGGCTCGACGTGGTTGCCGGGCTTCACACACGGCTAACCAGTATTGCGTCGCTCGTTGCCGCCGCCGAGGCGAGCGGTGCCGATCTTATCGACGTGCGCACGCCACCCATTGATCAAAGTGTTGGTACGGGGCGACGCCGCAGCGGCAAACGCCTGCTTACCGTGGGAACGGACTGTGCCCTGGGCAAAAAATACACGGCCCTGGCGCTGGAACGCGATCTTCACCGGCTGGGTGTGAACGCAAGTTTTCGCGCCTCGGGCCAGACGGGAATCATGATCGCCGGCGGCGGCGTCCCCATCGATTGCGTAGTCGCCGACTTCCTTTCCGGCGCGGCGGAGGCCCTATCACCGGACAACGACGATGACCACTGGGATGTTATAGAGGGTCAGGGCAGCCTCTTCCATCCCGGCTACGCGGCCGTCAGTCACGGCCTGCTGCTGGGGTCGCAGCCCGATGCCTTCGTGGTATGCCACGCAGCGGGACGGCGCGAGGTGGAAGGCTGGCCGGGGTTTTCCCTGCCTTCAATCCAGGAGGTGATCGATCGGACCGTCGCCATCGGTCGACTCACCAATCCTGCGATTCGCTGTGTGGGCATCAGTGTGAACTGCAGCTCGATCACCGCGGATGAGTGCCCGGCCTATCTCGCCTCGCTGGCGGACCAGCACGGTCTTCCCAGCGTGGACCCCATGCTCGATGGCACGGATCCGATCCTCAACGAACTGCTCGCCGCCCCCGGCGGTGGGGGAGACAGATCGTGAAGCTCAGCGTCGACGTCGTCTCTTTCCCCATGGCCCGGCCCTTTGCGATTACCGGGCACGTATTTACCAGCACGGACACCGTGCGAGTGACCCTGGATGACGGGACGCACCGCGGCCAGGGCGAAGCGGTGGGAACCTATTATCTCGATGAGACGGCACCCACCATGGTCGCTGATCTGGAGGCCGTCGCGGGGCGCATCGATGATCGCCTGAGCAGTAAAACCATTCAGGATCTCCTGCCTCCGAGCGGCGCGCGCAATGCGCTGGATTGCGCCTTTTGGGATTTGCGCGCCAAGCGTGCTGGCCAAGCTGTCTGGCATCTGCTCGGGCTTCAGCCCCACACGCTCACTACCGTATTCACCATCAGCCTGGAATCCGCTTCCGTAATGGCCGCGCGCGCTGTCGAAGCTGAGCGCTTTCCGCAGCTGAAGATTAAACTCGACGCGGAAGAACCCATGGAGCGTCTGGCCGCCGTTCGCAAGGCACGGCCCGATGCCCGGCTCATCGTCGATGCTAACCAGGCCTGGGATTTTGACGCGTTGCAGCAATACCTGCCCATCTGCGAAGCGCTCGGTATCGCCATGATCGAGCAGCCCCTACCCCGCGGCGCCGATGACGCCCTGGAAGGCTTCCATTCGCCCGTTCCCCTGGGCGCAGACGAATCTTGCCTTCACCTGGGCGAGTTTCCCGCCGCCGCGCGACGCTATAACGTGCTGAACATCAAGCTCGATAAGTGCGGAGGGCTCACGGAAGGTCTCGCCCTGGTCAGGGCCGCGAGGGAAGCGGGCATGCGGCTCATGGTCGGCAATATGACCGGAACGTCCCTGTCCATGGCTCCCAGTTTTGTGATCGGTCAGTTCTGCCAGTTTGTCGACATCGACGGGCCGCTGCTCCTGGCCAGCGACATCGAGCACGCCATGGAGTTCGCTGAGGGCGGACTGGTGAGCCCACCCACGCCCGCGCTGTGGGGCTGATCAGCCGATCGTTTCGCGGAACAGGCGCAGCCAGTTCTGACCGTAGAGGCGTTCGATAGCGTCGCTCTTCCAGCCGCGGCGCTCCAGCACGGCCATGAGATTGCGGTAGCGGTCCGGCGTGTCCAGGGCCGGAATCCAGGGCGGCCAGCGCAGCTCGTAGCTGGGTTTAAAGGATTTCGTTCGCGGCTCGTACCAGTTCTCGTAGCTTGCCCAGGGCGAAATCCCCTGGGGTGGAAAGTCGGTGGAGATACCGACACTTTCGATGCCGGCAATGTTCACCGCGTGTTCGATATGGTCGGCGTAGTCCTCTATGCCGGTGCTCCCTCCCGGGTCCGGACCAATGAAGTAGCCGAGCGCGATCATGCCGATCACGCCACCTTTCTCGGCACAGCGCCAGATTTGATCATCGCTCTTGGCCCGAGGATGGCCGGGGCGTACCGCGTCGCACATGGTGTGCGTAATAGCGACCGGCTTCCGGGAATAGGCGATGCCTTCAAGTGTCGTCTGGCGACCGCAGTGGGACAGGTCGATGAGGACGCCGACCTCGTTCAAGCGTTCTACGAGCGCGAGGCCAAAATCCGAAAGGCCTGCGTTGGTACGCTCCAGGCAGCCGTCGCCCACAAGATTGCGGGCGTTGTAGGTGAGCTGCAGCGATCGCATGCCAAGGGCGTAGAGCGCATCCACGTTGCCAAGCTCGCCCTCGAGCATCGTCGAATCCTGGAAGTTCATGACGACCGCGGTGCGCCCGGTCGCCTGGGCCCGCTCAAAATCCGCGGCCTTCCGGGCGATCAGTACGGCGTCTGCGTGTTCACGTTCCCGCTCCTGCCATGCCACGAGGGCATCGATAGCCGTTTGCAGGTCCGAGCGAGGAAGGCTCTCCACGATGCCCGAATAGTTGGCTGTGCGGAGCGCCGCTAAAGCCTCATCGCCCCATGGTCTTACGAAACACAGCGCGTCAATGATGAGCATATCGTCGTAGCTCGCGCCGCCGTTCCGGGCCAGCGCCGGCATGGACGCCGCGGCGCCGATCAAGGCCGCGTTTTGCATGAGTTCTCGGCGGGATACGGGTGGCATAGCGGTTTTCCTTCTACTGTCGGTGCACGCCGAGGCACTGGCCTTGTGATTGCAGTCGTCGCTCGCACGCCAGGCACGCCGTCAGTGATCGGGGAAGGAGCACTTCATTCACCCGGGTGATAGCTGCGCTGCGCCCGCGCGTCGACGTCTTCGCGATAGTAGGCAACGTCTTTGAACTCGTGACTCAGGTAGCGATCCACCTGGTCGTCAAAATGCGGGGATGACGGATCGCCGCTTTGACCACCCGCGAGCAGCGTCTTCGCCCGCACGCGTTCGCCAAACTCAACAACGGCGACAAAGCTGTTTCCCGACGTACCGTAGATTTTCTTCGTACCGGGAAAACGCCGGGCGCCGTAGGACGCCAGGGCTCCCCAACGACCGGAGGCAAGTCCGACCGGGCGACTGGGCGCCGCATCATCGTGGGGGTGTCGTAGATCGCCGGTCAGACGCTGAAAACGGTTGACGTCGCCCCAGGGCAGATCCCAGCTGCCAAAGTCGGCTTCGAGGCTGGCCAGGGTCTCACCGAACAGGCGCAGACGCTCGGCTCCCGGCGCCGTACTGCCGTAGTAGTTAATCGTGTCCATACGGCTGAGGCCGTCCGGCGCGGAGCCCTCTCGCCGCGCATGTTCGCCATAGAAGTGGGCCAGCGTCATGGCTACCGAGTCCGCGGCGACGCGGTAGTCCCAGCCTCGCAGAACCGCAATCGCGTCGGCGAGAGTCTCACTTCCATCCGGGGCATCGTCGTACGCCGCAACCAGGCCGGGTATCAGGGTTTCGAAACCCGGGAGATCGGGGTCGTAGGCAAGATTGATAAGACTGTCGAGGGTCAGGTCCGAAATGCCTTCCAGGACTCGCACGGCGTGGATGCCGCGGAAGTTTTCCGGCTCCGGTGCCATGTATACCGGATAGTCTTCGGGCTTTGGACTGAACTGCGCCGCCGCGGTAAACGGTGTGGAATTGCAGTTCTGTATCCAGCCGTTCTCCGGGTTCAGCAGCGTCACGATTTCATCGACCTCGTGCAGGCCCTGCCAGTCCGTAGCAGGGTTGCTGCCATCCACTGGCTTTGAGTAGTCCAGGTCGGGATCGCGACGCGGGACGAAGTTCCCATGGTAGTAGGCGATGTTGCCACTGGAATCTGCATACACCGTGTTGTTCGAGGAATTGGTGCGGATATCCATCATCTCGCGGAAACCCTCGTGGCCGTCCTGCTTGCTTCGGACGTAGGATTGCTCAAGTGCATTGACCGGGTCCCAGTTGATTTTTGTCGCCACCCAGCGTCCGTCAAGCTCATGCGTGATCGGGCCATGGTGCGTGCGGTAGGTGGGGAAACTCCGTTCGGCAAGATCGTCGCCGTCGCGATAGCGCAGCGTGACCTCGCCCACTTCTACGGGCCGCAGTTCGTCGCCGTAGCGGTACATCAGTTTCCCGTCCTCCTCGACGATGTCCTCCACAAACTCGTCCATAAAATCGACGCCCGTTGAGGTGTGCATCCATCCCGTGTTTTCGTTGAAGCCCTGGTAAACGAAGAACTGCCCCCAGGTCACGGCGCCATAGGCATTGAGGCCTTCCTCGCTGACCACGTGTACTTCGCCGCGAAAATAAAACGATGTATGCGGATTGATGAGCAACATGGCATCACCGGAACGCGTGTGCGACCCCGAGATTGCGAAGCCGTTGGAACCCCGGGGCTCGCCGTCTCGCGGTGCTCCCGCTGAGCTTAGGAGTGCCTGGGACAGCGCGCCTTCGTCCTCGCCACCGTAGAACCGACGAATCCCGTCGAGCGGAATCTGTTCGATGTCACCACCGATGGATCCTTCGAAGAAAAACATGGGCATCCAGGGTTCGAAGCGGGTGAGAACCTTTGGCGTCACCTCGGGGTGGGTGGCGAGATAGTAATTGAGCCCGTCGGCGAAGGCGTCACACAGCGCCTGCAGCCAGGCCGGCGCCGCGGCGTAAGCGGCCCGGGCCTCATCCGTCGTCATGTACAGCCGGGCGCGCAGATCGCTGTAGAGCGCGTCCTCGCCCTCGGCCTCCGCGAGACGCCCGATCGCCCAGTAGTAGTTGCGCTCGACCCGGGGGAAGTCGTCCTCGGCCTGGGCGTAGAGCAGGCCGAATACGGCATCGGCATCGGTCTTCGCATAGATGTGGGGTACGCCGAAGTCGTCGCGGATGATCGTGACGTTCTTCGCACGGATAGCGAGGCGCTCCAGCTCCGTATTCGACGAGCTTGCCGGAGGCACAGTGGGAGTCGTAGCGGATGTGGAGGTCTCGCGGGAACAGCCGCCCAGCACAAGCATGGAAAGACTGAAAGCGAGGAGGGAAAGCGATCGCAATTCGCTGAGTATCTGAAGCATCGGCCAGCACACAAGTCAGGAAGGTCAGGGGTGCCACCATACCGCAAAGCCAAGCTCTGCTGCCGCAGCCGTCGGCGCGGACAGCGCTCAAGCGATGCTTCGTTTACATTCCCTCGGGGCATGTTTAGCATCTAGCCGAATACACGCACTTATCGCGTGCAACTTGTTGAGCCACAGGGGGTCGATTCACTTGCTGTGGGTAGGAACCCGGGAGAAGGGAAGTAAGTCTTGGCGTGAATAAATACCTGGCGATCATTGACGGTAAAACAGCGGCAATCAGCGCTCTCTGCGTGGGCGTGACCTACGGCTGCTACTACTTTGATATCGCCTATGACATCAACATCACACTGTTCAGTATCGCAGTGGTCTTTCCCCTGGTTTTCACGATTCGCGAGGCGTTCAAGCGTCGCGACAATGCGCTCAAATTCCTGAGTCAGTTCAAGTCCGGAGTGTTTGCGGTCGCTTACTGCCTCGAGCAGTGCAAGAAACTGGACGCGGCGCAGCGCCACGAGGCGACCGGTCTGCTTAACACTGTCTCGGAACGCTTTTTTCAGGCGCTCGATACAGAGGACGGCGACATCCGGGGCGCTGAAGACGCCGTGAGCGATCTCATACAGTTTATCCGGCGCAACAGCAAAGCCATCTCCAACGGCAATGCGCTGAAGATCATCCGCTTCGTGCAGGACATTCACGAAGGGATGGAAAACACGATCTGCATCAAGTCGCACGGTACGCCGATCAGTATGCGCGCCTACTGCCTGGTGTTTGTGTTCCTCTTTCCCTTTGTGTTCGCCCCGACCATTGTCTACCACCTTCCCGACGCTCCGGGCGTACTGATCTACGGCATCGCGATCCTGCACGGCTTTGTGCTGATCTCTCTGTTCAACGTCCAGAAGCAAATGGAGAACCCCTTTGACCAGGTGGGCCTCGACGATATCCACCTCAAGGAGTTTCACTTCCACGTCGAGCCGCATGGATCCCTGCCCCCACCACCATCACCGCGTTCCGGGGCAACGGATATGGTCACGGAGTCCGGCTGACGCCGGCGAAGGCATCGCCCGTGGTTCTCCCATGACCCGTCTCCTGCTCGCGCTGTTCGCTTTGCTTCCTACCCTTGGCCTCGCAGAGCCGCTCTTCGACAACCGCGAAGTTTTGGCACTGGAGCTGCGAGCGCCCTTCAACCTGATCGATCGCGAACGCGACAAGGAGAAGGAATACGACGGCACCTTGAGCTATGAAGACCCGGCACTGGGACCGAAAACTCTCCAGGCCAAGTTTTCGGTGCGCGGCAACTTTCGTCTGCGCAAGGATATTTGCGGTCACGCCCAGCTATGGGTCAACCTCAAGAAAGGTGAGCTCAAGGGCACACTCTTCGCTGGACAGAACAAGCTCAAGCTCGTTGTGCAGTGCAGAGATGCAAAACGCTACGCCGAATACCTGGCCCGGGAGCGGCAGGCGTACCTGATGTTCGAAGAGTTGACGGAGCTCAGCCTCGCAACGCGTTCGGTGCAAGTGAGTTTCGTCGACAGCGATGGAGGCAAGGGACGCGAGCAGATGGCCTTCTTCATCCAGCACCAGAAACAGCTGGCCGGGAGCTGGGATATGGAGGTGTTCAAGGAAGAGCGCGGCGACAGAGCACTCCTGGATCCCGCGCAGAGCGTGCTCGTTAGCCTTTACATGTACCTGCTGTCAAACACCGACTACTCGCTCATTGCCGCCGCGCCGGGCGAAACCTGCTGTCACAACATCAAGCTCCTGGTTGACGGAAACGGTACGCTGTTTCCCGTGCCCTATGACTACGACTCCACGGGTTTCGTAAACACGAGCTACGCCCAGCCCGCCGGCGGTATCGGTCAGGAAGATGTGCGGGACCGGGTTTATCGAGGCTACTGTCTCCCGGAAGAGCGTGTGCTTGCCGCGGTGGCGCTGATGCAGGAAGAGAAAGACGACATCTACCGCATCATCACGACCGACGCACAAATTCCCGAGCGCTCCATCAAACGGACCCGCAAATACGTGGATAAGTTTTACGCCGTGCTCGACAATCCGAAAAAGCTGAAGCGCGAAATCATTGAGGGGTGTCGTTGATCATGACTGCGCGGCCGATGTTCCGAGTTTTTGCTTCCGGCTTCGCCCCTGCGATGCTGTTGCTGGGTGCCGCCCTTTGCCTGGCGCAGCAGGACGACTGGCAGGGCGTGGAGCGCATCGTCGTCGTTGGTGACGTTCATGGGGACTACGATAACTACATGGAGGTACTCAAGCAGGCTGGCATCGTCAACAAACGGGGCAGATGGACGGGGAAGAAAACCCACATGGTGCAGCTGGGAGACATCCCCGACCGCGGTCCCGACACGGCACGCGCGATGCGTCACCTGATGAAGCTTGAAACCCAGGCCCGGCGCGCCGGTGGCCGCGTTCACGTGCTGATCGGCAATCACGAAGCGATGAACATGCTCGGTGATCTGCGCTATGTACACCCGGGCGAATTCAAAGCGCTGAAAAGCAGCCGCGCGTCTTCCCTGCGCGAAAACTACTTCGAACGGGTGCGCAATTACCTGGCGTCCCAGGACCCGGAGGCCGACCTGGGCGATGCGTTCCGCGACCAGTGGATGAGTGAACATCCCCTGGGCTACATCGAGCATCGTCAGCACTGGAATCCCGCGGGCGAGTTCGGCGCCTGGGTAGTCGAGCACAACACTCTGTTGCGCATTAATCGGACGCTGTTTGTGCACGCTGGTGTGAGCCCGGCGATGCTTGGGCGATCAATCAGCGAAATCAATGAACAGGTGCGCGCGGAGCTTGCATCAACGGAGCCCGGACCACGCGAACTGGCGGACGCCGAGGACGGCCCTCTCTGGTACCGCGGACTTGCGAGCGGTGAGGAGACCCCGGAGCTGGCAGCACACCTCGACGCCGCGCTCGAGGCGTTTGACGTGGACCGTATCGTGGTTGGACACACCCCCGGCTTCGCCACCGTCGTGCCCCGCTACGACGGACGCTTTCTCGTCGCCGATTCGGGTATCTCGGCCTACTACGGTGGTTATCAGGTAAGCCTGCTCATCGAAGGCGACGATGTATACACCATCCAGCGGGGTACGGGCGTACCGATACCGGGGAACGACGAAGAACTCCTCGACTACTTCCGGCGCATCGACGAGATCCAGCCGGAGGTCAACAACGTCCGCTTCATGATTCGGAAGCTGGAAGCCCAGGCCGCCGGCATAGACTTTGGCGTCGACCCCAATAACCCCGTGGATCCCAACGACCCGGCCAAACCGGCGGAACAGCCCTAGCCGCGTCGAGTCGGGTCTTCGTCAGGGCGTCGGGTCACCCGAAGTCTCGCGCAGCTCCCGCTCCCCGATCAGATGGTCGCTGCGCCGGCGCACGTAGTCGACGTGATGCAGCAGGGTGTAGGCCTGTTTGCGATACGTATTAGGCAGGTTGGCGCGTAGCAGGCGTCGCTCGATGTCGTCCAGTTCGCCGCGCAGCGCGCGAAGCTCTCCCGTACTCAAGTCTCCACTGTGCTGCACCAGAGCCTCGTCGATCTCGTGCACGCGAGCGTAGTGCCCGTACACCCGGCGATTGAGAACCGCCTGGTAGAGGGCCGGAAGCAGCCGCAGCAGGGGGAGCAGAAGCAGAAGCGCGGGGACCAAAACCAGGAGCACGCGATTGAGCTGCGCGACAATCCAGTAGGGGAGTAAACGCTCCAGCGAACTGAAACCGTCGTTGAGGAGCTGCGCGGCGTAGTCATTCACCGGAACGCCTAGATCCCGGGAGGAAGGATACTGTTCCCCGGCGGGGAAAAGACTGTGCTCGCCGTGCACCTCCAGAACCGCGTGCATCAGCCGATTAACCAGGGCGGGGTGTATATCCTCGCCGGCGACCAGCCGAGTCGCGAGGGCAACAAGCTCGAGATCCTCGGGCGGAAGGGCCCGAGAGTAGCTGAGGATGCCCGAGGGCAGGCGCACAAGCCTCGCTCCCCGGATGCCCAGCGCAAGGGCTTCACTGTGCGCGAGGCTGAGAAGTTTGACCTGCTCGGAGGAAAAGAGATCCTGGAGATAGCTTGCTGTTGCCGGCGCTACAAACAGCGACAGGTCGAGCTCTCCGGTGAGGAGCGCCTCGGCCGCGGCCTTGCCACCGCGGGCGATAGCTACGGATCGATCGAGGGCGGCGGCGCCGCTGATGTCCTGCAGGCGGTCAGCGACCAGACGCGTACCGCTGCCCTCGCCGCCGGCGGCCACCCGCAGCGCATCCCAGCCGTTGGGCTCCTCAATGTCGCTGCCGGCGGAGAAAACCCAAAGAGGTTCGAGATCCACGGCAGCGAGACCGACGATTTTTTCGCCCAGGGGTACACCGGCTTGCACGAGCGCCACGTCGGCGTCCGCTGCGTCAAGGAGGAGTGCATTGTCGACCGAACCCTGACTTTCCAGGAGTTCGAGCGCGATACCGTCGCGGGCGAGAACATCGCGGTAGGCCTGCGCGGTCGCAAAGTAGGCCGAGCCTGGCGGGCCCGCCGCCATGCGCAGGGATTCCGGAGGCAGGAGGTTCAGCTGCCGCAGAACGGCGGACACGCCGACAACCAAAAGACCCACCAGCAGCAGGCCCAGCAGCGCAAAGGGTAAACTTCTCAACAGTGCCGACACCGGAGCATGCTAACGCGTCGAGGAGCGTTCGGGAATGCGGAGGAACAAAGCTGCGTGGCACTTCCGTGCGTTTTCCGGGCCTGGAAAACCTAGGCTCGAATGCCGGGTTCTTCCTCAGGCTCCACAATAGTCAGAGCAGCCGATCTTCGCACCGGCTGCGCGGCCAGCGGAGCACCCCACTGGCAGTTGGCGTAGATCAGATCGTTAACGATCCGACCCAGATCGTCGTAGGCAAGCCGCGTCTGCGCGTCGCGAAGCGCGTCGATGCGGCTGCTGTCAGCGCCGTCATCCCAACGCAGGTTTGACGTCAGCAGCACAAAGCCCTGCTGGGTCAATGCTGCGCCTTCCACACCGACGTTGCGCGGTTCGAGGCTGCGATAGGTCAGCAGGCCCTGCTGCGCCAGCCAGATCATCGTCTCGAAACAGGCGAGCGACCTGCGATCTGGCAGTCCGGTGATATCCCAGCTTATGGGACCCGTGATATCTTCCACGAGCAACAGGTGCGGCACGGGAAACGCTGCGTAGAGCGAGGACAGCAGCTCCGCCGACACATAGTAGAAGTCATCGATGTTGGAAGCGGTCATCGTAGCGCGGTTCCCTTGCCTCGCCAGGGCTGGTCGTGAGCCGATCGTGCAATGCTGATGCTACGGACTGCGCGGCGTTCCAGACCAGTACGCGCACGGCCCGGGCGCGGCGCAGAAGCGCGCCTCAAGGCCAAGGCAGACGTGGGTTGTAACGACGCGAAGGAGACGGAAAAGCGCTGTCCGCGCCGCGCCGCGCTGGTCTCCCGCCCGGGCGAGAGACTGGGCGATAATATTGCCCTGGGAATCAGCCACGGGAACCCTCGGTGCGACCGATTTTCGCAACTATCGTGACAATCATCGCGACAACTATCGCGACAGCCATCGCGACAGCCATCGCTGCAACGAGTGCGGCAGCCAGCCCTACAGCAGGCTCGAAAACAAGGGCAACCTTGTTTGCTGCACTGGTCTGTTGCCTCTCCCTTCTGAGCAGCGGCGCGAACGCAGCGGCCCGGTTGGTGTACATCAGCAACCTGCCCGACATCGACTCTCGTCCGGGGCTGGCCGAGGTCGCCGGCCTGCTCGCGAGCCTGCGCGAGGCCGGGGATGAAGTCTACCTACTCCACGGTGGTGATTCCCTGGCACCCAGCACTCTCGCGGCGTTTGATCGCGGCGCTCACATGATTGCCCTACTGAACTCCCTGAATCCCGTGGCCATGGGTGTGGCGAAGCGTGAGTTTGCCTTCGGCGAAGACGAACTCACGCTTCGCGCCTACGAAGCCGCTTTCCCCATGCTGAGCAACAATCTCCTCGATCCGGAAACCGGCATGAGTCTCGAGGGACTGGCAGAATCGAGCTCCTTTACCTCCGGATCGCAATCGGTGTGCATCACGGCCGCGGTCTCCGTAGAGGTACACGACAGCTATCTGCCGGATCGGGTGCAGACCCTGGATCCCGTCGATTCGACACGCGCCACCGCCTCGCGGCTTCGCGCCTCGGGCTGCGATGCAGTCATTGCTCTGTTCGGCGCCGTCGAAGACCGTCAGCGCGCCCTCCTCGCCGAGGGTCTCGTCGATATTGTGATCGGCGCCGAAAGCCAGATCGAATCCGCGGTACACAACGGGGCGGGCACGTGGATCTGGTTGCGCACAACCGACACCGTGGCCGTGGTTATGGATATTGGGGCTACCAACGAATGCGTTGTGTGTAGGGTTGATTTCCACGAGCTCGATTCCGTCGAGGAGGACCCCGAGCTTCGCCTTGCCCTCGATGCGTATCTGGACAAACTCGCTGCCACCCTGGCTCTTCCGGTCGGCCGAACCCTCACCAGCCTGGATACGCGGCGCGATGTGCTACGCACAAGGGAGAACGCCTTTGGCAACCTTGTCGCCGACGCCTTGCGTAGCTCTCTTTCGGCAGACGTCGCCATCATCAATGCCGGGGGCATCCGCGGAAACCGGATCTATCCCGCAGACAGCATGCTCACGCGCGGTGATCTTCAAAAAGAGCTGCCCTTTCGCAATCGCGTTACGCTACTTGAGCTGACCGGATCCCAGCTTCGCTATGCGCTGGAAAACGGGCTGGCGGGCTATGAGCTGGAAACCGGTGGTTTCCCCCAGCTCTCCGGTATGGCGATGCGCTTTGATCCCGGCCGACCCGTGGGCGAACGCGTGGTCGAAGTCAGCGTTGCGGGGGAGCCTCTCGATGATGACGCAAGCTATCGGCTCGCCACGGTCGAGTTTCTTGCTCGCGGCGGCGACGGTTACAGTGCCTTGACGAAGGCGCGACCCCTCCGCTCCAGCATTAATGCCCTGCTCTGGGACACGGTCCGCGGCTATATCGATGCCCAGGAAAGCGTCGCTCCCACTGTGGAGGGACGCCTTGTAAATGTCCTCGAATAAGGCGCCGGCGGGACTCCGTCGCCACAGCATTGCGCGGGGGATCAACCGGGCCGTTTCGTTTCTCGTGGGGCTGCTGATCGCCGTCGTTCTGATTTCGATCTATACCTTCGCCTCCTATCGCGACGTCATTGCCGAGCTTGCCGACGAGTCCTTGCCGGCGCTGGGTGAGAGCGCCGAAATATCCGCCCGCCTCGGAAGTCTCTTGCTGGTTGCGGAACGCCTCGCCGCGGCCGATACGCAGGCACTGCGCCGCATAGCCGTTCTGGAACTCGATGACGGTTTCATTACGCTGACCTCGGCCATAGATCAGGTACGGGATCGCGAAGACCGGGAGCAGCTGCTGATTCAGCTGGGAACGCTGCGAGGCAGCATCGACGAACTTGACGGTCTGGTCGCGGCAAAGCTCGCTTCGGAAGCATTGATCAGCGACCGCTTTGCCGACGTCGAGTATCTGATAAGCCGACAGAATGATGCCGCCGTGCAATCCACGGCGGCAGCGAAAGCGGAATGGATTTACGCGCTCGCCGAACTCCGCGGGCAGCTCCATCGCGTTATCAACCTCGACGGCATGCGGGAACGGCGTAGCGCCCGCGGGAGACTCCAGACCGCTTTGGCCGAGTTGCGAGCAACGACACCGGACGAGAGTCGTTATGCCGGGACCAAAAGCGCGCTTGCGGCGCTGGAGCAGGCGCTGGTCGGCCCCCAGGGCCTGGCGGCCGCGATCGAGCAGGATTTGCGCCGGGGAATCAACAGCCGGGCCCAGGGAAACCTCGTGCGCGGTATCGTGGACGACGTTAATGCGGCTTTCGCCGCCAGATTCCTTACGAGCAATCGACGCATCTCCGACCGGGCCAGCGACCTCCTGAACAGGGCCGGACTTCAGGTCACCGCCCTCTCGGCCGCCATACTCCTCGCCCTGCTTTTCGGTCTCACGATCCAGTTCTATATGCGCCGCAATGTTTCACGACGCCTCATGAACATGGATGCAGCGGTGCGCGAGCGCGAGGCGGGGGGTGAACTCGAGCTGGATGAAGAGGGCGAGGATGAGATCGCCGCTATCGCCCGCTCTATCAATTACTTTACTCGGGAACTGCGCCGGGCCAAGGAGGAGGCAGAGGCATCCAATCAGGCAAAGTCACGCTTCCTGGCCAACGTCAGCCACGAGGTGCGCACCCCGCTGAACACCGTTACCGGGATGAGCTATCTCGCGCGACAGCAAAACAGTAACAAGAA
This sequence comes from Pseudomonadota bacterium, assembly GCA_038748515.1. Classification (GTDB taxonomy): domain Bacteria; phylum Pseudomonadota; class Gammaproteobacteria; order Pseudomonadales; family Halieaceae; genus Congregibacter. The sequence continues at coordinate 112,795 of JBCDIW010000005.1, forward strand.
GGTGGAGACCTACCTCAAGCAGATTGACAGTTCGGCGCATCACCTGCTGAACGTGATCAATGACATTCTTGACGTATCGCGGGCCGAAGCGGGGCGCATAGAGTTGGACATCAGCCCCTTCAGTCTCGACGACGCCGCCACCAACGTCATCGCAATGATGAGGAGCCAGGCCGACAGCGCGGGCATCGAGCTACGTTACGACATTCCCGAGGCCCTGCACACGCGCGTTATGGGCGATTCACTGCGGCTCCAGCAAATCCTCATCAATCTCCTCGGCAACAGCATCAAGTTCACTCCCCAGGGCTGGGCGGGTTTGAGCGGCCGCGAAATAAGCCGCAGCGCCGGCCGGCTGAACTTCGAATTGGAAGTGCGCGATACCGGGATAGGGATCAGCGAAGAGGTTCAAAAAACACTGTTCCAGAGCTTCGAGCAGGGTGATTCCTCCATCACGCGACGCTACGGCGGGTCGGGCCTGGGGCTCGCCATCAGCCTCGGACTCGTAAAGCTCATGGATGGCGAACTCAGCCTGAAAAGTGAGGTCGGGGTTGGCACCTGCTTCACCCTGAGTCTCAGCCTGCCGATTGCCGAGGCTGCTAGCCTGGATGCGCATGCGTCGGTGCGGGAAGGTGACGCGGCGCCGGTCCCGGACGATGCGTTCGACCTTCCGAGCGATCCACTGGTACTCGTCGCTGAAGACCAGGACATAAACCGGGAAATGCTCCGCGAGATACTCGAAGGCCTGGGGGCCCGGGTTGTTCAGGCCAGGAACGGCGGCGAAGTCATCAGCCTGCTGGAGGGCGGCGAAACCCCGCTCCCGGACCTGATCCTAATGGATGTTCAGATGCCCGGCGTCGATGGAGTCGCGGCCACGCGGCATCTCCGGGAACGCTGGAACACAAGGGAGTTACCTATCGTAGGCATCAGTGCCCACGCCCGGGATGTGGATCGCGAGCGCTGTATCGATGCCGGCATGAACCACTATCTCACCAAGCCCATCGACGTCGCCGCACTGCGTGCCCTCTTCCCCCCAAGGCCGGACCACGAAGCCGCGGCGCAGGTTCCAGCGACGACCCTGCCCGAGCCCGGGAAGAAGGCTGGAGGTCTCTTCGATCTGGACCTGGCTCTCCAGCGATGTAACGGCAACAGCAAGCTCTTGGAGGAACTGCTGCCCCAGTTCCAGGAGCAACTTGAAGGAATGCCTCCGCGCCTTGACGACGTCGTAACCGAGAGCCTGATCCAGGTTCTGCACGGTCTTCGCGGTGTAAGCGCCAACCTGGGGGCACAACGGCTCGCCGGGATCGCATCCATCGCCGAGACGCGCCTGCGCGACGGTATACCCCTTGACGAGGCGCTGTCCTCAGATCTGCACGCGCAGGTGGCGGCCACGCTAAAGGCCGTCCAGGACGCCCGGCGCGACTTTTTCCATGGCGGCGCGTCCGCTGGCGACGGACGCGGTACCGATACACCCCCATCGACCACGCTTGGTGAACTGCGCCGGATGCTCGAGTCCCGCGACCTCGCCGCCCGGGAACGGTTACCATCCATGGAGGCGATGTTGAGGAATCGGCTCGGTGACACCGCTGGTGAAGAAATCAAGCGGGCGGTGGCGCGTTTGGATTTTACGACCGCCCTGGGCATTCTTAATCAGGCAACAGAGAGTCAGGAGCCTCTTCATTGAGTCCGGAATCCAATATCCTTCGCGACGTCACCGACGCATCCATCCTGGTGGTCGACGATAACCCGGCGAACGTCGAACTTCTCAATGAGATTCTGAAAACACAGTACCGCGTTCTGTTCGCGCTCAATGGTGACGACGCGGTGCGCACGGCGATGGAGCACCAACCCGACCTCATCCTTCTCGACATCATCATGCCCGGTGGTGACGGTTACGAAATTTGTCGAAGACTCCAGGAATCGAGCGAAACCAGGGATATCCCCATTATCTTCGTGACGGCCATGGACCGCATCGAAGATGAGGAGAAAGGTCTTGCCCTCGGCGCGGTCGATTACATCGCCAAACCGTTTTCACCCGCTATCGTGCGGCTTCGGGTCGCCAACCACATAGAACTCAAGCGCCAGCGGGACATTCTGTACTCCCTCGCTCAGTTGGACGGCCTCACCGGCATCGCCAACCGCCGTGCCTTTGACGGCAGCTTCGAGCGCTTTTGGCATGCTCAGGCGCGCAAGGGTCTTGCGCTGTCCGTGGTGATGCTGGACATCGACCACTTCAAGCTGTTCAACGACAATTATGGACACACCGCGGGCGACGACTGCCTGCGACAGGTAGCAGCCACGCTTGTAAAAACCGTACAACGCGGGCAGGACACCATTGCGCGCTTTGGCGGGGAGGAATTCGCTGCCCTGCTCCCGGATGCCGACGCCGCGGGGGCCACGACCATCGCCGAGCGAATGCTTGAATCCGTGGCCGCGCTGCAGATAGAACACCTGGCTTCCCCGGCTTCGCAGAAGGTGCTTACGGTCTCTCTGGGTGTGAGCAGCTGTGTTCCGGACTCAACGCAGAAACCGATGATGCTGCTGCGCCGTGCTGACGAGGCGCTCTATGCTTCCAAAGACGCCGGGGGAGCGCGGGTTACGGCAAAAGCCATGCAGGACTAAGCGGCACGAGAAGCGGAAATCGCTGCAGCGACAGGCCACATGCGCCGACCGATGCCGGGCCTGCAGTCACCCGTGTGATCAAGGCTAACGGGGCTCCATACCGGCCTGGGTTCGCACGTAGCGCGCCGCTTCCTCATGGGTAGCGAACCAGACTCCTTCCCGCGTCTTGATGTGTTCGATCAGACCCTCAAGCGCAACCATCCGCGACCGGTGGCCAATCACATGCGGATGGAACGTCATCAGAAACATGGTTCCCTCTTCCCATGCACGGTCGAACTCGTCGATCCATACCTGCATTACGTCGCGTGGATTCATGTACCGATCGCCCAGGGGGTTGAACAGGGGTGCGTCATCGAGAATCCAGTCCACCGGCAGTTCCACCAGCCCCGTCGCCTCACCGGCCTGGACGAGCTCATAGGGTCGATCATCCGCCATGAGTGAACTCTCATAGAGAAAGCCCATACTGCGAACAATCCTGAGCGTGCTTGCACTGTGGTTCCAGGATGGCGCCCGGTATCCAACGGGGCGGCGACCCGAAATTCTCTCGATCTCCTCCATCGCCTGACGCAGAAGCCGCTCCTCCGTTGCGGCATCAAGCAGGGTATTGCGCTCGTGAATCCAGCCGTGCACCGCGATCTCGTGACGATCCCAACTCTTGATCAATTCGGCCTGCTGCGGTGCGAGCTTCAGGCTCCAGGCCGGGAAAAAAAAGGTCGCCGGAATCTGCTCTTCATTCATCAGTTTGACCACGCGCGGCAGCGCGACGCGGTGGCCGTACTGCCCCTGCGAGAGAGGGCCAATGTTGACCTTGCCGTCGCGCAGGCCCATCACTGTCTCGTTGTCGACATCGAAGGAGAGAAGTACCGCGACGCGCGCGCCGCCGGGCCACTGGTTCGGTGTCAGATCACGCCCCGCGCGAACCTGATCCACAGCCTCGCGGACGTAGCTTTCAGACCAGTTCCAGGGCTCCGCGGGGTCTGCGGCTTGGGCGAAACACAGCGAAGCCGTCGTCATAGGCAAGAATAGGAACAGCGCGAAAACGCGGAACGTTGTGCGCATCCATAGAGGCACAGTGATAACAGGATAGCGGGCCATCGGGATCTTTCTCGAAGTCGGAAGGCTGAGATTTAAGCATAAGACGCCCAGGGGACTTAAGACCGCGGGCACGGGGCGAGCCGCGGTGTTACATTGCACGCGCGCGGGGTGTTCCTGGCCCAGGCACCCCGCGTTGAACGCTTCGCCGCAAGCGGAGCTCCAAGCCACTCGCCAGCGAGGTAACGCGATGTCACGGTTCGCAGTTCTCCTGACTCTTGCTACCGCCTTTCTCTGGGCGCCCGTCCTTATCGCGGAAGACTCGGAGGCGGAGCTGGATGCCTACTGGTCCCGCGTTGCCGCCTACCTCGCCGCCGGTGACTACGAGGGAGTCGTCTCCACCTATCACCCTGACGCAGTGCTCGTCAGCGAACGCCTGGATACCAGCTATCCGATCACACAGGCCCTGAAACGCTGGAAGCCAGGCATCCTGGATACGCGGGCCGGCAAGACCACGTCCATGGTCGAATTTCGCATCACTCGCCGTCTATACAGTGCACAAACCTCGCACGAGCAGGGTATTTTTCACTTCCGCGCGGGACCCACGGACCCTCAGGCGGGAGAAGAAGAATTCACCGAGGACTACGTCCACTTCGAAGCCCTGCTGCTCAAGGCCGATGAATGGCAGATGGTGATGGAGTACCAGAAACACTCCGCGACCACCGAGGAATGGGCGGCTGCGCGCAGCGCCGCTCAAGATTGAGGAGCGACACTATGGGAACCGTCATGATCACCGGTGCCAACCGCGGCATTGGACTGGAACTCCTCAAACAGTATGCACACGATGGCTGGAGCACCATCGGAACGTGCCGAAACCTGGCATCGGCGGAGGAAGCCCAAGCGCTTGCGGGGAGCAACGACGCCGTAGCGCTTCGTCAACTCGACGTTTCGGACAGCGCAGCGGTTTCCGAACTGGCGGAAGACCTTCACGACCTCGCGATCGATGTGCTCATCCTGAATGCAGGAATGATGGGAACCCGCTCAAACCAGCTTGGTGCAATGGAAGCGGATGACTTTCGCCGCGTACTTGACGTGAACGTTGTGGCACAGGCGATGTGTCTCCAGGCGTTTGCCCCCCACGTCGCGGCCAGCGAGCGGCGAGTAATCGTCGGCATGGGAAGCTTCCTCGGCAGCATGGGCTGCAACAGCGACGGTGGGAACTACAGCTACCGGGCCTCTAAGGCTGCGCTGCACGCCATCATGGTCTCCGCCGGTCACGACCTGCGCGAACAGGGCATCACGTCCATAGTTATGCATCCAGGCTGGGTGCAAACCGACATGGGCGGCCCGAATGCCACGGTCGACACGCCGACGGCGGTGCGAGGAATACGCCGGGTCATCGAGGAACTCACCGCTGACGACAACGGTTGCTTGTTCACCTACGAGGGTGGAACGCTACCCTGGTAAGGGTTTCACGCGCCGGCGCTGATCGCCCATGAGGTTCAGCGCGGCGAAACCTCCACAATCATTTCAATCTCCACCGCCTGCCCTCGCGGCAGGGACGCCATACCCACGGCGGCCCGGGCGTGTCGACCGCGCTCCCCGAATACGTCGACGATCAGATCGGAGAAGCCGTTGATGACGGCGGGCTGCTCTATGAAGTCCGGATCACTGTTCACCATGCCCAGCACCTTGACGACCCGGGTGACGCGACTGAGATCACCGAGCATCCCCTTCAGCACGGCGATCTGATTGATGGCCGTGAGGCGCGCGGCCTCGTAACCTTCCTCAATACTGAGATCGGCGCCGAGTTTGCCGTGAATCTCTGTGCCATCCGCACGCTTGGGGCCCTTACCCGCCAAGAAGATCAAACGGCCGGTCTGCACGCCATTAACGTAGTTCGCCACAGGCTGCGGCGCCGGGGGCAGCACGATGCCAAGTTTTTCGAGCCGCTCTTCCGGGGTAGTAGGCTGGGGCACCTGGGCCTGTACGGCCGCCATGGGCGTGAGCTGGGACAGCGCCAGGGTCGCGATGAGCACCGTCAGCGCACGATGCGAGGCTGCGCCACGTCGCGAAATAGCCGGTTTCCTGGTGTCGGGGCAAAGCATGGGTGTTCTCCTGTTCGTTCGAGAATTTAAAGGTGCGCATATTCTCCTCTGGCCAGCGGCCTTTGAAACTCACCGGCGCATCGGCAGAAGACACCTCACGGTCGGGGGCGCGAGGAGATTGCGCTGACTGTGGACACCCTGGCAGTGGCCATGCGCGCAAATACTAGACATAAGAGCAGGAAGCGTCTCCGACCGATTCGAGCTGCTCACTCGTAACAGAACTTTTCGTTGATCCGCGTTAACAATGCGTCCTTTGCCGGCCCAAGGGTTTCTTCAGGGGTAAGTTCGAAGCCCGCCAAGTGCGCATTACGACCGGCCGCGGCGTTGTCGATAGCGGCGAGCGTCTCGAATACAAACTCGGGCGGTAGCGTCGCCTGATGTTGGATTATGAACCGGATGGGGTCGATACTCGGCAAGTCGTCAGCGGTGAACAGCGCAAGCTCCCCACACATGGCGGCGTGCTCTGAAGAGCTGGGTGTTACCGGCACCAGGGTATACGTCGTCGCATAGGCGGCAACGCTGCCACACACCGCAGACGCCAGCACAAAGCGGGCCGATGTCGCTGGAAAGACTGGTGAACGAGCGTATTTATCGGATCTCATCGCAAGCGGACTGTACCGTACGAGAGTGTGTTTGCTTCAGTACGACCCGGGCCGTTCCTTCATGTCGCCATTATGCATCGCTTTCCTCGACGCAGAAACGTCATAATGATCGACGAATTCGACGGAACGACGGTGTATGCGACGCACCCCCCATTGGCCTTTTGCAGGCTCTAAGCTCCTACAGCTCCTACAGCTCCTCGGCGCCTTTTGCCTTCTTGCGGCTTCGGCGGGCGCTGTTGCAGAAGTCAGGCTCTTCACGGATCTCGACGAGTTTGACGCGGCGCTTTTGCGATCCGCCGAGGTGTTCATCACCTCTCCCGCAAATATCGCCAAGGCCAACGAAGTCAACTCACCGCCCGGAGCCAACCGGGCCGTGGGTGCGGTCACGACCCCGGGACAGCGAACCCTCACGTTTGACCGGTCGAACACCGGTCTCGATGTGAGCTTTGAATTCACGGCCCTCGATTCTGAGTTTCTGACCTACGACGACGATGAGGGAAACGGCAACCTCGCTGACTTCGATGGAGCACTCTCCCCCGGTGATATCGACAACGACGAGAACGACGATTGGCGCGTGCGCCTGTTGCCAGCCCAAACGCCGCTTCGCGCGTTCGGGTTCTTTCTGCAGAACAACAACAGTTCCACTGGCGAAGTCATCAAACTCTTCTCCAACGTAGGCCGACAGATTGACGAACTAGCGGTGGGTAGTCTGCCGCTGAATACCTTCGTGGGCGTCATAAGCGATGAGCCGTTTTTTGAGTTCCGCTACGACGAGGGCGCCGGGGGCGACGACATAGCGGTGAAGGACTTTCGCTTCTTTAAAGATCGCAACCCAGTCGTTGTTGATGTGTATGCCGCCACCCCACGCAGCACTGCAGGTTCTCCCCAGTCCGTCCAGATCACCATGGAGGGCTCGGCACTCGTTGCGTCGCCTCTTGAGTATCAGGTGCTCCAGGGACCGTTCAGCGGAGGCCTTGTTGATCCGAATGATCCTGGTGCGCCAATCGTCTTCGGAGCCCCGATCAGCCAGACGCTGACCTACACCCCCGACCCTGGTTTTACCGGGATTGATACCTTCCGATATGGGGCGTCCTCGAGCCGATCCAGCTTATCCGGAACAGTAACGATCACGGTGCTTGAGGGCTTCCGTCCCGCCGCCTTGCAGATCGGCAACGATCTCGATGGAGAGAACGGCGGTGATCTTTCCGGAGCCGCCACCGCAGTCTCCCGCGACGGGACGACCGTGGCGATCGGGGCACGGCGCAATGACGGTGCGGATACAGACGCCGGACATGTCCGCCTATACCGGCGCTTTGGAGACCAGTGGGTGAGATTTGGCCCAGATATCGACGGCCAAGCTACGGAAGACTTTTCTGGCAGTTCGGTCGCGCTCTCCAGCAATGGATTGACCGTAGCGATCGGAGCACCGGGCAGTGACCGGAACGCACCCACCTCCGGCAAGGTTGTCGTCTACGTCTGGGACGGCCAGGAGTGGGAGCAGTTGGGCGATGACATCAACGGAGCGTCCGCCGGCGACGAATCCGGTGATGCCGTAGCTCTATCGAGCGATGGGCGAACAGTCGCGATCGGTGCTGGCAGCGCGGCGGGCGGTTTCGGGTATGCCCGGGTGTTCCGCTGGAACGACAGCGCCTGGGTGCAGCTCGGCGGCACCATCATCGGAGAATCGGCAGGTGATCGCTCCGGCGAGGCGATCGCACTGTCAAGCGACGGCCTGACCCTGGCCATCGGCGCTGCGAGGAATCAGGGGAACGGTTTCGATTCGGGGCATGTCCGCGTGTTTCGCTACGGGTTGAACGGCTGGGCTCAGCTCGGCGAGGACATCGATGGAGAAAACTTTGCAGACCGTTCCGGCAGCGCAGTCTCCCTGTCCAGCGACGGTGCGACCCTGGCCGTCGGCGCCCCACGAAATAGCGGCAACGGTACCTTCTCGGGTCACGTTCGTGTCTTTACCTGGGACGGCTCAGCGTGGACACAGCTCGGCGATGACATCGACGGAGAGGCCGAGCGCGATGAGTCCGGCGGCGCCGTTTCTCTGTCCAGCGACGGTAGGACGCTGGCCATCGGGGCACAGCTCAATGATGGTAGTGGCGAGAACGCCGGGCACGCTCGCGTGTACCGCTGGGCGGGCAGTAACTGGGAGCAGGTGGGAACAGACATCGATGGCGAAGGCGGTAACGATTCCTCAGGTGAGGCCGTAGCACTCTCCGGCGATGGTCAGACGCTTGCCGTCGGCGCCCGGGCGAACGGCGATTTCAACTCGGGCCACGTGCGAGTCTTCGATCTCTCTGTCTCTGCAGACGATGACGAGGACGGCGATGGCGTGAACAACGGAATGGACGACTGCGACGATACGCCCACCCAGGAATTGAGCGACATCAACTCAGAGGGATGCGGCCCGTCCGAGCGCGATACGGATAACGATGGCGTGAATGATAGCGACGATCCCTTCCCCGACGACCCGTCCGAGACCGCCGACAGCGATGGCGACGGCCTCGGGGACAATCGCGAGGGCGAACTCGGCACCGACCCCCAGCTCGCAGACACCGACGGCGACGGGTTCAGCGACGGCGAAGAAGTGGAAGCGCAGTCGAATCCGCTCTCGGCGGGTGACGTGCCACCCTCGACCGGCCTCAATATCATCCTGATCAGGGCCGCGACCGAATCTTAGGAAGTTTAAAGGCCGTGGCTGCTTCGCGGGAGTACCGAATACAAGGCGCCGGCTTTCGCCATGCCTATGCCCAAGGATCTCGTATGCGGTGTCCGGCGCCGTCGCACGAACCTACAGTTGCGTACACCAACGAATCCCCTACGCTTTGCCGCTGGACGTTTTCCTCACGCGACGCAGGCGGCGAACAGCGCTCAGTCCCAGCAAGCCGAGAATCAAAGACGGTGCACTGCCCGGGACCGGAACGGTCGCTACGGCGGAGGGCGTGAAAACCGCAAAGGCCTGAAACGACTGGTTGGCGTCCCTACCGGTGTCGTGCCCTATGCTCAGCGTGGTGACACCCAAAAAGTCGGGGCCGATAATTCCTCCCGGAACCGGTCCACGCATACCCTCGAAGTCTGGATTTGTGTTGCCAGCGAACGCCAGGTCGACCATAGAGCCGTTTACGGCATAAGGGATCAAGAGATTCCCAAGGGGAATGCTCCCGATACCGTTTGTTTGACTGGGGAACCGGTCAAAATTATCCAAGAGCGATGGTGTGTTCAGATTTTCGATCAGCACGGTGTCCAGCAGCGCTTGCGCGGCAGCCAGTGCGGAAGCTTCGCTGGAAAACGCAAAGTCTTCTGCCTCATCGCACCGGGAAAATAGGGCAAAACAGGTGCCATCGACAAACTCGACGTCGAATAACCGGCCTTCAACCTCGACGCCAGTCGCGCCAAATAGATCTTCGGTTACGGGATCGACGTTCAATATCGGAGCCGCAATGCTCTTGGTCACACTCATCAGCGTCGTTAACGCTGTTGCGATCAGAATAAATCGAAACACGGGCCGGCTCCTCTTGTCGCTCCGCGACGTAGTTAGGACCGCAAAATCGTATCCGAGACAAGCCCGCTTGGATGTGGGGAAAACCCTGAAAGCTCGGCCGGGGAAACCCTGGTGGATACCTTCGCGTGATCCACATCACGTTATGGATCCATCTCCATCCTCGATTTGGCACTCGTTTGACCCTGCAGGAAACACCAATCAATGAGGCATGCGAAGCATCGACCCAGAGCAGATATCTTCGATTACATCGAAGTGTTCCAAAACATCAGTCGACGCCATGGAGCAAACGACCGGCTATCACCGGTAAATTGCGAACACCGTCAGCAAGGGTAGCTTGAAAGTGCAGTGAGAGTTGGAAGCGATATAGGATTTCTATGGAGCGTTTGATTACACCCACGCTCATTGGTGATCTGTTGTTTCATCGGGTCGATACAGCCTGAGCAATTCCGACTGGTGTGACCGGCACAATAAACCCACGCTGCGATGAAAGCGGTGAAACACCGCCTGTATATGCGATGCGGAGCTGCTGGAATTTAATGGACCAGTATTCATTACAAGTCCCAGTACAAACAGTACTTTTTTGTTGAGCCAGTTCACATTCACCATGGGGGACTCTGGTACGTAGCGCAATTACTACTAGGTTCTTTTAGAAACTTCTTGAAGCGGGGCTCCGGTAGATGAAGCTGCAAGGCGTTGTTCGAGACTTGTTTTGCGCGTTAACACTATTGGGACTGGGTGGCTGCGGCGTCGACAATAGTGGACTGGGTGTGTATGACGTTGGAACAACCTTTGCTATTCAGTGCAACTTTCTAGCGACTACAAACCGATTTGGTTTACGCTTCGACAATTTTTCAGAAACCTACTCATATTGCGTTAATGATGCAGCAACGCCTTCGGGCGAGCGCTTCGACGAAATCTGCGAGTCACAGGCTGAACGACTCGAGTCGAATTTCTATCTTGAGAGTTCTACTGCGCCTCCTGTAATTGTCGAATCACGAGGAGCTACTGCCAGACGCTTGGCTACCCAGCCCTGCACACTGCCAGTCGGAGATGTTGCTTCCGCGGTCAGAAGCGCTCAGACATCCGGTACCGACGGTGCTGGCGTACCTGGCGCGTTTCACCCTCCAGTCGGCTACTCAACTCTGACAAATCTGACAGGCGCCGCAGCCAGCTCACGGCTTCGTATTTCGGCAAAATTCCGCAGCTGGAGACATGCCGAGACCAGCGCCGAGGGGGTTGCCCTCTTTGACTACGAACCCTGTCTGCTGGATACCGACTGCCGCATTGTTCTCAGGCACCTTGCGCTCGATCTCAGGGACTTCTCAATAGAGAGGCCCACACGACTGGCCCGGGATGTCTCTATCAGGTCAGCACAGTTGCGCACCGAGGGAAGCTATGGGGCAACGCTTGATGAAGAGGGTCGCTTTACTCTCAAAAATGTGCAGGCCCTGGTCACTGGCATCGTCAATGGTAAGCGAAGAGCGCTCTTGGTTGATAAGCCGAGTGAGATACAGGGGCGCTTAACGCAGTTTCGCGGCTTAGAGGGCGTAGGCCCGCAAATAGTTGAATTGTCCATTGATGAAAGCACGTCGGGATTTGCCGTCCGGGGCAACCTAAAGTTCACGGTCGACGCGTTCGATGCAGCAGTTAGGCACCAGCTCGTGGATCGATGTTTGCGAGTCGATGCGCAGGATGAATCGGAACTCCGTATCATCAGCGGAAGTTGCAGCGATGCAACGCCGTTTGATTACTGGTCTTTCCGAAAGCGGGATACGGGTTTTCAGCTGACGCGCCCGCTATCGAACCTGTGCTTGTCTCCGAGCTCGACAGCACGCGGGGACGACGGAAGCATGGTACGTGCGGTGCTCTGCTCAGGTGGGCAGGACCAGCTCTGGCTGCCGAGTTCAAACGGCGAGATAAAACACTTGTCGACGGGCAGATGCCTTCAGACACGGACCAGCGCAGACGCTAGCGCAGTGTCCGTAAATCAGTGCACGGATGACCAACGACAAAAATGGCGCCTCTCCATCTCCGGATCAGACTGTCGGTACGTGAAGAGAAAAGCGTACAGAAACGCCCGCCTTCGACCACTTTACCTTTGGTACAGCCCGAACCGGGGAGATAACTATACGACTAGCAGCCTGGAATGGGCAGGTTGCCCGGGGGATCGAAGAGAGGGCTACCGACTGGCCGGAATCTTGGGTAGCGTCTATTCACCGGAATACCCACAGCCGCCCGGAACTATAGCCCTGACGCAGTGGTGGAACCCGGAGCGCGGTGACAACTTCCTCACATCGGATCCGAACTGGAGCGCAGACAAACGTGCTGCTCGCATTTCAGGCTACACCTTTGTGCGAATAGAAGGTTATGTGTTTCCAAGAAGACCTCAGAGCTCACCAGACAACGAGTTCCCGTCAAGCTATGGCACGCTTTGGAGTTGGTGGAGTCATGAAAGAGAGGATAATTTCGCTACCAGCGATCCGGCATGGTCTCCGTCAAGGGTCTCTACGCTGGACTACCGACACTACAGAATCGAAGGGTACCTTTTTGAGTAAACGCCGCTACGTGCCAGGTCCAGTAAATACCACCTGGGCAACGGGATTGAGAGTCAAGGCGGAAAGCCGAAGTGGTTTCGCGCCGGAATAGAAGCTACGTGTGAGAGGGTAACCTGCGCTAGTGTTGGTGAGATAAGCACGAGCGAATAGGATTTCGTGTTATCGTAGCGCAATTAAGATGGGGCCGTCCTGATAAGGCGAGTCCCGGTGCTGAAATCAAGGTTCTGCAAGTTGCGTGTGTAAGAAGGGTAGACTGCTTGTCGAACGAAGCTCCTGGCAGCACGCATCGCGGTCAATCACCCGGGGCGAACGGCTGTTCTGACGGTTAGCTGCCGCCCATGATGCTGCAAGAAGACTGGCTCTACCCTGGCAACTCCAAACTGCTGCCGACCGGCGAAAAAGCTTCAATGACCGCCTCTGGTTAGCGGCCATCTGCGGCCCGCCGAATAAACGCATTTTTCGACCCTTACGTAACGATCGTAGAAGTCAGTTACACTTTTTGTCGCGCATCGAGCCGGAGACGGTGCTTGGGGTCCAGGAAGCCTAAGCGTCCACTAGCCGCCCCGCGGGCTTCTCTTCCTATAAAAGCCGTGGCGCGCCGATGTGCCTGAGATTCAGCTCACCAGGGCTGCTCAAATGCCGTCTGGCACGTGAACTCCTGGATATTCAAGCACCGTAAGCCTGGCCCCCGGTACACCCAGCGCAATCATTTCACAGCTCTCCCACCGCTCAGGGATCTTCTGAATCGCGGTCTCATCTGGATCGAGGTTCACCAGAGCCCGATCTTCTGAGCCTGCGTCCCTGTCTCTGCACTGTACGAACAGGTGGCGTATCTCTCCCAATCTTCCCTCCAAACTGAATGCGTGACTGTCGAGCCCGCGGGAGAACGCTCCCATGGTGCGACTGAGCGCCGTTCCAGACACAAGTGGAATCGTCGCGGCAACCGGAGCAGACCTTTGGCGATCCTCTTCTATCCAGTCACGCAGGTGGTTTTCGGCGCGTACCAGGGTGTCACTATCGCGACCAATTTCGGCTGCCCAGCCGAGAACCATCCGCGCGCCCCCCAAATCACTGGACGCGGCAGCCCGATGGTACGCAAGGGCAAGTTGGTCCTGCAGCTCACGAAGCGCCATCTCTTTTAACGGCTGAGTCCGAACGCCTATCGATAACGCGAGCCTGCGCCAGGAGTTTGCCGCGAGTGGTCTCGAGGACGCGTCCAGGGAATTGGCATAGGCGAATGCAAGAGCGGCAACAACGGTAAAGGAGCACTCCGACCGGCACCGTTCGGACAGGCGGTCAATCTCAGTAAGGGAGTAGATATCTTCTCGTGACATCAGCGCCCGTACGCGCCGGCGTTCTTTTGAACGGATTTCAGCGGGCTGCTGAATCTGGTGCTGACGATTGCTCGTGTAGCTGTTGAGGAAGTAATGCGTTGTCTCGTTCGCGGGACCGCTGCAGACAACGCCTTCGTAGGCCCCCACCAGTATCGACTCCAGCAATGCCGTGTCGACTCCGAGCGATTGGTGCAGCTCCGGCACTCCACAGCGTCCCCCCTTAATAGGGAGCACGAAGGAAAAGAACGAGTTCGGACGCTTGCGCCCTTCGACGTAGACGGAGCGCCAGAAATCGAAGTTGCTTACGGAAACACTCACCGCGCGCGAAGCCAGGGACACGGAGCGGAGCGGAGCCGATGCCGCCGGGCTAATTGCGAACGTGATGAGCCCACAGGCAAGAAGAAGCCTCAAGCACTTGGCTGACATGATCGAGGTGTTTTGCTCCTTTGAAGAGTCCTGGGCCCAAACGGGGCTTAACCCGCCCAAGAATCACCCAATACCGTCATCGACGTGTTGACCTAAATCATCACTGAGCGCACGACGACTCGACCCGGTTGTGGACAACCCGTACGGCCCTGACGCGTGCCGCCAATCATACTAAAGCGAGAGACGCGTCAAGCACCCGATGACACTGGGTGGCACATTCAGGAAAGCTGTATGCGTTTCTCCAGCCTTAAAACATCGGAGACGCTATCAATGGGTTACGCCTTATTTGGGAATACGTCTGTCATGTCCCCGCTAGCAGAAAGCAGAAATGGACTTGCCGCAACATCAGGGCGTCTGGCGCGCAGACCTCGCCGCTATGTCACGGTAAGCCACGGATAGCAAAATGATGCCGAAAACTGTTGTTGGCAAGCCGACCAGCGTGGTCGCAACGAGCGCAAGACCTGGAGGAACTGCCTGAGTCAATAGACCGCTGACTATACCTAAACAGACAATCGGTAAGTAAATTGCACCCGCTAGACGCCAGCCAATGCCCTGAGACCAGCTCCACACCTCGCTGTAGCGTGTAGCTTCTCCCAAGGCACGATTTGGTAGAACCAAGCTAAGTCTGGCGACGACATAAAGAACAACAACCGCCGTCAGGATTAAACAGAGTGTGTAGATGCCGTCCACAACTATAGAAATGCGACTTCCAATGAAGCCTATCGCGATAACGATGAAGCTTATCGCCAGGGAAGCCAGTAAAAATCGCAGGAAGATAGGGGCTCGTAGGCCGTTCGAGTCACTACCATCCGGTAGTAAGACGAATCGATGCGTACGGATCGCTATGTCGATGTACATAAGGTCACAGGCCCAAGCTGCGATTTTGCCGTCGATTGAGTCACGATAATCAGCGATGAACGCGAAAACGAGAGCCGATAAACAAGACTTACCAATCGTGCCTAGCAAGCCTCTCGGAGACCTTCTAACTTCACGCACAGCCTGAAAAAAAACGTGCAGTATCGCGTGCATCCGTGACCTTGGCCCTTAGGTTTAAGTTTGCAAAGCGGGATCAAAACTAAACGGATGATCTACTGCCGCACAATCCTTCTACTCCATAGTCCTTTGGGACTTCGTTTTTGCCACTCGCATTCGACCGGCATGAACTGAATTAGGCGAATGCACAAATCTCGCATCTCGATAATCTGTTGATGGTAAGTTAGGGCCGCAGCGCAGGCAATTTATTCATAGGAAGAACTCAGAACAGATCAGTCATCTTTCCGATCCTGGCCGACTGCTGCCGAAGCTGCCCCACCGCGTGAACGACCGCTTGTCAGAATCAGACATCCAGAGGTCGGCTATGGCATGCGAAGTGTCGACCCATAACCGGCATTTGGAAGACTTCTTTTTCTCATCAGCTCCATCAGGAGCGACCTAGTGGAGTCGCCGATATCGCGACGTCAGTTAAACCATCTACAGCGTTCAGAGGAGTGGCGGTACGAATCGCTTTGAAATTCACGCACGAGGGCGGGCCTGGCGACCCGATCGACGATTGCTGTGAGTCTCGGGCGCGTGACGCCTCGCGGCGTTAACCTAGTCGGCATGAGCGAGCTACGTTCGCACCAACAATGAGCCGCCGATCGCCCACCTTCGCCATCAATGATCCCAATGACGCAGTTAGGGATACACTGAATTTCGCACACAAAGCCGTGAATGAGAGAGGAAGTCATGGTCGCGAGGATGAAGGATACGCTGGAGTTGATCGGATTGTTCGCCGTTGTTGCCACACTGGCAGCTCTGGTTTATGAACTTCGGCAAACTCAAGATGCTTTGAGGGCTCAAGCCTATCAGGCAAGGGCGCTAGACGGCACATCGACGAACTTTCAATACGCGAGCAATCCTGCCTGGCGGACGTTGAGTGCGGCGGCCTATGAGCCTGGCTTTGATCCGGCATCTTTGAGCCCGGAGGACCGGAGCGCTTTAGATCACTTGATGAGCATCACCCGGATCGATCTTGATAACGAACACTACCAGTATCAAATGGGTTTTCTGGAAGAGAGTTTTTATCGAAGCGAAACGGAGGACTGGATACGCGCCGCTGCGCCCATTTGGCGTCGCCTCGGTCAGATCGAGCCCCGCGCCGACTTTAAGCGCGAAGTAGATCGAATCCTGACGCAGAATGACGAACCTTAGGCCCGGTTCAGACGCAGACAGCGATATTCCGGGCCCTGGCCAGCCACGTTGTTCAAAGATCTTGAAAGGTGCATTGGACAGCGTGCCAACCTCACGAAACACGATGGTCGGCTTCTGGCCGATCGGCAACGGTCGCCTCCTCCTGACCCCATGCCATGATCAGAGATGTCCGAATTCACGTTCCCGCGGAGTATTTCTCGAAATCACCTAGCATCGATAACGGCCTTCGGCTCGTCCACCGCCACCGAGTTTCGGTCGTGGTCCCCAGCCTGCGAAAGATCAGTCCGAGGCCCACCTCCGACCGGTATCAGTCTTTACAGAGACTGCCGTACACATCTGCGACTCCGGCAATCCAGGCACCTTGCTCCATGAATTTGTCCCATTCTTCTCGCGTCGCATAACCCCGTTGGAGGTCAACGGCCTTCGCGATTTCATTAACCAACGACACGCAGTATTCCTGCAGAAACGCTTCTGCCTGGTCTTCCGTTGTGATTTCCTGAGACTGTACAGCGCTGCTAAGAGACAGCGTCAAAGCGCCCAAAAATGAGACGAAGATTTTCATGGCTGGAAGCTCCGGTGATGACTCGGCGGAAATACGCGTAACGATAGTACTCGCTAAGTTGCATGCGGCGAGAATTGGCTCCGGCAGGGCATAAATACCCCCGGGTATGAACTGAAATCATACCTGCGACGAGAGTCCGGTCCTGGCCGAAGGCAGGCCTCGTACACACTTTCACTAACCGCCCGCGCTCAAGATTCGTTAGTCGGGCTTATGGCCTCGTTCAACTCCGTTCGACCCTAAAAAACACAGGGCTTAGGGAAGCGCTCCGCTAGAGCGCATAAGTTCGAAAACAGCTTCGGCCATGCGTCGGTAGCCCTGCGCGTTGAAGTGCACGGGATCGGATTTCGTGGCCCGGTCGCGCATGAGCTCCGGCAGGATGGCTACGTCGATCGGTACCTCGGTGCTCTCCGCCACCTCCCGGTAGTAAGCCGGGGCGCTGAGGCGCAGGTTTCGACCCGGGACGCCAAGCATCAGCACCTGGGCGCCGCTGGCGCGGCTCGTGGCGATCATGGCCCGGAGGTTTTCCTCCGTCTTCGCCCCATCCAGACGCCTCAGCGTGTCGTTGCCACCGTGAATCAGCAGAACCAGCGCGGGTCGGTGGGCTTCCAGAAGCTCCGGCAACCGTTCGCGGCCCGCGGCGCTGAGTTCGCCGGGCACGCCGCCGTTGATGACGCGCAGTCCGCTGAGTGTCGCAAGGACCTCGGGATAGGACGATCCGGAGGGGGCCCCGGTACCGAAAGTCAGGCTGTCGCCGAAGGCGAGAACCGTCGCGTCAGGCGGCAGAGCCGTGAGGCGAGGGCCGTCGCAGCCCGTGAACAGGCTGGCAAGCAGGACCAGGAAGAGGTGAGCCCTGCGGAAACCGGACCGCGTTCTGAGTTTGCCCATCCCTATCCTGATTTGGCTCAAACGCCTACTTTTGCCAAGCCGCTAGTATACGCTTGCCGGGGAAGATGCCGTGGTCGGCTCGAGACGCGGCGCATCCGGGCACAACGCCAGAAAAGCACGATACGAAAAGTCCATGAGCTACGAAATTGCGAAGTTTATCCACATCACTGGTGTCGCCATGCTGATGGGAAACATCACCGTTACGGCCATCTGGAAGTTTTACGCCGACCGCGACGGGCGACCACCGGTCCTGGCCTTCGCCCAGAAGCTCGTTACCTACACTGACTGGTCTATGACCGTCTGGGGTGTGGTGCTGATTATGGGAGGCGGCTACTACATGGTCCTGAAGACCGGCATGCCTCTCACCCAGCATTGGCTTCTCTGGAGTCAGATTCACTTCGTCCTGGCCGGATTGATCTGGCTTTTCCTGATCGTACCGATACAGATCAAGCAGGCGAAGCTGGCGCGGGGCTTCTCCGGTACAGACGTCGGCGATGAGTATCGAGCCCTATCACGGCGCTGGTTGACCTGGGGTCTGATCAGCACCGTGCCCCTGGTGATCGCAACCTGGTTGATGGTGGCGAAACCTATGTGAGGCACAGCGCCCGTGGCCCCTTAGCCGCGACCCTCACGGATCGCCGCCCGCGGCATGCGCTCGATTAAGCGGACTCGAAGCTCTTCAGCGCTTCCTGCGCCACCTCAGTGCCCCACTCCTGAACAAAGTGACCCGCATCGGGCAACTCCATGGGTGCGGGACAACCGCGGATCGTGGAACGCAAGCTTTCCATTTGCGCGGGACCCAGCACCGGATCGGTCATACCCACCGCCATGAAGCTTGCACCGCTCCACACATCGTTCCACCAGGCCCGGGCCCGTTTGGATAGCTCAACCCCTTCCATGTCGGGGCTCACCATCACCAGCTCCGGAAAGCGGCGCACACCCGCCTTGAAGCTTACATCCGGGTACGGTGCTCCATAGGCCGCGGCTTCAGCATCGCTGAGGACCGGCGTCGAGCGCTTCATCAGCTCCGCCACGTCCAGGTCTGGCTGGCTTGCGGCATAGGCTTTCCAGGCTTCGAAACCCTTTCCCGGAGATTCACCGACAGCAAGCGCGGTGTTCATCACGATCAGGCGGTTGAAGCGCTCCGGCATGTCTGGCGGGATGGTGAGGCCGAGGAGTCCGCCCCAATCCTGGCAGACCAGCGTAACGCCCCGGAGATCGAGGTGCTCCAGCAACGCGATCATCATCGAGCGATGGAAGTTGAAGGTGTATACGGCGTCGTCCACCGGTTTGTCGGACTTCCCGAAACCGAGCCAGTCCGGCGCGATTACGCGCGCTCCCGATTGCAGGAACACCGGGATCATCTTGCGGTAGAGATAGCTCCAGCTCGGCTGCCCATGAAGGCACAGATACGTGCGCTCAGCCGATGAAGGACCCTCATCAACGTAGTGCACACGCAGACCCTCATAGCCCGGGAGGGAATCTACATAGTGAGGTTCAAAGTCGTACCCCGGCAGATCGGCAAACCGATCATCCGGCGTGCGCTTGCATTCAATAGGCATAGCCAGCTCTCTTCCTCACGAGGTGTTAAAGCTCGTCGATATCGCGACGCAGCTGTTCCCGGCCATCCGTCGCCAGGCGCTCAAGGGTTTCGATACGCTCTCGCGCTTCCGTCAGCTGCTTTTCGAGCTGCTGCTTAGCCGCCTCCAGCGCCTCGAGGCGGCGTGTGAGCGACTTCGAGGCAGACTTGGAAGTTCGAATAATGCGGACCGTGCCATCCGCGGCGGCCCAAACCAGGATGGCAACCCCCAGCAGTACCGCAAATACGTCGCCCATGGCACCGTTCTTCTAGTTCGTGTCTCTGTAACAGTATAGATCAGCGCGGCGCGAATCCGTTGCTGGCGCAGAACGGCGCTCTCCCGGCCAGGCGCTGAGATGTGTGACTTTCGCGTTCATAAGTCCCCGCGCTCAGCAAGCATGGGGTCGGCGCGCACGGTGAGCAGCGCGCTCGCTTCACGGCCATTTGCCTCAACGGTCACGCGGTAGGTTCCCGGTTCGGCGGTCGCGGCCCTGAGTTCTCCGGCGTAAAAACCGAAGTAAGCGCGATCACCGACGATACCCGAGTACGCCAGCAGCTGCTCCCGCGCCCGGTAGAAGTCCCGCACGGACTGCGCATCCGCGATGCGCTCTTTCACCAACGCGAGGTGATCGAGGAGCAGGCGTTTTGCATCGTCCCTATTGCGGTAGCTCTCGTCCTCATACAGCTGCGGATAGCGCTGCGTGGCAAGCAGGTCCTTCTGCATGTGACCCAGGAGTTCCAGTTCGCGCTCGTCGGACGCCGCATTTATGGCATCCCGGATTTCCCGGGCCATGCCGTCCAGCTGATCACGGTGAGCAGCCAGCTCTGCATCCGTCGGCGGGAAGCGGAAGTCCCAGTAGGTCCTATTCATACCTTCGCGCGCCTCTTCTTCCCAACTGGCGCGACGCCCGGTAGCCAGATCTTCGACAATGATTTCTACAGCCCGTCCGGGCCTGCGTCCGAGGTGATAGCTGATGGCGGCGCCTTCCATCGGATTTTCGCCCTTGAAGATAAGATGGGGCTGCTGCCGGCTGGCGGAGAGATCAAGCCACTGCGTCGCAAGCGGCGGCTGGAACAGCTGCAGTCGCTTGTCGATTACGCTCTCCGACCACTGCTGCAGTGGTGACAGATCATCCACGATCCAGATGGAGCGTCCGTGCGTACCGGCAACCAGCGCGTTATCGCGGGGATGAATCACGAGGTCGTGTACCGCTACGGGAGGAAGTCCCTCCATGAAGGAGCTCCAGGATTCACCTCCGTCGCGGGAATGAAACACGCCGAACTCTGTGCCTACGAACAGAAGCAGGGGATTGCGGTGATCCTCCACGATCGTGTGGACCGAGTTCCCCGGGGTGTCAGCAGAAATACCGTTCACGATCAGTTCCCAGCTCTCCCCAAAATTCCGGGTGCGAAATACATAGGGCCGGTAGTCGTCCCAGAAGTGGCGATCGGCGGTAACGTAGGCCGTGCCCGGATCGTGCTTCGATGCCTCGACCCGCGTTATCCAACTGCCATCGGGAAGGTCGCGGATATTGGGAGTTACGTCGTTCCAGGTCGTCCCTCCATTCCGGGTGAGCTGCACCAGGCCGTCGTCGCTCCCGGTCCAGACCACATCGGGATCCAGGGAGGATTCGTCGATGGTGTAGATCGTGTTGTGGTTTTCGGCTCCGGTGGCGTCCTTGGTCAGTCCTCCGGAGTTGCTGCTATTGCGCGTCGCCGGATCGTTCTTCGTGAGGTCTGGGCTGACGATACGCCAGCTCTCCCCCTGATCCACGGATTTGAAGAGATAGCTTCCGCCCACGTAGATCGTGTCCGGATTGTTTGGGGACATCACGAGCGGAGAATTCCAGTTGAAGCGGAACTGCGGCGGTAGCGCCGCACCGTTGATGCTGCGGTTTTCGATATCGCGCCAGATCCAGCGCTCCTCGGGATTGATGGAATAGTTCAGCGGCGACTCATCAAAGTCCGGGTCGTAGTGTTCGTCGAAATTTACGATCGTCTGCGGCGTCGGCGTTATGAACGTGTGCTGGTGCGTCTCCATATTCATACGGCCAAAGAAGCCGACATGCGCCGTGGTGTACATGGTGCGCCAGTCCGTGGGATCGACCTGCATATGAAAGCCGTCCCCGCCGTTCGCTTCTATGGCGTGGTCGGTGAGAATGCCCATGCGATCGCGGCTGTTACTGGGGATGCCCCAGCCGCCGTTATCCTGAAGGCCTCCGTACACCCAGAAGGGCTCGCGCATGTCCACGCCAATCGCGTAAAACTGGCCGATGGCCATGTTGTTGAAGGACAGCACGGTCTCGCCGCCATCGATGGACAGGTGGGCGCCCTGATCCGTCGCCATGTAGAACACGCCCTCATCGTCCGGCGCAATCCACAGGTCGTGATCATCACCACCGCCTCCCTTCCAGGGACGGCCGCGTTCGTAGGTCTTCCCCCCATCGGTGGAGTGAAAGAAATCCCGGGCAATGACGTAAATCTTCTGGTCGTTCTTCGGGTTGATGCGGATACGACCGTGGTAATACGGCCTGGAGTTGTGACGCAGCTGATAGGTCCAGCTTTCACCGCCGTCCTCGGAGCGATAGACACCCGGCCCCGGAACGCTTAAATCATCGGGTAACTCATCGGAGGCCTCCACGTAGGCCATCATGATGTTCGGATCACCATGGAAGTAGTCGAGATCGATTTGTCCGGTGTCGCCCGTGGGTAAACCCCGTGTGATCTTACGGAAAGACTCACCGCCGTCCGTGGAGCGAAAAACACCGCCGTTGGGGCCGCCGCTTTGCATGTGAAATGCGGAGCGGCGACGCTCATAGAGTCCCACGGTGACGATGTCCGGGTCTTCCGGGTGCAGCACAACGACCGTTGCACCCACGCGTCCCTCCAGCGGCAGTCCGTTGGAAAGCAATTGCCAGCTTTCACCGCCGTCGCTGGTTTTGAACAGACCTCGCTCCCCGGAGGGTCCAAAGAGGCTACCCACCGCGGCCACGTAGACGACGTCCGGGTTGCTGGGATGAGTAGCGATCTCCGAAATCTGCCAGCTTTCCTTGAGGCCCATGTGCTGGAAGGACTCACCGCCGTCCACGGACTTGTAGATGCCATCGCCCCAGCCGACGCTGTTGCGATTAGTGGCTTCCCCCGTGCCCACCCAGATGATGTCGGGATCGCCCTGGAAAAAGGCGACGTCGCCAATGGAAAGGCTGCCGTAATCATCAAAGATACTCTGCCAGGAGATGCCGCCACTGGTCGATTTGAAGACACCGCCGGAGGCGGTGCCGATGAGCACTGTTCGGAAATCGGCATCCAGGGCATCGATCGCCGCAATGCGTCCCATCATGTTGGCCGGACCGATGTTCCGCCATTTGAACGCAGCGTGGCTCTTGCGCGCGTCATCGTCGTTCCCATCCTGGGCTGGGGAAGGGTGTGCCAGACTCAGGGCCAGGCCCGCAAGCGCAAGGAGCGCCAGTCTGCGTCCGCTAAGCGATCCGATCATGGGAGTACCTCTGTTTATTGTTGGCGTCTTGGTGGCCCCACTAGGGCATGGGTGTGCCTGGATCATCGTAATCGACTGACCTCGCTTCGACCGCATTCCGATAAACCTGCCCGGCTTTCATGACAAGCTCAACCTGCCGCAGCACGGAGATGTCGGACACCGGATCACCCCGAACCGCGATCAGGTCCGCAAGCAGCCCGGCCCTCACCCGTCCCACGCGATTCTCGATATGAAAGAGTGAAGCATTCACCGACGTGGCGGAGCGCAGTACCTCCTGTGGCGCCATGCCGTAGTCGACCATCATCTCCAGCTCGCGGACATTGTCACCGTGAGGATAGACACCCACGTCACCGCCGAAGCAGATCGTCACACCGCTTGCCAGCGCCGCTGCAAAAGAGCGGCGCTTGGTGACGATACGGGCTGGCTCTGGGTCCTCACCCTTGATCCAGCCCCCGTACTGCATGATCGCATCACCGGCAGCGAGCGTGGGGCACAGGGCCACGCCGCGCTCCTTCATGAGCGAGAGCACCTCCGGGGTTGCGCCATCTCCGTGTTCAATGACCTCGACACCAGCCAGCACGGCACGTCGCATGGCTTCTGCCGTGGACGCATGGGCGGCCACAGCGCGTCCGCTGCTGCGGGTGACATCGACAATCGTGCGCAGCTCCTCCTCGGTGAAGGTCGGCGCCGCCTGCCCCTGCGGTCCCCAGCGATAATCCGCATACACCTTCACGAAATCGATGCCCCGTCCGATCTGGCTTCGGACCACGCGGATCAGATCGTCGTGGCCGTCAGCGGGTTCGGCGCCCAGAGGAACGGATACCCCCTCGTGGAACCCCTTGGGGCCGTAGCTGCCGGTCGCCACGATAGCCCTTCCTGAAACCAGCATTCTCGGACCGGGAATAATGCCGGCGTTGATGGCATCGCGAATCGCTACATCGGCGTAACCCGCTCCCTCGGAACCAAGATCCCGGATCGTCGTCACGCCGGCCTCGAGCGTTGAGAGCGCGTGCCGCGACGCTCGCAAAACGCGCTCGGCCTGCGATTCTTTCAGCACCTGGTCATTCCAGGACGTTTCGTTGTAGGGGTGCAGAAGGATATGCGCGTGGCCTTCGATAAGCCCGGGCATCAGCGTATGCGCATCCAGCCTGAGCACACGATCCATGGGAAGGTCGGGGGCCTCTTCCCGGGGGCCGGCGAAAACAATGTGCTCGCCCTCGACAACCACTGTCCAGTTGTCATGCATAACGCGGCCGTCAAAGACCCGCTGCGGGACCAGCTGAAGCGAAGCGGCACCCGCCGTAGGGGGAGAGAAAAAACTCAGCAAGACGACATGGATCGCGACCCGCACGGGGACCGAGAAACTGCGCATAAACCCTCCTGGGTCGAAACGGCGTACCGCTAGTATGCTCATGGTGGCCGCTCCGGCAAGCGCCTCCGCCGTGGAGCAGCCCGGGACAATGCGCTAGCATCACGGAAAAACAGCGAGACTGCGATGTCGAACCTGGAACTCAATCCTTCGCTGACGCTGGGCATCGAAGAGGAATACCTGCTCGTCGACCCCGAAACTCGCGACCTGGCCACGGACCCGCCCCAGGCGCTATTCGATTCCTGTGAGTCCTGCATGGGCCACCAGGTCACCACCGAGTTCCTTCGCAGCCAGATTGAAGTGGCCACGCCGGTATGCAACAGCATCGAGGACGCGCGCCGCGAGCTGAAAAGCCTGCGCCGGGAAGTGAGTCGCGTCGCCGCGGACTATGGACTGCGCATCATTGCCGCCTCCACCCATCCGTTTGCCAACTGGGAAAAACAGAAACACACGCCGAAGGAGCGCTACGACGCCCTGGCCCGCGACATGGGTGGTGCCATTCGCCGCATGCTTATCTGCGGCATGCACGTGCACGTGGCGGTAGAGAACCCCGATCTGCGCATCGACCTCATGAATCAGGTCAGCTATTTTCTTCCCCATCTCCTCGCCCTTTCCGCGTCCTCGCCGTTCTGGCAGGGACAGGACATGGGCATGATGTCATCGCGGCTGACGGTCTTTGACGGCATGCCGCGCACCGGGATTCCCGATCGCTTTGAGAGCTTTGCCGAGTACGAACGGCTTCTTGATCGCATGGTGGAAGCCGGCGGACTCGAGGACGCTTCGAAGATCTGGTGGGACGTGCGGCCCTCGTGCAAGTATCCGACCCTCGAAATGCGCATTGCCGATGTGTGTACGCGGGTCGATGATGCCATCACGATCGCGGCCCTGTACCAGTCTCTGCTCCGCCAGCTTGTGCGCCTGCGGCGCCGCAATCTTCGCTGGCGTGTGTATCCCCGCACTCTGATTCACGAGAACCGCTGGCTTGCACAGCGGCACGGCGTGGACGGGCAGCTCGTGGACCTCGGTAAGCGGCGCCGCTCCAACTTCTCTGTGTTGATATCGGAGATTGCGGAACTGGTCCGGGAAGACTCGGAGGAGCTCGGCAGCAGCGAGGCGGTTGAGCACGCGCGGGAAATTGTCGCGCGAGGCTCCAGTGCGCAGCGGCAGAAGGCGGTATATACCAAGGCCATGGAAGGCGGTGCGACACCGCACGAAGCCCTGTGCGCCGTCGTGGACTTCCTTATCGAGGAAACGGTGTCGGGACTGGACTGACGTACAGGAATTATCACCATGCTCCGGATCAAACGACGGCCAGGCCGGCTCTGCCTCATCGCTGCCACCAGTTCGACGTTCCTCGCGCTGCTGGCATCGCCGCAGCCTCAGGCCGAGATCATCGCCGGCAGACCCGATGCGATTGTGTGCTCCGTCAAGGATCCCACGGGTGTCCTGCCCTGGGCGCAGCTCGTGTATTACGTCAGTGCAAGGACCACCGATGGTCGGACGCTCTACAAGACGCTGACCTCGGACCCGGTGGTCATCCTGGTGCGCGACGATGGCGTCGTGGACGGCCAGAATCTCGCGGACTGTGCAGGACGAAGCATCGACGAATTGTTTGCCGAAGGGCGCGCCTTCATGCTGACGCCGCCGCGAGCGCGGGCGGAGCCCGAGTCGCCCTGATGGGTTCGCATGGCCCGGAGCATAGGCCTCGATCCGGGGCAGGAGCGGCGGGTTGTGGCCCCGGTCGATGCGGGTGTATTTTGTGCTGGGGCTTCCGCTCCCGCGCTGTCGTGACGGCAAGCAATGATCCCGGACGGGCCCCTTGACCTCGCAGGCGCGCGTGTCGTTCTCGGAGCGGCAAACGGACACTACCGGGAGGGTCGAGTGATGTCGTTACCCTATCAGCGCTTTCAGCGCCGGGAAGTCCTTTCGGCGCATGGACTCTACGGAGAGCCCTCTAGTGCCACGTCTAGTAGCGCCACGTCTAGTGCAGCGTCGTCGTCTGCAACGACTCAGGCGCGCATTTTCGGAATCGCACTCATGACCGCCCTCGGTGTCGATGGAGCCAGTGCCGCCGGAACCATGACCGTCGCGGACGGCGCCACGGTGTTTGTTCTTGGCGGGACCACCGATGCGGATGTGGTCGTGGAACGCGGCGGGCGCATCAGTTCTGTGGGAGGAGCAACACCGAACAGCGGCTGTGCTTCCCTGACTGGGCTTGAACTTCAGCCGGGCTCCCTTCTCGAGATTGCCGTCGGCGGCATTTCCGAGTGTGACGATCATACGGGCTTCCTGGCTTCCACTGTTTCCCTCAGCGGTGCTTTTCTCGAGGTGACGGATGTCGGGGGCTATGTACCGGCGCTAAACGACGAGATCGTGTTTCTTTTTACCGGAACTTCAGAAGGTAGCGGGCAGTTCGCCAATGGCGGTCCCCAGGAAACCGTGACCATCGGCGGTGTCCCCATGTCCATTGAGTCCGATGGAGGGTCGGGGAATGATTTCTCGCTCGTTTATCGCAGTCGCCCGTCGGACCCCATCATCGAGAACATTGATACCGTAGTCAGCGGAGAGGCCGAGGTGACCTTCACCGTGGAAAATGTCGGCGCATCGGCGCTCACCGCGGTCAACGCTTTATGCACCAGTGGCCTGGCGCAGGCAAGCGGTGCGGGGACGGGCAATCGCGTAACGGTCACAGGACTGAATCCGGATCTTGAGTACACCTGTGTTGTGACCGCTCAGAACGCCTCCGGGGCATCGACGTCTCTTGTTTCAAGCCCCTTTGCGCCAGTTGCCCTGGCCGGGCTACCGGTCTGGCTGCTCTTCGAGGCAACGCAGTAGTCGCACCCTCCGACCGCGAAAACAGAACCTGGTGACGATGACGCTGAACGACCCGGACAGTCGGTTTCTCAAACTCGCCTTCGAAGAGGCCAGACAGGGTTACGACGAGGGCGGCTGCCCTATTGGGGCGGTCCTGACCCGCGGCGATGTCGTCCTGGCGAGGGGGCGAAACCAGCGCGTGCAGAACGGCGACCCCATTGCGCACGGCGAGATGGACGCTCTGCGCAAGGCCGGCCGTCAGCGGACTTACCGCGATGTCACCCTCTACACATCGCTGAGCCCGTGCATGATGTGCTCGGGAACCATCATCCAGTTCGGCATACCGCGCGTCATCATTGGCGAGAACCGCAATTTCGGGGGAAACGAAGAGTTTCTGAGGTCTCATGGTGTGGAGGTCATCGTCGCGGAAGACCAGGACTGCATTGATCTCATGGCCCGCTTTATTCGGGAGCGGCCGGAATTGTGGTTCGAGGACATTGCCCACGACGCAGAACCGGAATGAAAAGGACACGGGTAAGCGCGTGATTCTCAGGCTTCGCGGCCGCTTGGCGGCGGACACACCTGCACCCTACGCCTCGACGTCCCTAAGCTGAGCTCCTGTGTGAGCGCTGTATCCCACAATTCGCTGCTGGCGAACGCCATTGCCTCCTGGGACGGAAAGACAACCGGCGAAGGTGCTGCGCTAGCGCCTTCGCATCCGGGCAGGACGACGCATTTCGCGGGATGCGCCCGTGCTCCGAGCCCGATGCGCCCGATCGAAACCGCTGCGATCAAAGCCGGTGGTCGGTCGGGTGTTTGCAAAGTCACGGGTCTGCGGTCGATTGAGGGAACCCGTATTCGAATTGCGTTGACTGGGGGTGCCCGCACCGCCCTGGAAGTCGCGACTCCATTGACCGTTGTTGCGCTGTTCCCAACCCCCATCGACGCGACGCGCCACGTTGCCATTTCGATCCGCGAACACATTGTTGGCGCGCTGAGTTGACGGTCTAGCTTTGCGCAGCTGGTCGCGCTGGTCGCGACTGGCGAGGCGATCCCGGTTTTCCGCATTCCGGTATACATTGCGTTGGCGATCGCCAATGTTCCGCGAGTTGTCGCCGATCCGGTTTCCGATCTCGGTGCGATTACCGATATTGACCGTGTTACCGATATTGATGTCACCGGTATTGATAATGGTCGGACCCCGATATCCGCCACCGTACCAGCCACCTCCACAGCAGCCCCAACCACCGCCCCAGCTGACGCCCACGCTGAAAAAGCCATTGCTCCAGCTCACGCCAAAGTTCCAGCCTGTCCATGGGTTGTAGCCAACGTGAAAGCCCCAGGTGGGCGGCCGGGGGTAGTAGAAACCACCCCAGTACGGCGGGTAGTACCAGCCGGTGCCGTAAACAGGCACCCCATAGTAGGGAAAGGACCACAGGTATCCCGGCGTGTACCCCACGTAGACGACCTCCGGCGTGGACTCATACACATGGACGTGGGTCACGTTGTACACCGGTGAATCCGCAGGAATCCGCGCTATTTCATCTTCCGGAACGTCGTCCGCAACGATCCAGGGGCCCTGGGCGGAAAGCGACTTGAACCAGACTCCGTTGTCGACAGCGTAGAAGACCTTGTCGATCTGAAGGACCTGGCTGGCGGTGTTCACTGCATAGGATACGGACGTTCCCTTGATAGCCTCGAAACGCGGCTCCCCATCGTAGTCAACCGACAGCGATGTCTCGGCACGTTTGATGGCGGCCGTTTGCGGTATGGCCGCGTCGAGCATGGCCTGCTCGGCCTCCTCCGTACCCGCTACGGATGAACGCAGCCCCCCGATGTCAGAGGCCGGCGGGATTTTTTCAAACGCCACCGGCAGTTCGGTGGCCGGAACGAAGGTCCACGGACCCTCCTCCGTCTTAGAGCGGAACCATCTTCCGGACAGCAGCAGGTAAATGTTTCCGGTTGGGAGATGACGCAGCCACGGCGTCTCCGTGTTCTTTACATAGAGGATTTCTCCGCCGGCAAGCGACTGCCAGTCGGGCTCTCCGTCGCTTGAAACAAGCTCCGTTGGCTTCGTTGCCACAACTACCGCAGGCGCTTTCTCCGGGGGAGGTCCGGCTGCGCCGCTGTCCTTCATCGCTTGCGCGACCATGCGCCGCAGGTCCTCTGGGGCGCTGTCCGTCAGCTTCCAGGGACCCAGCGGTTCGTCCGCTTCATACCAAAATGCACCGTTGCTCAGGTAAAGCCTGCCGCGGCGCTCACGAGCGACCAGGAAGGGCGTATTGACGGCGCGCTCGTAGGGGGAGTCCTCGACCTTCTCAAACCTTGGTTCGCCATCGAAGACAAGCAACACGGACAGCGTCTCCCGGAACACGATCTCGGGAGGTTCATTGTTCAGATTTTCAAGACTCTCGCGTTCGATGTTGGCCGTTTCCAGCGACGCGGACAGGCGCTCGAGGGATAGCTCCAGCCCGTGTACCGGGAAGGCGGACTCGACGACGCGCATTAGCCGCTGCTCACCGGCGTCGCGGGAATCCGGCCAGCCCGCTTTACTAACCTCTATGTCAATGATCGTAGCCGTCCCGGCGTCCTGATCGGTCTCGATACGGGACTCGAACCACATTGCCCCGAAGATCGGACTCTCAGCATCCTTGAGTTCGATGGAAATTGCCGAGCGCGCGTACAGCTTGTTGCCCTCGAGTCGCTCGGGCTGGGGCTGGTAGATCACCAGCGTGCCTTCCTCGGAGGTTATTTCCTGTGGCCAGCTCAGCTCCTGGGCTGACACCGCCTTCGGTAGGAACAGCATCGCTACGGCTAGAAGAAACGCGAGGTCGCGGCGAAGTAGGCGCATGGAACCATCCAGGTGAGATCGAGAGCTGGGAACATAGGCCGATTCGCCGACTCCGTCTAGCGCGTAGCCGGCTGCCGCAGCGCGGCCACTGGCCGGTGGCGCCACAGTCCCGTCATGGGATGCCGGGTTACAGATCTGTATAACCGCCCGATGGACATCTGAGCTAGGCTGTACAGCGCAGGACGCCGTACGAGACCGAATGAACATTCTCCTGGTAGAAGATGACGAAGAAACCGCAGCTTTTGTAACCCGGGGGCTGCGCGAGTCCGGCGACGCCGTGACCCACTGCAGTGACGGGCGCGCGGGCATGCTCGCGGCAACGGAGCGCAGCTTCGACGCCATCGTCTTTGATCGCATGCTTCCAGGCATGGACGGGCTGGACGCCGTGCGTATTCTTCGCGAATCCAGCGTCGATACGCCGATTATCATGCTCACAGCACTCGCGGGCATAAACGATCGCGTAGACGGCCTCGAAGCGGGCGCCGACGATTACCTCGTGAAACCGTTCGCCTTCGCGGAGCTCTACGCCCGCATTCGAGCGCTGTCGCGTCGTAAACCCCTGGTACCGGAGACTCATGAGCTGCGGGTGCATGATCTGCAACTTGATCGGACCACGCAGTCGGTCCACCGCGGCGATGCGCGCCTCGATCTTCTACCTCGGGAATACCGCATCCTCGAATACCTGATGCTCAACGCCGGGCAGCTGGTGACGCGAACCATGCTGTTGGAGAAGGTCTGGGGTTACAATTTCGATCCGAAGACTTCCCTGGTGCAGACCCACGTCAGCCGGCTCCGGGCCAAGGTCGACAAACCGTTCAGCGACGAATTGATCCGGACTGTCCGCGGTTCAGGCTATATGATCGATGCGCCGTAGGAGCGTATTCAGCTCATCGGTGTTCCGTCGCACCTTCGGCAGCTCCGCCCTGCTTCTGCTCTTACTGCTCGCACTGTGCTGGGCCGCGTTCTGGTTCACCCACAACGCCAGCGTAAGTCGCGAGCGCGAGCTGATCAGCTTCGAAGCCGAGGCCGCCGAAGCGCGCTTCCGTCGCGGTGGCATTGAAAAACTTGCCGATGACCTCGCCTTCGAGAACGAGCGAATCTGGGACGAAGACTGGCTCTACTACATGCTCGAGGAGGAAGAGTTCGTGTTCCGCCTCGTGGAAGGCGAGGACGAAACGCTGGCCGGCTACCCGGGTCTGGAAGCGGACTGGGAATGGGGCGACGTCTTCCTGGAACACGAAGAGCTGGATGATCATCCGATCATCGCTTACCGGCTCTGGCTGAGCGACGAATACTCATTGATTGTCGCGCGGTTCCTGCCTGGTGAGCTCCGCGATTGGGTTGAAATACTCACTTTCGGTAGCGTCATTCTCGTACTCTTCATTCTCCCCCTTTCCCTGATCACGGGTTATCTCCTGAGCCGCAACGTGTTCAGGCGCCTCTCCGCCATAGCCGACACCGCCGTAGCGGTCGGCGAAGGCACGCTGGATGAGCGGGTGGAACGCCCGGGAAACGGCGATGAATTCGATCGCCTCGCGGAGGCCTTCAACGACATGCTCGATCGTGTGGCCATGCTGACTCGAAACATGCGCAGCGTGTCCGTCGGCGTCGCTCACGATCTGAAGACGCCGGTCTCCAATATCGACGGCCGGCTTCAGCTCATTGAGCGCGATATCGACAATCCCGAGGCGATTCGCGAACACCTTGAACGCAGCCGATCGCACATCGCGGCCCTGCAGCGCACGCTGGATGCACTGCTGCGCCTGGGCGAACTCGAAGCCGGAGCGCGCAAGGCAGCCTTTACCCTGGTCGATCTTTCCACCCTGGTTCAGGATCTTGTCGACAGCTTCGAACCCGTGCTCGCGGAGCTTGATAAGGCCCTAGAGGCAAACCTCGTGCCTGGGGTGTTTGTCTTCGGAGACCCGGATCTTCTGTCCCAGCTCATCATTAATCTCCTGGACAACATCGCCGAGCACGCCCGGGACGGCGCCCGGGCCTGGGTTCAGCTGCAGGGCAGCGGTAGCGAGGTGCTCATCGTGGTCGGCGACGACGGCCCAGGCATTCCCGATGCCCTTCATGATCAGCTTTTTGAGCGCTTTGTAAAACTGGACAGCAGTCGCGGAAGCTCCGGCAACGGGCTCGGCCTGAGTCTTGTAAAGGCGATCGCCGAGCTCCACGGCGGGAACGTTCAGCTCCAGGGCGGCACGCGCGGCGCGGTATTCGAGGTTCGCCTGCCTTCCACACAGAATGGCGCGGCCTAGCCTGGGCGGGGGGCACTCGCCAGTCTTGAAGCCGCTTTGACGAAGACGCGCGAGTCGGGCGCTAAATTCCGGGCCGCTGGCGCCGTTGCCGGGCTAGCGGATCAGGTAGAACGACTCCTGGCGCCCGAGAATCCACTCCCAGCCCTCTTCCGTGAGCAGGGCATCCTCCTCCATGGAGAACTTGACCTCCTGGCCATTCCACTCGGGAACGGGAGCGACCACGTTCAGCTCCACGGAGTGCCAGGTGTAGGGCTGGAAGGTGTATTCCCCTCGTATGGGAACTCCTTCCTGATAGTCGGTCATACCCAGGGGAACACCAGCGGCGTGGCCGTGATATCCGATGGAGTGCCAGTACACCGTCGCATCCAGTCCCTCCTCGTCGGCCTGGGCGAGGGAGGCCGCCAGGGCAGCATTGCCCGTGCGCCCCGGGCGCGACTCGTTGCGGGTGATGTCCTGCATTCGCATGGCCTTGCGCAGCCCAGCCGTCAGACCATCGGGCGGCGCAACTTCGTCCGGGCGCAACACATAGGCGTTGTGCTGCGTGTCGGTCGCGAATCCCAGGTAATGGATGCCGAAATCGGTCCAAAGCATGTCACCCCGCTGGATCACTTCGTCACCGGTAAAGCGGCCTTCGCGACCGCGTCGCTGGATGCCGATGGACGGATGAAACCAGCCCTCAAGCCCGTAATCCGCCACCTGCTGGCGCATCCACCAGCGCACATCGTTGGCCGTGGTAACCCCGGGCACGATGACTTCGTTGGAAAAGGCCCGACCGATGATTGAGTGGGCGACACGCATAATGTGGCGGTAGGCGTCCGTCTCCTCCGGGAGGCGCGTCTCCAGCCAGCCCACGACTAGCATTTCGGCACTCACGATTCTGTCCGTATAGCCTTCGAGCGCCGCAAACAGCGCGTCACGCTGCACCGCGGTGAGTCCGTCGGCGTGATTCCAGCGCTCCGACATGTTCACACCGATCCGGCGCGGGTTGCGCTCTTCCACGAGGGCTCGCAATCCTTCGAACTGCTCCTCGTTGTGCGTCGGAACAACGGTGTACAGACCCTGGTAGTTAAAGCGGCCGACGGAAAGTGCTTCCACGCCGACGTCTTCGCCGCGGTCATGGAAAACCAGGATCGTACGGCGACGGGACGAGTAGGTCTCAAAAGGCGATAGAGATCGAAACACGGGATCATCGTTGTACTCGCGCGAGATAACGATCCACATATCGATATCTTCACGGCGCATGATCTCGGGCAACACCGTCTTAAACCGCTTCTCAAGCCAGCCGCGCACGAGTCCGGCCTGCTGGCGATGCGTCAGCACACGTTCTTCGGGTACGAAGGACGTTTGCATGGGTATGACGTAAGGACGCACGGCTGGGTCCTGCGATCCTTGCGCCATAACAAACTGCGGGGAAACCAGCAGTACCATGAGAACAGCGCCGTAACCGAGAACGGACAACATCGGAAGGACGTACCCGGCCGGGTACGGGCGTGAATCGGAGTGCGTCATTGAGAAATCAGCCGCTTGCGTTTTGAATGAGAACGGCAAGCTTATACCAGCCCATGGCGGTGCACTCTAGCCGGCGCTGGCTCCACAACGAGCAAACGCTTTGCGGCGCCTCGCTGCGAACGTTGGCCCCGTCGAGCGCTTGATGCCAGTCTATACACCAAAGCGTGACAGAAGCCGCCGGACCGACGCGCGGAAGTGCCCGTCGAACAGCCGCGTATGTACGAGCAGGGGATAGAGGTTGTAGAGATCCCGTCGCTCCTCGAAGAAACCGTCGACGAGCGGACGCGTGCGCTGGTACGCGGCAAAAAAGTCCGCACCGAAGGTTGAGAACAGAGTCGTGAAGGCCAGCTCCACTTCGGCATGCCCCCAGTAGCACGCAGGATCGATAAGCGCCGCCACCCGTCCATCGTCAAATAAAATGTTGCCGCCCCACAGGTCGCCGTGCAGCAGCGACGGATGCTCGGGCTCAAGCAGCCAGCGATCAATGCCTGCAGCCAGGCGCTCTACGCGCCGCCGATCAGTTGCGTCAAGTGTTCCGGCCGCCTCCGCTTCTCGCGCCATCGCGATCAAACGATGCTCCGCGAAGAAGGGTATCCAATGATCGCTCAGGAGATTCGCCTGGGGCAGTCCGGCTATCGCCGTATCCCGACTGAAGCCGAAACCGGGCTGGCGCTGACCGTGAAGCGCGGCCAGCAGTTCTCCGGCGGCCCTTTCTCCATCGTTGCCGCAGCGTCCATCGTGCGCGATGAACTCGAGAACCAGGCAGTCCTTCGAAGAGAAAAGCACGGCGGGTGTGGGCCAGCCGGCTTCCGCGAGGGATTGCAGCATGAAGGCTTCAAGAACCAGCGCAGCGGTACCGTCACCCTGATCGCCGGGGCAGTCCCCGGGGGCGAGCTTCGCAACGACGTCACGACCATCTTCCAGGTGCAGGCGATACACCGGCGCGATGCATCCCCCGGCAAGGGGCTCCTGAGCAACCAGAACCGCACCGAGCGCCTGCTCGAGCGAGTGCTGCACCGGCGCAGACAACACGGAGTGTTCTCTCAGCTCGCCCGAAGGTGCTCGAGCAGACCGCGGCTGGCATCTTCCACCAGGTCGAGGACGCGCTGAAAACCGTCACCGGCGCCGTAGTAGGGATCTGGAACTTCTTCGATCTCGGCACTCGGCGCGAAGCTCAGAAACAAACGAATGCGGTCCTGCATGCCCGGGGGACAAAGCGCGCACAAATCGTCGAAGTTTGTCCGGTCCATTGCGAGAATGAGATCGTGCCGCGCAAAATCCGCCGGATCCACCTGTCGTGCACGTTGGGCAGAGAGATCGTAGCCCCGCGACGCGGCGGCAGCCTGCGCCCGCTGATCCGGCGGCTCCCCCACGTGCCATGCACCCGTGCCGGCGGAATCGATGGCGATGTCATCGATAAGACCTTCCGCTCGAGCGAACTCCCGAAACACCCCCTCCGCCGTCGGAGAGCGGCAGATGTTGCCGAGGCAAACAAACAGAACTGAAGTCACCGAACCTCCCCGATCGTCAAGCTGTGCGGCGTAGTCTACGGCTCCCATGCAGCGGGACAAGCCAATACCAGGTATTTCCCTAGATCGCGGCCTGATCGCCCGGCTCAAAAACAGTGAAACCGGTCACGTTTTCACGGCATGCCTCCCACCACAGCGACACAAACCAAACAACCTGCGCCTCGACCTCGCTAGGCTCTTTCCAGCTGTGCGATCCGGGGTTTATGCAAGGGGGAATGAGCCACATGATCAAGACAGTGCTGAGAACGGCATCCATGGTATTGCTCGCAGTGAGCGCCCTCCCGCTTTGGGCAGAGCGCCTCAGCGATGCGCACATAGAACGCTATATTGCCAGCCATCAGGACGGCTGCGTGGCGGCGCTCACCGGACAGGTCCAGAACGCGGGGTACACCCTGCCCTTCGGCTTCGTCGACAACTTTTGCCTGTGCATGGGCAAAGCCATGTTCGATGGCATGACGCGGGCGCAGGAGCGGGAACTGAACTCGGTGGTCGATGGAGAACTGCCCAAAAATGTGCTTTTGCGACAGACGCGGATTCGCGAAGAATGCGCTACGACGACCGCGGAACTGTTCGTATCGGACCTCCGGGACACCTCCAATTAAAGAGCTATGGCGGCTATAGCTCCGCGTCCGCGAGCAGCAGCGTCGCCAGCAGTACGTTGGCCCCGTTCGTGATTTGCTCGGGGCTGGTGTACTCCTCGGGAGCATGGCTGACGCCATTGAGGCTGGGGACGAAGATCATCCCGATGGGGCAGATGGCGGCCAGACTCTGCGCATCGTGACCCGCACCACTGGGCATGGACAGGGCCGACAGGCCCAGGTCCTCGGCGCTGGCTGCCACCATGCGCTGCCAACGCTCATCGGTCGGTGCCGCCAGGGATTCGTAGAACTGTTCAAAGCGAATCTCTGTTGCTGTCTCATTGGCGAGTTCGGCGCTGGCGTTCTGAATCAGCTTGAAGATGTCTCCGATTTTTTCCATCGATAGATCGCGGATCTCGAGGCTGAGCGTCGCCCGACCCGGAACCACATTCGGCGCTCCGGGAAATGCCTCGATACGCCCCACCGTCGCGACCTGCGAGCCGGGCATACTCGTTGCGGTTTCCCGGATCAGCGTTACCAATCGCGCCGCTGCGTATAACGCATCCTGGCGCTGATTCATGGGTGTGGTTCCAGCGTGATTGCTGGCGCCGTCCACCGTGATGTTCCAGCGCCGGATGCCGACGATGCCCTGCACGATCCCGATATCAAGCCCACGCTCATCGAGAATCGCGCCCTGCTCGATATGCAGTTCCAGGTATCCCGCCGCGTCACCGGGCCCGCGCGCGACTTGATCGATGCCCTCGGGATCACCGCCAAGAAAACGCATGCCATCGCCCAGCGTACGAGTACCGAGACTCGGCAGCGCGTACTCGAACTCCTCGACCAGGCCGCCCATGGCCCGGCTGCCGGTCTTGCCGCCCTCTTCATTGGACCAGACGATAAACTCGATGGGGTGGCGGGTCTCGATCGCCGCGTCGTGGAGCGTTCGAGCCACTTCGATGGCGGCCATGACCCCCACCATGCCGTCGTAGTGACCGCCATTGGGAACGGTATCAATGTGTGAACCGGTCATCAGGGGTGCCAGCCGGTCCTCGCTTCCGGGCCGGATGCCGATCAGGTTGCCTGCCGCATCGATGCGCGTGGCGAGTCCGGCCTCGTTCATCAGACCCGCCAGGTACGACAGCGCATCCCGGTTGGCTTCGCTGTAGGCAACGCGCGTTGATCCCGCGCCCGCGGTACCACCGAAGTTTTTCAGCTCGCCCAGCGTGGCATTCAGCCGCACGCCGTTCACCCGGATACTGTCCGCGGGCACAGCCACGGGCGCCCACAAAACGAAGGCGAACGCCAACAGAAGGTTCGCCACGCCTCGTACTCCATTCGCTAATAACACCAGCCTGTGCATCTGTAAGGGTTTCTCCCCAGTCTTTCCCGGCCTGCGCTTCATGACCGCGGGTCGCCTGAAGGCGCTCGGGTAGCCCGCATCAGTCCCGCGGCAAATAGGCCAGAAACGCGCCGTTCAACGCCGCTTCGGCCGCAAACAGCCGCTCTTCCCGGGCCGCCAGCCAAGCGCGATCGTCGCCAAGCCTGGCTTCGCCGGCGGCAAGCAAGCGCCTGACCTCGGCAGGTGACGGGCTGCCCGTACCCTGGCGGGTCAACACCATATCCTTTGGCGAAACCGAGGCCCGAAACTCAGCCTCCGTGAGTGGCAGATCGGGCTTGGCCATCGCGTACTTTTTCGCGATGTCGCGGAAGATGGCGGAGGCCCGGGCATAGGGGAATGTCATGGGCGTATAGCCTTCTGCCCGCGCCACGCTCACGATCTCGCTGGCAAAGCTGTGACCCACGCGAAAAGGCGTTCCGTGAATACGCTGCATGGCTTCGGCCGTGTTCATGGAGGTCGTCCACTCCGCTTCCAGCTCCGCCAGGGAACGCTCGCCGTCAATGCGCAAGGCACCGAGCACACGACGAAGACGCTCCAGCATCTCGATCGAATCGACGAGGATCTCCGATACCGCATAGGACGCCTTGTAGTCCGTCATACCGGGGGTGACGTTATGAATTCTAAGCAGCACCTGCTGTAGATCGGAGGCCACGTCCGAGGCACTGTGGCGGGCGTTCATGAGAATGCCCGGGTTGCGCTTTTGCGGCATGGAGCTGGAGCGGTAGGTCGACGAGGAATCCAGGAGCAGCCAGGGCTTGATCTGGTGATACTGAACATGAACGTCTTCAAGCAGGGAGCCGACGCGCAGCGAAACATTCGCGAGGTGCGCAGCCACTTCGAACTGCACGTCCATCGGCGACACCTGATTGGCGTCGTAGGAATTCTGCACGACCCGAGGAAAACCGAGCAGCTCGGCGAGCCGCTCCCGGTTGATGGGCCAGCTGGAGTTGGCGAGCACCGCCGTGCCCATGGCACTGCGGTCTACGCGCCCATAGGCCTCGCGCAGGCGCTCGGCGTCCCGGGCAAAGGAGTTGGCGAAGGCCGACAGATAATGCCCGTAGGTGGTGGGCTGCGCCTGCACGCCGTTGGTATAGGCGGGGACAAAGGTCTCCGTATGGTCGGCCGCCGTCGACAGCACCAGTTCGCGAAGCGTATTCAGCTCACCCATCACATCCAGGAGTTGGCGACGGAGACGCATGCTGCGAATCGTGGCGTACATGTCTTGCCGGCTACGACCGGAGTGCACCAGCGTGGCTTCCGCCCCGGCGCGTTCGACGATGATACTTTCCAGCTGCATCACATCCGTGGGGCGACGTCCGTCGGGCGCTTCGGCCTGCTCCATGGCGTACCAGATGCCGTCGGCGATCTGTTCCGTGAGTGTGGCGGGGATCACGCCCTGCTCCGACAGCATGACGAAGGAAGCCATGTTCACGCGATTCATCCAGTAGAACCGCGTCTCGCGGGCGGCACGGGCGCTGGTTGATTCACCCCGGGGGGCACCTTCGTGCATCGCCGTTTGTCTTCGGCAATCGTCGGCCGAGAGGCAAAGGGGCTGTGCATTTCCGCTTGGTGGCACGACACTGAACAAGGCGACGGCCGCCGCTGCGATGACTGCTTTCATCTGTCTTCCCGTCTGTTTTTCTATGGCCCTACCATCGACGCGTTGCCGGTCAGTGCCGGAGTAGCATGGGTCGCGATGGTGCATGCCGCGCGACGCGCTGATCATTGTGACAGAGGAGGACGGCGATCAGTCTGCCCGCCGTCCATGGCGAAGGGTTCGCGCGGGCACTCACGCGTCTTCGAGGCCTCACCCTGCGTCTCTATGTCCAGAAACGTCGTGGCCGCATAGGTCACGATCGTTTCAATGCCATCGACACGGCCGGTGTCCATCTCGGAATGCTCCACTTCGATCTGGAATGGCTCACCGGGAAGGAGCGCGGCAGCGGGTATGGTGAAGCGCGTGTCGCGAAAGGTAAGCGCCTCGGCGTTGCTGATCGCATGGCCACTGTGGACGATCTCGTCGCCCCGGCAGTTGCCGAAAATCACGTAGATCATGTCGTCGGCGATGCCCTGCGGATCGACCGCGCCCTGGGCAAAGGCCGACCACTCCACGAGCAGGTCGAGGTCCGGATCTATGGCGTCGCTGGCAACCGGTTTGCCTGCCTGCTTCAGCGCGAGCCGTATCGGACCGGGATTACGGCCCTCTCCATGCCCTGGATCGAAGGTCACCGGCAGTGCATCGACGCGCCCGGCGGGGGTTTCGAAAGCGAATTCGTAAGTCGCGTCCGGATAATGCATCGACAGCTCCTGCATGGAGGCATACCGGTCCCCGGCAATGAAATGAATGCGGCCCTCGGGAAAGGGAAGGCCCTGGCCAGCATCGCCGGGACCGGTCAGCACGGCATCGCTGACGCCCCCGAGGGCGGTCTCGAAAATCTCGGCAAAAAACACCGTATTGAGAGTCTTGAGCGTGCCGTCAGCACTCTGCCGCATGTTTACCGCCTTCCCCAGCACCACATAGTCGGCATGGGCCTCGGGTCCGCCGGGATCGCGCCAAACCATCCGATAGGCGCCGGGGTCGCTGATCTCGACGGCCCGTGCATCGACATTCCTCGGTTCCAGACCCGCCGCCCGGTACCGTTGTGTCCGGTCTTCGATATCGTAGGCCCGCAGCTGCAATTCCACGGCCTTCTCTGCCGTGAAGGAGTGCATGCCACGAGCCGCGTCGACGAGCCCAAGGTACGCGGAAGCAGTCAGGGGATGTATCTTCGCCCAGCCCTGGTCGGTGACCATCGGCAGTCCCAGGTCGCGCGCGACGAAGGCTTCCGCTTTCGCAAGGTCCTCATAATAGAACCATAGAACGGTGGCCTTGAACCCGAGATGGCCTGGAAGACCCGCGGCGGCGGTGTCCACAACACGCGTGGGCAAGGCGTCGAGTAGCGGCATCAGCCTGTCGTTCTCCGGATGCGGATTGAAGCGCTCAAATTCCAGGAACCAACCTTCGGGGTCCACGAGAACAAAGCCGTGATGAGCGCGCCCCGGCTGGGGGTCATACTCGACGCTGCGCATGTTCAGACCGCGGGAAGACAGTGCTTCCCACCATTCATCGAGCTGATCCGTCACCAGCGCTAGCGCTGC
Source organism: Pseudomonadota bacterium (assembly GCA_038748515.1). Lineage (GTDB taxonomy): Bacteria > Pseudomonadota > Gammaproteobacteria > Pseudomonadales > Halieaceae > Congregibacter. The sequence goes on from JBCDIW010000005.1 coordinate 153,142, forward strand.
GGTACGCGGCGTATCCGGTGCGTAACCTCCCGACTCCAGCGTGGCGAGGGTCAGCAGCGCCCCGGGAGCGACCTCAAGCACCACCGCGTCTTCCCGAACTTCCACCGGGACGAGACCGAGGTTTTCGCGGTAGAAGTCGGCCGCCCCTTCGAGATCCTGATAGTAGAAACGAGCCTCGGCAGCGACGATGCTCGGGGCGGTTGACTCGCTGCCCTGCCCCGCGAGGGGCAGCAGAACGGCAACAATCAGCATGAGAAAATTGCGCAACGACCCGGACTCCATAACGACACACCGCGTGGGCTATAGTAACCGGGCACGGGGCACAGAGTGCTCACTTCTGGGCGCGGGGCTGTCAATGGCTTACGGTGCGTAGCCCGGGCGGTCATCGTCGCGGAATGAGAATGGTGCAATCGTGAAGGCTCTTCGTACTCCCCTTGTTAAGCTCGCCCTCGCCGGGGTGCTGGTGCTGGCCCTGGGTCAGCTTGCGGCGCATTCGGCCGGAGCGCGTCCCGAGAACCCGAATCCAACGCGCTTTGACGTGATTCTCAGCGGTGGAACGGTGGTGGACGGCCTTGGAACACCGCGCTTCAAGGCAGACCTGGGTCTCCGGGGTGAGCGAATCGTCGCCATATCCAGAAACCCCCTCGATCCCAGAGACGCTGAAGAGGTCGTGGACGTAAGCGGCCTCGTCGTGGCTCCGGGATTCATCGACAACCACGCGCATATCCAGACAACCATTCACGAACATCCGCTGGCGGAAAACTTCACGCGCCAGGGGATAACGACGATCATGGCAAGCCTGCACTCCGGCGACCAACCCTGGCCCCTCGACGAGTACGCCCGGTCATTGGATGTGGCTCCGAACGTGGGCTTCTTCGCGGGCCACACTTGGACGCGCAAGCAGGTTCTGGGGCTGGAAAACCGTGCGCCCAACGAGGAAGAGCTGCAGCGGATGCGCGAGTATGTCGCCGAGACCATGCAACAGGGCGCCCTCGGCCTGGCAACGGGTCTCCTCTACGTCCCTGCCAATTATGCCGAGACCGAAGAAGTCATCGAACTCGCAAAAGTGGCGTCGTCCTACGGCGGGATCTACGTGACGCACATGCGCAACGAGGGAACGGGCCTACTGGACTCGGTGAATGAGACCATCCGCATTGCCGAGGAAGCCGACATCCCAACGCAGATCAATCACCACAAAGCTGCGGGCATTGGCCAGTGGGGCTGGTCAGAACAGAGCCTCGCATTGATCGATGAGGCCCAGGAACGCGGAATCGACATCGTCCATGACCTTTATCCCTACACGGCCTCAAGTACCAGCTCCGTAATCATGTTCCCGCAGTGGGTTCTCGCCGGGGGACCCCGGGACTTTGGCGGAAGGGTTACAAACCCGGAACTTCTCCCGCGAATCCGCAAGGAGATGCACGAGATTTTCATGACGGATCGGACCGGAGGGGATTTGAATCGCCTGCAGATCCGCGTCTTACCTTCGGATGAGTCCTACAACGGCAAGACCCTGGCGGACATGGCCGCGGATCGGGGGCTTCCCAACTCTGTCGAGACGGGCATCGACCTCCTCATCGAACTGCAGCTCAAGGGCGGTTTCTCCGCGATCTATCACGCCATGGATGAAGCCGATGTCATACGCATCATGCAGCATCCCCTGGCGATGATCGAGACGGATGGAGACCCCGTGAGCTATGGCAAGGGCTATCCGCACCCGCGAAGCTATGGCGCCTTTCCCCGCGTGCTCGCGCGCTACGTGCGCGAACTCGGAGTCCTTACCCTCGAAGAAGCCGTACGGAAGATGACCTCCATGCCCGCGGACCAGTACAACCAGCCGCAGCGCGGTCGACTGCGAATGGGTGCTTACGCGGATCTGGTCGTCTTCGACGCCGACGAGATCCAGGATCAAGCCACGTATACCGATCCGCACCGCTATCCCACGGGCATCGATCACGTGCTAGTCAATGGACGTTTTGTTATTCGCTCAGGCGTACTGACCGGGAATCGGCCGGGGACCTGGATTCGAGGGCCGGCGAGGCCAGAACGCGTCACGGCCATGCCCTCGAACTAGGCGATGTCCACGATTGACACTCCGGTAGGGAACGGTAACCGGTTCGACTAAAGGAAAACGCGACTATGAAGCCACTCATTCTTCCTGCAATCATCGCAACGACGCTAGGGGTCCAGGCCAGCGCCCAGGAATTCACTGCAGGACTGCCCCTCGGGCGAGTCAATGAAGCCGGTGAAAGAATGGAGATGTCTGAAAACGTTACGGTTTTCGGCAGTTTCCATTTTGCTGAGAGTTGCACCTTCGATCCCGACCGCAACTTGATCATCGCCATGAATGCTGGCGTGCGAACCGAAGGCTACGAAGCAGATGGCTATGCGTCGCTGATCAATCCGGATGGCAGCGTGCACACCGCTAAATGGATCGGCGCCACCAGAGACGGCCTCGAACTGATCAGCCCCATAGGAAGCGCACTTCGAGACGGCGTTCTCTATACCGTCGACAGTGGATTCCTGCGCTCCTTCGATCTTGCCACCGGTAAGCCGCTACGCTCGATCGAAGTACCCGGCTCCGGCTTTCTCAATGGTATCGCCGTGGCGGAAGACGGGACGGCCTACATTTCGAATACGCGCCCGGAAGCGCGGGTCTATCGCGTGAGCAAAGATGGAGAGATCAGCGTGTTTGCCGAAGGCAGCGAGCTTGATCGCCCGAACGGCGTCGCCCTCGACAACGATGGCAACGTTGTCGTGGTGAATATCGGATCAACGGCGGTGCTTACCTATACGCCCGACGGAGCCCTTCTGCACACGGAGCAAGCAGCGGAGTCCGGCGGTGACGGAGTGGTGGTGCTCCCCGATGGCACAAAATATGTCAGCAGTGTGCGCTACGGGAGCGTCTCGAAGCTGGTGCCGGGAGAGCCCACGGAAGTCATCGCTACGGGCATACCGAACGCGGCGTCCATGTGCTACGACTCGGTCCAGCATCAGTTGGTGATCCCCATGAACCCCAATAACGCCCTGGCGTTCATCAAGCTCTAGCGCGGACTGGCGGCAGGGCATTCCCGGCCACCCGGCCTTCGCACAGGCAACTTCCACCGGCGCGTTAAAAACGCCCCTCAAGCTCCCCAACGCGAGCGCTTAGGGCTTCGACGGCTGCGATTGCCTGGGTCGTAGGCCTCGCATCGGCTGTCTGCAGAATCTTGAGCATATAGATCAGTTTCTCCTGCAATCCCACGATGCTCTCCGCCTCGAGGGGAGACTCTGTGATACTGCCGTAGCTGATGTTGGGGTTCTCCGCATCCCCTTCGCCACGCAGGGACAGCAGATGCTCACGCCGTGAACCCGAAGCCGCAACCAGTTCCTCGTCGATGCGTTCACGAAGCCGCTGAACCCTCTCGCTGGCGCGCAGCACCTGGAGGGAGTAGCGGGTCTGCAGTTCGAGGTCCGCGCCGGAGATCTCTACCCGCGGGTCGAGTACGACGGACAGGCCATTTTCGTAGACAGCGCCGTCTACGGTCAGGCGAATGGTATAGACGCCGGGATGCACAAACGGCCCGACAGGATCACTGGAAGTGTTCCCGTAGACGGCGGCAATGTCGTAACCGCGCTGTACCCCCTCGGGCGCCGGATAACGCAGATCCCAGACGAAGCGATGATGACCATGCCCCGTACCCAAGACTTCCGGCGGACGTATCCAGTAGGTGGGATGGGGCAGCGTGTTCGGATCGAGAACTTCGGGATTGTCGTCACTGGAGAACGCTCGAACGCTGTCCCCGTTGCCGTCGAGGATCTCCAGTTTCACGCGATCGACGTCCTGCGGCAGATAGTAATCCAGGATCGCGCCATCGGGTGGGTTCTCACCCGCCGGCTCCTCTGGCGGGATCGGCGTGTCCAGGAACAGATTCCCACGTACGCGTACGGCCGTCGCCGGGGAAAACAGATGAGTCCGGCCTGCCCGGGCCGCTGCGGCGAGTTCACGCAGCGGGCTGATGTTGTCCATGATCCATATGGAACGACCGTGTGTACCGACGACGAGATCGTCCTCGTGGACGACAAGGTCGCGCACGGAAGACGCGGGCATATTCATGCGCAGCGGATGCCAGTGCTCTCCATCGTCGCTGGAGAAATACACGGCGCGTTCCGTGCCGGCAAATAGGAGGCCGGGCTGCTTCGGGTCCTCGCGGACAACGTTAACGGGCCCCGCGCCCTCCAGACCCGTTACGATCCGCTCCCACGTCGTCCCACCGTTGTGGGTACGGAAGATATGCGGACGCATGTCATCCAGCCGGATCGCATTGATCGCCGCGTACGCTGTGTCCTGATCGAAGTGCCCCGCATCGATGTTCGACACCTTGTCCCAGGCGCGCAGTTCTGGTGGCGTGACATCGCGCCAGGACTCCCCGCCTTCGGCGGTGACGTGGATAAGACCATCATCGGTCCCGGCCCAGATCAGATCCCGGTTCAGAGGCGAAAGGCCAAGCGCATAGATCACGCCGAGGCGCTCCATGGTCTCGAGCTCCGGCGTGCGGAAGTCTCCGATGCTCTCGGAAACGGCGGGCTGCTCCCGCGACAGATCGGGGCTGATGATCGACCATGCTTCGCCGCCGTTAGTTGTTTTCCACAACACGTTGGTGGCGTAGAGCAGCATATTGGGGTCGGCGGGATGAAAGCTCAGAGGCATGGAACGCTTCACCCGGTACTTGCCGGAGCGCAGCGCCTCGGGCGCAATGTTGCGCGTTTGTCCCGTGCGCCTGTCAAAGCGCACTACCCGCCCGCCATAAAGGAAATGCGGGTTCAACGGATCGGCCACCACGTAGGCGTACTCGTCGGCCCCCACCCCCATCCAGTCGCGAAAGGAAATCTGTCCGCCCGGGCCGCGGCTCGCCACTCCGATGGCCCCGCTTTCCTGCTGGCCGCCGTACACCCAGTAGGGAAACTGGTCGTCGGTGGAGACGTGGTAGAGCTGCGCCGTTGGCTGGTTGTACCAGCTGCTCCAGGTCCGACCGCCATTCACCGTTATCGTTGCACCCTGATCCGCCGCGTAAATGCGGATATTGGGGCGTTCCGGGTTGATCCAGATGCGCTGGTAGTCGTCCCCGCCGGGGGCGCCCTTGTTGGACGTCCAGGTGACACCGCCGTCCCGCGAGCTGTAAGCGGCGATGTTGGCCAGGAACAGAAGGTCCTGGTCGTCGGGATGCACGCGCAGTTCACCGAAGCCGCCGCCCTGACGCCATAGACGCCGATCCGTACTCGTGAGCTCCCAGCTGTCGCCGCCATTGTCGGAGCGATAGATGCCACCACCCTCCCGGGCATCGACCACCGCGTAGACACGCGCCGAGTTGCCGGGGGCGACGCCCACGCCGGTCTTGCCCAAACCCTGCTCCGCTCCCGGCAATCCCCCACTCAGCCGCCGCCACGTCGTTCCGCCGTCTGTGGATTTATAGAGACCGCTGTTCGGACCCGAGAAGCGCGCGTTTTCCCAGGGGCCCTCGCGGTGCTCCCAAAGGCTGGCATAGATTGTCGCCGGATCATTGGGATCAAACTCGATGCGGCTGGCGCCGGTGTTGTGGTTGACGTAGAGCACCTTCTCCCAGCTGCCGCCTCCGTCCGAGCTGCGAAACACGCCGCGCTCCTCATTAGGCCCATAGGGATGGCCCATGCCAGCGACATACACAAGGTCCGGGTTCTGCGGATGGACGAGAATACGGCCGACCTGCTGGATGTCTCCAAGCCCCGCATGGCGCCAGTTGGCACCGCCGTCCTCGGATTTAAAGATGCCCTCGCCGGTGCTCAGGTCCGGTCTGTGCAGGCCTTCGCCCGTACCCACGTAGATGATGTCGGGGTGGGACGGGGACACCGCGATATCCCCCACGGAGCCCGTGGGCGCGTCATCGAAGATGGGCTCCCAGGTTCGCCCATAGTCGTCGGTTTTCCAGACGCCGCCATTGTTTACGCCGATGTAGAACACGTTGGGCTGTGACGGTACGCCCACTGCGCCCACGGTGCGGCCCGCGCGGAAGGGCCCGATCAGCCGATAGCGCAGGGACTGGTAGAGCGCCTCACTGATCGGGATCGCGGTGTCATCCTGAGCCTGAGCCGGGGCATGAAGACCGAAGCATCCCAGCATCACAAGAACACAGCACAGGAGTCGAGAAAGCATCGCGCGGGTCATCGCAGAGCTCCGATTGGGGCGTATGCACCTCAAGATGCGTCAACACCGACGGAATTGCAAAAAGCCGCTCGCAGGCGCAGGAGGCGCCGTCGCCGGTAACGCCCCTCAAGTCCCGGCGAAGAAGCGGTCCGCCGGTCGAAGGAGCTTCCGCGGCTCGCCTACCCGGGCCTCTCTGCTGGGGTATGCTGCCCGCAAGCTGCCAGCCGGGTTCCGACCGTGACCGAAGAAGAAGGCGTCATACAGTTTGCTTACACCCTGGAGCCTGGAGCTGCGACTATTGCCACGCCGTTGCTGGCGGAGCTTCGAGCCTGGCGATCGGTCCTTCGCGACCTCGAGCTGTTGGGCGAGGACCCGCAACGCTACGGCGGCTTTGGCTACGGCAACCTGAGTCTTCGCTGTTCGAGAAGTGACTTCGTCATCACTGCGAGCCAGAGCAGTGGGGAAGCGACCCTGGAGGCTCGGGATATCGTGCAGATCTGCGATGTGGATCTCGCGACGTTTCGCGTAAAAGCGCGGGGCGCCCGACCGCCCTCTTCTGAGTCCCTCACCCACGCCATGCTCTACGCCGCCGACGACGCGGTCCATGTGGTTTTCCACGTTCACAGCCCGGAGATATGGAACGCCCGCAACACCCTCGATCTGCCGGCCACCGCCGCGGACGTTCCCTATGGGACTCCGGCGATGGCGGAAGCAGTCAAAGCGTTGATGGACCGACAGTCGCGGCGTCCGCTGCTCTTCGTGACCGCGGGACATGAAGACGGCGTGTTTGCGGCGGGAGCTACGCTGCACGAATGCGGGGCGCAGCTCGTCTCCTGCCTGGTTCGCGCAAGGGCGCTGGATTCAGACAGCCCAGCCGGGCAAACGCGGAGGACGCGGTAGAGTGCACAGTTCAGACGATCTGACCGTTCCAGACACGCTGCGCTGGGAATCACGCCAGCTATACCTCCTCGACCAGCGGCGGCTTCCCGCACAGAGCGCTTACCTGCGAGTCGAATCCCTGGAAGACGCCTGGCGTGCGATCAACACGCTCGCGGTCCGCGGCGCACCGGCAATCGGTATCGCCGCGGCCTACGCACTGACCCAATCCATGGTCGATGTGAGCGGCGCGTCTTCCGACTACGAAGCAAGGCTGCTCGCGAACGCCGAGTACCTGAAGAGTGCCAGACCCACGGCGGTCAATCTGGCGTGGGCCGTAGACCGCGTCGTACAGCGCTATCGGGCAAGCCGGGACCCGGCGAGTCTGGAGGCAGAGGCCCTTCGCATCCACAAAGAGGATCTCGAAGCCTGCGCCGCTATCGGTCGCCACGGCGCCTCGCTGATAGAAGCGGGCAACGGCGTTCTCACGCACTGCAACGCCGGTTCCCTGGCGGTCTCACGCCTCGGCACGGCCACGGCGCCCATGTATGTGCAGCACGCGCGGGGCGTCCCGTTCCGGGTGTACGCGGACGAAACTCGTCCTCTCTACCAGGGCGCGCGACTGACGGCCTGGGAACTGTCCCAGGCCGGCATCGACGTGAGGCTGATCTGCGACAACATGGCCGCCACCACGATGGCCGCGGGAAAGGTCGATCTCGCCCTGGTCGGCACCGATCGCGTCGCGGCGAACGGCGACGTTGTCAATAAAATCGGCACGCTCAACGTGGCGATCCTCTGCCGCCATTTCGGAATCCCCTTCTACGTGGCCTGTCCCCTTTCAAGCTTCGACCCGGCGACTCCGACCGGTGCCGACGTGCCCATCGAGCAAAGAGCCAGCGCTGAAGTCCGGGGCGATCACGCCGCCGATGTCGCGGTGGAGAATCCGGCCTTCGATGTCACGCCCGCCGAGCTCGTCAGCGGCATCATTACGGAGCGGGGAGTATTCGCGCCGCGCGAACTACGCGCGGCGCTGTAAGAGTGCCGGAACGCCGATGTCGTCGGTCGCTGACTCTGGAGCGCCCCATCAGGCGACCGGTTATGGCACCGCTCCAACCCTTGAGGGGATGGTGGGTTTCAGGCGACCGGTCGAACGAGCTTTCCCGCGAAGCGGGATCGCATGTCCAGGGCGAAGACGGTCAGCGCCGGCAGCATGGTCAATGTGACCAGCATCGAACCCAGAATCCCGAACATCACAATGGCGCCGACGCCGCGGTACAGCTCCGTGCCGGCTCCCGGGATCAGCACCAGCGGCGCGAGACCGAACAGCGTCGTGAGCGTTGACATGGCGATGGGACGAAGTCGCGTGCGCAGGGCTTCCCGCACCGCATCCAGGGGCTCGCGCCCCGCCTGCACGTTCTGCAGCGCGCGGTCGACAACGAGGATCGGGTTGTTGACGACCGTGCCCATAAGAATCAGGAAGCCGAGCATGGAGATCATATCGAAGGGCTGGCTGATGGCGCCGATGCCCACCATGGGAAGCAGCCCGCCGACGCCGTTGAGCAGGGCCAGCCCGACAATGCCGCCGGCAACGCCCACGGGAATCGTAACGAGGATCAGCAGGGGATAGCCCCAGTGGGTGAAGATCGCGACCATCAGCAGATAAATGATCAACAGCGCTACCAGATAGTTACCGACCAGGGACTCCCGGGTCGCGTCGAGCTGATCCGCCGCTCCGGTGATGGCGATGGTGACATCCTGGGGAAGCGCACCCGTTTCCTGCAGATAGCTCACCACTTCTTCCTGGACGATCCCCACGCCGGTTTCGAGCGCCGTGGAGCGCGGAGGAATAACGTTCAGAGTGACCGTGCGTTTGCCGCCAACGCGCCGGATTGAGCTGGTGTCGACCGTTTCCTCGAGACTGACCAGGCTGCCGAGCGACACCACGTCGCCACCCTGCGTGTAGATCGGCACCTGGGCCAGACGATCGAGGACCAGGTCGCGCCCGCTGGCGCTGTACAGATAGATGTCGATTTTGTCATCGCCAAGGAAGAACTCATCGACGTAGGCCCCATCGGTCAGGGCGGCGACCGTGAAGCCAAGATTCTCCGCCGAGATCCCCAGGGACGCCGCCCGCTCCCAGTTGGGACGAAGCTGGATCAGCGGCTGCGCGAGACTGAGCGCCGAGGGCTGGCTCTGTATACGCGGATTGCCGAGAACCTCGGATGCCCGGGCTTCAGCGGCCCGCGCCACGCGGTAGATGGTGGCGAGATCGGTGCCGGAGATATCGAGATTGATGCTGCGGCTGCCGCCGTCATTTCCCGAGATAATGGAACCGCGCGATGCGAAGGCCCGCATACCCGGAAACTCCCGGAACAGGTCCTCCAGGCCGTCCATGAGCGCCTCCATATGCCGCGTCTCCATGGGCTCCCCGATCACCCGGAGTCCGCCCGTATCCAGGAACATGGCGGCGTACTTGAGGGGCGGTAAGCTCGTCTGCCCCGCTTCGAAGCGATCGCTGTCGGCCTGGATTTCCGGATCCAGGCGCCGCTGAATCTCGTCCGCCACCTGGCGTATGGTCTCAAGGTTGTAGCCCGGCGGTGCGCTCATCGCCGCAAATACCTTGGGCTCCTCACCTTCGGGGAGATACTCGGCGGCCGGCGTCAGGAACAGGATCACGCCGGTACTCACGGTTAGAGCAATGGCGATGGTCGCCAGACGTCGTCGTGGAGACGCGATCATCTGGTCCGCCCAGAAAAGCACCATACGCGCTGCCGGATTCTGACCGTCCCCCGAATGGGCACCCGCAATTTCCATGCGCGCCGCGGCCGTCGGAATGAGCGTCACGGCAACCAGCATGGAGGCAATGATGGCGAAAGAAACGGCGATGGCGATGTCCGAGTACAGCTGCCCCGCTTCCTGGGCAACGAAGGCAACGGGAAGGAACACCAGCACCGTGGTCATGGTCGAGGCGAAAACCGCCGGCCAGACTTCGCTGACCCCTTTCAGGGCCGCGTCAAAGGCCCCCAGGCCCTGGCGTCGTTTCAGCACGATGTTCTCCAGCACCACGATGCTGTTGTCCAGCGTCATGCCGAGCGCAAAGGCGACGCCCGCGAGGGATATCACGTTGATGGTTCGACCGAAAACCAAAAGGCCGAGGAAAGCGACGATGACGCAGATGGGAATGCCCAACACGCCGATAAACGTCGCCGAGGGTGACCGTAGGAAGAGAAACATAATCAGCGTGGCGAGTCCCGCGCCGATGGCGAGGTTTTTCCACACATTGGCTACCGACGCCTGCACATAGCGCACGTCGTCGGACTGCAGGGTCATCTGCAGACCGGCGGCGGCAAGCTCGCTGCGATTGAGCGCCTCGGCGACGGGCATCATCTGCCGCTTGATGTCGATAACGTTGGACCCGGCCTCCCGCCGGATGGCGAGCATGAGGTGCTGGCTGCCGTTGTAGCGCGACTCGGAGCGGGTTTCGAAATGATCGAGCTCTACGCTGGCTACGTCCTCAAGACGGATTATCTGATCGCCGCGCCGCGACAGGATCAACTGGCGCAGGCTCTCAAGGTCGTCGAAGCGACCCACGGTGCGCAGCAGGTACTGACGCTTGCCGTCCTCGACATCGCCTCCGGAGCGGTCCCGGTTGCGGCTGCGAATCACGGAGCGCACTTCGGGGAGTGTGAGACCGCGCTGGGCGAGGCGCGCGGGATCGATCATGATCTGAATCTGGCGCCGCGAGCCGCCCCAGATCTGGATTTCCGATACGCCGGGAACGCTGGCGAGCTGAGGACGCACCGTATCGCGGATATAGTCGAGGCTCAGGTCCATATCAATGCCGCGGGGATTCCCCTCCAGGGGCCTCACGGAAAAGAAGATGAACCCGTTGCTCGAGAAGGAACTCGCGAAGATCTGGGGTTCATCCACATCTTCCGGGTACGACGGCACCTGGCTGAGCGCGTTACTTACCCGGATCATCATCTCGGTGATGTTGGTTCCGAGGGGAAATTCCAGCTCGATCTCTGCGGAACCGGTGGACGCGGTGGCGGTGATGCGGGTCAGGTTCGGGAGGTTGCGCAGGTAGTCTTCCTGCTCGATCAGAATCTCTTTTTCGACGTCCTGGGGCGTCGCCCCGGGCCAGCTGGTGCGTACGCTGATCACCCGCACATCCAGATCGGGAATCATCTGTACGGGGATGCGCAGCGCCGCCACGATGCCCATGACGCAGACGATCATGGTGACGACGGTGGTGAGGATTCCACTGTGGATGACCCGATCAAACATGTCAGTCTCCGTTAACCACGCGCACGGACTGGTCATCGCGCAGGGACTCATTGCCAACCACGACCACGCGTTCGCCCGCCTCGACCCCGCTGCGAATTTCCACGAGCCCGTCAAAGCTCAGGCCGGTGTCGACCAGGCGTTCGTCGGCCCGCTCCACGCCGTCCACCGTTTTGACAACCCAGGCCACGCTGCGACCATCGGAGTAACGCAGCACCGCGTCGCGAGGCACGGCGGTCCGGATGCGTCCCGTGGCCAGAGAGATACTCGCCGTAACCGATACCCCGGGATACATCGCGGAATGCGGCTCCACTACTTTCGCCCGCACCAGGAAAGTCCGCGCCGTGGGATCGGTCACCGGAACCGTGGCGGCAACCAGGGCCGGAACGAGCTCTCCCCCGGAGAAGCGCAGCTGCAGCGGCGCACCCTCCTGGATGGCGCCCAGATAAGTCTCGGAAACCTGCAGATCCGCGGTGAGCTGCTCGGTGGAAACCAGCTGCAGAACGGTGGCCCCGGGGGTCACCCACTCGCCAAGATCCGTTGATCGGGCGCTGATCACGCCTTCGAAGGGTGCCTTGAGCGTGTGTCGCTCAAGCGTGGCGCGGCGCAGACTGGCGACCGCGGCGGCCCGGGCGAGCTCGGCTTCGTCTTCGATAACCTCGGACTCGAGATCGCGAACCGCGGTCTCGGCAATGGTCTGCTTTTCGACCAGCTCCCGGGCCTCACTGAGCCGACGCCGCGCGTCCGCGGCCGCCTGCTCCGCCCGTCGGGCGGCAGACTCGTCGCTCGCGAGCTGGAAGCGCGCCAGCTCGTCATCCAGCCGCAGCAGCACATCCCCCTGCTCGACGCGGTCACCGGCGTCCACAAGCAGCTCTGCCACCAGACCCGCCGTCGCCGGAGACAGGGACGACGCTCGCAGCGCCGCAACACTGCCCGCGATCTCCAGCTCCTGGCGCACGGGGATCTCTCTGACAACCACGACCTCTACGGGCGCGCTCCGTCCATCCTGGGCAAGACTGTTGGGCACCTGCCCCAGGGAAAGGAACAAGAGCGCCATGAGGGTCCATTTCATAAAACGGCCGGGCTACACTGAAAACGAGACGCTCAGTCTACAATGGACGGAGAAAAACGGGCACTGATGGCCAGGTCAAAAGCAATACGCACTCCCAGCTTCGACGAGCTCTACCACAGCGCCTGCGAACGCAAGGGCGGCGCGTCCGCGGTGGAAGCCCTCCTTAGCAAACCCGCCTCAAGGGCGCGGCTGAAAAGACTCCCAACAGATCGCTACCTGGCGGAGTTCACCCGGAAAATTTTCCAGTCGGGCTTTGTCTGGCGCGTTGTGGATCAGAAGTGGGACAACTTCGAGGAGGTGTTCTGGGGCTTTGATATCGAACGGCTGCTGATGATGCCCGACGATATGCTCGAGCGAAAAGCGCAGGACCCGGCCATCATCCGCAACTTCCCCAAGGTAAAAACGATTCGGAAAAACGCGCTGATGATCGATGAAACGCAGCGCCGGGAGAACAAAAGCTTCGGCGGCTTTGTGGCGGACTGGCCCGGGGACGATGTGGTGGGACTGTGGCGGTACCTTAAAAAGCACGGCAGCCGCCTCGGCGGCAACACCGGGCCGTTTGCGCTGCGCACCCTGGGAGTCGATACCTTCCTCCTTACCCAGGACGTTGAGGGCTTCCTGCGCCACCGCGAGATCGTCAGCGGCGGCATCGGCAGCATGAAATCTCTAAATGCGGCGCAGGCTTTTTTCAATGCCCTGAGGGAAGAATCCGGCCGCTCCCTCATGGAGTTGAGTCGGATCGTATCCTTTGGTTTCGGGCGCAATCACGTAGGAGTGGCGGCATCCGACTAGGTCTCAGCGTCGCCACCCCAGCGCCGCCAAGCATCGGTCCGGCGCCGAACCCACTCCGAAATCAAGCCGGGTCGAGCTTCAACCCGCTTGTGTCCACAATCATGGCCTGGGTGATCTTCGGCCTGAAGTAGCCTTTTTCCAGAATGAAGGGCAGCTTGGGTGCTGTCACGGGACGGCTGAACAGGTAGCCCTGGATGATGTCGAGCTTGAGTCCTCGCAGAAACATGAGCTGCTCCGAGGTCTCCACGCCTTCGGCGATGACCCGCAGGTCGAGGCTCGCTCCCATCGCGGCGATGGCCTCGACCAGGCTCTTGTTGTTAGCGCTCTTATCGAAATCCTGAACGAAGCTGCCGTCGATCTTGAGCGTGTCGAGGGGGAAGTGGCTCAGGTAGCTGAGCGATGAGTACCCGGTTCCGAAGTCGTCGATCGAAAGGGAAACTCCCAGCTTCTTGAGCTGGCGCAGCGACTCGATGGAGGCGGCATCCGTCTCCATCAGTACGTTCTCGGTGATTTCCAGTTCGATATGCTTGGGATCCACGCCGGTGGAGTTCAGGATGTTGTTGACCCGCTCCGCGAAGGAGCGCGAGATCGCGATCGGTGAGATATTCACGCTCACCTTGGTAAGGCGATGACCTTCCTTGTGCATGGCTGCGACGGTTTGACAGGCGGTGCGCAGCGTCCACTCACCAATCTCCAGCGTCAGGCCCATCTCTTCCGCCAGCGGAATGAACTCTCCGGGGCTCACCATGCCTCGTTGCGGATGCAGCCAGCGCACGAGTGCCTCCACGCCGACCACGGAGCCGGTGGCCAGCGAGACCATGGGCTGGTAGTGCAGCATCAGCTCTTCGCGCTCCACCGCCTTACGCAGATCGCTCTCGAGCTGCAGGCGCTCCATGTTGGTGGTCGACATCTCGTCCGTGTAGTAGACGTAGTTGTTTTTCCCGGTCGTCTTCGCCTGGTACATGGCCGTATCCGCGGCCCGCACCAGGCTCTCCACGTCCTTGCCATCGCGAGGACCGATGGCGATGCCGATACTTGGGGTCACGATGAGTTCGTGGCCGTCGATGGTCATGGGCGCACCGAGTGCCTTGAGGGCCCGCTTGGCGACGTTTGCGGCCTCTTCGGGGTCCTTAAGGTTGTTGGCTACAACGGTGAACTCGTCACCGCCGAGACGCGATACTTCCACGCTGATATGACGATCAGTGAAATGTCCCAAGAGATCGCTGGTCCGGGTACAGTTGGCCAGGCGCGCACTCACTTCGCGCAACAGCAGATCGCCGGCGCTGTGGCCCAGCGAGTCATTAATGCGCTTGAAGTTATCGAGGTCGATAAACATCAGTGCGAGGATCGATTCCTCGCGACGACAGATCTTCAGGAGAAGGTTGAGCTGCTCATTGAAGAAACGCCGGTTCGGCAGCCCGGTGAGACTGTCGTAGTAGGCCATTTTGTGGAGATCTTCACGGGTCCGCGTGACTTCTGTCCGGGCTTCCGTGAGCTGCTGCTCACGCTCCGTGATTACCGAGCCCTGCTCTTCAACCTTGAGGTTGAGCAACTCGCGATCGACGTTGAGATTGGCCCGATAGCGCTTCAGTTCCGCGAAGGCGGTGTTGAGCAGCACCGCGATGTGGGCCGCCTCGCCCTTGGCGCGGAACTCGATGTCCGTGTTGAGTTTCTTGCTCACCGCCTCCCGGGCACTCTCGACAAGCTCGCTCAGGGAACCGAACAGATGGCGACCGTAAAACCCTGCAAGAGCGGTAGCGAGGGACAGCGCAATCACGCAGTAAAGGATCGTCAATGCGATGTCATCGCGAAGCGATTGCCACAGATCACCGTGGTCGATACCCAAGGCGATATAGCCAACCACGAATACACTGCCGGGCGCCTCGGGAGCGGCCCAGGAAGCCAGGAGCGCTTCGGAAGTGATGATCCCTTCGAGGGGATTCACGGGTGAAATGATCGGCACCGTTACATCGCTGACTTTTCCCCGCGCCAGCGAAGGGAAAAGCTGGCTCAGCCATCCCCGGGGCTCATTGAACGGGGCGGGCAGGGCACGTGCGCGCTGTCCGACGGCCAGCGCCGGGACTCCGGTCCGGAGCCCGCTCAGCATGGGAAGGGATGGATCCGCGCCGGGGTCGCGCACCAGCGACGCCAGTACGTCGCCCGCGCCGTCTAGAGCCACGGCGTAACGGACTGCTGGTTGTTCCAGGAGTACCCCAAGCTGACGTTCGAGCTGCTCGCTGTCGCGCTGGCTCACGAACGCCGGCAGCAGCGCTTGCCACAAATCAGGTTTTTGCAGGGCACTGACGCGCTCGGCGCGGGCAAGATCAAAGTCACGCGCTGATACCGCCCACACCACGACGGTGCCCATAACCAGGCCAATAAGCAAAACTACCCGGGCGTATTTGCCAACTAGGAACAATTTACGTGTCCTCGCTGCGGTTGGGATCCCGCGTGGTATCAGACGCGGAGTTTACCCGCTAGACGGCCCCGGCCTCCAGCTTAGGGTTAGCGGGTGCTCAGGCGCGGCGGCGCTTTATTCCCTGCGGCCGGCGCCACGCGTCGAGGCATACAGCGCCACAGACGCAAGACTTACGATCAACTGTAACGCGAGGTTCACGAAATTTTTCGAAGGCACCACGCGTTTTTTCGCTTGGAGGCGAAGAATGATCGCCTCCGTGGGACTTGGATCACGTCTTCAGGCCCCTTTCCGAGCACTTCCGGCGCTGTTGAATGCGCCAGGCTCTGCACCAGACATCCCTCTCCTTCCGCGGCGTCCTCGCAGCGCCCGACGCATCTAGGTCACCAGAAATGCCCCCGCGACGAGTACGGGGGTGACGATAAGGGTCCGCACGGCGAAAGTGACAACAAGATCGAGGAAAGAAATGGGCAACCGTGAACGCAAAACAATAAGGCCATATTCTGAGAGGTAGATGAGCTGGGCGACGGAAAGCCCACCCACCACAAAGCGCGCGAACTCGGCGTCGAGACCCCGGGCAACAAACGCGGGCATGAATTGATCCAGAAAGCCAACCACAAATCCCTTGGCAGCGAGCGGCGCTTCGGGGAATGCCAGAAGCTGCAGTGCCCATACGAGCGGTGCAGCCAGCCAGTCAAACAGGGGCGTGCGAAAGACGAGCACGGAGGCGAGCGTGGCTACCGTCATTATCGGCCCGAGCAGACCGAAGGTGTAGTCGAGGCCGGCCTCATATCCCGCGCGGAGATAGTCCCCGACTCCGTTGGCACGCCCCGCCCTTGTGCGCGCCGCCCGCAGTGCGCGCTGAAGCACGTTCTCGCCCTCAAGCGCTGCGGCAGCGGGGGCGCCGTATTCGACCAGACGATCCTCGGATTTGCGTGCGAGCGGACCCACGCGCGAAATCACCAGCGCGGCCAGAATGCACGCGGCGACGATTGTGAGGTACCAGGGTGCGAACAGACCGTCGATGCGGGCAACCTTTGCGATCACCAGCGCAAAGGGCAGAGACACCACCGAGAAGCTACAGCAGATCACACAGGCTTCCCGGGCGTTGTAAACCCCCAACTCGTACTGACGGATGGTCATCAGAAGTCCCACTCCGGACGACGAGACAAAGGAAACAACGGAGTCCACGGCCGCGCGTCCGGGCAGGCGGAACAATCGGCTGAAGGGCGCCTGGAGCAGCACGCCCACAAATTCCATCAGACCGTAGTCCGTTACCAGCCCCATGAGAAAGGCGCTCGCCGCGTAAATTACAAAAATGGGCATGCAAATGTCGCGAAAAACGGCAACCCCGGTTTCCTCACCTCGGAGAATCTCCGGACCCTCGTCAAGAAACACACACAGCGCGATTAACGCCCCCAGGGTGCGCAGCGCTATCCAGAGCGGTGGGACCGCGAAGCATCGCCGGGCAAGCGTCGATGTGCCGAGGTGAGTAGTTCGCAGAAACGGCCAGAGAAGCGCACCCGCGGCTCCGATAGCAATAACCGTAACGAGGAGTAGCTCGTGCACCGGTGCGACAGCCGACCCAATCGCATCGGTAAGAACAGCTAACAGGATAGTGACGCCATCGTCGAACTGGACCGGCGTAAGGAAAAGAGCCACACCCGCCAGCGATGGCAGTACAAACACGGCCATTGGGGCCAGCGGTGGTGAAGATTTTTGAGTCACGGCGTCGAGCTTACTCTCTCTTCCAAGCAACACGATAGAAACGGATGACACCCGGCACCATGGTCCGGGCACAACGCTCGCCATGCTGTGAAGCATGCCTACCCTGTTGCATCGCCCAGCGGTCGGACAAGCGTGACGTCGGCGCGCGGTAGATCGCCTGGGATTTGTTTACGGGTAGCGGGCGCGGCGCGCGTCTTAAGCAGGAACGTTGTGCGCGTGTACAGTCGCCGATGAAAACGAACAACTCGACCCCGGTCTGGGATTGCCCACGCTCGCCCCAACCGCGCCCGACGCTGGCTCGCGCTTTTACCACGCGCACCTTCCTCCTGTGTCTGGTGGCCCCCGGTATACAGCTTGGGTATGGCCAGCCCCTTCCGGCTACGGAGGGGCCTCTTGTCGGCAACCTGGGGCAGCAGTCGGTACAGTCCTATCCGCGAGCATTTTTCAATCGCTTCAATCCTCAAACTGCCGAGGACCTGATCGACAGGTTGCCGGGCTTCACGCTGGATGCAGGCGACGACGAGCTTCGCGGCTTTGGTGGTGCCGCCGGAAACGTGCTCATCGATGGTGAGAGACCGTCATCGAAGGTTGGCGGAATCGAGGATGCCCTGCGCCGGACGCCGGCGGATCAGGTCGATCGGATAGAAGTGATTCGCGGATCCGCGGGCCTCGGCGAGGCTGCGGGACAGGCCGTTGTCGCAAACATCATCCGCCGCCGCGACCGCCGCGCCGGAAGCTGGGAGGGCTATCTCGAACGACCTGCCGATGGCATCTTTTACCCCAGCGCCGAAGTGACGCTGGCCCAGCGTATAGGTACCTGGGACACCGCCACCAAGCTCAACTCCTTCTGGGAACGCTATCCCCTCAAAGGCACGCGCCTGCAGCGGGATGCTGACAGTGAGCTGACTTCCTCCCAGTTCGAGGACCGGCCCAGCGCGTTGGGACAGCTTTATCTGTCGTCCGAGGCGAAGTCATTCCTGGCGGAGGGAACGCTGACCCTGACCGGGCGCGCGGGACGCAGCGAATTCCGGCCCTACACCGAACGCCTCGGCTATGACGGCAGGCTCCCGGACGACAGACCGGATAGCCGCTTCCGCATAACCTATGACAGCATCCTCACGGAAGGAGAGCTCGGCATCGACTGGAACCGCGCCTTTGATGCGGGCTGGAATCTGAAGATTCTGTCCCTGACGGCGCTACAGGGCCTCGACGACGACCAGCAGGTACGCACGGAGCAGCCGGTCGGCGACGTAGTGTCGGGATCATCGTTCCGCCTGGCGGAAGACAGCCTGGAAACGGTGCTGCGTACCGTGCTGACGAAAGCAACGGACGGCCCACTCATCCCGGAATTCGGAGGTGAAATCACCTTCAATCGCCTCGACAGCGCCCTGGCGCTGGAAACCTTTGTGGGTGACCAGACGTCCGTCATCGAGCTACCTGCGGCCAACGTGACCGTGGAAGAACTCCGCGGCGAGCTCTTCCTCAATGCCATCTGGCGCACATCCACGCAGTTCAGCCTGGAGACGGGGCTGGCTGCCGAGGCGTCCGAGATCCAGGTTTCCGGGGACGCCTCAAACCGGCAGAGCTTCTTCTTCCTCAAGCCGTTCGCCACGGCGATTTACGACTGGCGGCCCGGGCTGCAGCTGCGAGCGGGCGTGCGCCGGACCGTGGGTCAGCTGGAATTCAGCGAGTTTGCAGCGTCTGCATCAGCAGAAGACGACCGTTTCCTGGGTGGAAACCCGGAGCTTGGTCCAGATCAGACGACCCGCGCCAGCGTTACCGTCGACCTCCGATCCGACGCCCGGGGCGCGCTCAATCTCGAGGCCTTTCACGAATGGCGCTACGACGTGATCGAACAGATCGCGCTGCCCTCAGGAGCCTTCGGTGCCGCCAACGCCGGAGACGGACGCGTCTGGGGACTGACGGCGAACGCGAGCCTGCCCCTCGCGCCGTTCCTGAAAGGCGGGCTGATAGAAGTCGAAGCCGATGTCCGGGATTCCGTTTTCCGGGATCCCCTTACCGGCCAGGAGCGTGAGCTTTCGGATGTGCGTTCACCGACCGTTCTGGTCGAGTTTCGCCAGGACCTGCCCCGGCACCGCTTTTCCTGGGGCGTGTCGTACCGGGCGGCGCGGGACAACGCAGTCTTCTTCGCCGATGAAGAGAGTTTCACCACCGACGAAGACTCCTACCGGGTGTTCGTGGAAACCACGCGGTTCTGGGGAATTCGCACGAACCTGGAGTTGCGCAACCTGGAAGGAAGAAGCTTTTACCGTCAGCGGCGTTTTTTCCGACCGGACCGGAGCGCCGAGTTCGTGGGCTCGGAAACCATCGACCGCGAGCGCGGCATGTTCGCACGGCTCACCTTCACTGGACAGTTTTAGGATGAACACGGACGAAATGCCCTCGATGAGAACTATTATTCGTACTTCGGGAGCCGCACAGCACCCACTTATGCGGTGCCCGGCCCACTACGACAGTTGCGCATTGCGCTAACCGGGAGATTCTGATGATTCGCTGTCTTGTTGTTTGTGCATTGCTGGCGACCTCGGGCTGCGGGTCTGATCCTGGAGCCGGAGCAGGACCCGGCAAAACCTCCATCACGCCACAAGCGAAGAGAACCGCGGTAGCGATGCCCTTCGCGCGCACGTTCAAGGTTCACCAGCAGGGCGACTACCGCATCATCGATCTGAAGGCGCCGGTGGTGAGCTGGGGCGGAGGCGCGAAGGGTGCCGATCAAAGCGCGCGCGTGGTGTTGGTACCCCGGGATGTTGAGCCTCCGGCCCTTACGGGAGACCTCACCGACGCCGTGATCGTCCGGACGCCTGTAGAGCGAATCGCCGTCAACTACGGTTTTCTCGAAGCCATTCTGAGCACCCTGGGTGTCGAAGACCGACTCGTCGCCGTGGGCGGTGTCAAAAGCTACAAGGACAGCATCCGCGAGAAAGCGCGGGACGGCAGCCTGGCACAAGTCGGCTACGGCTGGCATTCGCCACCCATGATCGACCCTCTGCTGGGTGCCAGACCGGATGTGTTTTTCATGGTTCTGGGCGATCTCGGCCACGCCGAGCACTACGATCGAATCAAAGATCTCGGCGTACCCGTCGTGCCGATCTTTCTTGAAGAAGAAACCAGCTACATGGGCCCCGTGGACTATGTGCGACTCCTGGGCATGTTTACGGGACGCGAGGCCGAAGCGGAGATCTACGCTCAGGGGGTGACGGAGCGGGTGAACGATCTCAAGGCGATGGTCGCCGGGCAACCGAAGAAGTCCGTGATCAGCGCCTGGTTCGCCGGCGGCGGACGCTGGATGGTAACGGTGCGCAATGCGGAGAACGAACTCCTTAGCGACGCCGGTGGTGTGAATCCCATGGCGCTGCCCGACGATATGCGGCTCGACGATTTTACGCGCCTGGGCTCAGAGAAGCTCCTGGCGGACGCCCGGGAGGTGGACTGCTGGATCATCCGGGATTCGCATTCGCAGGCCTTCGACGACACTGGCTATCTCCAGCACTTCAAGGCCTGGCGGGACGGCTGCCTCTTCGCCTCGGATGGATCAAACAAGCCGGAAGCCGACGCGTTTGATATCTACGAAACCGGTCCCATCAGACCGGATCTGCTATTGCACGATCTTGTGGGCATGCTGCATCCGGACCTCCATGACGGCGAGTTCACCTACGTGCAGCCGGATCGGGAGACACCGCGCTCATGACGGCTGCACAGATCGGTGTAAGTGACGGTGTGGGCCAGATGCGCGGCGCGTTCCTGCTGTTTTTTCTTGCGCTGGCAGCGGTGGCGGCGTTCACGCTGTCCTACGGGCAGGTAGCCCTTGACGCCAACCAGCTCTGGTCAGGGCTGTTCGATCCGCAAAGCGACCCCGTGTCGGCGCAGATCGTTCGCGATATCCGCCTGCCGCGCGTAGCCACCGGGCTTGTGGCAGGTGCGGCCCTAGGCGTGTCCGGCGTGCTGATGCAGGCCCTGTTTCGTAATCCCATGGCCGACGCCTGGTCGCTGGGCCTGCTTGCCGGCGGGCAGCTGGGTGTCGCCCTCGTGGTTACGGCAGCCGCCTTCGCGGGACCGGCGGCCATTGCCTTTCTGACGGCGTTCAAGGGCATTGGTTTGTCCGTCGGCGCGTTGGCGGGAGTTGCTCTCTTTGCCGTGGCGATGGTCGCGCTGTCGCGTCGCGTCGGCAATATCACCCTGCTCGTGGTTGGCCTCATGCTGGGTTTTACCGTGCAGGGACTGGTAAGCGTGGTGATTCACTTCGCGAACCGCGTCGGCGGCCGCGTTTACAGCGGCTGGAATGACGGCACCTTCGCCGCTACCACCTTCGACGATCTCGCCTACATGACGGTCCCGATAGCCCTCGGCGTTGTCATTGCCATAGGCAGCGCCAAAGGTCTTAGCGCCATGCTCCTTGGGGAGACCTATGCCCGAAGCATGGGCACGGATGTCCGGCGCTTGAGAGTCCTGGTGCTCGGCGCCGTGGTGCTTCTGGTGGCGCCGGTCACCGCCTACTGCGGACCCGTAACTTTCATCGGTCTGATCGTGCCCCATTTTGCCCGCGCCATCGCCCGGACATCCCAGATTCTTCCCCTGCTACCGTTGGCGGCATTAAGCGGCGCCCTCCTCGCGCTGAGCGCTGACGCGGTGGTGCACCTGCCCTGGGAGCAGCACTTCCTGCATCTCAACGCGATCCTTGCCCTCGCCGGAGCACCGGTGGTGATCAGCCTACTGCTGCTGAGTCCTTCGCTGCGCGGGAGCGCCTGATGCTCACCCTGGACAGCCTGGTTTCCGGATATAGCAATTCACGCGGTGTGGTCGTTGAGGCCGTGTCGCTCTCACTGCCGGCGGGCGCCTTCGTGTGCGTTATCGGGCGGAACGGCGCGGGTAAGTCAACGCTAATGCGAACCATCAGCGGGCTGCAGAGCGCGCTCTCAGGTACGGTGGCCTTGAGCGGTCTGTCGATCTCGGAAATGAGTGCCCCTGACCGCGCCCGGGCGGTCTCCGTGGTCACAACCGAGCGAGTATCGAGCCCGGGCATGCGGGCCCTCGATGTGGTCCAGCTTGGCCGCCAGCCCTTTACCGACTGGCGAGGTCAGCTCGCGGAGAATGATCACGCGATAGTTGCGGAAGCCCTGGCGGCCGCAGGTGCGACGCAGTTTGCCCCCCTGGCCGTCGACAGCCTCTCCGACGGTGAGAGACAGCGCGTGATGATCGCTCGGGCCCTGGCGCAGACGTCCCGGGTCATGGTGCTCGATGAAATCACAGCGTTTCTGGACCTGCCCGGGCGGGTCGAGATGATGGCCCTACTGCGACGCCATGCGCGAGAGTCCGGAAAGATTGTTCTGCTGTCGAGCCACGATCTTGAGCTGAGTCTCGAACTCGCCGAATATCTCTGGATCGTCGATGACGGCGCCCTGAAGCATGGCTCACCAGCCGAGCTTATGGTCAGCGGCGCCATCGCCCATGCCTTCGACAGCCAGGATGTGGCCTTCGACAGCGCTGCGCATCGTTTCAAGCTGCGTGCCGTTGGAGCTTAAGGTGGATTCAAGCGCCGCCGGGGTCTCCGCGAAGCACCAGTGCGCACCACTTCGCGATGGGGCGAGATTGGACTGCCTCGATGTCCTGCGCGGCTTCGCCGTTCTCGCTATTTTCATCGTGAACGTGAAGATGATGGCCAATGGCTTCAATCACTACCATGACGTGACGCAGTGGGAAGGCGAGGCCGCGCAAATTATCGGGTTACTCCATTCGCGGCTGGTGCACGGCAAGTTTGTCACTATTTTTACCGCACTGTTTGGTGCTGGCATCGCCCTGCTGCTGGCGCGGGAGATACCCGTGCCCCGACGCATCGTCCTCAGGCGTCTGGCCTGGCTGGCCGTGTTTGGCGGGCTACACCTGATCTTTCTCCGCGAGGGCGACATACTGATTTGGTACGCCCTCACGGGATTTCTCGCCGTGCCGTTCGCCAGATCTTCGGTCCCTACGCTTGTCGTGACCGGACTCCTGCTTCAGGTGGCGGCCTACACCGTGTACGTGGTCTTCCCGTTCTCTGTAACGGACGCTCCCCTACTCTGGCGGCTCACACCGGATGCACACGAAGGCGTCGCCTCCATCATGCTGGGCTCGCCGGGCGGGATGATCGCAGCCAGGCTCGAGGCCGCGCGGTACTACATGATCGATCTCTTCCTCCTGGGAGGGGTCTGGATCGACACGCTGGGTCTGATGCTCCTCGGGATGGCGCTCTTGAAAACGGGCTTCCTCGGCGGCAGGCAACCCTTGAAGAGCTATTTGATCTGGGGCGCTTTGGGCCTGGCGATTGCCTCAAGCTACTACCTGCTCCGGCCCTACCTTGATGCGGACGCCCCGGTGCAGGGTCTGGTTCTGGACGTTACGCGCTACGCGCATCGCTTTGGCGGTGCCCTCGCCTGGAGCTCCTTGATCATCGGCCTGGTGATCCTCGGCTGGAACGGCAGCGGCTTTGCCGCCGTAGGTCGGACCGCATTCACGGTCTATATCCTGCAATCGGTAATCGGCCTACTGTTGTTCTCAAGTCTCGGACTTGGACTCTTCGGTCAATGGTCGCTTCCGGTGTTGATGATTGTGACGCTGCTGGTTTGGGTCGGCTTTCTTATTGTGGCGCCCCTGTGGCTCCGCATCTTCCGCTTCGGACCGCTGGAGTGGATCTGGCGTTCCCTCACCTATGGAGGGTGGCAGCCTTTGCTGCGGCGGCACACCTAAAACCTGATAACTTTTCCCCGGCGATACTGAGCTAGACTCTACCCTGCGTTAAGAGCAATTCATTCGAGAGGTATCGCATGGACGCTCAATCCCATCTTGCACCTGGCACATTTTTCAGACTGTGGACGTTGTCCAGCATTGCAATTTTTCTTTCCGGCTGTGGCAGTTTCCATGTCACGCCGGAATCCACGAAGCGCTTTGAGAACACTGAGTACGTTCGCTACGCCTGGCGAAGCGACCCGCCTTCGCAATCAAGCTTCACGAAAGACCTGACGACGAGAAAAAGTGGGTTCATTCGCCGGGGTGTTGAGGAGTCAATGACCGAACTCGGCTACGAGCTCGTCGACAAATCAGAAGCCGAGTTTTTCATTGAGTACTTCGCAGCATCAGGATTCAATGAGGGTCAGCTCGCCTATGGCGGTTCAAATGAAGCGCTCTATGGCAGTTCGGTAAATCGGCAGATAGACGGCGCTTCTGCGGACAATGCGCAACTGCTCAGCGACTCACTGCTGACGAGCGGCATTCAGCTGCTGTTTATCGATGCCTCATCAAACGATGTGCTGTGGCGCGTTGAGATCACCATGGTGGTCGAAGACGCTAACCGGATCGATGAAGACCAGGTGAAGGAAGCGGTGAGACAGGGCCTGCTGTCACTACCGGATGCTACAGACGGCACAACCCGGTGATACTCGCCGCCCCCGATCCGTAGCAATTCAGCTTTGCTTCACGCCCGCCGCATCAGCGAAGGAACAGAGGTCGCTTTGGCGCCACCGCTGAATGGCGTGCGCTAGCGCCGCCGCGGATCAATGGCGCGAACCAGTATCTCTTCGTCCCCGCCGTCAACAAGCTCCAGGCCATGCGCATCGGCCAGCTGCAGAAGCGCTTCATCGGCGTCTTCGAGAGCATAGGTCGCCGTGATTTGCGGTTGTGCTCCGGTCAGGGGGCCCACGCGCAGGGGGCGCTCAGTGAAGTGAGCCAGCTCCCAGAGCGTGTCTTCCAGAGGACGCTCGTCAAATACGAGTTTCCCCTCGCGCCATGCGGCAATGCTCTTGAGATCGGCCTGGCTGAGGCTGCCTCCTACCCCTTTGGCGTAGAAAGTCTGCCGCGCCGCGGGGATCTCCCGTACGCCGTCCTGCGCGGAACTCGTGAGTCGCAGTACTCCCTTCTTGACCTGAAAGAACGCGTCATCCAGGCCGTGGGAATGTATGGCGAATTCGGTATCGGCCGCATACGCGAAGGTCTGGCCGGCATGTACGACGAACTGCGTTGTGAGGTCCTCGGATATTTCGAACAGTACGTCTCCTACCTGCACATCAACATGTATGTCGCCACCCTGATCAGCGACCAGGACATCTGTATTCCAGTTCAACCACAGTGTGGATCCATCGGACAGATCGACGCGGCGCTGCTCTCCCCGGGACGTTGAATAGCGCTCGGCCCCGGCCTCGAATTCGGCGCTGTGGAGTTGGGCGTCCATGCCGTCGGCGATCTCGACTCGCAGGGCATCGGGCCTGTCCTGCGAGGCGCCGGTCACCCAGATAAGTAATGCCGCCAGTACAGACAGGACCGATGCGCTGCGCAGGGGATGGTCCATAGAACTGGCGACCAGGGTCTGTACGCCGAGACGACTCTTCTCGCTGACGCCGAGAGGCTCGACCGGGACCCTTGCAAACAGATCCCACTCGGCCTGTGCCCGATCCAGCGCCGCCGCGTGAGACAGCGATTGATCGCGCCATTGCTGCAGGCGATGCGATCTGTCGGGATCCGGGAGATCGGCCGCCTGGGCGAGCAGCAGGAGCGCTTCCTCCTCGAGGTGGTTGTCTGGATGGCTGTCACTACGCACGCGATCAGTCCTTATCTTTGGTTGCGGTAGCGTCGCGCGGTGCGCTTCGCAAGCACAGGTCCTTCGGCGCTACTTCGCAGGCGCCGATGACAATGCAGCGTAGCCGCCGCTATACGTTTCTCAACTGTCGACAGGCTTACGCCATACTTCGCGGCGATATCCTGCTGTCTCATGCCGTCAATACGAAAGTTCAGAAACATGGACTTCGTAAGAATCGGCAGTTCGTCCAACGCCTGTGCGACGATGGCTATGGCCTCGGCCGCCTCGGCGGAGCGCGAGGGATCGGTCTCATGGACCTGCTCGACTTCGGCTGCGGCGATTGACTCATAGCTGTTACGGGTGGACGTACTGCGCTGATAGGAGCTGGCCATGTTCGCCGCAGCGCGGAACACGTAGGCTTCGGGATTATGTACTTCGGGCGGCGTGGAAGAGATCAGGTGCTCGGACAGCATTTGATAGACATCGCGGGCCGCATCATCACAGCCGAGGCGCCGCGCCAGTACGCCCAGAATCCTCGGTTCGTGTTCGTGCAAAGCCTTCATCAGCCGCTGGCTGATCACGGTTTCACCGTGCAGCGCCGCCAGAGCGCCTCCACCGGTCCCTGGCGAAAGTGGGACATCCACACCCAGCTTGTTCCAAGCTGCAGGATCCAGGTACCCAGCACCAGGGTGAACATTACGTCGTGATCCAGCGCGTAGAACGGCAGCAGTTCAAAGGTGTGGAACACGAGGACGAAGATCACCGAGTGCATAAGGTAGTTGCTCAGGGCCATGCGTCCAACGCGTTCGATCGGTTCAGTCCGCAGGCCCGCGTACCTGTCGAACAGAAGGTGCGCCGCGCCCAGTACCGCAAAGCTGCCGATGCCGCAGCCCAGGGCGAAGCTGAAATTGCGCAGAGGCAGTTCCGCGGTAAATCCAAGATAGGGCCCTACCGTCGGATTGATGCCGACGCGCGCCAACACCCCGTACGCCACCAGGGGAAAACCGGCAAGGAGTGCGATTAGCAGCATACGCCGATAGAACAGTCGCGATCTCGCACCCTGCAGTATGCCGAGTTTGAACAGGGCCATGCCGATCAGCATGAATCCCAGCGCATTCCAGATTCGAAAGTACGGCAGTGCAGTCCACTGGATAAACTGATTCCTCCAGGTATTGTAGGCAAACAGATCCGCGTAGCTGCCGGCGTAAGCCTTCACTATGCTGGACGGCGGATCACCGTAGTCGACCCACCAGCCGAACAGCAGCCGAAACACGGTGGCGTCGTAGACCTCGGGCCATTCATTGAAGACCATATTCACAGATTTCAACAGCAGCCCAGCAATGATTAGGGTGAGCGGTGCCCGAGGCATGGCGAGTAGAAGGAAGGGAGCGCACACCGCGTAGGTGATCAGGATGTCGCCCGGCCACAGCAGGTACGCATGCAGAACGCCAATCAGAAAGAGAATGAGCATGCGCTTTAGAAAATAGGGTGCGAAGGGAGATGGGGCCTTGGGCCGCGCTGCGAGCAATAGGGCGCCGGCGCCAAACAGCATGCAGAAGATGGGCAGAAAACGTTGATCGAAGATCAGGTATTGCAACAGCCACGCCAGCACGCTCGTCGCATCCGGCTCGAGAACCCGAGACATCGAATCTCCCGCGTGCCACGGGATGTTGGCCACTAGCATACCCAGGATCGCTACGCCCCGAAGGAAATCGAGGCTTCGGATCCGCGCATGGAGTCCCTCGGTATCGTCCCTGGAAAGATTTGTACTCAAGCCACACTAGCCTCCAGGGCGTAACAGCATCCCGCGAGAGAAATACGAGCTTCCCAACTTATTACTAATAAACTGATGGCGTGGAATCTGTCGAATGATGTGCCGTTATAATGTATCATTAACCCCTGGCGAAGAAGCTCAAACGCCAGCAAGATGTCGCCCTCCCGGCACCGCAAGCCAGGACCGCAGCGGAGGGCATTGCACTCCCCGCGCGGCAATCATCCATTCAGCAGGAACGTACTATGGATCGTCGCAGTTTTCTTCAGGGCACCGCCGGCGCCTTCGCGGCGATGGTCGCGTGCAACGCTCAGGCACGAACCGGCCTGGGCCTGCTGAGTCCGACTGGTTACGGGGATCTTTTACCGGATCCGGAGGGACTGCTCTCGCTTTCGCGCGGCTTCCGCTATGAGCTGATTTCGAGCCTCGGAGACCGCATGAGTGATGGCGGAACCGTTCCCGACAAGGCCGACGGCATGGGATGCTTCGCGCTTGGCAACGGCGAAATCGCTCTGGTTCGGAATCATGAGTTGGTGCCTACAGACGATCCGGGTGGCCCAATCGCACGAGGCTTTGGAACGCGAGACGGCGAGTTTGTACCAGGGGGCACAACCCACATCGTCCTGGATGCGCAAACGCTGGAGTTGAAGCGCCAGTTCCGCTCGCTCGGCGGCACCATTCGCAATTGTTCGGGAGGAGCCACCCCCTGGGGTACCTGGTTGAGTTGCGAAGAAGCCCCCACGGGGCCGGGACAGCGGGGCGGCGACGGACTTGCACGAAATCACGGCTGGGTTTTCGAAGTACCGGCCAACGCCACGGGAATTGTGAAGCCCGAACCCCTGATCGCCCTAGGACGCTTTAACCACGAGGCCGCCTGCGTCGATCCGAAAACCGGGTTCGTCTACCTCACCGAAGACCGCAACGACAGTGTGCTCTATCGCTTCCTGCCCAAAGTACCCGGCAGGCTTGGTTCAGGCGGTCAGCTTCAGGCCATGCGCATCGAAGGCGTATCCGATATGCGAAACTGGGAGACGGCAAGCATGCCGAGGGCCGAGCCGTACCCTATTAGCTGGGTTGCTATGAACGACGTTGAAGCACCGAACGACGACCTGCGCCACCGCGCTGTCGCGGCCGGCGCATCGCTCCTGGCCCGCGGCGAGGGTATTCACATGGGCGCCGACGATCTCTATGTGTGCTCCACCAGTGGCGGTGCCAGAAAACTCGGACAGGTGTTCCGGCTCGTTCCGGGGCGTGGCGACGGCCCAGATACGATCAGCCTTTTCTTCGAAAGCGAATCCGAAGAGCAGTTTAATTTTGGAGACAATCTGACCGTGGCCCCGAGCGGTCACTTGATCGTGTGCGAAGACCAGTACACGCCGATTGTCGACAACCACCTACGGGAGATATCACCGTCCGGGGAGGTAGCCGCCCTGGGTCGACTCCACATGCAGACCGAACTTGCCGGCGCCTGCTTTTCGCCCGATGGAAAGTGGCTCTTCGTGAACGCCTACTCGCCCACGCGTACCTTCGCCATTTCTGGTCCCTGGCGCCACCTCACATCGACCTGAGAACACCATGCCCTCCCTGAGCAAACTGCTTCGACCTTCAGCCGACCAGGCAGCGATCGGACTGTCGCTGCTGTGCGCCGTGCACTGTCTCTTACTACCGATTGCCGTGGCCTTCTCGCCGGCGGTTGCTGCGCTGGGTATTGACGACGAATCGTTTCATGAATGGATGATCATTATCGTTCTTCCCATAAGCGTCTTTGCGCTCTTCATGGGCTGCGCCAAGCATAGAAACTTCTCGATACTGGCTATCGGTGCGGCGGGACTGCTGGTCCTCGGCCTCACCATTGTGCTGGGGCATGAGGTTCTGGGTGAGACCGGCGAAAAAGCGATGACGCTTCTGGGTGCCACTCTCATTGCGATCAGTCATTGGCGCAACTACCGCGCCTGCCAGCACGCCTCTGGATGCTCCAGCCCCGAAGACGCCGAAAAAGAGCCACGTGCCGCAGAATCGTAAGCCGCTAAGCGGAATCCCGACGAACATCGTTACCGGATTCCTCGGCGCGGGGAAGACGTCGGCCATCCTCAGCTTTCTGGCGCAAAAGCCGGCCAGTGAACGATGGGCCGTGCTCATCAACGAGTTTGGTGAGATCGGCGTCGACGGGAGCCTGCTGGAAGGGCGAGGCAGCGAATCTGCGGGCGTCTTCGTCGCCGAGGTGCCCGGGGGCTGTATGTGCTGTACCGCGGGACTGCCGATGCAGATTGCCCTTACGCAGCTACTGCGCCGTTCGCGTCCCCAGCGCCTCCTTATCGAGCCTACAGGCCTCGGGCACCCGATCGAAGTCCTGCAAACCCTGGCCTCAGAGCACTACCGCGACGTTCTGTCACTGCAGAAAACCCTGACTCTTGTCGATGCCCGGAACCTGGCTGATTCGAGGTACACCACACACGACACCTTTCTCCAGCAGCTCGAAATCGCCGACCTTATCGTCGGCAACAAGGAAGACCTGTATGCACCAAGCGATCGAGACGCGCTTCGAGCGCTCGCAAAACAGCACGGGAATGACGACGTCGAGTTGCTCACGTGCTCGCATGGTCGCCTCGATCTCAGCTGCCTTGAGGGAAGCACCGCGCAACGTATCGAACCGCGTGCATCCCACGCACATGCGAGCAAGCCGGGACCGACCGTAGCCGAGCAGCCTTTTCCGGAACGAGGCGTACTGAGCGCCGAGAACGCGGGCGAGGGTTTCCAAAGCCTGGGCTGGCGCTTCAGCCCGGACAAGGTATTTGACCGCGAGCGCGTCATCAACTTCCTCCGCGGGCTTGACGTGGAGCGTGTGAAAGCGGTCTTTATCACGCAGACGGGTGTTTTCGGCTACAACGGAACCCGCGACGGCGTCTCCGAAACAGAACTCGATGACTGTATCGAGAGCCGCATAGAAATCATCGCCGAGGCTCTCGACACCGACCTTGAGCAACGCCTGTACGCCTGTCTGCAGACCGCGCCCGACCAGAGCAGGTCAAAGGCTTAGCGGCCCGCAACGCGCGTTCGAATCGGTCGGAGCGTCGCGCCGCAGTTTTCATGACTGTCAGGAGTGAGAGTGACCGTGATGGTGATGGTGGTGGTGGTGGTGATCATGGCCATGGTGATCGTGGTCGTGGTCGTGGTCGTGCGACCAGCCAAGGCCATCGCGAATCTCCGCCGCAAAACTGCGAATACCCCGGCGAGCAATGGAGGCCCCGAAGAGCAGCAGAAGACCGGCGAGACAGAGTACCTGCAGCGTCGATGGCGACTCCTTCGTAAGTTCCGCGAGGGTCGGTATGTTTAACGACTCGAACAGCAGATCAATGACGACACCGGCGGCGATGGCGAAGGCAACAAGTACGGTGGCAAAGGCGACGGCGGCCCGCCTGCCGTGCAGACCCGCGATTATCCCGAGGGTCGAGAGATTGGTCGCCGGACCGGTTATCAGGAAGGCAATACCCGCCCCCGGGGACAATCCCGTGGCCAGCAGAGCCGCAACGAGCGGAGTGGCCGACGCGGCACAAACATAAGTGGGGAAGCCCAGGGCGGCAAAGAGTACGATCGCGGCGATGGAGGGCAGCTCAGCCAACCAGCCCCGTTCAAGCCAGGGAGCAACAAGCGCCGCGACGGCAAGGCCCAGGAGAATCCACGGCGCCGTGTGATCGACGATCTCGCGCGCGCCGGTGCTCATGGCTTCTCGCAGGCGTTCCCGAATGCTCGCCATGCGCGGATCGTTGCCGCGCATCTCGCCGGTGATCGGCAGGGAACTCAGGCGACCTCCCACCCACCAGCCGACCATTAGAGCGGCGGCGCCCGCGGTCACCAGACGGAGTATCGTCACGTCCGTACCCAGAAGCGGCACCGAAAGCAGAACGGCATCGAGCCCCAATTCCGGGGTAGCTACCAGAAACGCCATGGCCGCGGCCGGCGGCGCACCTTTGGCAACAAGGCTGCGATAGAGCGGTACGACGCCGCAGGAGCAGATGGGGAAAGGCAGACCGACGAGCATTCCCCGGCCCGCCTGCGTGAGCGACCCTCCGCGTCCCAACCAGCGGATGGACGCCGACGGCAGGAACGACGACAGCAGGCCCGCGAACAGATAGGCCAGAAGCAGGGCCGGTGCCGTTTCCGCGAAGAGTACAAACAGCCGCTGCATAAAGGGGGCGGCACCATCGGCCTCCGGAGCCAGGGGAAGTGTCGTCACCACCAGCATGAGTGCCAGGGCCGCAAGCGCACCCCAGCCTTCAGCATGCACGATGTCGGCGCCGCGCCGAGTGTGCTGCGGGTGCAGCACCACGTGCACAAGGGCTCCCCCGACGAACGCCTGGTACAGTTCGACGGACCATCCGGTAGCCTGCTGCACCGCGGCACCGCTGGCGTAGAAACCAAGCACCGTTGCCCCCATAAGCGCGAGCAGTACGATGACGCCACTGCGGTAGCCAAGCCTCGACGAGGCAAGCCACCAGACCGCGACCCCGACCGGAAGCCGGTGCAGGATCAGCGCCAGGGCGAAGAGCACATTGGTGGCATTCCCTTCGACGGTGGCAAGCGCTGCACCATCTATGGCGGCGTGGATCGCCAGCCCGCTAAAGCCGAGGAACATTCCCCAGCGATCAACCCGGCCATGGGAATCCCGCGCAAGGCGTTCAAGTACCAGCGGCGTCAGGAATCCAAGACCTAGGCCCAGCAATACGGCAAGGTCCTGCTGTTCGACCGCCGAGGGCAGAAAGTGGAGAAAAACGAGACCCGAGATGGAAACCACGACGAAGCCATCGAGCGCCGCCTCGAGGGCTGGACGCCTCCGTAACGCGTTGAGCAGGATGGGGCCCGACGCCAGGGCAACCAGCGCAATAAGCAGGTAATTCATGGATTGCAGGCAGGCGTCTTGGAATTTGGGTTAGTACACGAGAACGCAGAATAGCGCAGCTCGGGAACGGAGACTACGAGTAGTCGAGCCGGCTAGCCAGGCGGCCGCACGGGGCCGTTATTCACCGAATTGTGAAAGACGCCAAGTAGCGCCCGCCTCCCGAGGGGCCCTCGTCCTGAGGGCCCTTCCGGTTCAGGCAAGCGCAAGGGGACCGTGATCGTCGCAGTGATCCCCATGGGGATGATGCAGATGCCCGTCGACGAGGTAGCAGATATGGTCGCCGTGCGGTACGGCGGGGTGGCCACAATCCGGACCATGCACGTGGTCCGCGTCGTGCCCCTTGCAGTCGTGGGCGCGACAGCCGTCGGGATTCGTGTCGGAGACTTCGATCACGTGCTCATCGTAGTGATCCTCATGCGGACAGTGCAGATGGCCATCGTGCAGATAGCCAATGTGATCGCCATGTTTGATGGCGACGTGGCCGCAGTTCGGGCCGTGCTCATGAGGGTGATTTTCGTGAATTCTATGTGCCATGCGTAGTCTCCCCAGTAAGGATCAGTGCTCATTTGCCGGATCCGCATGCTCGATCACGTTGCGCACGAGATCTTCCACATGCCCATCCGCCAGCCGGTAGTAGATATCGCGACCGTCGCGCCGGCGTTTCACGAGATCCTCACTCAGGAGGATGCGCAGTCGCTGAGAAGTAGTAGACATCTCCGCCGCGGTCGCTGCCGCGATCTCCGAAACCTTGCGCTCCCCGGAAAGAAGAAACTCAAGAATTCTGAGTCGCGAAGCATCGCCGCCCGCGCGAAGCATCCCGGCCGCTCGGTCGATGATCGATTGGGCTGCGCGCTTCATGAAATAGGTGACTGAGCCGCCATCAGCTGATCATTTCAATACTTCATCAATTCATGAAATCATAATACATGCCGCCCGAGCGCGGATCAAGCCCCCAAGATGGGACCCGCCTTTGGCAGCTGGGTTATCCTTGCGGCCCACATCCTGATCGTCGAGAGAAGCCTCCTCATGCCCCGCAAAGCTTTGTGGCCATTCCTATTTGTCTTTCTCGTTGCACCCCTGACCCACGCTGCGGTCGAGCAGACCAAAGGCCGCTTCAAAGACAAGTTCCGCCAACTGGACGAGGTGCTGCCCACGGCCAATAGCTACCGCACGGCAGGAGGCGAGCCGGGGCATGAGTACTGGCAGCAGAAGGTCGACTACGACATCGACGTCCGGCTTGATGAAAACCGGCGCCGCATCGAGGCCAGCGAGCATATCCGCTACACCAACAACAGCCCGGACACGCTGCGATTCCTGTGGCTGCAGCTGGACCAGAACCGATTCCGCGACGACTCGCTCGCCGAGCGAAGCTCAGCGTTCGGTGACGCCAGCCGGCGCGGCCCGAAAGTAAAGGATTTCCAGGGCAAGAAGCCGCCGCAGCTCAGCCTGGAGGAACTGCGCCGTCATCAGTTCATGGCCGACAACACGCTGGGCTACGACCTGTCCTCCGTGCGGGATTCGCGGGGCGAGCTGGCGTTCACCGTTGTCGGCACCAATCTGCGCATCGACCTGCGCCAGCCGCTGGCACCCGGCGCCACCACGGAGTTCGACGTTGACTTCGCCTTCAACATTGTCGACGAAAACGCGATTTCCGCGCGCGGGGGCTACGAGCATTTCCCGGACGACGCACGCCCGGGGGGCAACGATATCTTCCTGCTCGCGCAGTGGTTCCCGCGCCTGCATGCCTACACAGATTATGAGGGGTGGACCAACAAGGAGTTCATAGGCCGCGGCGAATTCACTCTTGAGTTCGGCAACTACACGGTAGCGATTACCGTGCCGGACGATCACATCGTCTCTTCTACCGGGACGCTGCAGAACTCCCGGGAGGTGCTCTCCCCGACCCAGCTCGAACGCCTGGAAACGGCCCGCACGGCCGAAGCCCCGGTATTCATCGTCACGGCCGAGGAAGCCCTGGAAAACGAGCGCGAGGGCACTTCAGGCTCGAAGACCTGGCGTTTCCAGGCCGACAGGGTCCGCGATTTCGCCTGGGCGTCATCACGCAAGTTCATCTGGGATGCCCAGGGTTATCAGCAGGGAGGTGATATCCAGCCTGAAGTCTTGGCCATGTCCTTCTATCCCAAGGAGGGCAATCCGCTCTGGGAGAAGTACTCCACGGCCGCGGTGATCCACACGATGAAGGTGTACTCGCGCTACTCCTTTGACTACCCCTACCCGGTCGCCCAGTCCGTCAATGGCCCCGTGGGTGGTATGGAGTACCCGATGATCACCTTCAACGGTCCGCGCACCGACCTCCAGGACGATGGGGATCGCACGTACACCCTGGCGGAGAAGCGCTACCTCGTGGGGGTAATCATTCACGAGGTCGGTCACGGCTATTTCCCTATGATCGTAAACTCGGACGAGCGCCAGTGGACCTGGATGGACGAAGGGCTGAATAGCTTCCTGGACGCCCTGGCGGGCTGGGAGTGGGATCCGGATATCCCCTGGAATAACGAGCCGCGGAACATCGTGGACTATATGAAGTCCGAGCGGCAGGTGCCCATCATGACGCAGTCTGACTCGGTCCTGCGCCTGGGTCCCAACGCCTACGCCAAGCCGGCCGCAGCGCTGATGATTCTTCGCGAGACCATCCTGGGACGGGAGCTCTTCGACTTTGCTTTCCGGGAATACTCGCGGCGCTGGATGTTCAAGCGCCCTGCCCCGGCCGACTTCTTTCGGACCATGGAAGAAGCGTCCGGCGTCGACCTGGACTGGTTCTGGCGCGGCTGGTTCTACACCACCGACCACGTAGATATCAGTATCGACAAGGTCTGGAAACTGCGCCTCGATACCGAGGACCCAGACATCGACTTCGAACGCCGACGCCAGGAAAACGCCGACAAACCGGCCTCGGTGATTGTCGAGCGCAACCGGGCGCAAGGCCCAACCTGGGTGGAAGAGAACCCGGAGCTTCGCGACTTCTACGACGAGAATGACCGCTTTACCGTTACCAACAAAGAGCGCAATAAGTACCGGAAGTTCTTATCCGGTCTCGAAGATTGGGAACGGACCGCGCTCGAAAGAGCCGTCGCCGAGGACAGGAACTACTACGTGCTTCAGTTCAGCAACCGTGGCGGACTGGTAATGCCCATCCTGCTGCGACTCACCTATGCGGACGGGTCCCGGGAACGGCTGGACATACCCGCCGAAATCTGGCGGCGCAATGCCAGGAACGTGAAGAAGCTCGTGATATCCGACCGCGAGCTGACCCAGGTCGAAATCGACCCGAACTGGGAAACCGCGGATACCGATGTGGAGAACAACCACTATCCAAGGCGGATCGTGCCCTCGCGTATCGAGGCGTACAAGGTACCCAAGAGCAAGGCTATGGAGGCCCGGGACATCATGCAGGACATGAAAACCGAGCTTAAAGAAGAGAAGGAAGAGGAAGGCCGCGAAAAATCCGGGGAGAGCGATGAGGGCTGAAGTGCCGGGCCCTCGTCTGCGCGAGGCGATCCCGCTCTTGCTGAGCTTGCTGCTTTCGACATCGGCGAATGCGCATCAGCAAAAGGAAGCGATCACGCGCGTACTGTTCAATGAACGCACCGGGAACATTGAGGTCATGCACCGCTTCCTGATCCACGACGCCGAGCACGCGACCCGTCGTCTGTTCGACAAGAGCGCCAATTTACTGGGCAAGCGTGCGGACCGCGAGCGATTCGAGGAGTACGTTCACAGCCGCTTTATCCTCCGGAACCAGCGGAACGAACCGCTGGACCTGGTTTCGATCGGCCATGAAATCGACGGGGAGTTTCTGTGGGTCTACGCGGAGGTGCCAATTCCCCAAGGGCTTACGGCGATTACGCTGTCGCAGCAGGCGCTCCGTGAAATCTGGCCCGAACAGACCAATCTCGTCAACGTGGAGCGCGACGGCGCTGTGAAGAGCGCGGTGTTCGGTCCCGGCAGCGCGGAGGTCACTATCGCGCTGGGCGGGCTGGAAGCTCTCTGACGCATGACGGAGCAGGCAACTGCCCGCTAAGCGGCGCATCAACTGTTATCAGCAGGAGGGATGGAATGCCTGGTGGAACGATCACCGGTGAGTAGAGCGACAGGACGGGTTCTGGCGGATGCGCCGCTCTCCAGCCCCTGACAGTCGACCCTGGAAGAGATCTCAGGAAGCCGGGTTCCCCGCGCTCAGCTGCTATGCTGCGAGCTCTGGCAGTCGCAAAAAAAACCGCAAATGCCTGCGAGTCTGATACGGCAGCGAAGCCGTCAGCAGCCCTACCCATATCGTATGAATTGGAGTTTTAAATCGTGACCGTATCGCTCTGGGATTATCTTCGGCGTGAGAAAAAGAAGTTAGAGGGGTGGCTGCAGCGAGTAGACGCTGAGATTTATGGCTCGCTACTGGAGTGTCAAAAGCGCGAAGGCTTTAGCGGGAGCTGCGCTGAAATCGGCGTGCATCACGGGAAGTCTTTCATACCGCTTTGCGTATCCCTCAAGGATGGGGAAAAGGCCCTGGCCATCGACATATTTGACGACCAGGAAGCAAACCGTGATCGCTCCGGCCAGGGAGACTATGACGTCTTCACAACGAACATCGACAGCTTTGGCATAGGGAAGGAATCCGTGCGAGTGATAAGTCGGTCGTCGGAGGACGTGAGCGCCACCGAAATTCTCGAGTCGGTCGGTGAAGTACGGTTCTTCAGCGTCGACGGCGGGCACTGGAGTTCCATAGTGCAGAACGATCTCGCCCTGGCAGAGCAAACTCTGACCCCGGACGGGGTCATTGCGTTGGACGATTATTGTCGCCCAGACTGGCCCGACGTCACCTATGGATATGCCCTGTGGCAGAACAGCACCGAGTCGGACATCGTTCCTTTTGCGGCCGGCTCCAATAAGCTGTACCTGTGCCGCCAGAGCCGGGTCAAGACGTACCAGGAGGCCCTGCGCGGCAGCAGTTTTCTGGCCGCCGTTTTCGTGAAACGTTACAGCTTCGAGGATCGCAGCATTGACTGTTATCGGGACTCGTACCACCGGCGGGACGAAGAAAACAAGAGTGCCGCTATGCTGGGGTCACTGAGCCTCTTCAGGCCCAGCGCCTTTGTTTTTTTGAAGCGACTGCGGTGGCGCATTGCACGCACCTTCGGTTGATGGACATCGCGATCAATACTCCATCTGCGACGATCGATGGCGGCTTGTACTGAGCGTCGGCTGCTAACGTGGCTGGAAAACGACTGAGGACAAACACTATTGAGAACGGCGGCTATGCTTCGATGTAATCTGATAACAGCGCTTCGCACCACCGTGGTTCCGATGTCTGCGCTGCTGATTTCCGGGACGGCGGCAATGGCCCAGGATGGCAACTGGGTGCTGGAACCACGAACGCTGAAGACGCCGGCAGCTGCCAGTGAACAGCTGCAGACCGGGCTCCGCACTATCCCACAGCCCGATGTCGCCGCTAATCGTCAGGCCCCGCAGAATCGGCAGGAATGGGAAGCGCTTATCGAACAGCGCAAAGCCGCGGCCCCGAGTCTCGAAGATCAGGAACAACTCTACGGAGCAAGCATCGTCCCCGACTCCATCGCGGGTGTATCGATCTTTCGCGTCAGCCCCCCAAAGGCGACGACGGGCCGGATTTTTCTTCACTTACACGGCGGCGCCTACGTCTTCCGCGGGGGCAATGAAGCCGTTGATGAGGGGGCGGAGGTCGCGGTCGCTGCCGGGCTCGAAGCCATCTCGGTGGACTATCGCATGCCCCCGGAGCATCCCTATCCCGCCGCCGTGGATGACGCCATCGCCGTTTACCGGGAGATTCTCAAGCAGTATGAGCCCGGGCAGATCGCGATCGGTGGCACCTCAGCCGGCGGCGGTCTGACCCTGGCGGCGCTGATGCAGATGAAAGCCCTGGGGCTGGCACTCCCGGCCGTCGCCTACCTTGGCACACCCTGGGCCGATCTCACCGATTCCAGCGATACGCTCCACACAAACGAAGGCATTGATCGCGTCCTCGTCACCTACTACGGCTGGCTGCGAGCCGCCGCCCTGCTGTATGCAGGCGAGTATCCGCTGACCCATCCCCGCATTTCTCCGCTTTATGGCGACTTCAGCGATTTGCCACCAACCATCCTGGTTACGGGGACCAGAGACATGCTGCTGAGCGACAGCGCACGCGTACACCGTAAACTTCGTGATGCGGGCATTGTCGCGGAGCTCCACGTGTTTGAGGGGCTCTCCCATGCGGATTACCTGATCGAGCGGGGATCGCCGGAGTATCAGAGTACGCTTACGGAGGTGAGCGCTTTCTTTACCCGTTACCTGGAATAACGACGACAGCCAGCATCGGCGACGCTTCGAGGCACGATGCCTGCCCTCGATTTGAGTTTCGATCCGTTGGCTTTAGCCCGGCAATCTTGATGAGAGCGATCGGATACCAATTTGTAGAGGGAAGCTCCACCCCGGCCATTACCCTCGTGGAGGTGCCAACACCCATTCCTTCCGCTGGGGCAGTACTCGTTCGCGTCTGTTTCGCGGGCCTCAGCAACTTCGACCGCGAGACTTCTCAGGGGAAGCGGAAGCGCAGCCTTAGGAGCCTGATGAAAAAAAAGCCCGTGGTATCGGGAATTGAGATGACCGGGATCGTGGAAGAAGGCAGCGGACCGTTCATGCGCGGCGATCGAGTCGTCGGCTACACCAATATCTTCCGCGGTCCTTTCTTCCACGCCGACTACGTGGCTGTTTCCCCATCAAAGCTGGCCCACGTGCCAGCGGGTGTTTCGCTCGCGGGAGCCACTTCGCTCGTCGGAGGGGCGCTGACTTCAATCACGGCATTGGAACGCATCGCTCGCATAGAAGCCGGTCAGCAGGTCCTCGTGACCGGGGCCACCGGCAGCGTTGGCGTCACGGCTGTGCAGCTGGCGTCTCACCTGGGCGTGCGGGTCGCCGGTGTCTGCCATTCGTCCCAGTTGGGTTTTCTCGCTGACCAGGGCGCCGCTGACGCCTTCGCCTATGATCGCGGCGAAATGCCCCCCCGCAATAATCAGTTCGATCTGGTCTTCGACACCGCTCCCTCGCTGGGTTTCGGTGCCAGCGCGGGGTATCTCAAGACCCGGGGCACCTTTATTTCGACCATGCCGCAACAGGATGTCGTCGGCTTCCTGCGCAGCGTGTTCTCGCGAAGGAAGTGGGGCTACCTGATGGAGTCCGATACTGATGAGCTGCGCATGGCAAAACTGCAGAAGCTGATGACGGCCGGCGCTTTCAGCGACGTGGTGGACAGCATCTATCCCCTGGCGAAAGCCGGTGATGCATTCGCTCACCAGTTGGAACGAGGCAGGCGCGGCAAGATTCTGATCGATTTTTCGGACTAGAACTACGCTTACGCTGCCGCAAGCTTCCTGCCCGGCTGGTGACCCCGTGGCCGACCCATGACAGCCGTGCCACGGGCGATTGTTGGTGGTTAGCTACCTGAGCGACCCGACCACCTCGGTCCAGAGTTCGATGGGATCTGAAGCAGGCGAGCAAAGTAAACGCTAACGCTTCTCATTTCTATAAAAAGTGATACGATGTAACGTCTTCGGTGGTGATGCTGACTGACGCTAGCAGCGTCGTCGTTCGCGCTGGTGTTCGCGCTGGTGTCTGCGCGAATCTCGCGAGTCGATGGCGCTGGCAGTATTGGCCGCTCGACGCCATGCAACCACCCGATGAGTATCTGAATACACAGGGCAAAAACGTCATGCAGGTTTTAAGTTCTCTGAAGTCGGCCAAGGCCCGGCATCCGGATTGTCAGGTCGTGAAACGTCGTGGGCGAACCTACGTTATCTGTAAGTCCAATCCACGTTTCAAAGCGGTGCAGGGAAAAAAGAAGAAGCGCTAGTCAACTGCATCAACTCGGCGGCGACCGCCCTACCCCAGCGAATGCCGCGCAGTCCAACACATCAAAACCCGCTCCTGCCATCACCTCCGGGTGACGACAGGGGAAGCCATCGTCATTTCGATGGTGTAGCTACACATCGTTGATCGCTCATCGGCCCGAGCTTTTTCGATTGACGTCGGCGTCTCTTCGACTGAGATAGATCGCTTGCGATCAAGCTGAGCTTAGCCTCTACTCTCAGGGCCATAGAGGGCATCGGTCAGCATTGGCTTCCCTTCACCCGCTGCGGCGCCCTTGGCGCTGGCGAAACTCAGCGTCGACAACCCTGCGAAGCCTGCGCGGGCGCACCTTCTCCTTCCGATCTATTTTCCGCGGGGTGATCGTGCAGGAGCACACCGTTTCGACCGCGCGCGCATCACTGTGAGTTACGAGAAGTAGTTTCAAACCCTTGTCTACCTACATACATGTAAGTAGACTCAACAGCGATGCGAGACGCAGCCATCAGTTTAGCCGTAGAGCACCTCCGGGCCGGCGGATACAGAAATTTAAGTTTCGGAGAGATTGCTGTAGCTCTAGGCACGACCAGAGCAAATCTGCATCACCACTTTCAGAACAAAGAGGGGCTGGGAATAGAGGCCATCCAGGCTTACCTGGCCGCGGAGAAGGCGTCCATGGAGCAGATCATTGGAGAGAATGATGGCGACATTCGGGCACTCCTTCACGCCCTGGAGCAGCACTTGATTGAACTCGTCTCTACGAGTAGCGCCGCAAATCCCTGCGTGATGAGTCAAATACTGAATGATGTTGACGCGCCTGAAAGCATGCGGCAACTGGTCCTCGCGCGATGCGACGAGGAGCAACGGAGTATTCAGCGGCAATTTGCGGCATCTCGGTGTAAGGGCCCGGTCCCAAAGAAAAGGTCCGACGAAGATCTCGCTTACACGGTGATGGCAACAATGTTCGGGATCATGCAGATGGGGTTTATGAACAAGGGTGCCGCGGGTATCCAAAAGCACGTAAGCGGATCACTTACGGGAATTCTGACTTAAAAAAATTTCAGCCTGTACTTACTTACATGTAAGTAGTAGCTCACTCAATTTTGGGAGACCAACATGCTCCACGCCACTAAATCTGCAGCTCTTGGGCTGGCGCTCACCACGTCCACCATCTCAGGCTTTGCTTCCGAGAACGCTCCCGATATTCCCTTGCGAAGTCCCTGTTCCGTTCCCGGTGCGGCAGCGCTACAAACAAGATCACAGGAGTTCTCAGAGAGCGAGCAGGAGATCATGAACTTGGAGCGACTTTCGTGCCGAATGCTTGGTAACCCCGAGACCGTAGCAACAGCACTTGAGTTCATCGTTGCTGATGACGGGATGGTGTTACTGGACGGCGCCGGTATCGCTGGAAGCAGGATGGAGCAGTCGAACATGTTCAAGGCATTTTTTGACGCCGGCTACGACGTCGTCTACGAACCAGTAGATGCTCGTGTCAGTGCTTCCCATGACATGGCCTGGGCAATCGGTCTGGTTAAAGTCACCGAGCCAAACGGAGCGTACGACATAGGAAAGTACGTCTCCATCTGGCACCGAGTGGACGGTGTGTGGAAAAACGCCGTTGAGATGCGAAATTCCAATGGTGGGGTCGTAGTTACGCGCTAACGAATACCATCGCGCCCCTCCAGCAGCGGCCTCCTGAACTCGTACTTCGTAGCGCGGCTCGCTAAAGCAACGGCTCGGACCCTTTGGCCCGGAATAGCTCGAGTTGGGGAAACGGCCGCGTCGCCAGGTCGCCAGAT
Organism: Pseudomonadota bacterium; assembly: GCA_038748515.1. Taxonomy (GTDB): domain Bacteria; phylum Pseudomonadota; class Gammaproteobacteria; order Pseudomonadales; family Halieaceae; genus Congregibacter. Next base: position 195,372 of record JBCDIW010000005.1, read on the forward strand.
AAAGGCTTCTCGCGCTCTAGGCGACGCAAAAAGTACGGTCTTCGGCTAGCTTGGAAAACACCTGGCGCAAACGCGATGAAATCTCCCAGCCATTGAGCGATGTGCAAACGTGGTGACGTTTTCGGATTGGTTATCCCAAGCTCTTCTGGTAGCGGCGCTCGAATTCCTGCACCTGCGAAGTAAAGATAAGCCGCCCAGCGCAAACAGGGCAAAGGATGACGGCTCGGGGACTGAAATGATGCCGAACTCGATAGCTTGCTCTTCCGTCAACTCTACCGCGACACCGGATAAAAACAGTGCGACCTGGTTGCCGCCGACGTAAATCCTCAGGTAGTCATCCAAAGGAATGCGGTTCTGAAAAGTACCGCCAAACTGATCGGTACCGGTCTGGCGCAGTTCATTGATCGCGCCGTTGCCGTTGCCCCCGGCAGCGTTGGCGTCGTAAAAGGCAAAGCGGTTTTGCAGGTCTCTATTGCCGAGCGGGCCGTTGCCTTCATTGACCGTCCAACCCCCGTTCTCAAAAGCAAGGAGCGCAGCCGGGTCTCCGTTTGACTCCGGAAGATCGAAGAAGGAAAGGCTAAACAGTGAAACGCTGTTGTTGAAGGAAAGGTTGAGTTCCTCATTACCGCGGTTTCCATCGAGTGCCGCAAACTGATCGCCACGCACCGTCTGTACGTCCCCCAGGGCCCCGCCAAAGCCGAGCACTCCCATGCCCAGGCCGTCGTGATAGAACACGCTGGCTGGACTCGGCGTCCTGTTCTCTCTTTCAGCACGTGCGGAGATCGTTAAATCAAGCGTTCCAGCGGAAACCGTGAACTCGGGGCTCCCAGTAAAATCTTCAATATTCAGATTGGTCAGATCGAACTCGACGATGACACTCGCCTGCGCTGTCCGAGCCGTCAGAATGGTAGCGAGCAGGCCAAGCCACATAAGCGCTGCGAACAAGCGTGAAACACGGTCCTTCGAGATGGTCACTGTTATCTTCCGAGTCGAGTCAAAAAGGGGCTGCTAGCGCCGCCAAAGCAAGCACTTTGCTATCGGCACAGACGACCGATGCCAGGCGTTCCAGGGTGCACATTTGTAGCGGGGGAATAGAATTGGTAGCGCGGCTACTCATGCGGGTCGTCATGAAGATCATTTTGAGGGTCGTCATGAGGATCACCAGAACGGTCGCCCCCGTCGGTGATGGCGCTGGTCTTACCGTCGTGGTTTACCGCGTTGGAGTTTTCATGGGAACGGGCCTGCTGCCCATCTCCGCTGAACTCAAATCCGTCGAGCGAGTCTTCAAGAGCGTCCCAATCCGCGTGTGCGAATACTCCCGATTTTGCGACGTTAAGGCCAGGTAGAGCCATGGGCAAAGTACTTGAGAAAATCGCGAATGAGAGTGACCACAGTAGCGCAGCAGTTGTCTCCAGCATGAGTGTTCCTTTCCTCATCCTGGGATCGCGTCCCGCTTAACATCGTCTGGCATGTGTGCGTTACACTTCGTGCAAAGTTGATTGGATAGTTTTGCTCACGTCGCGTTGCGTGGCTCTAGGTGAAAACCCTGATCGACTACTGGGGGAAACCCGGATCTGGCGATGCCCGGTACTAGCGGCATGGAGACAGCGTCAATACACCGAGAGTCAGGCGCTGCGACTAAGTTTCCGTGTCAGTCGGTGTTCAGCCTGCAGCATGAACATCGGGACCGCCCCCTACACCCCGCTTGCCCTGTGCCCATGGAGTGGTTGTGCCTGCGACCGTTGTTCTAGCCGATGATCATCGCCTCGTTCGGGAAGGCTTGCGATCGGTCCTCGCCGACGCCTCCGACATCGAAGTAGTCGGGGAGGCGGAAAACGGTCGCGATAGCATCGCACTCGTACGCCGCCTGAAGCCGTCAATTATTGTTATGGATGTATCGATGCCTGATCTGAACGGTATCGACGCGACACGGAAGATCGTAGAGACCGGTCTTGAAACCAGAGTACTTGCCCTTTCCGGCCATCGAGACGAGATGTTTGTCAAAGGTATGCTGCAGGCCGGCGCGTCGGGATATCTTCTGAAAGACTGCGCCAGTGAAGAGCTGCTCACGGCCATTCGAACGCTCACAGGTGGAGGCATGCACGTAAGCCCGGCCGTGGCGAGTATCGTGGTAGCCGATTACCTAGCGCACGTAGCAGGTACGGTCACGCCCAAAGAAGCTGCCCTATCAACGCGGGAACGCGAGGTACTGCAACTGATTGCTGAAGGTCTCACCACGGCTCGGATCGCGGAGCGCCTGAACCTGTCCGTTAAGACGGTGGAGAGCCACCGCGCGAAAGTTATGGATAAGGTCGGCGTGCGAAACATCGCGGGACTCACGAAATACGCGATTCGCCACGGCTTGACGACCATTGACGGCTAACCCGTTTCTGGATGTCCTGCTTAAGCGCCTACCGCTAAACTGGGTAGATCCTTCCTTCTGAAAAGCGGAGCGACCGGTGGAGTGTTCACGCACATGCACGCTTGAATTCTCAGGAATGATTGCTCGACGCGATCCGGAGAAGCACCGCAGGCTTGTTGCGGAGCTTGTCGACGAATTGCGCCGCAGCCTCTCGGAATTGGAAAGGGACTCGGAACGGTCTCTTTGGCAATCCACCATGCACAAGGCAAAGGGCAGTGCCGCCCTCCTCGGCGCTACGAACCTCGCGGCACTCGCGGAACAGTTTTACGACAGCGCCCCGCGAAGCACTCACGAAGGTATTTCATGCCAGATCAGCGCGTTGAACTCCGCGTTGGATGAGCTGGAGGCGGCGATTGCCGCTGGTTACCGCAGCTGATCAAGCCGAGCGTCGCTCAGCTTGCGCAACGTGACCGCGGTGTGAGCTTCGGTCAACGTTGTTCAACACCGTCTGAACAAGTTCTGCTTCTTCGAAGGGTTTTGGAAGCATGTCGTCCATGCCGGCCGCGCGGGCGGCCGCGATTTCTTCTTCGACCACGCTGGCCGTCATCGCGATAATCGGGAGCCGGACGAGGCTTAGCTCAGAGCGAATACGACGGGTGACCTCGGCTCCGTCCATAAGCGGCATATGCAGATCCATCAGAATCAGATCGTAACGGTCGGCTTCGAGTGCCTCGAGGCAGGCCGCCCCGCTGGTGACCGATCGTATGCTGCCGCCGAGCATTTCCACGAGGGCTACGACCACCTCACAGTTTATGCTTGAGTCGTCGACGACCAGAAGCCGCAGACCGGCGAGCGGCTCCCCTTCCGTGACCGGGGCGTCGTGGGCGCTGTTTGCGGCTTCAAGTTCTGCCGGTGATACCTCACCGGCCTCCACGACGAATCTGAAACAACTGCCCGAGCCCAGCTCGCTGCTTACCGACAGTTCGCCGCCGAGAAGGTCCACGAGCTGGCGAGAGATCGTGAGGCCTAGACCCGTGCCGCCGTGCCGCCGGGTCGTGGATGAATCAATCTGCTCAAAGGGCGCGAACATGCGGGCCTGATCATCTGGTGCAATGCCCGGCCCCGTATCCTCCACCTCGAAACACAGTCGTAGCTCCCCCCCTGCGCTTGACTTTGGGCGACACCTAAGCGTTACACGACCCTCGACCGTGAACTTCAACGCGTTGGAAACAAGGTTCACGAGGATCTGCTTTAGATGGCTGCCGTCGATACGCGCCGCACTGGGAAGCGCCGGGTCGAGCTCGGTGACCACCCTGACGTTCGTCTCCACTGCCCGAGCGCCGCTCATGTTCACGACCTCCTCGAACAGCGGTGCCAGATGGACGACCACGTCGGAGCGCCGCATCATGCCAGCCTCGAGCTTCGACAGGTCGAGTACATCGTTGAGCAGGTGCAGCAGACCATGAGCGGCCCGGTCGCTCTGTTCAAGGAAACGGCGAAGGTCATGAGCTGAGGCGGCGTTGAGCGCCAGGCGGATAAAGCCGATGACGGCATTCATGGGAGTGCGAATTTCGTGGCTCACGTTGGCAAGGAAGTCGTTCCGAGCTCGTAGGGCGATGCTCAGTGCCAACGTTCTTTCTTCCACCGCCTCCTGCAAACGTCGATTCTGTCGGCGCTCATCCAGCCGTCGGTAGATGAGCAGCCCTATGGTCAGCAGCGCGACGACACCCGCGGTAAGAAACAGACGCACCCGCTGGGCCTGCTCGCTGCGCAGCTCTTGAAGGGTCCGTTCGGCCTCCAGCAGCTCAATGCGCTCATCGCGCCGCATAAATTCGGCCTGCGTCTGCGTCCAGGCCATGGCCTGAGACCTGGCGTCGTCAGCGAGTCGGGCGCGTAGCTCGCGCTGTTCCTTGAGCGCCAGGTTCGCCGATGCGTAGTCTCCGCCTGCCTCCAGTGCCAGGATCAGACCGCCGAGCAGCTTGTCCTCCTGGTAACGCTCGCCGATCCTGCGCGCCAGGTCCAGGCCTTCCCTTCCGTGGCGAATCGCCTCGGCAACGTTCCCCGACGCAAGCTCGAGGCGCAAGAACAGATGCATGACCGTTGCGGAGAGGCTGTAGGCCCGCCTCTCTTCGGCGGTTACCGCGGCACGCTCGAGGAGCACCAGCGCCCGGTCCAGATTACCGGCAGCGATCTCGATGTCGGCCAGCACCGCCTGCGCTCGCGCCGCTTCGCGGTCGACGCCGATGTTTTCGAAGGAAGTGATCGCTCTTCGCAGGAAACGTCGCCCCGTGGCGATATCACCGTGCCGAAAGTACGCTTCTCCCACGTTCGTATAGCTATAGGCCACATCGGTTTGATCGCCGACCTTTTCGTCTATCGCCTGCGAGTCCTGGGCAAAAGCGAGATACTGATCGTAGTCCCCGAGTCCCCGGTAGACGCGACTGATGTTGTACAGGGCAGTGGCGATGCCCGCCTCATCGCCGATCTCTCGATAAAATTCCAGGGCCTCCGTCTGCGACTCCAAAGCCGCTTCATACTGGCCCATGCTCTCAAAAAGCACGCCGCGATTTCCAATTACATCGACGGCACCCAGCCTGTCGCCGGCCTCTAGAGAGGCTTCGAGTGCGTAGGCATAGAGCGGTAGCGCCTCTTCGTAGCGAAATTGAAACCGCCGGACGCGCGCGAACTGATGGTAGGCCTTTGCACGTCGCTCCAGGTCGTCGATGGAATCGACAAGGGACACCGCCGCCTGCATTTGCACGGCAGCGCTGTCGATATCTTTGAGCTCCATGTGGACAACGGCAGCTCGGTTGTAGGCATCGACCATGCGGCCGACGTCACCGTCCGCCTCCGCCGCCGACAGCGCGTCCTTCGCCAGAGCAAGCGCCCGGTCTGCCTCACCAACACTCTCCGCGGCGGCCGAAACGACCAGCATGGCGTCGATTTGCTCCGCACTTGTCCCAGTTTCGCGCGCCCGCGTGAGTACGGCGCGCGCCGCCTCATACGCGGCGTAGGCATCGCGATTGATGAGCGTGTCCGCCGCTTCAATGGCGTCAATGAGCGTTTCATCGGACGGGCGCACACTCGAAGCGGCCAGGGTGACTGCGAGCGAGAACGCAACTCTTCCCACCACGCGGGTTGCATCGGTTAAGCAGGATGTAGGCATCCCCAGAGTGTCCTGCCTATCACCGTAGATTGCCAGAGCCACCTTCGATCAGCCGGAGTGCAAAGTGCCAGGGGCAAAGTCATGGTCGCATGATGAATAGGTGCTCGAAGCGCCTGTAGAGGTTGCGCGGCCTATGCCGTCACGGGCTTCAGTCTTCGGAAGACTGTCGGTGGGGGCGGTCCCGGTTCATTCCTGACTACCGCTGAGCCGCCGGGCAGTCGCTCAACAAAGCGCGGGCAACGACCGCTGCTTCGAGGGCGCCTGCGGCCGCGGCCACATCGTCGACGCTCAGTACCTCAGCGCCGTTGCTGGATAGCCGCTTATAGTCTACGGAGCCGTCGCTCTCGGCGCGAAAGTCGCCGTAGCTTGTCTCGATGCCAAGGGCTGCCAGCTCCCGGTCAAGGCCAGGCCGTCCCGGGCCGAGACCGAGCCAGGCCGTTACGCGGCTCAGGTCCACGCTGGCAGACCGCAACCTCGCAATGGCCTCCAGATCGTTGATTCCGGTGGACACCATCACTTCCGGGAGCCGCCGGTGAACGGCAATCGCCTCCTCGATGGTGTAGGTAATGACTATCGATCGGTCGGCAGCCTGCTCATCCTCAATGATCGTGGCGATCTCATCGAAGGACGTCGATTGCTTTCGATCAATCTGAGCGAAGCCCCGACCTTCAAGGGCACCGAGCGCATCAGCGAAGGTGGGAACTGTCTCCCCCGTGTCTTCACCGTCGACATCAACGAGCGTCAGCGTCAACAGCTTCGCAAAGTCTGTTCCCGCCAAGGTACCGGACCCGGTTGTTGTTCGATCGAGGGTGTCGTCGTGCATCAGGACAAGGACGCCATCCGCGGTACGCGCGACGTCGATTTCCGCAAACACGGCTCCATCCGCAAGAGATTGATTGATCGCTGAAAGGCTGTTCTCCGCCGCGCCAGGACGGTCACCGGCGCGATGCGCCTGAAGCAGGGTTACGCCCTGCTCGCGGGCACAGTCCAGATAAGCAGCGAGGTCGATGCCGTCAAACGGGACGCTACCGGCTCCGGGGCCAGATACATCGCCCTCCCTGGGACCGCTGCAGGCTGCGAGGAGGAAGGCGGCGAGGCAGGCTGTGGCTTTTGGAACGGAAAGAAACACCAGTCGCATCCACCTAGTGTAATGCCCCGCTAACAACGACGGGCTCCGGCCAGCGCCATCGGAAATCGTGCAACTAGGCGACCGTAAAGCCGCTCAGGCGACTTCCTTCTCCGCCTGCTCAAACCATCCGATGACCGCGCGCCAGTACTCATCACCGTAGCGCTGTCGGAAACGTCGCGTTTCCTCACTGGCTTCGTCGCGCCATACTGTCAGACGCTGGGAGACGAAATCCGCGGTGAGCGGGATGCCGCACTCGACGGTAATGCAGTGCCGCCACTCGTCGTAATTCTGCGGAAACGGTGAAGTCATCATGTTCGCTTACTCCAGCGTGGCGTTTCATGGAATAGTGACGCTCTTCGAAAGTGCGGGGCTTCGAGAGCGCGGCGCTGACCGAAGTCTGGCAGCGAAGCCCATGTGGTCTCTGGTCAGCACGGCGGAAGATGTTACAACATAACTTATAGATTGCCAGGCGGAGGGCGGTCCATTGAAGACATGGCTAAGGATGTTTCTTGTGCTGGCGGCAGCGCTGGCGAGTCATCACGGCGTTACGCAGCCCCTGGATGCCGGCGCTTCCGACCCCAACGTGCTGGGTTGGATGCAGGGCTTCCCGCCCGCACCGGAACGGCTCATTGCCCCGCCGGCTTCAAACTTCCTCAGTTTCCCGAAGCTGCGCTGGACCTTCTGCCACCTTCGGGAAATGCAGGCATCAAGGCGCGTTGCCCGAGGCCTGGGGCCCGCTTCCGAGCTGGCCGCCAGCCTGGACCCGTCCATCGATGCGATCAGCTTCCTGCCCATCGGCAGCGATGCACCGATGACCTGGAGGGAGTCCCTGGATGCGAACTACACCGACGGAATCCTGGTGATGCATCGGGGCCAGATCGTCTACGAATACTACTCCGGGTGCCTGGACCGCGAGGGACGCCACGGAGCCATGTCCGTAACCAAGTCTTTCGTGGGAACGGTGGCGGAGATACTGGTTGCCGAAGGCACGATCGATGAGACCAAACCTGTCCGGGAGTACGTTCCCGAGCTGACCGACAGCGCCTTCGGATCAGCCACCGTCCGCGAAGTCATGGATATGACCACGTCCCTGGTCTTCAATGAGGACTACGCCGATCCCAACGCCGACATCTGGGCCTACGCGGCCGCCGGCGATCCGACGCCCAAGCCCGCAGACTATGCCGGGGCTCGAAACTTCTACGAATACCTGCAGGGCGTGAAAAAAGCCGACGAACACGGTCAGGTGTTTCGTTACAAATCGGTGAACACCGACGCGCTCGCGTGGGTTATCGCCCGCGCCAGCGGCAAGGACTTTCTGCAGCACCTGTCAGAACGGATCTGGAAACCGCTGGGTATGGAACAGGAAGGCGACATGATGGTCGACAGCCTGGGCACGCCTCTGGCGGCGGGCGGCCTCAGCCTTTCACTCCGCGACGCGGCGCGCTTCGGGCTGGCGATGCTGCAGGGCGGCGTTTTTGAGGGCGAGCGAATCATTCCCGCCGCGGCGGTTGCCTCCATCAGCAGCGGCGGCGACCCGGATAAGTTCGCAAGCGCCGGATACAGCACGCTCCCCGGTGGCAGCTATCGGAGTCAGTGGTGGGCGCTGCATAACGAGCATGGCGCTTACAGCGCCCGCGGGATTCACGGCCAGGCCATTTACATCGACCCCAGGGCAGACATGGTCATCGCGAGATTCGCAACCTACCCGGTATCCGCCAATGCCGCCATCGACCCGACGTCGTTGCCGGCGTACCAGGCGGTGGCGGAATACCTGCTGGGGCAAAGTAGCGAGAACTGAGCGGAGAGCTCCCTGCGGGAATCGGCCGGACGTGCCGGCTAGTAGTCCCAGCTCACGAGGTCAGCGCCCGCCGGGGCCCGCTCCTTCATAAAGTCGGCAATCACCTCCATAAACTCGCTGTAACGCATCTGCCTGCCCGGATCGTTCGGACTGTGCCCGATCCAGGAGTGCCGCCCATTGGTCCCGTACTGGAAAGTCGCACCCGGGGTCGGGTCCTTCAGCTCGCGCATGCGGGCTTCGGTGAGGTAGACCGCCTGCTCCAGGTAGTAATTGTCACGGCGCCCCACGGCGAAGTGCAGCTTGCCGGCGAGTTTGGGTCCCAGGGTTGGCCAGTCCCGTTCAAGGATGTAACTGAGATCCCAGTGCTCGCGCCAGTACTGGGCCACCTCGGGATCGATCTCGCCCGTCTGGGGATCCCAGAGCGGCGCCGGGTAGCCGTCGTCCGCCACCGGGCTGTAGAGCGCCTGCCAGATCGCCCACTGACCGCCGGAGCGGTCCTTCGTTGCGACCACCTGCTCGTAGCGGTGCTCGTCCAGCACGTGGTAGTTGATCAGTCCGTCGACCTCTCGCTGGGCCGGCAACGGCGTGCGGAGCCAGTCCAGTTCGTTGTAGAAGGCGTTGGCGCTGTTGTAGATATCGATCTGCATAAGCTTGCGAAAGTCGATGGGATCGGGAGCCCAGGGAAAGGACCCGGCAAATAGATCGGGGTGAAACACCATCATCGCCGCCGCCTCCCAGCCGCCCGTGGAACGGCCGGCGAGCACCCGGCCCCAGGGCTCAGCCACGATCTGAAAATTTTCTTCGAGGTAAGGCATCAGCTCTTCGGTAATCGCGTCGGCGTAGGGGCCGACGCTGGGTGAGTTCACCGAGTAGGAAGTGTCGAAGAAGGGGTTGGCATCACGGATGGTGATCACCACGATCTTGGGCAGTTCCCCCGCCGTCCAGGCTTCATAAAAGCCGTCCAGCTGTGGACCGACGGCGGGATGCTCTGGCTCGTAGTCCGGGCGAAACCATTCGTTCGGGGCCCAGGGCATGGGCGTGTATCCCGAAGAATGACCCTGCATGTACAACACCGGATACACCGCATCGGGATTGTCGTCGTAGCCGGGCGGCAGCAGGATGTTGGCGCCGATATAGAAATCCCGCCCCCAGAACTCCGACAGTTTCTCGCTGCGGATCTTCACGTAGCGCACCCACTCCGTGTCTTCAAAATTACCCAACTGCAGCACCTCACCTTCGGCGAGAGGCCGCGACGGCTGGATGACCGAGTCAATGATGAGGTCCAGTCCATCGAACCCCTCGTCTCCAACTTCGAGTCGGATCACATCGCTGTAGGCATTACCCGGAGCCTTGAAGGGATTTTGGAATGCGCCGCTGTTCATGTGAGCTTCGATGACGTGACCGTCCGCCCGATGGAAAGTGGTGTACACGTTGAGAAAGGCCTGAACGTAGTAGTCCCCCGGCGGCAGGCCAGCAAGGGAGTCGAACGGATAACCTGAGACCGTGGCCGCCCCGTCGCGGATCAGCGCCGTGTCGCCAGCCTTGAAATCACGCACATCAACGCCCCAGAGCGGGTTGCCGGTGACGCCGGTGCCGAGATGGGGCATCTCATCGTCATCGCGCGAGACGATGAAAAACACGCGACCTACAACAGGCACTTCGAGGCCCAGGTCCGCTATCCCCTGGGCCGCAGCCTCCCCCAGGGAAATGCGGACCTCGGAAGCCGCCGCCTGGCCGGGCATGGCCATCGCCCCGAGGAGCAGACAAGTGAAGCAGGCGTTCAGAAACTGGCATTTAAGTGTCGACATTTTTACTCCCCATCGGTGCGGGTTTAGGGTGACTAGATTGGGCTCGCGCGTTTCGCGGGGCTACCAACGCGCGGCAAGCACGTATCGTAAAGGAGAAGGATTTGTTCCGGCCTCTCTTTCCTCTCGATCGACCTATCCGCCGACAGGGTAATCCCCTGAAGGTGGGCTCAGCTTCGCAGAACCCCGGCGCTGTGTTACAAAGTAACAGAGGCTGCGTCTTACGTCCGCCTTACACGTCGGCCCCTTGACTACTATGGATCGCAATCGAGTCCGCAGCGGTAAATTTGTTGTCTCCGAGCATTTACCCGTGGACAGGGCCGATGTAGCCTGCCATCGGCGATCGGGTGATCCCACCTGTCGTGTGCTGATAAAGCGGTTTCGATGACGGTGCCAGACACACCAGGATTTAAGAATTATCCGCGGCTCCAGGAGGCAATGATGTTTCCAGGCCGCGGTCGAAAACGTGTGCCTTTCGCTGTCGTACGATCCTTGAAAATCTCTGAATTTCACGTCCTAAGCTCCTCAAACTTAACGTAAATCAGGTCTTCCTCATGCCCAGATTATTTTCGCGTCTTGTCCCCGCAATCCTATGGTTTGTGAGCTGCGCGGTGTTCGCCCAGTCACTCTCCACGGAGCAGATGGAGCAGCTCAAATTCCGCCACATCGGTCCCATCGGTAACCGGGTAATCTCGGTCACCGGTATCCCCGGTGATCCAATGACCTACTACGTCGGTGCGGCCTCCGGCGGCATCTGGAAAACCATGGACGGCGGCTTGAACTGGAAGCCGGTCTTCGACGGCCAGCGGGTCCACTCCATCGGAGCTATCGCCCTCGCGCCGAGCGATCCAGAAATCGTGTACGCCGGTACTGGCGAGTCCTACATCCGCTCCAACGTGTCCATCGGCAACGGTGTCTGGAAAACCACCGACGGCGGCGCGAGCTGGGAGCATCTCGGACTGGAAAACACGGGCCGTATCAGCCGCGTAGTGGTGCACCCGAGCGATCCCGACGTCGTCTACGTGGCGGCCCTGGGACACGGTTATACACCTCAGCGTGAGCGTGGGATCTACCGGACGACCGACGGCGGCGCGACCTGGAGCCAGGTTCTGCATGTGGACCGAGGAACCGGCGCTTCGGACCTGATCATGGATCCCTTCAATCCGCGCATCCTCTTCGCAGGCATGTGGTCTCTGGAAATGAAGCCCTGGACCCGCAAGAGCGGCGGTCCCGGCGGCGGTATCTACAAGTCTGTGGATGCCGGCACCACCTGGACCAAGCTGGAGGGCAATGGTCTGCCCGATGGCGAGGTAGGCAAAATCTCCCTCGCCATGACCGAAGCACAGCGCGGCCGCCTCTACGCGCTGATTGAAACCGGCGACGGCATCCCGCTGGATGGCGAGCCGACCAACACGGGCGAGCTCTGGCGCTCGGAAGACCACGGCGGAACCTTCGCGCTCGTGAACTCCGACCGCAACCTTAGCGGTCGAGGCGCCTACTACACGCGCATGGCGGCTTCTCCGGACAATCCCAACGAGACGTACTTCTTCTCCGCCGCCTACGCCACCAGCATCGACGGCGGCAAAACCGCGGCCATCGCCGGCCCCGGCATGGCGCCCAACTGGGATCATCACGATATGTGGGTCGATCCGACGAACGGCAATCGCCAGATCGTCGTCGGTGATGGCGGACTGTCGATCAGTCACAACCGCGGTAAGTCATGGCATCGCGTGCAGCTGCCGGTCGCACAGCTGTACCACGTCACAACGGACACGGCCGTTCCCTACAACGTCCTTACCAATCGCCAGGACGGCCCCTCCATGAAGGGCCCGAGCCGGAGCCGCATGCAGGGCTTCTTTGGCGGCTTCATCGGCACGGGTCTCTGGCACGACGTCGGCGGCGGCGAGAGTGGCTTCGCAACTGCCGATCCCACCGATCCCGACATTATCTGGTCCAGCGCATCGGGCTTCGGTGCTCTGGGTGGCGTGGTCGTGCGCTACGACGAGAAAAATGACCAATTCCGCCAGGTGGAAGTCTGGCCGGAGCTCACCGCCGGTATGCCCGCCGCGGACGTCAAGTACCGATTCCAGTGGACCTTCCCTCTGCTGATCTCACCTCACGACAACAACACCGTCTACGTCGCCAGCCAGTTCGTGCATCGCACCACCAACGGCGGCCAGTCCTGGGAGATCGTAAGCCCGGACCTGAGCCTCAATGACGTGAGCAAGCAGCAGTTTTCCGGAGGGCTTACCGGCGACAACATCGGCGTGGAATACGCCAACGTGATTTACGCCCTGGACGAATCGCCCTTGACGCAGGGTGTGCTGTGGGCCGGCACCAATGACGGCCAGGTCCATCTCAGCCGGGACAACGGCGCCAGCTGGTCAAACCTCACGGCAAACATTCCCGGCATTCCCGTATACGGAGCGGTGCGAAACATCGAGGCATCGAAGTACGACGCGGGAACGGCCTACCTCACCGTGGACGCTCATGAAATGGGTAACTTCGAACCCTACGTATACCGAACGACCGACTACGGCGCGTCCTGGACGATGATTACGTCGGGCATCGAGGACAGCCCCCTGAGCTACGCCCGCATGGTCAAGGAGGACACGGTCAACCCGAACCTTCTGTATCTCGGAACCGAGAACGCGCTGTACTTTTCACTGAACCGGGGCGATAGCTGGCAGTCGCTGATGACCAACCTGCCTTCCAGCCCGATGTACTGGATGGACATTCCCGAGCACTTCAATGATCTGGTCGTCGGCACCTACGGGCGGGGCATCTGGATCCTGGACGACCTGACGCCTCTGCAGCAGTTCACCAGCGAGGTCGCTTCATCGTCGCTGCATCTGTTCGATCCGAAGGATGCGTATCGCCTCCGGCCTACTTCGGCCATTATGCAGTTCTTCAAGGAAGCGTCCTTCGGCGACGATCCGCCCGCCGGCACGTCATTGCATTACTGGCAGTCCGAAGAGATGGAGGACGGCGTTACGCTGGTCATCAGCAACGAAGCCGGTGAAACGGTGCGCACCATCGAACACAAAGGTGAACTTGGCATCAATCGGGTCTGGTGGGATTTCAAGGAAGACCCCACGAGCGATCTCGTCCTGCGCACCAAGCCCATGTACGCGGACTGGTTCCCGATGAAGGCCGATCGTACCCGTGATTCCGTCGTGAAACCCATGTCCCTTATGGCCAGCCCTGGGGTCTACACGGTGACTCTACAAGTCGGCGACACCGAGCAATCCCAAAGCTTCGAGGTTATGAAGGATCCAAATACCACCGGCTCCCTGGCAGATATCGGTGAGCAGAAAGCCCTACTCGACAAGATCCACGCGGACTTCGAAGAGCTTTCGCTGGCGGTCAACGAAGCGGAAATGCTCCGCCGGCAGCTCCGCGATCTGATGCCCATGGTTGATGAAGACATGCGCGAAGAGCTCGAAGCGCTCGATAGCGCGGTGACGGGCGTCGAGAACAGGATGATGCAGCTCAAGCACACGGGCACGGGTCAGGACAACATTCGTCTGCCAGGCATGATCATGGAGAAGCTCGCTTACCTGGCCATGACCGTGGCTATCGCGGACTTCAAGCCAGCGGATCAGTATGTAGAAGTCTTTGATGAGCTGCACGCCGAGTGGTCTGAAGTTCGCGACACCTGGGAACAGATGAAGGCGAATGACGTGACGGCCATGCGCGAGAAGATGATCGCGAACCAGATGGGTCCGCTCATCGTCGGGGACGACTGAAGCAAACGGAGCTCTCGCCCGCGTCGCACGCGCACACGTGCGGCGCGGGATGTTTCAATACCCTAGTGTGCGCAAAGCTAGCTGATGCGTTTCAGCCGCTGAACCACCAGGACGCAGGCACCGAGCGCCAACAGCGCGGTCCACCCAACACCCAACCACGTTCCCCGAGCCGCGGGCGGCATCTGAAACCGGAATTCCGGCACCGCTTCCGCCTGCGCCACCGTCAAACGATGACGATTGACCGTTGCCGGGCCAATGGCGTCGTGCAGCGTGCTCAGGTGGTTCCGGGCCTGGCGCCGATACGCCGCGGCGCGCTCGGCACCGGTACCGGACAAGCGCTGCAGCGCGCCCTGGGCGATGATGGTGGGTGAGAGCAGTTGCGCATAGGCGACAAGCTCGCGCTGCGCCCTTTGCTGCCGTTCAAACTCGGCGACCATGGGCGTAGTGCGTTCGCGAATATCGATGTTCGCCAGGTACGCAGAGCGATAGAACCCGGGCACCGCCTCGTCAGAGGCATTGCCCTGCCCGGGATGCTCTGCCATGTAAATCTCGGCGCGAGTCGCTATGTTCCTCCGTGATTCCCCTTCCGCGTCGCGAGCCGCGCTGAGGTAGGCGACGCGGGACGGTACCGGATGTATCGCCTGGGCGAGGAACTGCGCCGAGGAAGGAAGCAGCACAACAAACACAGACCAGCTCGCCAGCACCGCCAGCGCGCCCGTCGTGGGCTTACTGCAAGCCGCGGCGATGACTGCCCCGATCGCTGCCCAGAAGAATGCATAGACCAGCATCGTCATCATCCAGGCCAGGGCGCTCAAGCCAGACGCATCGCTTGCGAGCGTGGCGATGAGGACACAGGCGCAGGGAATGATCACCAGAGGGATAAGGACGGCGCAGATGCGAGCACCCAGCAACGCCACAGCGTTTCCGCCCTGTACGAGGAACAGGGTGAAGCGTCCGGAATTCCGCTCCCGAATCAGCACGTCGTAAGTCAGCATCAACAGAAACAGAGGAAGCAGTACCGTCACTACGAACAACAGATCAAGACGTCCCGCCCGCAGCGCTGCTGGTCCTTCAACTTCATAGCGCTGAAACAGCGAGGCCTCACTTCTCCAGCCACTGATGAGCGCCGTATGCGGTTGGACGGACTCACTGCGATGCGCCAGGGCGCCAAGCTCACCGGGTGGGTGCGGAGCGAAAAACGTCAGGCCCATGGGGCGCGCGGCGTAGGGCGATATCTCGCCTCCGTCCTCGGCCTTTTGAAGCTCGGCGAACCATTCTTCGCGCTCAGTGAGCAGATCTGCCGGAGTCTCCGACAGAATCTCCACGGTATGAGACCTCCATTGAAGTCCATCCCAGAGGGCCCAGACCGCCAGGGCGGCGTAAAGAGCGAGCGCCCCGGCACGCAAAGGGTCTGACCACAGCTGATTCCACTCGCGCGCAAAATGAAAGCGGAACATCAGCGCGCCTCCGCAAGCAGAGCACGAGACGTGGCGCGAAGGGCGAAGAACGCCGCGCCTCCCAGCCACAGCAACAGGACCGCAAGCTCAAACCAGTAGTAGCTGAGCGTGCTTCGCAGGCTTGGGGGCTGCGCCCGGAAGTCCGCGATCGACTCCCAGAGCGATCGATCCGCCGTATAGGCAAAGGCCTCATCACCGGCATTAACCATCATGTCGCGATTGAGCTGAGCGATGATCATCCGGCGGTGGCGCTCCGATTGCTCGGCAAAGGTCTGCTGAGCCAGGAGATCGGTCCCCGCAAAACCCGCTGAAAGTCGGCTGAGCGCCAGTAGGGGTGAAAAGGCGGAGGCATAGCGAAGTACCTCGTCCTGTCGTCGGTGCATGCCGTACAGCTCGCCATAGAGTCGGTCGTAGACCTTGCCCGAGAATACCTCATGAGCCTGAAGCACGAGCCCTTCGCGATCGAAGCCCAGACACTCGAAGTTCTCGGCGCCAAACTCGGCGAGGACCTCCGCCTCAAGCGCAGCGACGGCGTCCTCCTGCGCTTCGCCAACCCAGAACGGCGTCTGTGCCTGAAGCTGGATATCGTTCTTAAGCTCCTGCTCGTCGATGTCCGGATACAGGGACACCGCGAGCTGCCCCGCAAGAATTGGCCACAGCAGCGCCATGAACAACCAGCATACCGCCGCGGCGGCGAAGGCACCGCCCACACTGCGATTGCAGGCCGATACGCCGAGAATCAGCGCCGCGAAGGCCAGCAGGGCCGCGCCATAGCACGCGACGAGGGCCAGCAGCCTTCCCGACTCCCGCGCCGCTTCGCCGGTAAACAGGGCGGGCAGCAGCGGAGCGGCTATGACAAGAAGTGTCATGGTGCCTACAAACACAAGTACAGCGCCCGCCTTCCCCAGGGCAATCGTCCGAGGATCTACACCGGCCGTAGACAGAGCACGCAGCGTTCCCCGTTCGCGTTCACCCGCCACTGCGGGAAACAGCAGCACCGCCAGCGCCAGGGTCCCGACGATCTGAATAATCCAGGCGGGCGTGAGCGTGGCGAAGGGAGCCTGCACGGCGGCGTCCTCGGTGCGGCGAAGCGTTGTCGGATTTTGCGTATGCGCCTCCATCCAGAACGCCGCTCCCGCGTAGTCGAAGACCCCGGGATCGAAGGCGGCAAGAGCGGGTGTCTGGCGGAACGCATAGCGCGCGAAGTGCGCGGCACCATGAGGATTGTTCTCACCCTGCTCAACCCAGACCCTGCGATCCGTCACCTCTGCCGCCAGGCGCGCTGCACGGTCGGCGGAACCGCGATTCCAGCCATCCAGGGACGCGGCGGCAAGGAGTACGATCACCACCGCGGCCAGCGCCAGAAACAGTCGGTCTCGACGAAACTCGAGCACTTCCTTACGCACTATAGTTGCAATCACGCCGCGCGCTCCTCATGCATATGGTCCAGGTAAATGCGTTCGATCTGTGACGCATCGACGCTCTCTGCCTCGATCAGTTCAACCAGTCGCCCCGCGCGCATGATGCCGATGCGCGAGGCACACTCCTTTGCCCGGAAGATATCGTGCGTGGCCATCAGCACCGCGCAACCCTTTTCCTGGAAACTCGCGAGACGCGCGGTAAACTCGCTCGCGGCCAGCGGATCAAGGCCAGACATCGGTTCATCGAGAAGAAGAACCTTTGCCTCCTTCGCAAACGCAATTGCCAGACCGACTTTCTGGCGCATGCCCTTGGAATACCCCAGCACCGGCCTGTGCGCCTGCTCCTCGCTCAATCCGGCCTCCTCGAGAAGCGTCGTCAGTTCGCTAGCCGATCGCGAGTGACCGCAGAGCTGGTCAAAGTAGGCCAGATTCTCCAGGCCCGTAAGCGCCGGGTAGAGAGCAACGTTTTCGGGGATGTACGCCACCTGCTTCCGTGCCGCGGCTGGATCCGCGGCCGGGTCGATGCCGCCGACCCGAACCGTCCCGGAGTCTGCCGCATGGAAGCCAAGAAAGAGGTTCATGGTTGTGGTCTTGCCGGCACCGTTGGCTCCCAGAAGGCAGACGGTCTCACCGGCGCTCACTTCCAGATCCAGGCCTTCCAGAGCGACCACCGCGCCGAAGGTTTTTCGTGCTGCCTGCGCACTCAGCATAATCGAGTCTCCTTGTATCCAGTCGGTGATCCCAGCCGCGCGGTGCGCAGTGTCGCCACAACCGAGGGGCGGTTCTCCCTTGCATTCATAGTCAGAACTTCCATCGCACGGTGGCACGGGCGAGGCGCGGGACACCGGGCGTCACGTTAGTCGCCATGGTTCTGGATCCGGCGAAGTAGAAGTAGTAGTCCTCATCGAGGAGATTGGTGACCGAAAGGTCGACGGACAGACGCTCAAGACCGGGGACGGTCATGGAGGCGTAGGCGCCGAGCAGGTCGTATCCCCCATCGGAAACACTGTTCGAAAGATCCACGAAGTAATCGTCATACCACTCGTAGGTGAGCCCTACTCGCGCCGTATCGGAAAAAGAGTGGGTCAATTCGCCATAGAACATGTTTTCCGGCACGCCCTGAGGCGTCACCCCTGAAAAATCCTGGTCCGGAGCGCCGAAAGATCCGGCGATGATCAGCTCGTCCCACTGGGCATCCACGTAGGTGTAGCTGAGGGTGAGTTGCGCTGCGTCGCTGAACGCGTAGCTGACCGTGCTTTCGAGACCTTGGCTGGAGTATTCCTGGCCCGTGGTGATCAGCGTGGGCGGGCCGTCGAAATCCGGATTTGCAACCGATATGCTGCGATCTTCCTGCTCAAGATAGAACACGGCCAGTTCCCAGCTCAGTCGCCGGTCCGCGCTCAGTCCCTTCCAGCCGAGCTCAAAACTGTCAATCGTCGTCGGACCCTCATCGCGAGCGAAGCGGTCCGGCTCCCAGAGAAAGACGGGGCCAAAGCGTGAGTTGAAACCACGGCTGTAGCTCCCGTAGACGATGCCGGCACCGACCTGGTAGCTGAGCGACAGTTTCGGAGAAAACGCATCCGCGTCCCCGTCAGCACTCTGATCGACGGGCACGGTGCCAATGACGTCGAAATCGACATCGCGCTCGAAGGCGTCGTAGCGAAGACCCGCGGTAAGGGTCAAACGATCGGTCAGGGCGATCTCATCCTGAACGTAGGCGCCATAAAAAGTGTTGGTCGTGTCCGCGACCGTCCGCAGCTCGTCCCGAACGAAGCAGGGATTATCCGGCGAATCGTTGAGGACCTGGCCGGTAGAGTAGTCGATCAGGATGGCGTAGAAACGGAAACCACACTCGCCGGTAAAGAAGGGATCTATCTCCCCGGACCAGCTGTCTGCCTCGTCGAGCGTTGTACGCTCCGCGCTGATTCCGGCAACGATGCTGTGTCGACCCGAGTTCCAGGTGATCGAGCCCTCGGTGAAGAAAACATCTGCGCTGTTGTCGGAGGCGAATCCGTTTACTCCCATGGTGTTGGTTGATGGATTGAACTCGAAGAAGTCGTAAAAGTTCAGGCGGGCTTCGCTTTCGAAGCGGCGCGCCTGCGCCGTCAGTGACACCTGGAGCTGTTCATGGAAACTGTGCTCAAAGCGTCCGGCGGCCACCACTCCCTCACTTCGATTGAACGTCGGGAGGTAGCCCAGAAAGGATTCGTCCCCACCGAAAACCTCCACGGGCGTACCGTCGCCCAGGGTCGGGATCACGCTCGGGACTTCCGCGTCGCGGTCGTAGTAAGTCAGCCATCCCGACAGCCGGCTCGCATCGCCGAGGGGAATCTCGCCCATCACAAAGATGCTGGCAAGCTTGCGCTCGCTGTTGTCTCGCCAACCTTCGAAGTCCTCGTAGGTGGCGTTGAGGAGCAGTCCCGCGCCGCTGTCAAAGCGTTTCTCCAGCTGTCCGCCGATGCGCGCGAAGCCCTCATTGCCGCCGCTGAAATACACGTCGCCCTGAGTCTCCTGAATCTCCCGCGTGCGGTAGTTCACCGCCCCCGCGATGGCGCCGCGACCATAGAGCGCCGAAACGGGGCCCCGGACAATTTCAATACTGTCGACAACGGGATAGGGCACTTCGTAGAGAAGCACCTCCTCATCGGGGCCCACGAACGGAATCCCATCAACAAGGGCAAGAAAGGTGTCATTCCCGTGATTCCCGGTCACACCCCGGATCGAGACGAAGGGAAACTCTTCTCCATCGCCTTCGCCGCGCCGAAAGAACACGCCGGGCACCCCCCGAAACTCATCCGTACCGTAATTAAACCCCTTGACGCGCAGCTCCGCCGTGTCCTGCACGGAAATGGACGCCGGTACTTCAAGAAGCGGCTTCGGAACCCGGGTCGCGGTGACCACCACCTCCTCTATGTTCAGCTCTGCTTGCCCCGGAGTCTGCGCCTGACTGTCTGCTCCCAGACAGGCCGCGGCAAGCGCCGCAGCTACGCAGCTCGCGGGACTCGTACAAAAATCTCTCATTCCTCAACCCTCGTGACGCCAAAGAGTGCCGGCACGACGCGGTGGTACCGGTTTCTACCAAAGCCGGGTATCAGGAAAGGGGTCGAGGCGGAGCGCGCGCCTGGAAGAGCGCGATAGGCGAAAAAAAGAGTCGGGCGTAGTGGAGAGGATTGGTGGGGAGCGATCGTTGCTTGTCTTTACAGCGGGACTCTGAGTCTACGGCGGCGGCGTCGTTGTCGCGATCGGCGGCCAAGCAAAGCGCGCACTCGCCCGACTCCTCCCTATGCTCGTGTACGTGAGCCGCTGCGAGCGTCGTCCATGCCAACATGGCGACGACCAGAAACCGCGTGACGCACCGCGCCGCGGCCAGGTTCCCAGCGGTCTCGAGTCGCGGTTCTTTCACGGCACGGAATTCATCGCTCGACGCCCATCAAAATCACACAGCACTTTTGCAAGGCTATTGCCTGAACTACATCGACCTGGACCTCGGGATGCCCCATGTTCAAGAGCAACGACTTCCAAGCGCGGCGAGTTTATGGCTACGATATAGCGTAACATCGTCGCTTTCGGAATTTCCTAGGAATCTGAGCGCCGCCTGTCTCCGATGCCACGTAAGCACCATCTATCCAGACCTGCTCGCCGGGGGGTCGTGAGGCAGAGCCTGCGACAGACTGACGGTAAGCGACGCCGCGCCACCAAAACGTCTGAACCACGCCACCCGCTGCACCGAATTCACCGAACGGACACTTGAGAGGCTCCGTATGCACAATTTCAGCATTCACCGATCTATCGTCTTCACCGCTCTACTGGGCCTTGGAGCGTGTGCATCAATGAAAACGGAGGAGATCGGCGGTACGAGCGCCGCGCAAGAGGGCGCCGGGCTAGAGGACGCGGAACTGGAGGCGCTGCGCAACTCAGCCCGCGAGGCCACGGAAAGCGTGGACCGGGGCGAGGCCTGGGACGCGAGCGAACAGGATACGCACGACCATGACCATGAGGGCCACGATCATGGCGATCACGATGGCCATGACCACCATGACCACGAAGGCCATGATCACGACGACCACGAAGGCCACGATCACGAAGACCATGAGGGCCACGATCACGACGATCATGAAGGTCACGACCACGATGATCACGAGGGCCATGACCATGACCATGACCATGACCATGATCATGATCATGATCATGAAGAGAATCAGGGCTAAGATAATGGCCACACCGGCGCACGCGTGAGCTGCGTTCCATGGGCACAATCCACTGAGGATCCAGGACTATGATCGGGCACCGTTTTTACGCCGCCGCGGGGGCCGCACTTGTTCTGCTGGCGTCCCTCACAGCGCCAGCATTTGCGCAATCCCCGCTGGTCGTTACCACGCTTCCTTATCTGGAGCGCCTCGTCGCCGAGATTGGCGGTAACAACGTTCGTGTCGAGGCGCTCGCACCTCCGGGTGAAGACCCGCACTACATTTCTCCCAGCCCCGCCCAGACCGCGCTGCTACGCGAAGCCGCCGGGTTCGTCGAGAACGGCGTGAGCCTTGAGCCTTGGACCGCGCGCCTGTTGGAGGGGGCACGCAATCCACGCCTGGCACCGGGCGCCGCCGGGCATGTTTACGCCGCCGAAGGCGTGCGAACCCTCGATCGTCCCAGCGCCGAAGAAGCCGCGGCCGGCGGACATGTGCACGCGGGCGGGAATCCCCATGTATGGCTGGACCCGGTCAACCTGAAGCGGCTCTCCAGAAACATCGAAGATCTGCTTGCGGCCCTGGATCCAGGTCAGGCCGACGCCTACAAAGCGCGACGCGAAGCCTTTGAGGCCGAGATCGACGAGCGCATGTATGGTGATCGGCTGGTCAAGATTCTTGGCGCTGAGCTTCTCGACGATCTGCACCAATCGGGACGCTTGCGCGGATTTCTCGCCGAGCGCGAGTTCCGCGGCGCGCCGCTTTCGGAGCAGGCCGGCGGCTGGGTCGCGCGGGCGGCGGCACTGGAGGAACCCAAGGTATTCAGCTACCACGCCACCTGGCGCTATTTCCAGGAGGTTTTCGGCGTTAACGTGCTCGGCGCCGTTGAGGAGAAGCCAGGTATCGCGCCGTCCGCCGCGCACCTCGAGCAGCTGCAGAAAGTCGCCCTGCGCGAAGGGGTGCGCCTGATCGTGACAGCGCCCTACTACCCGGCCAATCGCGCCGCGGGACTCGCCGAGCAGATCGGCGGCAAAGTCGTCACCCTGCCAACCCAGCCCGGTGAAGCGGGCACGAAGCGCGATGATCTTCTCGGTATTTACGACGCCATCTTCGACGAGTTGGAGCGAGGGGTCGGCGATTGAGCGCACAGTCCGCGGCGCTGATCGATCTCGAAGGCGCCCGCCTGGGGTACGGCGAGAAAACAATCGTCGACGACGTTGATCTGCAGGTGTACCGCGGCGATTTCCTCGCCGTGGTTGGCCCCAACGGCGCCGGGAAAACCACGCTACTGAGGACAATCCTCGGCATCCTGCGGCCCCTCGAGGGTCGCTGTGAACGACGCGCACGGCTGGGCTACTCGCCGCAGCGCAGCGTCCTTGACCCGGTGTATCCCTTTACCGCTCTGGAAGTCGTCGCCATGGGCCTTATGGGGTCCAGCTTTGCACCTCCCCGCGAACCGCTGCGCGATATTCGGCGCGCGCTCGACGACATCCGGGGAAACGGGGCTGACGACGGCAAGGAACGAGCACGGGAAGAGGAGGCGCTGCGCGCCTGCGGCATGCTGGAACACCGCGATCGACCCTTCCGAGACCTCAGCGGCGGGCAAAAGCAGCGTGTGCTGGTTGCGCGAGCCCTCGTAGCCGAGCCCGATGTGCTCGTGCTCGACGAGCCCACCAACGACCTCGACCTTCGAGGCGAGCACGAAGTCATGGAAGTTGTGCGCAGCCTGCATGAAGCCGGGCGCACGGTCATCATGGTCAGCCACATGCTCCATGTGGTCGCCCGCTACGCGGATCGCCTGGCCTTTGTACACCGGGGCAGACTCGAGGCCGGCCCGGCCCGCGACATGCTCACCCCCGAACGGCTCGCGCCTCTCTACGACGGCATGCCCGTGGCCGTGGGTGTCTTTGATGGCCACGTGGGCGTGGCTCCCGCCGAAGCGCCGTCACGCGGTCTCGAGTCATCGCCGGAAGCTTGAGTCATGTGGGATACCTTCGCCCTATTTTCCTCGAGCTACCTGGCCACGCTTGCCATGGGGCTGGTGTGTGCCTACCTCGGAGTATTCTGCGTGCTCCGCAGGATCGTCTTCACCGGCGTCGCGCTGGCCCAGCTCGCCGCGGGGGGTGTAGCGATCTCTTTCTTCGTCGCCGATCTCGGCCTCGGTTCCGTGTCGCGCTTCGCCGCGACCTACGGCGCGACCTGGGGAAGCCTGGGGGCCTCCCTCGCCGGCCTGCTCGGCCTGCAGGCTCGCCGGCGCGAGGGACGCATCACCGAAGACGCGCTCGTTGGCCTGGCCTACTCGGCAGCGGGGGCGCTGGCCATCCTCCTGGTATGGCGAAGCTCGCGGGGGCTGACCGAGCTGCAGAACATTCTCGCCGGCACGGTGTTGCTGCCGCAGCAGAGCGAACTCGTCTCGCTCGCGATCGGTCTTGCCGCCGTGGCCGTGGTGCACGCGCTCTATCGTCGCGAGCTGCTGCTGGTTTCCTTCGATCCGGAATTCGCCCGCGCCGCCGGTCTGAAGGAAGATCGCTATCAGCTGCTCTTCCTGGCGACCCTCGCCGTGGCCGTGGCGCTCGCGCTCAAGGCCGGCGGTCTGATGCTGGTGTTCGCTTTCCTGGTCGTACCGCCGCTGGCCGGACTCTCGCTGGGTGATCGCCTCGGGGAGTCGACGCTTTACGCCCTGGCGATCGCCGCCGCGGGCTCGCTGCTGGGATTCCTCTGTTCGATCCGCTTCGACTGGCCCGTCGGGCCGAGCGTGGCCCTGTGCCTGGTGCTTTTCCTGGGCGTCTGTCTCCTCGGTCGCGTCAATGAGCAGTTGCTGGGCGCCGCTCGCAGCGCCACCCTGGCCCTCGGCGCCCTTGCGCTGCTGGCGGGGCCGCTTGCGCTCCTGGCATCGCCGGCTCCGGCGGATTCGGTGATTTCGCTGGCGGAAGCCGCCGATGACGAGTATCCAAGAACCTCGCCCCCCTTCCACGACGATGACGACGAAGAATCCGATAACGAGGAAGACCACAACGAAGACTGGGAGGAGCTGCTGAACCGGTTGTCCAACGGGAGCTCGGCAGAGCGGGTTGAGGTGATACCAGAGCTCGTCGCAAACGCTCCCGAGGCGCTGGAGCCGCTGCTCGCGGTGGTCCTCGACCCCGACTTCGCGGTGCGCGATGCGGTCGACGCGGCGCTGTCGGTAGTAATGGAAAGCGCCGCTGCGGACGAAGAATTTGTGCGCCTGCTTAGCGCTCCGAATGTCGCGCCCCTGGCGCGGCTCCATGCCGGGGTAGCCGCGACACGACTGGGCGACCCGCGGGGACCCCTTGCCATAGTCGACGTCCTGGCCGCGGCGCAGGACGACCTGCCTCTGCTCGTGCAAGACGATGCGGTAGCCCTGCTGCGACAGCTCCGCGGCGGCGATGGCTTTGGCTTTGATGCGCTGGAAGCGCCGGCGGCCAACGCGGAGGCACTCGGAGCCTGGCGTAGCTGGTTGGAAAATCCGGCCTCGACGGACGCCGCCCGGGATGAGCGTCAGACAAACGACATCCTGGCACCGGAGTCAAGTCCTGAGGCGGTTTTCGAGTCGGTCGCGGCAACTCCCGAAGAACTTACGCAACGTTTGCTGTCGGGTCCCGACCGTCTTGGCGCTGCCCGGGATCTGTTCGATGCCGGCGCCGCCGGAGGCGAGATACTGGAACTGGTGCTTGCCGACGGACCTGCAGACGCGGCGCACGCCGCCGCCTCCGCGCTCCCAATCACCGCCCGGGTGCAGCGGCTCGACGACGGATCGCTTTACGCGCCCATTCGCATTGCCGTTGCCCGCGATCTGCTTGATGCGTGGCGTTCCAATGACGCCTGGGACCCCGCGCCGGCCCTGGCCGAATTGCGCGCCGTTGCGAACCCCCCGGAGGCGGATCTGCGACGCGTTCTTGCCCTCCTGCCGCTGCCGAGCGCGCGGGACACGTGGCAGACCGTCGCCGCCCGGAACCCGATCACGGCCAGCGTGCTCATCGCGGATTGGCTCCGCTCGCCGCGACCGGAGGAGCGCGTTTCGGCAGCCGCGGGTATCGGGGCCCTGCTGCAGCCCCGGGCGACCTTCGAGACTGCGTGGAACGCAAGCGCCCCGGGAGCGGATCGGGATCGTCTTCTGCTAGTGCTTGCAACCGAGGCCGGCCCCATCCTGTCTCCCGCTCTGCTGATGCGCTACGGCGAGGCCGGCCCGGAAACGCAGGCCGCGCTGCTGCGCCGCGTCGGCCGAGAGCTGGATGCCGACGGATGGCCCCTGATCGGTCTTGGCCAGTCCGCAGCGAATCCCCAGGTCCGCCGCGCGGCGCGCGAAGCTCTGACCGAGTTCAGTATGGCGCAGGCCGCCAGAGCAGAATGGGAACTCATGCAGGAGCGCGCCAGAGAAGCCGAGCTGGTGGAAATACTGCGCGACCAGCTTACCCAGGCGGATCCCGCCAACGCCGCAAACGCGGCACACGCATTGGCCGATCTGGGTGTGCGCTCGGCTATCCCGGACCTGGTCGCAGCCCTGCGACGCGACGACCCGAACCTGCGCGCGGCGCTGCGTTCGGCGCTTCGCCAACTCGGGCAACTCGAATACGTCGGCGACGAGGGATATTGAGCGAGACCGGGCCGGCATAGCTCACCGATATTTGGAATTCTCGGCAAGAGCTTGTGCGTTGCATGGCGCCTCAAAAGGTCAGGGTGAGCTCGAGCTTAAAGAAGTCGATGTCGTCGCCATCGGCGTTGTCGATTACCTCTCCGGCGAAGAAATGACTGTAACTCACATCCACCGCGAGATAGCGGTTGAGCTGAACGTCCACACTTAGGGACGGGACGTGCGCAACAAAGCTGCCGTCTACTGCAGCTGTCCCGGGCAAGGGAAGCAGGCCGCGCACGTACACGCCATCGTTCTTCTCAAGTCTCCAGAAAAAATTCCAGTCCAACGACAGAGACACGGCACTGCTCGGGTGCACCGTGATCTCTGGCTCCACGTTCACGAAGTTCTGAGGAGCCAGGACCGCCGCCTCTTCGAAATACATCAGATTCGGGTACAGCGGATTGAAGGTACCGAGCGTGTTGTCCAGGGGATCGTCATCTCCGCTGGCGACATTGGCGCTGACAGACACGCGGGGTCTCCAGGGATGGTCCGCAATCGTGAACCCGGTGATGCTCGCTGCCGTCCACGCGCGGATGTCATCGCCACCGAAGCTGCCGTCCTGGTAGACGAATTCGTAGTTCCAGTCCCAAGCGTCCCGGCTCCCAAACAGTCGGGCACCAAAGGAATGGCGGGTTTCGTCCGCCGTGCCCTGGCTGTAGCGCGCTCCCGCGCGGTCCAGACCCAGGTAATAGAATTCGGCATTCGTCCAGGACAGAGTCCAGCTGCCGTACGCACCCCAGAAGGCCTCATCCTCGTTGTGCTCGTTATCCCACCAACCCTCGTTAACGTCGACCTCGTAGAGAGCAAAAAAACGTAGATCGATGTCATCCCAGGCGGTATCGACTCTCGCGCCATCAAAGGCCCGGCGTACGTTGGGACCGTCCCGCACACCCAGCAAGCGCGTGGAACCGAGCTTCATCTCCTGCCTTCCCAACCGCAGCCGACTTTGCAGCACGCTAAGATCCACGAATGCCTGGGTCACATCTCCGCGATCTTCATCGAAGGGGCCGGGGCGCAGGTCTTCCCCGTCGACGTTATGGCTCCCGAGCTCGACGAACACCCTCGCCCGGTCGTTGAGATGCAGATCGGCATGCAGAAGCAGCCGACCCAGTCGCAGATAGCCATCGGGTTCACCGAACAGACCAAAGCGATCGTTCTCGTAGAGATTGAGGCGCTGGCGCAGCGTACCGCCCAGGGAGAAATAGGCGCTGCCGGCGAGCGGCGCGTACTTCAACTTTTCGTACCAGTTCGGGTCAACGTCGCCTTTCATCACGCTGTAATCTTCGTTCCAGCGATAGAATTTGAACGCGGGGACTTCGCCGAGAGTCGGTAGACTGGCCCCAAGCATTAGCAGGAAGTACACCGCACGCATTGCATTTCCTTCCCTAAGCTTCGAGATGGGGGCCTGTCCGGGGCGAGCCGTATCTGCATCGCCGAAGGCGTGTGGTACAAATTCACGTGCCAAGCGCGAGCGATCCGATAACACTAGGGCAGCGAGGCCCCGATCCATTGCCTGATGGATGGCGCGTCCTGCCGCCAATCCCTGGAGAAACAGCGTGGCAAAGCTATTTGTGGACAATCTGACAGTGATGGACTTCTCGTTCCTTGATCGGGAGCGAGGCGTGGTCGGTGAATCCTGGATCGTGGATATTGAGCTCACCGGCGAGTTGGATGAGCAGGGCATGGTGTTTGACTTCGGCCATGTCAAAAAACAGATCAAAAAGTTTATCGACGCCCAGGCCGACCATCGTCTCCTGGTTCCCATCGCCTCACCGGGGTGCCGCACGCGGGTTGCCGGTGATGAGCTGGCTATCGAGTTCCCCTTAGCTTCGGGTGGGATCATTCGGCACTCTTCTCCCCGGGACGCGGTATTGCTGTTGACAGCCGACGCCGTCGACGCAGCACAGCTGGCGGTAGATCTACAGACACAGCTGCTGAGCCTCTTGCCGGAAAACGTTCAGGACGTGGTGATCAGGCTGCGCCCGGAAGCGATCCAGGGTGCCTACTTTCACTACACCCACGGGCTGCAGAAACATCAGGGGCAGTGCCAGAGAATTGCGCACGGTCATCGCTCCCGAATCGTCATCGAAGTTGATGGAACGAGGAGTTCAACGCTTGAATCCCAGTGGGCAAAGACGCTCGCAGACAGCTACATCGCCACAGACCATCACATCGTAGAGATTTTTGATCACAACGGTATTGAACATGTCCAACTTGCCTATACCGCGGCGCAGGGTGACTTCGCCATATCCCTGCCCCGGGCCCAGGTGTTCACCATGCCGGGCGTCAGCACGGTGGAGAACATCGCCATCCATCTCGCCGAGCAGGTCGCCGGGAATGAGCCAGGATCGGTGCTGGTGAAGGCCTTTGAGGGCGTGGGAAAGGGCGCTTTTGGAGCGAGTCCCGGCATTGAGCAGACCTAGGCTCATACCGCGGCACCAAGCAGAACCGCGCCCTGGAAACCCCGTGTTGAGAGGAAGGGAGTAGACGCATCGCCGCTCATACTGTGAGGTCGAAATCGTTCGCAGCTAACCGGGTTTATGCCCAGCAACGTTTCCCTCGTCGCTCAGGGATGGCCAGCGGCGATGCAGTCTCTGCAAGTACCTGCCACCTCGACCACCGGTCTCGTCATGCGGAACCCCAGCCGCCTTGCCCCATCCTCCGCAAGGAGTTGCTCTACGCGTTGATCTTCCATTTCTACCGACTGTCCGCACTCGTTGCAGATGAAGAAGATGCAGTGGTGTGCTCGCTCCGGGTGCGCGCAGGCCACATACGCATTGCGACTTTCAATTTTGGACGCAAAGCCCTCGGAGGTCAGAAAATCCAAAGCACGGTACACGGTCGGCGGCCCGACCGGTCGGTCTTGTTCGGATTTGAGCGCTTCTATCAACGCGTAGGCGCCCAGGGGACGGCTGCTCTCCCAGAGTAGCTCCAGGACCCGCTGCCGGAGCGCCGTCAGCCTTACGCCGCGCGCGCGACACAGCTCTGCAGCTTGTGCTACTCCGTCATTTGCCTGGCTCTGCCCCGCACAGCTGGCCCCTGAGAGAGCTTCGGGATGCCGATCAGCGTCTCGGACCATGACAGGCTCGCATTATCCTAGCAAACTGATATGTTATAACGTATTACTCTTTTCCGCAGCAGTCCCCCATGAGCGAAGAACAGCACACCGTGAGGGCCAGCGCCCCTTTCGCCGAGCGCAGGTCTGTCGAGCAGGTCGAAGAAGGCAGCGATCTTGCGCCAAAGTTCGATTCCGACGGACTTATACCCTGTGTAACGACCAACGCCGACACGGGCGAGGTTCTGATGCTGGGCTATATGAACGAGGAGGCGCTGGCGCAAACCATCGCCACCAGCGAAGCGCACTACTGGAGCCGCAGCCGACGCTGCCTGTGGCATAAGGGCGCGACCAGCGGTCTCGTTCAGAACGTGGTTGAACTGCTCATCGACGATGATCAGGACGCCGTCTGGCTTCGGGTCCGCGTCGCCGGCTCGGGGGCCAGTTGTCACGTGGGCTACCGTTCGTGCTTCTACCGATCGATTGAGCTTGGCGGCGAGCATCAAGGACCCGCGCGCCTGTCGTTTACGGAGTCGGACAAGACCTTCGACCCGAAAGCACTTTACGGTGACGCCCCCAACCCAACGCAGCTTTGAGGTGAAGAACGGGAACGCCCGCCGGAGCTTGGGCGCTCGCAACAGCGTGTTTAATAGAGGAATCCTATGCTCAGGCTAGGTCCCGAAGAGTGCGAAACCCTACTTGCCGCCCTCGAAGCGCGGCCATCGCAAAGCTCTGAGAGCCTGCAGGCGGCTGCCCTGCTCCGACAGCGAATGAAGTTGAACGCGGCCGGGGGCACAAGCTTCGACCGCGATGCCGGGCCGGGAGGGCCGGCGGACGACCTCGACGTAGTGCCTTGCACGTTACACGTGTGTACGTCCTGCAGGCCCAAGGGCTTCCCCCGCGAGCCTCAGGAAAATCGCCCCGGCTATAAGCTCTACGAGGAGCTTCGCGCGGCGGTGCAGAAAAGCGAGCTGCGTAATCGGGTAGACCTCAGGCCCGCGCAGTGTCTGAGTCTATGCCCCCGGCCCTGCGGGATAGCGTTGTCCGCTCCGGGAGCCTGGAGCTACCTCTTTGGAGAACAGCGGCCGGGCGAGAGTGTGGCCGACATCCTGGAGTGTTTGGCGACCTATCTCGATTCGGGAGACGGTCTCATGCCGAGGGATCGCCGTCCGAATTCCCTCCGGGCCACCATACTGGGGCGCGTTCCGCCCTTTGACCATAACCCGTGAGCACGCCGCGAGAATCGCCAGCGGCAGCCCGGCGCACCCCCTGTCTGACGGAGTTGAGTGCCGGCAGCCTGATCGTTTGCGCCCTGTTCTTCTCCTCGGCGTGCTGGCTGGGGATCTACGCCGTACTTTAAATGTCAGTCCTTGTGCGTCTGCAGGATCTGGTGCTCGGCTATGGAGAGTTAACGCTGGTTCGCCGGCTATCCATGGATATCGAAGCGGGTATGACGCTTGCTGTTCTTGGCGCCAATGGCGCGGGTAAGTCCACCTTCGTGAAGGGATTGCTCGGCCTCATACCACCGCTGGCGGGGCAGATTACATGGCCGGCGGGCCGACCGCGGGATATCGGCTATCTCGCACAGATGAGCGAGTTTGACCGCCGCTTTCCCATCCGAGTGCGCGACCTGGTCGCCATGGGTTCGTGGCAAGGTCTCGGCCTGTGGTTAGGACCTCGCCAGGACAGACACGAGGCGACGTTAAAGGCCATGGACGAGGCCGGCGTCCTCGCCATTGCCGATCAGCCCTTGCACGCGCTTTCCGGGGGACAGCTCCAGCGCACTTTGTTCGCTCGCGTCATTCTGCAGAACGCGCCGCTCGTTGTGCTTGATGAACCGTTCACCGCCGTTGACCAACGCACGGAAAATCACCTGCTCGCAATGATGGGGCACTGGCGCCAGGAGGGTCGGGCGATCGTACTGGTCGTTCATGACCTTTCGTCGGTATTGGACCACTGCGACCGGGTTCTGCTGCTTGGCGGCGGAATCGCGACGCATGGCACGGTCGAGAGCGTGCTCACCCACGAGCACCTGGTAGCGCAGGGTTATCTGTCGGAAAGCCAGGCGGCCTGGATGCTGCGCCGCGCGACAACGAACCCCGGGATCCGCCGTGTTTGAGTGGTTCAACGACATGTGGAGTTTCGCATTCATGCGGCGCGCTTTTGTTGCGACAACCGTGCTCTGTGTATCGGTCACTCCCGTTGGTGCCTTCCTTGTGCTTCGTCGCCTTTCCCTCGCCGGGGAAGCCATGGCTCATGCCATAACCCCTGGGGTTGTCATCGGTTTTGTAACCGCCGGTCTGTCAGTAACGGCGCTGCTTACCGGAGGCCTTATCGCCGGGCTTGGCGTTGCCGGCGTCTCGGCGTTGTTGGCGCGACGGACGATCCTGCGCAGCGATGCCAGTCTCGCGTCGCTGTATCTGATCGCTCTCGCCGCGGGCATCTTCATCTTGTCGGTCGCGGGATCGGCGGTACCCCTCAGCAGCTTTCTGTTTGGCTCCGTTCTGGGAATCGACGACGCGTCGATGCTGCTGCTCGGTGGTGTGGCCACGGTGACGCTCGTTACCTTCGCACTGCTTCTCAGACCGTTGATCATGAGCACCTGCGATCCTACGTTCTTCGAAGCACAGACGAGCCGGCCATGGCTAGTGGAACAGGGATTCATGCTGCTTCTCGTGCTGAACCTCCTGGCCGCTTTCAGAACCCTCGGGACGCTTATGGCTGTCGGACTCATGATCCTTCCGGCAACCGCCGCGCGATACTGGTCGAGCACGATCACCCGTCAATTGGGGCTTGGCTTTCTCTTTGCGCTCAGCAGCTGCTGGCTCGGCCTCATACTGTCTTTTCAATTGCCCGAGACGCCGTCGGGACCCGCGATCGTGCTTGTGGCCGGTGGCATTTTCCTTCTCTCCGTATTGCTCGGCCCTCTTGGCCTGGGCGCGCGACTGCGTGGCCCAGTCCAGATCGACGGCCGATCGCCGCCTCGCGTCGAGCCCCAGGGAAAGGCGCCGTGAGCACAGCGCGAAACGTGTGCAGAGCCCTGCGATTGGCGGCCTTTGCATTTTTCCTTTCTTCCGCCGCGGCCGTGGAACAGGAGTTCCGGGTAGTCGCCAGCTTCTCAATTCTTGGGGACATGGTAGAGACGGTGGTCGGTGATCTCGCCAGCGTAAGCACCATCGTCGGACCCGATACTGATGCACACGTCTATCAGCCGTCGATTGATGATGCAAAAAAAGTGGCCCGCGCCGACCTTATATTTCTCAACGGCCTCGGTTTTGAAACCTGGGCAGAAACGTTGATCACAGAGTCGGGAACCGCGGCCCGTGTTTTCGTGGCCACGGAGGGAATTGTTCCCCTTGAAGTCGAGGGCGCCATTGATCCCCACGCCTGGAACTCCCTCGCCAACGGTATGACCTACGTGCGCAACATTGCCAGCGCATTGTGCGAGGTCCTGCCCGAACACGCGGACACTATCCGCTCGCGGAGCGAGTCTTACCTGAACGAACTCGCCGCGCTGGACGGTGAAACCCGTGCCCGCCTCGCTGCCATACCCCCAGATCGACGCACAATCGTTACCGCGCACGATGCGTTTGGCTACCTCGCTGAGGCCTACAATCTTGAGTTCCTGGCTCCGCAGGGCATTGACACCGACAGTCAGGCCTCGGCCCGTGATCTGGCGATGCTGATCGAGCAGCTCAGGACCGAGGAAGCCGCCGCACTGTTTGTCGAGAACGTATCGAGTCCGGCACTCGTTCAACAGATCTCTTCCGAAACCGGCATCGCGATTGGCGGCCGCCTCTTCTCGGACGCTCTATCGGATCGCGGCGGCCTCGCGACGAGTTACCTGAACATGTTCCGACACAACCTTAACGCGTTGGTCGATGCGCTCGAGCATCCTGCACCGCCCTGATGAGCGCTAGTGAACTAATATCAACTCGCTCAACCATTCTTCTGCGCCCCGTTTGAAACACCCGGCGCAGCAAAGCAAGGAGACCCCGATGAATGTGCACCAGAAAGTTCCCGTCACCATACTCACCGGCTTTCTCGGCTCCGGAAAGACGACCCTGCTCAACCGAATTCTGAGCGAGGAACACGGCAAGCGCATCGCCGTGATCGAGAACGAATACGGCGAGATCGGCATTGATCAGGCACTCGTCATCGACGCCGACGAAGAAATCTTCGAAATGTCGAATGGCTGTATCTGCTGCACGGTGCGTGGGGATCTGATTCGAGTCCTTGGCAACCTTATGAAACGTCGCGACAAATTCGACTATGTCCTGGTGGAAACCACAGGCCTTGCGGACCCCGGTCCGGTGGCGCAAACCTTCTTCATGGACGACGAGATTCGCGACGAGTTTTCCCTGGACGGGATTGTGACGCTTGTCGACGCCGCCCACATTGATCAGCAGCTCGGCCGCAGCGACGAGAGCACCGAGCAGGTCGCCTTTGCGGACGTGCTTGTGCTCAATAAAACCGACCTTGTCGATGGTGAATCCCTGGACGGCCTCGAGGCCCGGCTTCGGGAGATGAATCGCATGGCGCGGGTGGTGCGCAGCGAGCAGGCCGAAGTCCCTATCGACACTGTCCTCAATCTCGATGCCTTCAACCTAGACGACGTGCTTGAGCGTCGCCCCACTTTTCTGGAGCCCGAGTACCCCTTCGAGTGGACCGGCGTGTACGCGCTGGGGCCCGGACGCTACGAACTTGATCTGGCCGAGGGGCCCGACCCAGAAATGTCCCTGGTCGTCGTCGCCGATCAGGGGGTCGACGATGCTGCCCTTCGCGAGGGCGCGGAGTGGTGCGTGCGTCGCTATGCCGAACCGGAGGTGCGGGTCTATCCGAACCAGGACATACCCACGGGCGAACACATCAGCCTCATACTTGAGGCTGATGGTCGCAAATCCTTTTTTCTGAACATCGACACGGCGGCTCACTTCGGCCTGTACGCCCAGCACACGGCAGAGGAGTTCGATCTGCAGCTGAAGCAAGAAAACGGCGCTGCGATTCAGCCGGAAGCCGAGCGCACCTGGGTCGCGCAGCATGAACATGACGACGAGGTGGGCTCGATCGCCATCGAAGTCGATGGCGATGTCGATCAGCAGAAACTCAACCTCTGGCTTGGGGAGCTGCTCCGTGAACGCGGCGTGGATATCTTCCGCATGAAGGGCTTCATCAGTCTCGCCGGCGAGTCCGAGCGCTTTGTGTTCCAGGGGGTACACATGCTGTTCGACGGCCAGCCGGACCGCCCCTGGGGAGCAGAGCCCCGGCGCAACCAGCTGGTCTTTATCGGCCGCAACCTCGATGGGGACGCCATGCGGCAAGGGTTCGAGGCCTGTTTGATGTGAGTATGGACAGGCACAGCGGTGTGCTGCGCCGGGGCTGGTCCGGCGCTATGGACGATTACGCGATCGCCGGGGGCTGGACGAAGAACGGCGAACGACTCGTGGTCGGCGACAGTGCGGGGAGTGTATCCGCCTTCGATGGCAAATCCGGAGCCGTCGAGTGGGCACAGAAGGATTCCCATGAAGGCGGTTTGCTTGCGCTGGCGATGCACCCCGGCGGCACCTCCTTCGCCACCGCGGGACAGGACGGACGGGTGCTGATCTGGGACGTCACCGCGGGTGATGTCCGGCATAGCGTGGAAGTCGGCGGGGGCTGGGTTGACAACGTGGCCTGGTCGCCGAACGGCAACTGGCTCGTCGCCTCCTGCTCGCGAAAGGTGCACCTGTACAGTCACGATGGTAAAGAGGTCTGGCAGTCAGAGGATCATCCCAGTACGGTCAGCGCCGTCGCCTGGGCCGGCGCCGAGGAGCTGGCAAGCGCCTGCTACGGCAGGGTTACGTTCTTCGACGCGGCCAGTGGAGAGCAGCGGCAGAAGCTCGAATGGAAGGGTTCGCTGGTTTCCCTGGAGCTCAGCCCGGATGGCGACATTGTGGCGTGCGGAAGCCAGGACAATTCGGTACATTTCTGGCGCCGTTCGACAGCTGACGATTCCATGATGTCCGGCTACTCGGGGAAGCCCGCGGCGCTGTCCTTTGACTCGTCGGGTACGCTGCTTGCGACCAGCGGTAGCGAAGTCGTGACGGTGTGGAGCTTCCAGGGCCTCGGACCCGAAGGCACACGCCCGGGAGCCCTGCAGCTTCACGGTCTACCGGTCTCCGCCCTGGCCTTCGCCCGCCGGGGCCTGCGGCTCGCGTCTGGCGGACGGGACGGCGCGGTCGTTGTATGGGATTTGCAGGAAGACGGGGAAGGCGGCCCGGTGGGAGCGGCACTGATGGACGACGTTGTGGCCGAACTCTACTGGCGCCCCGATGGGCGCGCGCTTGCGGCTCTCGATGGGCAGGGCGTGGTAACCGTGTGGCGCATTTAAAACCCAGCTCTGGATGTCGACTATGGCCTATGTGTTGTATGGAGCGCCCGGCTCGGGATCGGGCATCGTAGAGGCCGTGTGCGCCGAACTCGGCGTTGCCTACGAAACTCGTGATCTGGATGCCGGCGCTGGCGAACATCGCGGGGAGGACTATGCGGCGCTGAACCCCCAGCGCAAGCTGCCGACCCTGGAGCTTCCCGATGGGGAGCGCCTGACCGAAACGCTCGCAATCATTCTGGCCCTGGACGAGCTTCACAGAGACGCTCAAATCCTTCCGGAGCCGGGAACTCCGGCTCGGCGACTCGCTCTGCGATGGATGGCATTCCTCGCCACGGAGCTCTATCCGCTGGTAGAGATCTTCGATTACCCCGAACGCTTCGCCGAACAGCCCGCGGCATCGGCGCTTCGGGAGCGCGGCCTGGATATCTGGCGGAAGCGCTGGCTGCTTCTCGAAGCCCAGATCCAGGGACCGTGGCTCCTTGGATCAACGTTCTGCGCGACCGATCTCTACATTTCCCATCTCAGTCGATGGGACCTGCCGGCCGAGTGGCGCCAGGAGCATCTTCCAAAAATCGTGGCACTCGCCGACGCGGTCGCAACGCGGCGCGCCCTCGCCGGCGTCTACGCGCGTCACTTCCGAATCGGGGTGGGCTAGGGTTCTGTCGCATGGCTTCATGGCGTTGACGAAAGCACGGCTCAGGTCCGCCACTCACTGACGCTCTCTGACCGATGCGTCCAGGCTCGTTGGCATGGGGCCCTCCGGCCCGCAAGGACTTGGAATCGCCGTGGATTTTCAAGCGCCTTCCAGGCGGATTTCGTAAATGTTTGGCACTGCGCAGCTGATTGATACCGCCTATACTCCCGCCCTCCGAAGCAGATCCCATGATTAACCAAGCGGCCTTTTGTTGGGGCCGCCACTGAAACAGGTTCCACCATGCCTCAAGTAACCCTCCCCGACGGGTCCTCCCGTCGTTTTGATCACGCTGTCTCTGTCCACGACGTCGCTGCCGATATCGGCCCCGGGCTCGCAAAAGCTGCCCTGGCCGGCAAGGTCGACGGCGAGATGGTTGATACCTCCTTTCTCATTGAAGCAGACAGCAATGTCGCGATTATCACGAACAAGAGCGACGAGGCGCTGGAACTCATTCGCCACGACGCCGCCCACGTGATGGCGCAGGCCGTGCAGGAGTTGTTTCCCGGCACCCAGGTGACCATCGGCCCGGCCATTGAAGACGGCTTCTACTACGACTTTGCGCGATCGGAGCCCTTTTCAAGCGACGATCTGGAAAATATCGAAAAGCGCATGAGCGAGATCGTTGATCGCGATCTGCCAATCCATCGGGAAGTCTGGGATCGGGAAGACGCGAAGCGCATCTTTGGTGATATCGGCGAGCGCTACAAGGTCGAAATCATCGAAGACATCATCCCGGAGGGTGAAGAAGTCTCCGTGTATCACCAGGGTGAGTGGTTTGACGTCTGCCGCGGTCCACACCTGCCGAGTACGGGAAAACTGCCCAAGGCGTTCAAGCTGATGAAGCTGGCGGGTGCCTACTGGCGAGGTAACTCGGACAACGAAACGCTGCAGCGGATCTACGGTACTGCCTGGCGTGACAAGAAAGAGCTCAAGGCCTATCTCCACCGGCTCAAGGAAGCTGAAAAGCGCGATCACCGGAAGCTGGGCCGCAAGTTGGATCTGTTTCACTTCAGCGACGAAGCACCGGGCTCCGTGTTCTGGCATCCGAAGGGCTGGACGCTGTTCCGCCAGTTGATCGATTACATGCGCAAGCGCCAGGAAGATGCCGGCTATGTCGAGGTCAACACCCCCGATGTCATGGACCGGAGTCTCTGGGAAACGTCGGGGCACTGGTTTAACTACCGCGAGAATATGTTCTCAACGCAGACCGAAGACGAACGCGTGTTTGCGCTCAAACCCATGAACTGTCCCGGCTCCGTTTCCATGTTCGCCCAGGGCCTGAAGAGCTACCGTGATCTGCCCCTGCGCATGGCCGAGTTTGGCAAGGTTCACCGCTACGAACCGTCCGGCGCGCTGCTCGGGCTCATGCGGGTACGCCATTTCACCCAGGACGACGCGCACATCTACTGCACCGAGGAACAGATGGAGCAGGAGTGCATCGACGTCGTCGCGCTGGTGCTGGATATCTACAGGGACTTCGGCTTCGAAGACGTCGTCATTAAGCTGTCGACGAGGCCGGAGAAGCGTATCGGCAGCGACGAAGTCTGGGACAAGCTCGAAGGTGCCTTGAGCAACGCGCTGGAGGTGATGGGACTGGACTACGTGCTCTACCCCGGGGAAGGGGCGTTCTACGGTCCGAAGCTTGAGTTCGTCCTGCGTGATGCCATTGGTCGGGACTGGCAGTGCGGCACGCTGCAGGTCGATATGAACCTTCCGGAGCGTTTCGACATCACCTATGTGGATGAGAGCGGTAGCCGCGACCGGCGTCCCGTGATGTTGCACCGCGCACTGTTCGGGTCCCTCGAGCGCTTTATCGGGATACTGATCGAGCACTACGAGGGCAAGTTCCCGGTCTGGTTGTCACCGGTCCAGGCCGTGCTGCTGACGATCACGGACAAGCAGGATCCCTACGTGATCGAGGTTGAGCACCGACTCAGGAGTCGAGGTGTTCGCGTGGCATCCGATCTGCGCAATGAGAAGGTCGGATTCAAAATTCGTGAGCACACGCTCCAGGCCGTGCCCTATCTGCTGGTTGTGGGTGATCGTGAAATGGCGAACGACCAGGTGGCGGTGCGCAGCCAGTCCGGCGAAGATCTTGGGGCCATGTCCGTCGATGACTTTATCGCTCACGTCGCGGAGGATGTCAGCGCCCTACGCTGACGTCCCCGCGGACGAGGGGTCTTCATGCCGCCTATCGGCTGGGCCCCCGGCTCGCGCTAGTCGCCGGACGCGCCCAGCAGGTAGGTCTGGAAAAACAGCATCGTCGCCTGCTGGTAGACGTCCCGGTTTTCCTTCTTGCGGTAGCCGTGCCCCTCATTGAGGGCATTCATGTACCACACGTCAGATCCCTGCTCACGCAGCGCGGCGACCACCTGTTCGGCTTCCGTAACCGGCACACGTGGATCGTTCTGCCCCTGCACCACGAACATGGGCACCTTGATTTTTTCAATGTTGTTGAGCGGGCTGATGTTCTCCAGGTGGGCACGCATGGCCGGGTCCCGTTCATCGCCGTACTCGGCGCGGCGCAGGTCACGACGATAATCCTGGGTATTTTCCAGGAAGGTGACAAAGCTGCTGATCCCCACGATATCGACCGCGGCCCGGAGGCGATCGCTGAAGTGCACCGCGCTGGCCAACACCATGTAGCCACCGTAGCTGCCGCCGAACACGGCCACACGTTCGGAATCCAGGTCAGGCTGGGTTTCGATCCAGTCGAGCAGTGCACCGATATCCCGAACCGAGTCCTCGCGCTGGAACCCGTTGTCCAGTCCCATATAGGTCTTGCCATAACCGTCCGAGCCGCGCACGTTCGGGCGAAGCACGGCGACCCCGAGCTTCTGCAGCCACATCTGGTAGGTGCTTGAGAATCCGGGGCGTGACTGCCCTTCCGGCCCACCGTGAATCTGGATGATCACCGGGTGTGGACCCTCCCCCTCCGGCCGGTACACCCACGCGGGAATTTGCTCGGGGCCGCCGGTGTCGCTGTCGAACGTCGGGTAATGCACCAGCTCAGGCGTAACAAACGACTCGGTTTCCAGACCACCGACCTCGCTGAATGTCCAGCGGGTGAGGCCTTTGTGTTCGAGAGCGCCGTCGCCAAGCGCCAGCGTGAACGAATCGCTCGGCGACTGGGGTGTACTCAGCGTCATGCCAAGGCGGCTTCCGTCGGGACTGAATTCCAGTCCGCTGATAAGTCCCGTGGGCATCGCATCCACGGCGCGGAACCTCCGCGAGGACGGATCCATCAAATAAAGTCGTGAGAAACCGTTTTCGTTGACCGAAAACGCGGCCCGGCGGCGATCTTCGCTCATTGCCCCGGCTTCGACATGCCAGGGAATCTCCGCCGTGATGAACCGTGGTTCGCTCCCGGGCTCCAGACTCTGCCAGGCCAGCTGCTGAAACTCTCCGCCCTGATCGG
Organism: Pseudomonadota bacterium; assembly: GCA_038748515.1. Classification (GTDB taxonomy): domain Bacteria; phylum Pseudomonadota; class Gammaproteobacteria; order Pseudomonadales; family Halieaceae; genus Congregibacter. Next base: position 234,634 of record JBCDIW010000005.1, read on the forward strand.
TGATAAAGAAGAACCCTTCCCCGTCACGATCAAAACCCACCGGATAGTTCGAACTGGGGGCCTTCGCGTCGCCCGCAAGAAGCGTCAGCTTCCCACTTTCCAGGTCCAGTAGCTGGATGCGGGAATCTGCATTGCCCACGTAGTTGAGAATAAGCAGACGCTTGCTGTCAAAGGAAAAATCGGTGGCGAGCCAGTAGGTGCCGTCGGGCGACTCCAGGACCATTTCGGCGCTCTCGGGATTGTCCACGCGCATCATCCACACATCGTTCGACGCTCCGTTGCGGCGAGTGGACTGATAGGCGATCCATTCTCCGCTGCGATCCCAGACCACGGCGCCGTTGCGCGATTCTCCGTCCGTAAGCATGACCGCATCGTCTGCGCTGCCGGGGTCCAGGAGAAAAATCTGCGAGAACTCGCTGCCACCGGCGTCCATGGTGAACACGATCTTTGAGCCGCCCGGCTGGCGGGAGAGGCTGCCCAGGGGTTCGTCAAAGAACGTCAACTGACGCCGTGCGCCTCCGGGAAAGTCCACCCGGTGCAACTGCCGCACGTCGCCAAAGCGCGTTGCCACGAAGATCCCCTCGCCATCTTCAGTCCAGTCCGCAAAGGAAGCGGCGCGTACGCTTTGGTAACGCCTGAGATCGGTGACGATTTGCGCTGGGATCGCCGGCACGTCTTCCATGATCAGCTGACCATTGTTGGCGGTGCGCGTCGACACGTCCGCGAGTAGCTCAGTAGCGGCCATGGTAAAAACCACCGCAATTAGGGCGCCCATGTGTTTGATCACGGTTTTCTCCGAACGGGGGAATGCGCCTGACGATAGCGCAATGTCGAGCCGGCGCGAAGCGTCGGCGGTGCCAGGCGGTCAGCGGGGTCGTTCGGCCCGCAGGATATAGTCACGGCCGTAGGGAAGACCGTCGTTCTGCTCGATGAGCGACTCGCCGCGACGGCGTATCCGCTCAATATGGTCGAACATCGCGGTGGCAAGCGCCGGGTCGGGGAACCGCTTGGCGCGGCCCTCGCAGATCTGCAGTTGGCTTTCCAGGAACCGCTTGCGATAGCGAATGGGGAAAAACTTTTCGTGCGTCACTTTAAGGCCGGCGTGATGGAGCGCTGCCACTACCCAGGGAGCAGGAAACTCGCGATAGGGGCGGTCCCGCGCCAGGAGCTGACAGGCATCACGCAGGCGGCCCAGGTCACCCACGAACCTGCCAACCTCATCGTCGGCGACGATGGGCACGTAGGGCTCCAGACCCGTCACGTAGAGCGTGCCTCCCACCCGCTCCACGAGGCGGCGCAGCAGGGCTTCCTGACCGTACGGTGCAAAGGCGTCGACGGCACCGATAAAGTAATCGAGTAAAACCGTGTCGAACTGCTCTCCGGCGAGCAGCGCATCGTCGGCCCAATTGCCCACGAGCATTCGATCTTCGCGTCGGGCGGGGCTCGCTAGCGCGCGCCGCGCGTCTTCCGCCATCCTCCGCTCGGCGGTAACGGCGGTCCATCGCTGTGTCGGCAGCGTCGAAATCCACTGCAGGGATTTCGGCCCCGTACCGGCATCAAGGACGTGCCCCCAGGGTGCGTCACCGTGCAGCGCTTCGATTTTTCTGAACAGGAGCGGTGTTTTCAAAGTGTGCCTCGCGGGCGCCGCCCACGGCGGCAGCGATCTGTTGCCCGAACCGGATACCGGTGAAGCTGCTCTACTGCGCCGCTTCGCTTGCGAACTTCTGCAGCGCGCCCGGGAGCATCAACGTCAGCAAAACGGCAGGCAGGAATTGTCTCACCATGGTGTCTTTGCACAGTCAATGGGATAGCCGCGAAGGCCTCGCAAGACGGCAGTATGCTATGGAAACCCGGAACACGCGCGCCAGGCCCTGCGCTGGGTGATTTCCGCCGCCAAAATACTTGTTCCGCGATGGGTAACCTGACCTCAGACAAAGCGGGATCGATACTCGCTCGGCGAAACACTGAGCGTGCGCAGGAACGCCCGCCGCATGCGCTCTTCGTCGTTGAAGCCACAGCTTAGCGCCACCGAGAGTACCGACGAGGTGGATTCCTCGAGGAGCCGCTGCGCCGCGCAGACGCGCAGCTTCTCGACGTACTTCGCAGGCGACTGCCCCACGTCGGAGCGAAAATGTCTGGAGAAGCTTCTTGGACTCATGTGAGCCCGTTCCGCGAGCACCTCCACGCGCAGGTCTGCGCCAAGATTCTCTTCCACCCATGCAAGGAGTGGGGCGAAGCGAGTGTCGGCTGTTCCGGTCTGGAGTTCCAGGACGTCACTGAACTGGGACTGACCGCCCGGTCGCACCATATAGGTCACCAGTCGTCGTGCAATCGACAGGGCCACGGGCCGGCCCCAATCGTCCTGGACTAGAGCCAGCGAGAGATCGATTCCGGCCGTGACCCCGGCGGAGGTCCAGATGTTTCCGTCCCGAATATAGATCTTGTCTTTGTTCACCGTGAGCCTGGGGAAGCGCTGTGCCAGTGCCTGGCAGTCATCCCAGTGCGTCACCACACTTTTCCCGGTGAGCAGGCCTGCCTCGGCAAGCAGGAAGGCGCCGGAGCACACGGACGCCACGCGGCGGCTTCGCTCACTCAGTCGTTCTACAGCGCGAACCACGGCGGTTTCTGCCGCGGCTTCGTAAACGCCCCGTCCGCCCACGATCACGACGGTGTCGATCCCTTCTCGCAAGCTTGTGACGGGCACGGAGTTGATTGGAACCGGTGTATCCGACTCGATGGGACCGCCGTTCATCGAAGCGACGGTAATTTTGTACGGCAGAATGCCGGCGCTGAAGCCGCGCTCCGCATCCGCAAAGACCTGGAGCGGCCCGGTGAGATCCAGGAGCTTGAACCCCGGATAGACAAAAAACACGACGTTCCTGGTCCGTTCCTGTATTGGCATAAAAAGAGGGTTAATAGTCCTTTATGCCAAAGTATGGACCCGTAAGATCTCCTGGAGCAAGTCGAGAGCTGCCGATCATTTCTGATCGCTGTTCGGGGAACTACCACTCCACCGACGAAGTAGGCATGCAAACGACGACGCATCGCCCAGACCACAACTGTTTGCAAGGAGAGTTCGCGATGGATAGGCAAAGAGACGTTGGAGTACTGTTATTTGAAGGTTTTGAGACCCTGGACGTAATGGGTCCGGTTGAGCTTTTCGGGATGCACCCGGATGCGTTCTCCGTGCACTTCGTTGCCGAGGACAGCGGCAATGTTGCGAGCGCGCAGGGCCAGAAGGTCGTGGCTGAACGCTCACTTGGTGGAGATGACCACTACGACATCGTCCTGGTCCCGGGTGGCCAGGGAACGCGGCGTGCAATCCTCAATCCAGCGATCCTGAACTGGATCACGCGAATGGCTGAAGAATCAGAAGTTCTTACCGCGGTCTGCACGGGCAGCGCGCTGCTCGCCAAAGCTGGCGTACTCGACCGCATGAGAGCGACAAGCAACAAAATGAGCTTCGCCTGGGTGAAGGAACAGGGTCCTGGCGTGAACTGGATAGATCAGGCCCGGTGGGTCGAGGATGGCAAAGTGTTCACATCTTCTGGCGTGTCGGCCGGGATGGATATGACCCTCGCCGTAATCTCCCGCTTACTCGGCGAGGACGCGGCTGAGGATGCCGCGCTACGAGCGGAGTACACGTGGCATCGGGATGCGCAGCACGATCCCTTTGCTGCCGCCGCTGGACTCGTTTAGCGGGGGACCCGATGTCGTGATCTTTCTGTGCAAAGATCAGAGGCGACCGGGAAAAGGCGCTCCGCACACTCGAACGGGTGGACCTGGTCGTTTACACCCTCCGGACCGGGTCACGGCTTTCCCAAGGAGGGGGACAGCGCGCGGCCCTCGGCCGCGCGCTGGCACAGAAGCGCCGATTTTCCGGCTCGATGAACAACCTCGCGCCCTCCAACTAAAACACCAGGTTGAATCCATGCGACCCATGCGTGGATTGGCCGACGCGCAGGAACTTGCGGTCGTAATCGCTGTCCATCATTTAGCGCCTGCTGCTCGCTACTGCACCAATCTCGATCTGCCACCGGGCAGTCGCCTTGTCGCTCAGGGTGCGCGGCGTGAAGTGCACCGGCTCCTGCACTTCGCGTTGCCAGCGGCGTGGGCGCGCTCATCGGCGCCTTAGAGCAGATTGCCTAACTCACGCCCCTCGAAAAGAAAAAAATGCGGGCCTCCGACTATGTCGGTGAAGGCAGAGGCGCCGCTTGGTATGCTGAGTTACGTGAAGCTGTAAGGTGAATGAGGATGGCGCTTCGGCATGCAGGATGGCTGGTATTTGCGATCACGTTAGCGACGTCGGTTGCCGCCCAGGAAATGGCTCCAAAAAGCACGTCGGGCGTCAGTCTCGATCATGGGCCCGATCTGAGCATGTGTTCGCCCGACGGTCTGGCCGTGGGTGGATTTGACGTGTTGAGCTACCGGGAGACCGGGGGCCCGGGGGCCGGCGACCCGGAGATCACGGCCGAGTACGACGGCCAGCGCTATCGCTTCGCCACGGCAACAAATCGCGACCGCTTCCTGGAAGACCCGCAGCGCTTTGTACCGGCATACAATGGTTTCTGCGCTATCACGCTTTCCTTCGGCCGCGTCACCTGCCCCGACTACAGCAACTTCAAGATCGAGAACGATCGCCTCCTGCTCTTCGAGGTAACCGGCTTCACCAACGGACGAACCCTATGGAACAGTGATTCGACGACGTTCCGCGAACGCGCCGACCTGAACTACGAGCGACTGCTAGAGCTCAACTGATGCGTGCGGCCTGGCTACTCCTGGCCTGCGCTCTCGCAGGCTGCGGTACCGAACGAGACCGTCTTACCCTGGCTACGCTCACGGAAGAGCCCGCACCGTCCATCGCAGAAACGGTGAAGACGACGCTCGAGGCTCGCGGCCTTGAGATCGCCATCACGAGCGCTGACGATGCCAGCGCCTTACTAGAGCGCGTGACCGATGGTGACGCCGACATCGCCATCATCGAAGAACCCTACGAGACCGTTAGCGGACTCACTACGGTCGCGCCGCTGTATCCCAGTGTGTTGCACGTCCTGGTCCGTCGGGACGAGAAAGCAGCGACCCTGGCGGGGATCCTGGCCGGCAAGGAGATCTGGGCGGGTCCGCCGGGGGGGTCTGCTTACCGATTGCTGGTTCGGCTGGCGACTGATGCCGGCCTCGCCGCCGACGAGTACACCATTCTGGATAATCCCTGGACATCGGAGCCGGACGTCCACTTCATCCTCGGCGGCCTGCTCGATCGCGCCAATGCCCGACTGTTGTCCGCGTACCGGCTGTTCAGCTTCAGACGTTCCACGGACATTGCGGGTGGGTCACTGGCCGACGCCGTTGCGCTGCGTCACCATGACGTGAAGCCATTTCTGCTCCCCACGGGCACCTATCCCGCGTTGGCCGATGACGCGGTATTGACGCTGTCCCTGCGGTCCGTCCTGGTTGCGCGCCAGGGTCTCGATGAGCAGCTGGTTTTTGACATAGCAGGAGCCCTGTTCGCCCACGCGCAGGATATTGCGAAGAGCTATCCGCTGGTCACCCGGGAACTCGACGAAACGCTGCGCAGCGCGGATCTGATGCTGCCGCTGCACCCGGGGGCACGTCGCTTCATCGACCGCGAGGGCCCGGGATTCATCGAACGCTACGCAGAAGTGCTGGCCCTGACCTTTACTATTACGGTCACCCTGCTGTCGGGCGCCATCGCGCTGTACCGCTATCGCACCCAGGTCCGCAAAGATCGTGTGGACCACTACTACGCCAAGCTCCTTGAAATACGCGAAGCCCTGCCGACTCTCGGTCGCTCCTCGTCCCGGCAGCGAGTCCTGGATGTCCAGCGCGAAGTTCTCGATCTCCTGATCGATGAACGGGTTGCCGCCGACGCCAGCCTGCTGGCGTTTATCAGCCTGTCCAACCAGATGCTCGATGAGCTCGACGCCCGAAGATAGCCCCTGAGAACAAGCGCGCTTCTCAGGAGGGCGACGGTACTCGTCTGGGCAGCCTCCAGCCACTTCCAAAGAGCGGGCTCAGGAACGCGCTTCGCAGCCCGCCCGGGCTCGAGAACTGGGAAGACTCCGGATGCCTACGCCTGCTGGAGATCATCGACGGACCGGGCGGCGGACACTAGAATTCGCAGCTCGCTCCGTTCGCTCCCCCCAGTCATCCCATGAAGGTATCCATGCAATCCGATCAATCAACCCGCACCAGCTACATCACCGAGTCCGACAATCCGATCCCCATAGAACTCGTCTCAGCCGAGGGCCTTGAACTCCTGCTGGAAACCCTCACGCCGGGGCAGCGCGATTCTCTTGAGCGCCAGGGGTTTCGCGCAAAGAGTACGCAGTTTGCCTGGATCGAAGACGCGGAAGCTGTCCGGGTGGTGAGTGGCTGGGACGGTGAGGACAATCTGGCCACCCTCGGCGCCCTTCCCATGAGCCTGCCGGAGGGGGATTACGTGATTGCTGGCGACGTCTCCGATCTACAGCTGCTCGGGTGGGGGTTGGGGAGCTACCAGTTTCTCCGTTACCGAAAGGCGAAGCGCGGACCCGCGAACCTGCTGTTGCCCGCGACCGCTGATCGAGACGCCCTTGGCAATGCGACTCGCGCCGTGGCTCTGTGTCGCGATCTGATCAACACGCCGGCCCAGGACATGGCGCCATCGCATCTGGAAGCCGAGGTGCGAGCGATAGCAGAAGCTTTCAACGCAGGGATTGAAGTTACCACCGGCGATGCACTGCTCGCTAAGCGCTGTGGCGCTATCCACGCGGTCGGGCGCGCGGCGACGGATGCTCCGCGCCTGATCGATCTCCGCTGGGGCGATGAGTCCCACCCTAAAGTCACCCTGGTCGGAAAAGGTGTGACCTTCGACAGTGGCGGTCTCGATATCAAGCCCACCTCCGGAATGCGGCTCATGAAGAAGGATATGGGCGGTGCGGCAACGGCGATCGGACTGGCGTATCTGGTTATGGCACAGGCGTTGCCCGTGCGACTGCGGCTGTTGATTCCGGCGGCGGAGAACGCGATCGCCGGAAACGCCTTCCGCCCCGGTGACGTGCTGCATACCCACAAGGGTTTAACCGTTGAGATTGACAACACGGACGCCGAGGGGCGGCTGCTACTCTGCGACGCGCTTTCCATCGCCTGTGAAGATAACCCGGAGGTAATCTTCGACTACGCCACGCTTACAGGCTCCGCGCGGGCTGCGGTGGGGGCCGAGATTGCGGCCATGTTTTCCAATGACGATGCACTGGCGACGTCGGTCCTGGCATCGGCGGAGCGCACCTGTGATCCCGTTTGGCGTATGCCACTGCATCCGGGTTACAACCACATGCTCGACTCGAAGATCGCCGATTTGATGAATTGCGCGCCCTCACCTTATGCCGGAGCCGTGACCGCGGCTCTCTTTTTGCAACGCTTCGTCGCGGACGTACCGTGGATGCACTTTGACATCATGGCGTTCAACACCCGCAACCGACCCGCGCATCCCGAAGGAGGGGAAGCCATGGCCCTGCGGGCGGTCTTTGAACATCTTGAGAGAACCTATACCGCGGGTTAACTCGTCTAGTGGACGTGATGACCTACGGCGAAAAGGCATTAAAACTCTTGGTATCAAGACGATTGCGCGATTAAAAATTTCCGTATTGTTTTTCTTGGCAGCGCTCGTCGTAAGTCATAAGTCATTTTCATCGAAACAACGTCATTAGCTGCCCTCTGAATGCATCTTTTATTTACGACGTGATCTAAGATTGCAATGTAATCGGCCTTCGGATGTCTTCGATGAAGAACCTGATCCAAACCGAACGCAAGATGGCGACTGCTGCAACTGGAACAGACATTGCCCTGCGCGCCGACACCTCGCCCCGCGCCACGCGGATGCTGACCAAGAAGGCCATCCGTGAACAGGGACTGACGACGCCGGGCGCTATTCCTTTCGCCGACCTGGCCAACGAACCGCTCTACCAACGAATCGCCGACGCCACCTGCCCCGAGGAACTGAAGGAGGATCTAGGAACGCTAGGCCTTGACACCGCGGCCCGCGTGGCAAGCTTCTCCACTCCAACCGCCCTGAACGCCGAGCTGGCCCGCCGCAATGCCCCTGCCGCATCCGCCGATCTCATGCGCCGCGCTCAGCGCGAGGCCGTTCGCACCTATCGCCTCATGCGCCACACCCAGGCGATGCAGGACCCGATAAACAAGGCTCTGCGCCACAGCACATCGACCCTTTCGGCCGACATGTCGCGCGCCATGGCCGAGGCAGACGGACAATCCTACGCCAAACCCAACAGCCTGCAATCCGACCAGTCACCCGCCGCTTACCTTTGCTATCTCTACCGCATCGCGACGGGCCTCAACACCCAGATCGGCATCAAGCCCCCCGGGATCGAGAGTCACAGGCTCGACCAGCGCCGGCCGGACCTTGCGGATCTTCACCTGACCGAGGCCAACCTCAAGCAGGAAGTCCCCACGATACGCCTTGTAAACAACGTCCTGCAGAGCGGCTTGGGTACAGTCAATGTCGCGACAAGCTTCACCCCAATCGCGCTCCCCTTCGACGAAACCGCCCAGCGTACCCGAACCGCGCTCGCCCAGATCGGTGGCTCGACCCTCAATCACGTGGCTATGCAGACCGACCGGACAAGCTTCCCGTTCCGCAATGACGCCCGGCTAGCGAGGGATCTTCCCGGCCTTCTCGGGCTCGAACACAGCGAGATCGCGCTCCTTCAGGGCCAACTGGCTGAGAGCGTTCCAACCCTCGGCGGCCTCTTCGATGCCGAAGATACGGCCCTGGCAAGCCGCCTGAGCGATCTCATGTCCAGTCTGGACCTCACCTTCGATGGTGTTGCCCAGCTCCTCGGCTTCTATGCCGTAGCGCAGGAAACCGGTGTGCCTGTCGCCCCGCGGGACTTCGCGACATCGTTCATCGGCAACACCGAGCCATTCACGATCGTGCCAGACGAAGAGGAAAGGGCCATCCATCTCTACGAGGCTGCGCTTGAGGCTCCTGTCCTGCGCAGCCTCAATCTGCTCGCGCGTCTCCATCACGCGACAGCACTGGGCTTCCACCATCTCAACTGGCTCCTCGCGATCCCCGGAGCGTCTACCGACAGCCACGTGACCGATGCCGGCCTGCGCATTCTCGCCGCCTTCCCGCTCTACCGCGAGGCCTTCGATTTGTCGGTCGACGCCTATGCTGCCCTCTTTAGCGAGATTTCCCCGTTCCGCCGCGCGGATGAGGTCGTCGTGCAGGACGATGAGACGATTGCCGGCCTGGAACAGACCGAGGTCTCCTTCCTGCGCGCGCTTTTCGGCGAGGACGCCGCCGACCTGCAGGCTCGGACCGAGGCTGGCACGACCCCCATCACGGACCCGGCGTTTGCCGCTATCATTTCTCGCGGGCTTGGCCTGACCGCGGCAGAGCTTGGCGCCCTGACTGAGGCACTCGAGCCGACCTTTAGCCTCTCGGCCGGCGTCGATGCCAAGGGGCTCGCCGGCCTCTTCCGCCTGAGCACTGTGTTCCGGCTCTTCGGCTGGTCGGTCACCGGCGGCCTGCGGCTTCTTGGCTGCCTGACCGGGGACGCGGACCCAAGCCAGGCTTTGCTGGCCAGGGTCGATACCCCAGACGAGCTCCTCTCGCTCTGCGACGCGCTCGATCAACTCGGGGCGCTCGCCCGCTGGATGGACACCGCCGAAATTCCGCTAGAGACTCTCTGCGCAATCCTCACCCCGACCCGAGCCGAGGCGCTTCAGGCGAGCGACGCGGAACTGGCATGGCTGGAAGGTCTCAGAACGGCTTGCGCACCGCTGAGGATACAGACCGAAACTTTCCTGGAATTTCAGGACTGGCACGATTCCGTATTCATCGAGGCCGAGACGTGGCTCGCGGGACTGCAGACGCGCGGCGAAATCATCCATCCGTCCGGCGTCTTCCAGGCAGGCATAACGGTCGACAAGATTGAAAGTGCCGTCACCGGTATCCTGGAGGCCGCCTCGGTTGATCCACAGCATCCCCAGAACGCCGCGCGTCACGAACAACTCGTCAACCGACTTGCCCGCCTGCACGACAATCAGTTCCAGGCCGTTCTGGCAAACATCGCGACGCTCAGCCGCAGTCTGACTGCTGCCGGAGCCGAACCGCTAACGCGTTGGACGCAGACCAACCCGCTCGACCTGCTGGACATCCTGCTAGCCGAAGATAACGACCAGCCGCGTCTGTTCTGGCTGCAAGAGCTCAAGCGCCATATCACCGCCGTCGAGGCCTTCGGTTTCGGTGATATCGACCTCTGGATCGTAGGTCACAGGCAGAACTGGCTCGCCGCAACCTTCGACACAACTGTGCGGCCGCTCGATCTGGAACAGCTCTTCCACCTGCAGGCCTTCGCGACACTTCAGGTCGGCGCGGCCAACGACGCGACCTGGCGCGGCTACCTCGCCTTCGTCAACGAGAGTCAACAGGACGCGGATCGGACCGAGTGGCACAACACCGTAACCGATACGCTCGCCATCCTGCTCGGCACCACGGCCGAGGATATGACGCTCTATCTTGAGAACATCCTGGAGCCCAAGCGAATCCCTACCGATATCGAAACGCTGGAAACCATCGCCCGCCACGTTCGCCTTGCCGAGAATCTGGCAATCAGCGCAGAGGACCTGCTCGCCCTCAAGATCGCCGCAACATCGGAAGGGAACGCTGACTGGCAGGCCGCGGCAAACGCAGCCGAAGCGGGCCTTGGCCGGTTTAACCATGGCAGTCAAATCCCTGCCTACCATCACGCCTTCGCCGAACTCAAACGCGACGCCCTCGTTGCGGCTTACATGAAAAACAAGGTCGCGGGCGATCCCGACCTGGAGGGCACTATCAAGGACCGCGACGGGCTCTATCGTCACCTCCTCCTTGATGTGGATGTCACGAGCGCGGTCCCCACCAGCCCGATCATCGAGGCGACAAGTTCCCTCCAGCTCTACATCAGCCGCGCGCTCAGCGGGCTGGAGCCGGGGATCGACTTCTATGACCGCAACGCACTGCAGGCGCGGTGGCAACTCGACCAGGACTATCGCCAGTGGGAGGCCAATCAGAAGCTCGCCCGCTATCCACAGAACTACATCGAGCCAGAGTTGCGCTACATCACGTCACCCGAATTCGATGAACTTCTTCAGGCCGTCTCCAGCAAGAGCATTGACACGGACGCGGTTGAAGCTGCGGTCAACACCTACATGGCCGGCCTCGCCAGCCGCTGCGATCTCAAGCTCTGCAGCATGTTTGTCGAGCGTAAGAGCGAAGGGGAGACGACCTACCACCTGCTTGCCAGCGCCCAGTGGGAACCGGGCCGCTTCTTCTATCGCAAGTTCGACGCGGACTACGCGTTGATCGCAGAGCTCGACGACCCGACACAATACCTCAAGGCAATAGACTGGACCTTCTGGCAGGAGGTCGTCATCCCCTCAACCTACGAGCTCTTCTCTGACGTGTCGGTCTGCTACTTCCGCAACCGCTACTTCTTTATCTGGCTCGAGATCGAGAAGCTTGAATTTCAGGGGCCTGAGGCCGACGCCACCACCTGGCGCATCCATCCCCGCTACATGCGCTGCGATACCAGTGCGCTCACCGGACCGATGCATGCCCCCAAGCTCTTCACGTCCGGCACCCTGGACGCCGCAGGCCAGACGGTCGGGATCGATGATGCTTATGCCTGGACCGGAGCACGGCCACAACTGGATGGCACCTATCATCCGGCCCGCATCTCCGATGCCTTTGCGTTCGGCGAGAGACAGACCAACATCAATCCCGGGGAAGAGGTTGTCACGGCCATCGTGGTCACCTTCGGTGTCGCGCTTCGCGATAACGCCGGCATCCGGCACGAGACATCCCTGCAATTGCGCCTGACCGACGACTGGGCGGACGCTCTACACATTCTCGATGAGTCGGTGATTACCAGCTTCGACGAGTCCGCGCCACACGGCTATGACAGCGTCTATCCCCGCCCCCACAACCCCTTCGCGGCAACCCCTGACAGGGAATTCCTGGAGGCCACCTTTGCACTAAACCGGAAACTCAACTTCAAGTATGAGGAGACAGGCCGCGGCAGTAACAAAGACGACTACTTACACATCTTCAACGAATTCAAGGCCGACACGTTTACATCCTCAACCCACTTCCGCATGGCCGAAGCGGGCTCCGACAAACTCGGCACACTCGACATCACCATCGATTTCGGACCCACGGTTTACCGCTTTAAAAAAAGCGGATACCCATACCCCATAGGAGTCGCCTCGGGTGTAAAGGAAGAGAGTGGCACACGCCTGTTTTTGCAAGCGACCGTTACAGTAGATGCTCCGGGCGAGGACACGCGCACCGTCACGATGCCCGAATCAGAGTTGGAGTTTGTATCGGCACCGTTTAATGCTACTTGGGGTTTTGAAACGTACAAGTTCCCCAGCGCACCCATAACGCATGTGGCATCCGAGAAGGTAAGTTGCCTCTTGCCTTTGCCTCTGGATCTGGCTTTCGACGGAAAGAACGAAACCAACATCACGATCAAGATGAAGATCCGGCGCGTCGCACCCAGGATGATAGTGAGTACGGAACACTATTACGTCGACCCCGTGTCCCCGACTTACATGGGCGACTTCGTCACGAGTTACCACGAGATAAACGCTGAGATCTACGAGAAAACGCTGGAGTTTGATATCGGCAGCTTCAAACTCAGCTTCGAGGACACCAAGTTCAACAGCGGCTGGAGCCACGCCAGCGATCACGGGAACAAGACTTTCCTCCACCTGACCGCGGATCAAAAGTCCCCTGTCAGCGACACGTTCCTCTTGATGAACTCCTCATCCGCGCTCACCGAACTTTCCCGATCCATGCCGCGGCCCGGCGGATGCGAGGGGCTCTTCACCCGTGACAATCAGGTCTTGCCCGAAACGCCGGGCCCGTTCATCGCGGCCTTCGCCGAAACGCTGGAGAAGCTCTACCCCACCGACTGTACGAAACTCAATCCAATCCGAACGCCGGGTGAAATCTTCGACTTCGACGGTCCCTTTGGCGGCTACGGCTGGGAGATCTTTTACCACATTCCATCAGCCATCGCCGCCGGCTATGCCAAAGCTGATCGCTTTGACGAGGCGCTACGCTGGCTCGACAAGATCTTCAACCCCAAGGCCGACATCCACTGGCGCCTCCAGCCGCTCGCCGGTGTCGAGTCCGAAGGCGCGGAACTGACTTTCGATAACGGCGAGGTCATCATCGACCCCGACCGGATCGCGCAGGACTATCCTTTTTATTACAAGCAGGCGACGCTCCGGCATTACCTCGAAACGCTTATTGCTGCGGGCGACGCGATCTACAGGGATCCGAGCCAGGAGGCGCTCCAGCGGGCCAAGTCGATCTACGTGACCGCAAGTCAGCTCTTCAGCGATAAGCTGTCCGATACGCTCGAGATCGCGACCGCAACTGCCTGGTCAGACCCTACCCTGGCAGATGCCTCGGATGACTGTTTCTCAGGCTTCTTACCTCCCTACAACAAGGAGATGCGTGACCTCTATGACGTAATTGAGGAACGACTCTCCAACCTGCGCAATTGGCGCGACATCGATGGTGAGCCGCTCAACGTCCCGCTCCTTAGCGTGCCCGTCGATCCGCGTGAGCTGCAGCTTGCCGCGAAATCCGCCTTGTCGCTGCGAAGCGTCGAATTTGAAGAAGAAGACGATCGCGATCCGGTGTTCGACTTCATTACCGTCGCCCGCGCCGCCAAGGGTTACATCGCCAACCTCAAGACGACGAGCAGCCGACTCCAATCGGCCATCGAGAAAGGCGATGGCTCGCGTATGGCAAAGAAGACGCTCACGCTGAACAAAAAGAGAGCAAAGCGGTCTGTTAAATTGCAGGATTTCACGGTCACAAGCGCAGAACGAGAAGTCGCCGTGAAAGAGGCGGCCCTGGCCGGTGCCCAGTCGATCCTCATAAATCACGTAAGCGACGTCTTTGTCCAGTACGGCTTTATGTTCGTGGAAAACGCGGTGCAGCGGTCATTCCTGTTGCTCAACATGACGGTCGGAGGTCTATTACGCAAGAGTTACCAGATTCAAGGGGCGGTCAAGTCAAAGATCCCAACCGTGTTCGGGACATCATCAGGGGGACAGGAGCTCGCGGCCTCCGACAAGATCTCCATGATGGGCCAGCTTGGCAGGATCGTGGAGGAGATCCACGTCGACTTTTCGCACGACCAGTTGAACGATGACATGCTGAAAATCACCCAGTTGAACAGCAAGACCTTGGAGCTGTCGACAAAAGTCCGCTCCGCTAAAACAGAGCTCGAGAAAGCGCGAGCCAATCTTGATCGCGAGAAAAAGGCCCGCCATAACCTTAAGCGTGACAAAAAGGACGCCAAGAAATTAGAGAGGCTTTTCGATAGTGCCTTCAGCGGGATCGAATTTTACGACTGGATGGTCTCTGATCTTGAGCAGCTGTTTGCCGACGAATGGCGGGTAACACAGGACTTCTGCCGCCTCCTCACGCGCCTTTATGACGACGAAACGGGCAATACAAACGGCGCGAGCTTCCTCAATACGACCAGTGTCGGCGGCCCCTACGAAAGGTTCAACGCTCCGCACCGGCTAGCCCTTGACATGGAACGTCTTGAAGCGGCCTATTTTCGCTCGATGCTCGATCAGGCCAGCCAGAGCACCCGCGTCAGCTTCGCGCTCAACGAACTGCCGGCGATGGGATCCGATATCTCGGCACGTCAGGCCCTTCTGCAGAATGGCGAGGTGTATTTTGAGCTGACCGATGAGATGTTCGATGCCTTCTATCCCGGCCAGTATGACCGGCGGATCCAGGCGCTCCGCATTTGTTTCCCGGGTCTCGCAAAGGCCGGCCTCAGCCCGCATGCGCGGCTAACCCAGATCAGCAACACCCGCTATCTCACGCACGAACGCAACCGAAACCGGGGGGCGCAAGTCCGCGAGAACCGCTATCCGCTGCAGAGCATCGTCCTGGGTGCGGCTGAGGTCGACACGGCCACTTTTGATCGCCCCGAGGGTTCGCTCAATCGGTTCCAGAACACCGGCGTCAGCTCGCGTTGGCATCTCACGATACCGACCCTTCAGGAACTCAAGCGGCGCGGCTCCGGCGGCGGCCGCAACCAGATCTGGCGTGAAACCGCCACCCGTCACCTCGACGCCCTGGAGACCCATCTGGACGACGTTACCTTCGAGGTAGCGTTCTCTGGGCGCTGGTAGGCAAGCCTGCCTGAAGGCCGCCAAAACACGGTCAAACGATCCGGAATATCTTAAAAGGGCTCTGGGCTCGCGGTGGATCGTCCAGCCACAGACCCATAGCACATTGCACTCAATCCCAGCTATACCGGCAGACGCACATACAACAGTCAGTTGTGAGGTCGGTCGGAATTCGTGGAGTCCATCGGATCGTTTATCTTTACGATCTGGAGGACAACGATGGAAAGAATACCGAGGGCATCCTACACGCCGGAGTTTCGGGCTGAGGCCGTGAAGCTGGTGGAGTCGACGGGCAT
>JBCDIW010000006.1:0-241733 GCA_038748515.1 Pseudomonadota bacterium
ATGCCCGTCGACTCCACCAGCTTCACGGCCTCAGCCCGAAACTCCGGCGTGTAGGATGCCCTCGGTATTCTTTCCATCGTTGTCCTCCAGATCGTAAAGATAAACGATCCGATGGACTCCACGAATTCCGACCGACCTCACCTGCTCCGGCGCCCATCACTGGGGTCGCGAACTTACCGCCCGCGGATATCGGGTGAAGCTGATGGCTCCACAGTTCGTAAAACCCTATGTCAAAAGCAATAAAAGTGATCGCAACGATGCGGCGGCGATTTGCGAGGCGATGAGCCGGCCCTCAATGCGTTTTGTCGCATTGAAGACCACAGAGCAGCAGGACATCCAGGCGATTCATCGTGTTCGCTCTGAAGTGGTGAAGCAGCGAACGTCAAAAGCCAATCAGATACGCGGCCTGGTTGGTGAGTATGGCCTAGTCGCTCCGAAGAGTATTCACGCTCTGCGTACGGCGATTCCCTGTTGGTTGGAAGAAGCGGATAACGATCTGAGTGATCGCTTTCGTCGGCTTCTGGCACGTCTCGCTGAAGATCTTCGCTATCTCGATGCGAGAGTAGAAGAGTACAACGATGAGATAGCGATACTTGCCAGGGAGTTGCCCACGGCAAGGCGACTGATGACGCTTCAGGGTGTCGGTCCGATCATCGCGACGGCACTTTCAGCCGCGCTCGGTGCCGGTGAAGGGTTTACCAAGGGGCGCGACTTCGCAGTCACCCTTGGTCTGACCCCTAAGCACCACGGTACAGGCGGCAAGGATCGTATCCTTGGGATCAGCAAACGGGGCGATGCGTACCTGCGGACCGTACTGATTCATGGAGCGCGGTCGGCGGTTTATGCCGCCAAAGGTAAGACCGATCCGTTGAGTCGATGGATCAATGCGTTACTGGAGCGGCGACATGCCAATGTCGTCATCGTTGCTCTGGCGAACAAGACCGCTCGTATGGCGTGGGCTCTGGTGCACAACGATCGAGACTACGATCCGACTTGGCTAGGCGCAGCGTCATGAACGAACAAAAGCGGTAAAACGGAAGACCCAACCTACCAACGATTGCAAAGGAGTCTGACTGACGGCAAACAGGTCGAACCGGCGCGGGTAAAACCCGACTCCCCCGATGGGCGTAAAGCCCGAGTTAACGATAGGGAATCCGCGCGCGAATAGCCCATCAAGGCCCTGTGCTAGTGCACGATCATGAGGCCGGATACACGTGAGCAATCGATCCTACCTGCCCGAGATCAAACCCCTTGCAAACGAGGAGGAGTCCATACACGGGGGATGCACCGTTTCTCACTAGACCCTGTTGATGATGCCATCCCACCCACAGTGGGTCATGACTCTCAATCGATAGTTCTCAAAGTTCCTGAACCCGTAGGCTCTACGGGTCATCATCTCCATCTTGTTGTGGAACCCCTCCGTGGGCCCGTTGCTCTTACTGAATCGCCACATCATGACGATGGGTTCCAGCCGGGATGTGATGGCCTTTGCCAGCCTTCTGAGCGGGCTATGACGCAACTGCTCGATCAGCTCCAGCAGCTCAAGCAGTTTCTTCTGAGCGGTCTTCTTCCTCAGATTCTTGAGCAATAACAGCTCATTGAGACGCTGCTTGGCTTGGTAGAGCGCGGTGATGATGTACTGTCCTCGCCTCGGAAGTATTGCCACAGGTTTCGGGAAAGCTTCGTCAGTTCGAGCATTCCCCTACTTTTTTTAAGCTTACCTTTCGCAGAGATTCCTCTCGCGGCTGGCCTCTAGTCTGCGGATGTTTACACAGCTTTTTAACGCATAAAGGACAAAGGCTAGTCTAGCTTCCAGTTCAAAGGTTTGTACGTTTATGTCAGAGTTCTTTACATCCAACGCGTCGTTTTTGTATCCGACACAGGTGAGACCTCTACAGTTCACTGATCTGGCACAGTACTACGAAAAACGGCGCGATTCATGCTTCTAATCAGACCACGTAAGAGAGTATGCAATAAATAACCCACACTTTTTAGGCGAGCACCCTTTGTGAGAAAACTCATTCAAAGTGATGCTGCATGAATGCTGTAGATCGCTTCTTATCGCATCAACAACAAGAACTTCTCATCGGCGGTATGTACATAGCCATCAAGCTCGCCATCTGAGATCGGTACGGGGGTCTAGTCTCAGCAATGAAGCAGGTCTACCAGCGAAGACTGGTTCTTTTCTCGACCCTATTCACTCTGTGGTTTCTGACCCATTCTGCCGTACAGGCACAGACATTCCGCTATCCACTGGACTTATCGAAGCCCGTGCGCACCACAGACGGCGCCGATTACAACGATCTTGGCCCTTGGCCGTACCACTCAGGAATCGACCTAGTCTATCAGGACGGGACAGATAATCTCTGTGATAACGGCGACCACAATAACTGCCCTGTGTACGCGGTAGCGGATGGCAAGGCGTCGTTCTATCCAATGGGGCGCGTCAACCCTACAGCAGATAACCACTGCATGGGAAACGTGGTCATCATTGAGCACGACAACGGCCTGTATTCACTCTACGCACACCTGACGACTCTGGGAAAGTATGCCGACGGGGTTCAAATTCCGATATCACTTCCTGACGGCACCCCGGTCAGTGCAGGCGAACAAATCGGCACTGTTGGAAACAGCGGACTTGCCAGGTGCGCGGGACCTCGCGGCGAACACTTGCACTTTGAGCTCAAGCCTTGGGGTGTAATCGGTAACACAGGAAACGGAAACGGGGGGGGCACACCGCCGACACCACCCACGGCCACCAAATGGGGCGGAGGAGATTTGAACCCTCAAAACTTGAGCGGATACATTAACCCCAATCCGTATCTCATCCTCGCCATCAATCACACTGGCCCGAAAATTATCGTAGCAACAGATACGCGTTTTCGTGTAGGCCCCAGTACGATTTATGACAGCTTTGGCGATGTCGCGGCCGGCACGCGATTTGTTTCATTTGGTGAGTATAACGGCTGGTATCAGGTCTATCTTCCAACAGTTGCATCGAGTAATCAGTATGGCCCGGCGACTGGCTGGGTTCGGGGTACAACTGTCGGCTCAGGCGGGGTCATAAAGATTGTTGATGAGGTGCGCGGCCCAGTTGGGGTTAACGTTCGGAAGTCAGCATCCACAGGAAGCGGCCGCATAGCCTGGGTGTGGGATGATCAGATGTACCCGGTTATTGGTGAGGTAGCCAGCGGAACGGGGTGCAGCAATTCCTGGTACAAGATCGGGTTGCCTGGTGGGTTTGCGGAAACAGAAGGGTGGGTCTGCGGCGACATTGCCATAGGGCAATGTCTAGGGGTGGCGGCCATTCAAGGAAACTCTGCGCAAGAAAAATCGCTAGAACTGTCGTCGACGCAGACAGCTTCCTTAGACTGCGGCGGCGACTTACCGGACCTCATTGTTGAGTCGGCGTCGGTTAGCAGTGATTCATTGGAGCCTGGAGAGACTTTCTCGCTTTCTGCCACCGTGCGAAATATTGGTTCGGCCCAATCTACAACGACAACACTTAGATACTACCTATCGACGAACGCAACGATATCTCCTTCAGACACGCAGCTGTCGGTAGATGCAGTGCCAGACTTGCCAGGTGGCGATTCCAAAACCGAGTCAGACGCGCAGACTGCCCCTAGTGACGGGACATATTGGGTTGGGGCCTGCGTGGATGCGGTAGGCGGAGAATCAGATACGGGCAACCAGTGCTCTGACGGCGTGCAAATCGTCGTCGGAGGCGGAGGTGGAGGCGGCGGACCCGACCTCGTAGTGGATAACCCTGCGGTCAGCGATGCATCGTTGACCGAAGGCGAAACCTTTACCGCGAGTGCAACCGTCAGGAACCAGGGAGACGCCCAAGCTGAAAGCACGACGCTGAGATATTACCTCTCTAGCAATGCAACGATAACTACGTCGGACATAGCGTTGACCACAGACCCCGTCCGCAGCTTAGCGCCGGGCGGCACGTCACCCGAGAGCGATGCGCAAACCGCCCCCACGCCGGGCACTTATTGGATCGGAGCCTGTGCTGATGCGGTCAGCAGTGAGACCAACACAAGCAACCAGTGCTCATCCGGCGTGCAGATCGTCGTGGGGAGTGACGGCGGCGGGGGCGGCGGAGCGCCCGACCTCATCGTGGAAGATATGTCCGTCAGTGAATCATCACTAACAGAAGGCGACTCCTTCACCGCGAGTGCCACTGTTAGGAACCAAGGGGACGCCCAAGCTGGAAGCACGACGCTGAGATACTACCTATCCAGCGATGCCACGATAACAACGTCGGATACAGCATTGACCACCGACTTCGTCAGCAGCTTAGCGCCGGGCGGCACGTCGGCTGAGAGTGACAGGCAAAGCGCTCCTGATCCAGGCACCTACTGGATCGGTGCCTGTGTTGACTCGGTTACTGATGAGACCGTCACTAACAATCAATGCTCTGCAGGAGTACAAATCACCGTCAGCGCTGAACCTACCGCTCCCGATCTGGTTGTCGAGAACCCCGGTGTTAGCAATTCATCGCCTGCTGTCGGAGAGGTATTCTTTATCGACGCAACAGTCAGGAACCGTGGACGGGGTGTCTCGGACCCCACGACGCTCAGCTTTTATCAATCTGATGACAGTCTTATTTCGACGTCAGACTTGGTGATATGGACCACTAACGTCGACCCACTAACTAGGACTACGATATCAGTTAAAGTTAAAGGTCTATCACTATCCGAGCCAGGCAGCTTCTGGATTGGCGCGTGCGTTTCAAGCGTGAACGATGAAACGAATACATCTAATCAGTGCTCTGAAGGGGTTCCCATAGAAGTAACCGGATCCGCTAGCACCTTCTTGCTCTCAGTGTCCAAAGAAGGCCAAGGAGCAGTTAATAGCAGTCCTGCAGGAATAAACTGTGGTAGCACTTGCTCCAATTCATTTGCCGATGGTGCATTCGTTCTGCTATCGCACTCTGCATCGCCGGGCTGGAAATTCAATCGCTGGGAAGGTGCCTGCAGCGGAAGTGAGGAATGCTCCGTATCGATGACATCGGCACGTACAGTAAAAGCTGTTTTCACAGAGAATCAAGAAACAGGGGATCAAGAACTACCCGGGCTTAGCACGGCTCTCCTGAAAGCGGCACTTGACGCAAAAAAACCAATCCCCATCAGGAACTTACCATTCAGCGACAACTTCAACAGACCAGAATCTTCGAACGTTGGAAACGGGTGGACTCGACTCACAGATGGAGGCGATGTTGAGCTCCGCAATGGCGAAGTCACGGTAACCGAAACAAGAAATCAGAAGAGCTACTCGGGAATCTATCGCAATATAAACTTTGATGGGGATGTGCGTGTTTCGGCTACTATCAAGGAAACGAATGGCTTCGGTAACACACCAAATCGTTATACAACAGGATTGGGCGTTAGGGGTAATGGCACAATCCTGAGTGGTTATGAGGTGTTCTTCATTCGTACAGGCGATGGCTATAACAACTCCCAAGTGCAACTGCGTGATGGTGGAGTCATCATTGATAGCATCCTATCTACGTTCCAGTTCGGTCCCGAGCTTTCGACAGAATTCACCTTTGGTCAGGACGGTAGTGTATACGGCACGGTCAGACAGCCTTCTGATCTTTTCACCTTTTCTTTTCCTCCCCGGTCCGTAAGCAGCTCCGGTCAGTTCATTTACTATGAAGCTGGCAAACCAGACGTTCGTAGCAGCAACCCACTTACGTTCCAACGGATGGACGATTTTTCGATAGTGGAAACGAAGGCAATATTCGACGGCTTCGAAGGCTATGCAACATCGAGTTTTCCCTCATCGAATTGGTTCGTTAAGCCGGGGTTAAGTGGCGCTGGAACTAATAAGCAATATGTCAGCAGCGAGCAGTCAAGCTCCGGAGCGAAGTCGCTTCGACTGGAGAGTTCTGCCGGCCTGGGCGTTGACGCTGTTAGAGCAATCGAATCGAAAGCAGATACTATTCGGCTAGAAGCCGACGTCTTGACAACAAGAGAGGACAGCAGAAACGCTTCATTAACTATCGCTTTCGATGACGTTGGGGCGGGCGTCATAACCCTTTACCCCGGCGGGACCATAGGTGCTGGCGGCATCATCGACTTAGCGCGTTATCAAGCGAACGTTTGGGTCAGGATCGGAATGGTCCTTGACCGCAATAAATCGACTTACAGCGTTTTTGTTAACGGAGAACTCGTTGGCCAGGGATTCCCTCTGGGAGAAGGTTTGAAGGGTAACGGGGATGTTTTCATGCTCCGCGCTCAGAACAATCTTCAAGCTGGGGGAGGATCCGGCACCGGCGGCGGGACCGTTGTCTACTTCGACAATGTGGTGATGGAATAGAACCAGAGTCTTTGTGTAAGTCGACTACCTTAAGGAGAAGGCTTGTCCCGCTCGGTCATTCTAGGGCACTCACACAGTCTCAACGACGGTAGAGATTTCGGGAACGTTTCGGTTTTTCGGTACGGGCAAGCGCTCACGCTTCTTGGATTAGCCGTCCTGCTCCCCAACGTCCCTGCAGATCTGCTTAGGGACGTGTTCGGTATCGGAGCCGCTTGGCAAGGCACCAGCCAGGAAAACGCATGGATTTCATCGCCTTACCGAGTGGCAGCGACTACTCTCCGCCGCCCTCATAATCGATTGGTCGTAGGTTCAAGTCCTACTGGGCCCACCATATTTCGATATTTTTCAGCAACTTATAGCTCGCCCGACCAATCGATTCCGGGCGCATGGGTGACACTTTCCGAACACGCCCGCCGCTACCGCCACTCCCCATCACCTTTGCCGTCTTCTGGCCCAACGAATGCGCCGGCAGTGTCCTCCAAGATGGCTTTCTTGGCCTCGGTCAGTGCCTCGCTGTCGGTGCCGAATCGATCATCCCACACGGTGGAGTTGCCGTGCTGACCCTCGATTTCGAGCAACCAGAGGTCTTCGCCTTCAACGCGATAGACCTGTATATCCAGGGTCTGGCCGCCGCTGCTAAGGGGACCACACAGAGGCGAGAATTCAAGTTCGGGATCAGCGTCCACACGCCCAGAGTAGCGCAATCTTTGGACCGCGACGCGGCGATATGTATCGGAGGATGCGGGCAATGAAACGAAGCCTCTCGTCCACGTGATTACACTCTTTCCAAGGCATCGGTCGAGCCCTCCAAATGCCGAAATGTGTAACCTATGTGCCCGGAATAAACGGTACCTATGTGTCCGAAAGCTCAGAACATTCAGCGACTTACAAAAGCTCTGACCAATCGACCAGGGATTGGCGGTAGGCTTAGCACTTCTTTCAAAAAGCCGGGGAGCCGCCATGATCACTGTCCACCATCTGCGTATCGGGCGACCGCTATTTACGCTGTGGCTGATTGAAGAGCTCGGTGTCGACTACGAACTCACAATCTATGAACGCAACGAAATGGGTCGGGCGCCACCAGAGCTGAAGGACGTACATCCGCTGGGTAAGTCACCGGTGATTGTGGACGACGGGCAGGTTATTGCCGAATCCGGTGCTATCGCTATGCACCTGGTGGAAAACTACGACAGCGCGGGGCGCTTTAGTCCGCCGAGCGACAAGAAGGCGCGCGCCACCTGGTATCAGTGGTTCCATTATAGCGAGGCTTCGGCCTTTGCCCCGTTGTTGATCACACTCCTGCTGAGCCGCGAGCAGGAACCGAAGCCGCCGCTGTTCAGTATGTTCGCAGCAGCGGAGGTTAAGCTCCAGCTCGACTACATCACCGACAGCCTGGGCGATAAGTCCTATATTTTGGGAGAGAGCTTGTCCCTGCCCGATTTCGGTCTGACCTATATCTGTCAGATGGCGGAGCGCCTGGAGCAGTTGGAAAACTATCCATCGCTCAAAGCGTATGTCGATCGCAATATGGCGCAGCCGGCCCTCGTGCGGGCGCTGGAAAAGTCCGGTGGCTGAATCGTACCGACACGCTTTGCGGGAGCTCTGTGCAGCCCGCGGATAGCTTTTTGTGCCAGCTGTGGAAGCGCCGGGTTATGCAAGTCAACGTTCTTTGTAAACTTGGTGTCGCTCTTCATCCCCTTCACACCATAAATTCCACGGAGACTCACAATGCCTGAACCAACGACCCCGGGTCTTGGCGCTATCACAGCACGGCTGCAAGATGACGGAGTAGCCAGGCTACTGGGCCCGACGGCTGAATATCTTGGCGAAGAGCTAGAGGCCTATACGCAGCGCCGCATTGACAACGTGGGGCGAATCTTCGCGCGGGCGGAGTCGAAGCTGGGCAGCAAACTTGACCAACCTGGCCAGGTACCACCAAAAGTACTCAAGACCATCATCAATGACGGCTCTTACGCGGATAACCTCCTCGCCATTGAGTACTTAGGCGGCGTCCTGGCCTCCTCCCGCACAGAGAGCGGCCGTGACGACCGTGGCGCCAGGATCGCGAGGATGGTCGATAGCATGTCTTCGTTCCAACTCAGATCTCACTTCATCACTTATGCAGCCGTTGCATCCGTCTTTCAAAACAAGTCGATGTCGATCGGGGATCCTGCCCACCGGGAGGCCATGCAGCTTTTCATCCCGTATGCTGGCTGGGCGGACGCAATGGAACTCACCAACGCAGAAAGACAGAGTCCTCAGCTGGTGAGCCACATCTGGTTTGGATTGGCGAACGACGGGCTGATCGGCCCCACGTGGTACTTGGGAGACCGGGAGTCGATCAAACAGGTGTTTGATGCATGCCCCTCAGACGGTGTGGTGTGCGAGCCGTCGATCCTCGGGGCCGAGCTCCTGCTTTGGGCATTGGGATCCGGGAACAGCTCAATAGACGACCTGCTTACGGGGCAACTCGATCTATCGTTTTACGGCGCGCCCGCGCCGGTCGAAGGAGCGATTCCCATCAAGGGATGAATGGTCAGCAGTCAGGCTCGCAGCCAGCAATCAGTTCAGCATTCGATGCAAGTCGCCACTGAAACCCCAAATTCCAAAGGCTATGGCCCTTAAATCCAGTATCAGCAAAGTTCGCCTCAACGTGTCCAACCTCGATAGCGACGTGTACGGGGACTTCAACCTCGCCGTCGCCCGGCACCCGTCGGAGACAGAAGCGCGAATGATGCTGCGCATTGTTGCCTTCGCCCTGCATGCGAACGAAAGACTGGAGTTCGGCCGCGGAATCAGTACGGACGATGAACCCGATCTCTGGCTGAAGGATCTCACGGACGAGATCGAACTGTGGGTGGATCTCGGAACACCGGACCCGGACCGCCTGCGCAAGGCCTGCGGTCGAGCGCGCAGGGTAGTGCTCTACGCCTACGGCGAACGTTCCGTGAATGTTTGGTGGGAAAAGCACGCTGTCGCACTGGAGCGCTTTCGTAATCTCGCCATCTTCAAGATCAGCGACGCAGACCGCGATGCACTGGCCGCTCTAACATCCGCGAACATGAACCTGCAGTGCACGATCTCCGGCGGGGAGCTGTGGCTCACCGACGAAGCACGGAGCGTGGAAGTCAGGCCTGCCCTTCTTCGCGATGCACAGCGCTGACCGTTACCCGTCCGTCATCGGCTTGGCGGGCTCCCGCAGGCGTTGCTTCGCATATATTGCCAATCCATCTCTACGCATTTTTTGCCCGTGGATCTAACCCCGGCGGCGCCGAGATTTACGCCCATCTGCAATGAGTAAGCTCTGGCAGACCGGGTCATCATTCCGTGCAAGTAGCGGGTCAAATCCCGATGCAAGTCGGCAAAGTGGCTCTTTGCGACCAATCGATTCCGGGTAATTGAATAACACCTACGTTCGCGAAACACCTGCGCGAAAACGCTCACCGCCAAGCTCCAATGATGGCGCCCATAATCGCAAGGAGCGCCACCATATAACCCGCATCAATGAAGTACAGGCGTAGCGGGCGCATCGCGAAGGCGTAGTTGATGCCGAAGGTGGTCGCGACAAAGGCAAGACCGATCAACAACCCGACATTCAGCCCGGATGCCAGGTCCGGGGCGGGGTGCAGCTGCATGACCATACTCATGCCAAATGCCGAAAACAGATTCAGCACAAACGCCGTGCCGTAGGTCCTCGCTGGATGGCCGCTCTTGATATCGTCGTCCGTCAAGCCCGACAGAGCCTGCCAGGCGCGTCCGAAGAGGGGGCCATACCACAATGCTCCGAGCGCAAACGCCGAAACCGCGGCTGCCACAAGCGCCAGCCAATTCAAATTTCCCAGATTCATCGCGGTACCCTCCTCGGTAACTGATGCGAGCGTAACCAATAAGTGGTGACGATGAAAAACACCAGCATGGAAACAACGACTGCCGCAGCTGCACCGGCGCTCTCGTCACTGTCGCGTGCACTTACGCATGCATTTTCGACGCTGCCTGGGGCAAATAGCCAGCGCCCTTACTGGCACTGGCGCAGGGCCCGGTCATGATCCATCGACGGGTCTTCTGGTTTACCATCGGCGCGGCGGCCATGGTGCTGGCAGTGCTGGGCGTGGCCCTGCCTCTGTTACCCACGACGCCCTTTTTGCTGGTGGCGGCCTACGCCTTCGCCCAGTCCTCACAGCGCTGCCACGACTGGCTTATGCGCCACAGGCTCTTCGGTCCCATGATCGCTGACTGGCGGGCCCATCGTGCTATCAGCCGCCGCGTAAAGGTTGTGAGCCTGCTATCGATGGTGGCGATTTTTGCTCTGTCTGTGGTGGCCGGAGCACCAGGGATGGTGCTGGTCATTCAGGCGTTGGTGCTGAGCACGTCAGCGACGTTTGTCGCTACCCGCCCTCTGCCGCCGCAGGATAAGCGGCATCGACAAGACACCTGAAGCTACATTTCGTGATGCTGAGGCCGGAACGGATGGCTGTGGATTTGCACGGGAATAGCATCCGGTTTCAGACTAGGCCCGCTTCCTGTTCTAACTCCGGCGACTCTGGAAATGCGCCGAGGAACTGGATCAGCTGGCACCGTTAGTCCAGGTCAAAATTCGTTCCGAAGAGTAGGGCAGAGCCGCTTACAAGTCCGTACTTTGATACGCCGCTTTATCTTCGGACTCTGTCTCACGCTTTGGCGATATACCGGACACCGCGAAGCGGCTTGAAATCGATATCCTGGGTCCAAATGGTGGCGTCAAATTTGCGCGCCGTGGCATACACAATGCTGTCGGCGAGCGGGAGCTTGTAGGCCAGCCCGCAGGACGCGGCATCTACGGCTAGCTGTGCATCCAGCGGTATCACCCTGCCCTGCTCCATGTGAGCAACGACCGCAAGCGCCATTTCTTCCCCGCTCTGCCGGAAGACGATCTTGAACACTTCGGTAAGCGTGATGCTGGGCACCAGAAGACGATCCAGGTCCTCGATCGCCTTCGCAAACTTGCCCGCATTTCTGTCGCCCGCCAGATAAGACAGCCAGGCCGAAGAATCGACAACGTTCACACGCGGTCGGCGTCCCGATCAACAGCCGTATCGATACCCTTGAGTGCGCCGCGCAGTTCTTTCATGGGCTTGAGCGGGATCAGCTCTATTCGGTTTTGATAGGCCATGATCTGGACCTTCTGCCCCGAAACAATACCCATGGACTCCCTGATCTCCTTGGGGATAACCACCTGAAACTTTGGCGAAACCGTAACAGCAGTCATAGTTCATATATCGATTTAGTAATCGTTTTACGATACTTGTATCGATTCCAGCATTCAACCGATCTAGTCAATCGAATCCAGTCTATGGCTACGGTCTCAGAGATTTTCAGGCTGTGAAAAGGCGGTGGTGGAATCAGAACGGCCGCTGAACATCATCTACGAGTAAAAATCCGGCGACGCGTGCAGTCCAGTCAGCTTCGGGATCTCCGGGTCCATGAAACATCCATGGCACGCAGGAGTCTCTCCTCAGCACCGTGGTTCGGTCAGCGAAATCGTTCGGAAAGCGCCGCCGCGATAGCATCCAAGCTCCTGCGGCGAAATCAGCCGCCCGAAGGCGCTGCAAACCAAGGAGTCGACATCCGGGCCTGAGACCACTGGCTTTCGAAACGCACGACCTTCTAAAAACATGGGAGGTATCCATGCACGGGCTGAATACCGCGTCGGTACCGACATCCTCCGTGAACGCTATGCGGTCCCCTGCAACCTCAGAGAAGCCCCATCCTCCGCAACCGGGGCACCTCGATCGCCGGGCAACGGTCCATTACTACCTTCAGTCCGTGTTCCTCGGCTTCGGTCACGGCCCCAGTGTTCACCACCCCAAGCTGGGTCCACAAAGTGCCAATACCGAGTTCGACGGCCTGCTGAACGATGTCCGGCAGGAAGCGCGGCTGCCGGAAGACATCCACCATATCCACCTCGACCGGCAGATCGGCCAGAGCCGAACTGACCCTGCGACCGTGCAACGTCTGGCCGGCCAGACCTGGATTGACGGGGTAAACCTCGAAGCCCGCGTCGATAAGGAACCGCATCACACGGTTACTTGGGCGGCCGGGTTTTGGGCTCGCACCCAGGAGAGCAATCGATCGCGTGCAGGCCAGTACCGCGGCGATATCGCGATCGCTGGTGAGCGGCATGGCGCTTAGGTGTCACTCCAGTGCGGCGTGCGCTTCTCAAAGAAAGCGTTGACGCCTTCCAGCGAATCCTGGGACGTCATCGCCTTCAGCATCTCTTCGTTGGCGTACCGGAAGGCGTCTTCCAGGGGCATATCGATCTGGCGATAGAAGGCCTCCTTGCCGGCCCGGATTCCCTGAGTGGATTTCGATGCGATCTTCTCCGCGAGAGCTGCGGTGGCCTCCTCGAGTTGATCGTGGGGAACCACACGATTCACCAGACCAAAACGATAGGCGTCCTCGGCAGTGAACATGTCGCCGGTGAGCGCCAGCTCCATGGCGTGTTTGCGGTGCATGTTCCGCCCCACCCCAACCAGGGGGGTCGTACAGAACCCACCGATGTTGACGCCGGGCGTGCAGAAACGCGCCGCTTCACTGGCAACGGCCAGATCACAGGCCGACACCAGCTGACATCCCGCGGCGGTCGCTGTCGCCTCCACGCTGGCGATAACGGCCTTGGGAGAATGCACGATGCCCATCATCATCCGGGTGCAGCTTTGCAGGATCGCGCGGATCCGGGCCTCGCCCTCGTCGCGCGACTCACCGTCGCGCAGGCTCATCTCCCTCAGATCGTGACCGGCGCTGAACACTGGGCCGCGGGCTCGCAGCACGAGTACTCGCACCGAAGGTTCACTATTGGCCGCGTCGATCGCGGCGATGATCTCCGAGATCATTCTCCCGGAAAGCGGGTTACGTTGTTCCGGTCTGTTGAGCGTTAACCACAACACGGAACCGTGCTGCCGTCTCATCAGGTAAGGCGACTGCTCGGCCCGCGATTCTTCCGCGGGCACTTGATCTATCGGCGCTTTCTCCATAATCGACGCCCCAACGCATACTCAGAGGTGCAAGTAACTGTACACGGCTCCCGTTGCCTGTAAAAACCAGCAAAAAACGAGGCCGCCCGCCCGGGTTCTCTCGCGCTTTGCCGCGAGCCGGCCTACTCCCCGAAAAAGACCGCTCCTGCCGGGCGTTTAAGTCCGCAGCCCTTGAGCCCGCCGCCGACGTGATCAAAGTCGTCAACGCTCCCGACAGAGTTGACCGCGCTATCCATTTTGCGGCACCTGCCGTCATCCCTACATCCAAGACTCACCGTCGCTCCAGCAACAGCGCGGATCGATCCTGATCAATCTCGAAGCGGAAATTGCGCAGTACATTCATTCCCAGCAGGCCGTCGTTGCGCGCATCCGTTCTGTAGGGCAAAACCGCGACGGTGAGCCCCTCGAGGCGATGCGTACCGATGCGAAAGGAGCTGGCCCGGTACACGTCGCCGCGGGTCAGGCCGTTTGCCGTATTGAACATTCGAGAGCCGAGCAGTTCGAAGTCATAGCGGGGCAGTTTCCTGAAGCTGTCACTGCTCAGCGTGGTGATAGATGCCCCGGTGTCGATGACCAGAGTCAGCGTGTTGCTGTCATTGATTTCCACATCGACCAGGTAATGGTCGCGTAAGCGTTCCAGCGGCAATGCACTGGCAGGTGCCGCGGCCGGTAGGGCCTCGGGCGCCGGATCCTGGGGCATGAGCTCCTGCAGCGCCGCACTCCACTGTGGATCCGTACCCGGATCGTCGGCCTGTAGCTGTCGCAGGATGCGCGAGGCCAGGGCCTCCTCACCCAGTGCGCCATGCAGCTGGGCCTGTCGCAGGCGAAACTCCTTCACACTGATGCCCAGCGTGGCGAGGTACTCGTAGAATCCAAGCAGCTCCACCCAGCGTTGTTCGCGGCTGAACCAGGTGTCCGTTTCCATGGCCAGACTCTGGATGGCCTGTCGCACGCTGCGCTGCTCGGCTCCCTCCAGCGCGTAGGTCTTCGCAAGCTGCAGGGTACTTGCGGCACTCTCGGGCTGCGCCTGCATTGACTGGAACCTGGCGAGGCTCAGCAGCATCGGAATGTCGTCGTAGTAGGTCGACAACCAAACGTCAGCCAGCTCCAGGAATTGCTCGGGCGGGCAGCGCTGCAGACACTCAGCGACGTATTCATCGAACTCGGCGCGGAAGCTCGCGACGCGCTCCGGCGAACGCCGTGTCGCCTGGAGATACAACGCAACCGCCGCATCAACGCCCTG
Organism: Pseudomonadota bacterium; assembly: GCA_038748515.1. Classification (GTDB taxonomy): domain Bacteria; phylum Pseudomonadota; class Gammaproteobacteria; order Pseudomonadales; family Halieaceae; genus Congregibacter. The sequence goes on from JBCDIW010000006.1 coordinate 14,584, forward strand.
CGCTTTCAGCGCCTCAACAAAGCTGGCTAACGCGTCGTATGACCCGGGTGCCGCGGTTTGTTCAGGGGCAAAAGAAGCGATCCCACGCGATCGACTCGGTTCCGGTGTGCTGCCGGCGTTCGCCGTCGCAGGTTTCGAAGTGATGAGCTGTGGTGCGGTCGTCTCGGAAACGCCGCCCTGCTCTCCCCGGAATAACCATCCCGTTCCGAGACCGGCGAGGAATACAAGGGCGAACAGGCCAAACTGCTTCATCGTGCCAAGGTAAGCATCGACACGCGGCACTGCAACCGCGGCCTTTTCCCGAAAGCGGGTCCGGGGAAGATGGCAACCGGTCTTCGAATCCGCGCCTTTAGGGGCGCGGACCCCTCCGTCTACTCCGGTCGTGTGAGTGATTCATGGGGAAAGAAGATGTTATCCCCTGACGGCGCGGCTTGATGTACGGCTCCAGCTCTACACCATCAACAGGAATTGGCAGGCTCCCAACTTCGCAGCCGATGATCCCTTCCGCGAAGCGATCAATCACCCATCCAACTTCTCCCACCCGTGCCCGTTAAACGGATCCACGCCGAGCTGCTGCATGACGTAGGGAAAGTCGACCATCACCCAGTTGTCGACGATCTTCCCGTCGACAACCTTCCAGAAGTCCATGTAGCGGATTTCGACCCGCTTTCCCGTGGCCGCGATCCCCATGAATTCGCCGCTGTGCGTCGCTTCCTGGCGCCCGAAGGCGGCGCACCATTCGCCCTGGGTGATGCGCGCCTCGTCAATGCAGACCTTATCGGAGAAAGCTGCCTGGAACGGGCGCTGCCAGTTGTTCTGAAATTCCTTCAGGCCATTTTTAAAACCACAGCCGGCGTTACCCATCCAGCGAAAGCTCTCGCTGAAGAAACGCCCTATGTTGTCGATGTCGTGATCGTTCAGACCATCCACCATCGCATCGATCGTTGCCAAGGTTTCCCCGGTCTTGCTCAGATCGTTAGTGGCAGTGAGCAGGCCCTGCTCCGGGCGTGATCCTTTCATGATGTCTCCTTCAGGCTAGAGCTGTGGCGGACTTGTCTGCCGGTCCACGGTGTACTCCCGCATGCGGCGCAGCACGTCCACGCCCAGCTGCTCGTAGACGCTAAGCAGGTCGACGAGAACCCAGTTCTCCCGGATCCGACCGTTCTCACAGCGCCAGAAATCCAGGCTGGTCATGCGAATGGGTTTGCCCGGCGGCGCGATCCCGAGCCAGCCGTCGCCCGCTGCATTCATGTGCATGGCATTAAAGCCGCAGTAAGCCACGTAGTCGCCGTCGGCGAAGTAGCACTGGGTGTAAGGCTTGCCGCGGTCCGTGGCGATGTCGTGCAGGCCGCGGCGAAACGGTGACTGGTGCCAGCGGCGAAAGCCGCTGATGCGCCGGTTGGAACCGATGCCGGCGGGGCCGTACCAGTTCATTTTCGGATGCCAGTAGGGCCCCGGGTCCAGATCATCAATGCGCCCCCGGGCGTAGTCCCCCAGGTTCACCAGCATGTTATCCACGAGTTGCAGGCTGGCCGCCGCCCGTACCGCATCGTAGGGTCCGGTGATGATCCCGTCCTGGCTCGCGGGGCCCGGCGCCAGCATCTCACGGCCCAGACTCGGGCTCATGGGCCAGGCCCGGGCCTGGATCATGACCTCGGGAATGTCCCAGAGGCCATGCATCGCCACGATCTGCTCACCTTCAATCTGGAAGAACTCGCAGTAGCGCAGGGTGACAATGTGTCGGGTCGCCGGAATGTCGAGCCAGGGATGCTCGAAAACCCCCGTGTAGTAGCCGCCGCAGCCGATCCAGTTCTCTCTCTGGTGCGGGCCGGCCATAACAATGTAATCCCGCCGCTCCAGATCTGGAATGGCGCGCAGCAGTGGCGCATAGGCCTGCTCGTAGAGCGCCTCCGGGCCGCGCAGGGTGCCCAGGGGATGCGCCAGCTGGATCGGTGCGTCGGTGGCGACCAGGGCCTTGAGCTGTCCCGGCAGCGCCTGGGGATCGAGATCATAGAGCGCGCCGCGCCAGCGGCGAATCAGCTCCCGGTTCCGATCGTGAACCGTCATCGTCGGCATGCTCTTGCTGCGTCTACCGGGGACTAGAGGAACAGCGTGGTTCGTTGCTGCGACGGAAGCGCAAAGACACGCATGCGAAAACGCTCACGCGGAGGCCCGGGCGGATACCTGCCGGGCGAGGCGCGCAAACAGGTCGACGCCGAACTGCTCATACAAATGAATCATGTCGACGAAAACCCAGTTCTCGACATACTGCTCGCCCTCGCGCTTCCACCAGTCCATGCCATTGAAACGGACGGTCTTTCCCGTCGCCGGGCAGTCCAGATACTGCCCGGTGTGAGTGGCGATGACACCGGCCCAGCCCGGCCCGCCGGAGAAGGCGCCCTCCGCGATCAGGGCATCGAGATTCTGCACTTTGCGATCCGGATAGGCGTGCAGCCAGTGCGCCTGGTGATTGTCTTCGAACGCCTTGAAGCTCAGGCAGGCGCCAATGCCGCCGGGCCCGTACCAGTGCACGTCGGGATGAAAATAGTCCGCCATGCCCATGCTGCTCAACGCGGACTCGTCGAAGGCATTCAGCCCATCGAAGATAAAGCCGCGAATGTGCTCAAGGCTGTAGGCGGACTGCGCCGGGTCCGCGGCATCGAGCATCACGCCGTCCTCGGCCGCGGGCGGCGGATAACAGTGATCCTTGCCCCGGGCCGGCGGCAGCACTTCATAGCCTGCCTGCTGCATCAGGTCGATGAGGTCCAGAAGCAGGAAGATCTCCACAATCCTGCCTTCTTCCTCGCCTTCTCCCATGCGATAGAACTCGCCCCAGCGGATGCTGACGCGGTCACCGGTCGCCGGAATCGACAGGTAGTCCTTGGCGAAGGTGCCATTGAAATAGCCCGTGCCACCCACCCACTGGTGGCCGTCCTTCGCGATGTCGCCATCCACCCGACCGTTGGACTGGCCGCCGTAAAAAATATGCGTCTGCCGCTTCAGATCGGGGAACGACCCGCGCAGGGGCAGCCAGAAGTCGTTGGCAATCTGCGCCGCGCCCCGAAGCTCGCCCAGCGGCGAGGGTCCGTGCCAGAGGACGCTCGGTGCCATGACGCTGGCAAACAACGCGCCGGTACCAGTGGACGCAGTCTCTTCCAGCGTTTTCCAGAAGCGCCAGACGGCCCCCTTGTTGCGCTGGTTCGCTTCCACAAGCGTCGCGCTCAATGCCTCAGCCATAGCGGGCGACGCGCAGATCGGCCTGCGCCTTGTGGCCGGCAAAGCCTTCGAGTTCGCACAGCCGGGAACAGTACTCACCGATTTCGGCAGTCGCCTCCGGCGACACGCGCTGGTAGGTGCAGGTCTTGATGAACTTGCCCACCCACAGTCCGCCGGTGTAGCGCGCGGCCTTGTTGGTGGGAAGCGTGTGGTTGGTGCCGATGACCTTGTCGCCGTAGGAAACGTTGGTTTCCGGCCCAAGGAAAAGCGCACCGTAGTTGGTCATGTTCTCGAGGAAGTAGTTCGGATCCTGGGTCATGACCTGTACGTGTTCGGAGGCGATCTCATCCGCAACCTTGACCATTTCCTCGTAGGAGTCACAGACGATGACCTGCCCGTAGTCCCGCCAGGCGGCGCCGGCGATCTCCGCCGTGGGCAGAGTCTGCAGCTGCTTTTCCACCTCGACCATGGTGTCCCTGGCCAGTTGCTCCGAGTTGGTAAGCAGAATCGCCGGGGAGTTGGGGCCGTGCTCGGCCTGACCCAGCAGGTCCGTCGCCGCCATCTCGCCATCACAGGCAACCGCGTCGCAGATAACCAGAGTCTCGGTGGGACCCGCCAGCAGATCGATACCCACGCGCCCGAACAGCTGACGCTTGGCCTCCGCAACAAAGGCATTGCCGGGACCGACAATCATGTCTACGCCGTCGATGCTCTGGGTGCCGAGCGCCATGGCGCCCACGGCCTGTACGCCGCCAAAGCAGTAAATCTCGTCCGCACCGGCCAGCGCCATGGTCGCGACAATCGCCGCGTTCGGTTCGCCGTTGAAGGGCGGTGCGCAGGCGATCACCCGCGGAACGCCGGCCACCTTGGCGGTGGCCACGCTCATGTGCGCCGACGCCACCAGGGGATACTTGCCGCCCGGAATGTAGCAACCCACGCTGTTCACCGGCAGGTGCTTGTGCCCGAGGACCACGCCGGGTCGCGTTTCCACTTCCACGTCCTGCATGGACTCGCGCTGGATGCGTGCGAAGTTCTTCACCTGCGCCTGGGCGAACTTGATGTCATTCAGGGTCTCGGCGGGCAAGCTGTCGATACAGGCCTGGATCTGGTCCGGACTGAGGCGGAAGCTGTCCGGCGACCACTTGTCGAACTTCTCGGACAGCTCTCGCACCGCGGCGTCACCGCGCTCCGAAATATCGGCCAGGATGCCTTCCACCGTTTCCCGCACGCGGGTGTTGTCCTGTACCGCCTGCTCTTGTGAAATTCCCTCTTTCAACCACGTGGCCATGCCTTAGCCCCCCGCCTGCTGTCTTATGTTGTCTGCTGAACCGGTGATTGCCGCAACCACTTCCGGTGCCCACCGGGGCGTAACCCTCAAGTCGCCTGCACTGGCCAGGTAGAGCACGCCGTTGCTGTCTCCGATATTTTCGACCGTTCGCCAGCTCCCCGCGGGAACGGATATTGTGTCCTCGGCGCCAACCTCGAAACTCGCCGCGGCGTCGCCGTCTTCCAGGGTGACGCGCCACCGTCCGCTGCCAATCACGAACACTTGCTTTACGTCATAGCTGTGGCGCAGGAAGCCGCCGCCGGGCACGGCTTCGATCGCTCCGAGGGAAAAGGAATGCGGGTTGAGAATCGGCGACCGAAAATCGCCGCTTTCGTGACATCCCTCGCCAATGATCGGGAAGTAGCTTTTATGGCCACCCGACAGCTCGCAGTCGCTAAAGGCGTGGGTATAGCCAGTGGCGCGTTCAACATTTACCACCCGCGCGGCCATTTCCGCGATGCTGGTGCGGTTGTATCGCAGCAGCTGAGCCTCGCTCAGGGGCTGCAGTAAGTCTTCGTCCGGCGGCATGGCGTCGCCCCGGGTTGTGTCGACGAGGCTGGAGTCCTTGCGCAGATAGAAGCCGAATTCCGCGGCACCCTCGATCACGTCATTGGCCCAGGTCACAAAGCCGGGATCGTCCTCGCCGAGAAACGACATCATGAAGTTGTCATCACTGCCGACGCTCTCGAACCCGCGAAACGTGCCCGTCGGAACACTGATGACGTCACCCGGTTCCAGCACGGCATCGCCGTCCTGGCCATCGTAGCCCCAGAAAAACCGCCAGCTGCCGCGACACACCAGGAACACCTCGGCCGTGGTGTGGGAATGCAGGGAGTTGAGCTTGCCGGTGGGTAAGGACACGCCGCCCACGTTGAATCCGTGAGGCTCGGCGATGTGCACCACCTGCTTCTCGTTCTCGGCCACCCCGGGGCCGATGATGCAGTAGTTCTGCTTGCCTTCACGACCCGGCAGACGGGTGTCCACGAATGCCTCATCGCAGGGAATGTAGTCCTCGCGACGAACCACCCGACTGGCCAAATCAGTCCTTTCCATGGGGATCAATCCTTGTCGTACTGTCACGACGATAAGGCCGGAAATCTTCGGATTCCAGCCTGCTCACAGCTTTTTTGACTTCGAATGCAAACGAGTCTAGCTCCCATTTGGTGCGCGTACAAGGCGTGTGTGTGAAAATTTACCTAAATGCTTGTGTGTAATTTGCATTCGAAGTACCTTCGATGTCCAGGAGGGGGCCCAAATAAGCTATATCTACAACGGGCTGTCATCTTTATTCGGGAAAGGTTTCGTGCGGTCAGTCGCGAAAAGCTATAGATACAGTGCTTTGACACCACCGCCGCTCAATACACCAATTGAAGAATAAGGAGCATTCGAATGCACAAAATCACCAAAAAGCGACTGGCATGGCACATCGGCCTCATAACGGCCGCCACCGCGGGTTACCAATTGCCCGCCTCAGCGCAGGGCGGTTTCGCCCTCGAAGAAGTCATCGTTACGGCCCAGAAGCGCGAAGAAAACCTGCAGGACGTGGGCATTTCCGTAACCGCACTGGACCAGCAGGGCATGGAGCGGGCCGGTATCACCGACATCTCGCGCCTGGAGCTGGTGACCCCCGGTATGAGCTACGGCTTCATCGGTGCAGACTCGAAGGTCGCGATGCGCGGCGCCAACTCCAACAACACCTTTGCGGACAATTCGTCGATTGCCGGATTCTTCCTCGATGGCGTCTACCGGCCCCGGGCGTCGCAGCAGTCGCAGGCCTACTTCGACGTCGCGCGCGTGGAGGTTCTCAAAGGACCGCAGGGAACGCTCTACGGTAGAAACACCTTTGCCGGCGCCATCAATGTGTACACCAACAAGCCGGATACCGAAGCGCTCAGCGGCGGCCTGAGAGGCAGCGTGGAGCGCTTCGGGCGCTACACGACCGAAGGCTTCATCAACGTCCCCGTCAGCGATAACGCCGCCCTGCGCGTCGCCTTCAACACCAAGGACAGCGACGGCTACATCAACAACAATGGGCCCGGCGAAGATCTGGGTCAGGACGAGGCGCGCAACTTCCGCATCTCGGGCCTGTGGAGCAACGACTTCGCCGAGATGGTGCTGCGCTACTCCAGCGTCAGTCAGAAGGGCATTGCCGACGGCATCTTCGCGGCCGAGGGCATCTGCCAGCCCATCAACGAGCGCGGCATCACCGACGCGTTCGGACGCCAGCAGAATTGCGAAAACCCGAACCCTAACGCCATCGGCGATACGTTCTTCGATGAGCCCTGGGAAGTCAGCTACGACGTGGATGCCGCGCGCGATAACTCCGAAGAGAACCTCACCTTCGACGGAACCTTCGACATCTCGGATTCTCTGAGCGCGCGCTTCATTACGTCCTGGACCGAATGGGACAGTGAGTTCGACTGGGACGGCGACTACTCGAGCGCCCCCGGCTACGTGTTCTTCTGGGATGAAGAAGTAGAATCCGTCACCGCCGAATTCCAGTTGAACTACAGCATTGAACGCTTTGAGGGTACCTTCGGCCTTTACTACTCCGTGGATGAAATCGCCTTCGGGTTCTCCCAGTACCGCACCTCTCCGCCCCAGGACAGCTTCAGCGACTTCGCTGATTTTCAGGAGATCGAGACGGACACCACCGGCATCTTCGCCCAGGGCAACTACTCCATCACCGATCAGTTCCGCGTGATCGCGGGCATCCGCTACAACGAAGAAGAGAAGGATACGGAGACCTTCAGCGGATTCTCCACGGACGCGAATGGCAATCCGCTTCCCGGTGTGAATCCCCTTTCCCTCGACGGCCGCGCAAGAGACCTGTATCGCTATGAGCTGCGACCGGATCGTTCGGCGGTGCGCTCCTTCTACGACACGACCTATAAGCTGGGCCTCGAGTGGGATATGAGCGACGCGGTCATGTTCTACGCGACCTGGTCCACAGGCTTCCTCTCCGGCGGTGTGAACGCCGACGGCACACCCTTCGAATCGCAGGAATCCGAAGCCTACGAGGCAGGCATGAAAAGTCGCTGGCTGGACAACACGGTCCAGGCCAACGTCGCCGTCTACTACAACGAGTACACCGGGCTGACCACCCAGGAGCTTGTCGACCTGGGCAATGGCGTGTTCCAAACCCGGACGGTCAACGGCGGTGAGATCGAGACCTTCGGTCTGGAAGCCGACCTGACCTGGATCCCGGACGACCGCTGGCTCATCAACGCCGGCCTCAGCCTGATGGACAACGAGTACGGTGCCTTCGGTGTGGCCAACCCCTTCGTGGAGGCCAATGGCGTACCGCAATCGTTCATCAGTCTGGAGGGTGAGGCCCCGCCCTGGGCGCCGGACATCACCTTGAGCCTCAGCGTCGGTTACGACTTCGATCTGGGTAGCGCGGGCCGCATCACGCCGTTCCTGCAGTTCTACTACTCGGATGAATACAACACCGACGACGTGAGCACCTATGCTCAGCAGGTCCAGGACAGCTACACGAAAACAGACTTCCGTGTTATCTACACGACCGAGAACGAAAAACTCGAGGCCGAGGCGTTCATCGAGAACATCGAGGACGAGGCCGTGCTGGCACGGAGCAACGTCGGAGGCTTCGACCTGGTGCAGACGAGTTACATGTATCCCCAGAACTTTGGTGTACGCATGCGCTACAACTTCTGAGCGCTGCAGTTCAGAGAAAGCGGGGTGGCAACACCCCGCTTTTTTTTCAGGGGAACAGACTTTACCGGGGGATAAACTATGGCGGAGTTTGGCACGCTCAACTGGTCCATCCTGCTCGTTTATATCGCCGCCAATCTGTACATCGGCTACCTGCTGGGCAAAAAGGTGGATTCCGCCGACGACTTCTTCCTGGGTGATCGCTCAACGCCGTGGTGGGCCATCGGCATTTCCGTTCTGGGCACCTATGTAAGCGCCCTCACTTTTCTCGGTGCACCCGCCTGGGCCTACACCGACGGCCTGTCGGTCATTGCCATTCACTTGAACTATCCGCTGGTGATCGCTGTCGTGATCACCTTCTTCCTGCCGTTTTTCTTTAACAGCGGTGTCGCGTCAATCTACGAGTATCAGGAACGCCGCTTTGGTGCGACGTCGCGCGTGGTCATTTCCGCGATCTTCCTGCTCTCGCAGGCGCTGACCTCGGCGGCCGTGCTCTACGCCACGGCCCTGGTGCTGGAGTTCATCACGGGCGTGCAGGTGGAATTCGCGATCGGCATCGTCACGGTGATCGCCCTGATCTACACCGCGATGGGCGGAATCACCGCGGTCATCTGGACCGACGTGGTCCAGGCGGCCATTCTCCTGGTGGGCGGCGGTATCATTTTTTACGCCCTGCTGACTCAGATGCCCACACCGCTGGGTGAAACGCTCGACGCCCTGAAGGCCGAGGGCCTAACCCGGGCTCTGGACTTTTCCCCAGACATCACCAAGGTCACGACCATCTGGTCCGGCGTAATCGCCATGACGATCTTCCACATCACAGTCTACGGCGCCAATCAGATGATGGTGCAGCGCACCCTCGCGGCCAAAAACATTGGCGACGCCAAGAAGTCCTTTCTGTTTATGGGCTTCGGCGCCTTCTTCATCTACTTCCTGTTCATATTTCTGGGCATCCTCTTCTACAGCTACTACGGCGGCCGGGAATTCGAAAACGGCAACACGATCATCCTCACCTTCGCGGCGGACTACGGACTGCCGGGGCTCATGGGGATCATCGCCGCCGCGGTGATGGCCGCTTCCATGTCCAGTCTGGACTCGGCGTTCAATTCCATGGCGACCGTGTCCACGGTGGATTTCTACCAGCGCTTCTTCAAGCCGGAGGCGACCAGCGACGACTGCCTGAGAGTCTCGCGCGTATTCACCGTACTCTGGGCCGCCGCCATTATTGTGCCGGCCATCATCTTCTCTCGCAGTGAAGGCTCAATCCTGGAAACGCTGAGCAAGGTTGGCTCCTACTTTGTCGGTGCCAAGCTCAGCATGTACGCCCTGGGATTCTTCTCCAAGCACACCACCGAGCGCGGCCTGTTAATCGGCATCGTCGTGGGTTTTGCCACGATCTGGTACGTGGCCACGCAAAGCGACATTGCCTGGCCCTGGTACTGCGCCATCGGTGCCACGGTGAACATGGTCGTGTCCTGGCTGTCCAGCCTCATGCTCGACGGCAGGCAGACCGAATATTCGGATTACACAGTGCAGGGCCAGCTTGCCGCCTTCCGGCGCGACGGGGGTGAGGCCATGGAAGGAGGTTGGTACCGGATTCCAGGGAAGTTTGATCGAATCAACTACGTGCTGATCGGCTTCTTTGTACTGTGCCTGGTCTTCCTCTACGCCTTCGATGCGCTGATTTAAGCCGATCAGGCCTGGGGCCGAAGCTGGCGCAGGCGCTCGAAAACATCCAGACCCTGCTGCTTCAACCACCACGGCAAGTCGATGATGATCCAGTTCTCCGCGAGTTTGTCGTCTTCGCGCCGGTAAAGGTCCACCACCCGCATCTCCACCTGCTGCTGGCCCCCGGGCAGGCCGAGAAAACCACCCACCGGCACGTGCTTCAGGTTGGGCCAGCCGAAGAAGCCGCCATAGTTGCCTTCGGCCAGGCGGCAAATGTGACCATTGAACTGCTTGCTTTTGACACCGGTTCGAAAAGGATACTGGTGCTGCTTCTGGTAGCGCTCGACGGTGTAGGTCGCGCCTATCCCCGCGGGCCCGTACCAGGCCATGTCGTCCCGCCAGGTGCGCAGGAGATACTCGGGCGGGCATTCAAGCTTGTCATCGGCATTGATCGCTGACAGGTCGTCCACCATGCGATCAATCAGCGCCAGCGTTTGCGCCCCCTGCTCCTCGGGATGGGGGCCTAATAACAGTCCGTCCTGGGTCAGCGGCGGCGGAAAAATGTGTGTTGCCCCCAGGCTCTCAGGCAGCGGGTTGACGCCGACCTGCTGCATCACGTCAACGACGTCACAGAAGAAGGCGGAACGGCTGATCCTGCCGTCGTCGAATCCGATGAACTCGGCAAAACGCAGCGTCGTCAGACGGCCCGTGGCCGGGATTCCCAGCCAGTCGCCGTCGAGGAGACCCATGAAAACGCCGGCGCTGATTACCCAGTCCGTCTGATCAATTTCGCTGGTTCCGGCCATGAACATAAAGGGCCGGCGCTGCAGCGAGGTCCAGTCACGCTTCAGCGGACGCCAGAGTGTTTCAGCCACTGCGGCCGTACCGTCCATCCTGCCGAAGGGGTGGACCGCATAGCAGTGATAGCCGGGCGCCGTATGGGCGTCCAGCACGCTCTGAACCCGGTCGGGATCCGCCGCTGCGAGCGCTTCGCAGTAGTCGAGGGCAAGCTGCTTAAGCGCCTGTCTATCGTGTGATTCGGGCATGAAAAGAGTTTGCATTCGAATGCAAGCCTGGGTCAAGATGCGCCTGCATTTTTACCGCGAAGCTGGTTCGAACCATGGACAGTCATCACTACGACAGTGCGCCACCGCAGGGCGACAGCGGCAATCTGCCGGGCTTCGACGCCGAATTCCGCGACATCGTCGATTACATCCTGCGCATCACTTATCGCATCTGGGAAGGCAAGCAGGTCGGTTTGTGCCGCGACTACTACTCCGAGGATTGCCCCGTCTACACGCTCGCCGGTTACTCGGAAGGCGCCGAGGTCGTGACCGCGAATACCCTGCGCACGCTGGCCGCTTTCCCCGATCGCAGCCTGCATGCCGACAACATCATTTGGGGTGGAGACGCTGAAAGCGGCTTCCACAGCTCGCACCTCATCACCACGCACATGACGAACCACGGGCCCAGCGAGTTCGGACCCGCCACGGGCCGGGAGGCCAGTATCCAGGTGATCGCGCACTGTGTGTGTCGGGATAACCGCATCGTCGAGGAGTGGCTGGTCCGGGACAACCTGTCGCTGGCGCGACAGCTCGGTGTGGATATCGACGCCTGGCTGGCGGAGCGGGTCAGGGAAACACCGGCGCCGGAGTTCAGGGACTGGCTGGACAGCGAGTGGAAGCGGGTCAGTCAGGTGAGTCGCACTCGCCAGCCCTATCCCGCGGACGATAACGAGGCTTTTGTGGCCGCGGCGCTCAACAATATCTGGAACGCGAACCTGGTCGGCGACTGCAACGTCATTTACGACCCCTCCGCCGTGATCCACGCCTCGGCGCGGTACGACCTGCAGGGCATAGGCTCCATTGCCGGTTTCTACATGAGCATTCTGGGAAGCGTACCGGATGCCCGGCTCAGTGTGGACTACCTCTGCAGCCAATCCATGCGGGACAACTCCGCTTACGTGGCGGCCCGTTGGACCCTCGCCGGTACGCATACGGGCGGAAGCCTGTGGGGGCCACCCACGGGGGCACCGATTCTGATACTGGGCGAAAGTCACTACCGCTTTAAGAATGGCAAAGTCGTGGAAGAGTGGCTGGTATTCGACGAGCTGGCGGTGCTCACCCAGGTGGCGCGAGCCCGGCACGACGCCGCCGATGTCGCTTGAGTTTATCGATGCGCACCATCACCTCTGGGACCTGGGGAGAGTCACCTACCCCTGGCTGATGGCGCGGGGCGAGCGCCGCTTCTTTGGAGACCCCACGCCGATCCAGCAGAACTACCTGACGACCGACTTCCTCGGAGAATCGGCGCGCTACACACCCAGAGCTTCGGTGCATATCCAGGTGGGAGCCGCCCCCGAAGACAGCCTGCGCGAAACCGCGTGGCTCCATGAGCAGGCGCCCTTTCCCCATGCCGTGGTCGCCTTCTGTGATCTCGCCGCCGCCGATGTCGAGCAGCAGCTGCAATCCCAGTTGGCTTTTCCTCGTCTGCGCGGCGTGCGCCAGATTGTCGGTCGCCACGCCGAGGAAGACCGGCATCAGGGCACCCATGGCCTGCTGCATGATCCGGCCTGGCTGGAGGGTCTGAAGCTGCTCGCCGCCCTGGGCCTGTCCTTTGATCTGCAAATGATTCCGCCGCAGATGCCGGCGCTGCTCAAGGTGCTGGAGCAGGTGCCGGAGCTGCCCGTCGCGCTCTGCCACGCGGGGTCACCCTGGGATCAGACCGACGCCGGTCTTGCCAAGTGGCGAGAGGGACTCACCCGCTTCGCTGCACTGCCCCACACAGTGTGCAAGCTCTCCGGCCTCGGTATGTTCAATCCCGGCTGGACCGTGGAAGCGCTCAAACCCATCGTTAATACAGTGCTGGAGCTTTTCGGCCCGAAGCGGGTGATGTGCGGCTCAAACTTTCCGGTGGATAAGCTGTACCGGGACTACGGCAGCGTATGGCAGGCCTATGAGGAACTCACAGACAGCCTGGATTCCGCGGAGCGACAGTCGGTATTAGGCGGCTGCGCGCAGCGCTTCTACCGGCTCCAGCTCGCCTAGCCCCCGTCTCGAAACGCAGACACCAGCCCCTTCGCACCGCCGATCAGAAAACTGTGATCAGAGGACAATAGAAAGAAACTGGCGCCGGCGCTCTGCCAGCGGGGCACCTCGCTGGCGTCGCCGACAAACATGCCGACACAGCGTCCCGCGTCCTCGCCGGCCCGACAGATCCGCTCAACCGCCGCCAGCACCTCGGGTGCCGATGGGCTGTCTGCCCCGAGCGCGACCGTCAGATCTATACGCCCGATAAACAGGCAGTCCACGAGTTCCACTGCCGCGATGTCTTCGATCGCATCCAACGCTTCCACATCTTCAATCTGCGCGATCATGCAGGTCTGGGCGGCGCTGTCGGCGAGATGCGCTGCCATACTCTTGGTAGTAAAGCCCGCCGCCCGGGTGGAGCCGGCGTAGCCGCGGCCGCCCGCGCCAAAGTGGGCGTGGCGGGCCGCCTGATCCGCCATGGCGGCCGAGGTAACGTGGGGAACTACTACGCCGGTGGCGCCGCAATCCAGGGCATTGAGCAGGTGCTCGGGCGCGGCCGAAGGTACTCGGACCAGCGCGGGCATGCCAGCCGCGCTCAGAACTTGCAGGCATTGATCCAGGCTGCCGCGGTCAAAAGGCGCGTGCTCCGCATCCAGACAGAGGACGTCGAGCCCGCTCCTGGCCAGAACCTCGCTAATGATGGGTGAGGGGGTTTTGATCCAGGTTCCCAGCAGCTGCTCGCGCTGCCGGAGCCGCTGCTTAAAGGTTTTGCTCACGAGCTGCCCCAGAGCCTTTCGGTCGCCAGCGCAGCGCCCTCGACCATCGCCCCAAGCTTGGCGTAAACGATGTCTTCATCCACCGCACCGAACCCGGCGAAGGTGGAGAATCCACAGTCGCTACCGGCCATAACCCGTTCGCGACCAACGATATCCGCAAAGCGCAGCAGGCGCTGGGCCACCAGACGCGGGTGCTCCACAAAATTGGTGGTCGAGTCGATCACTCCGGGTACCAGAATTTTGTCCTCGGGAATGTCCGCGTCAGCAAATACCTCCCACTCATGGGCATGACGCGGATTGGATGATTCGAACAGCAGCGCCTGAGGTCGCGCCCGCAGCGCGATGGGAAGCACCACTTCCATCGGGGCGTCGCAGTGGTGGGGGCCTTCGTAGTTTCCCCAGCACACATGCAGCCGCACGCGCTCCGGTGGAATGTTGCGCAGTGCGTGGTTCATCACCTCTACGTGCAGATTGGCAAGAGCCTGATACTCAGCGTCGGACTTGTCCTTGAACATCATGTGACGGCCCAGGCCCAGGTCCGGCGAATCGAGCTGCAGGTCAAAACCCGCCGCAACGATCGCCTCATACTCCGGCCGCATAGCCTCACCCAGCGCCTCCAGATAGGACTCGTGATCGGGGTAGTGCCGGTTCGGCTGAAACAGCGCGATCACCCCAGGCGAGGCTGCGTTCATAAAGCCACCAACCGGCGCATGCTGTTCTACCGCGGCGCTGAAGTTATCGAGATCCTCCTTCAGGGGGCCGCTGCTTTTGACCTTGATCTCGCCAACGCAGCAGGGCCGCCGATAGCTGGGGGTGCCACCGGACTTTGCCTGACGCTGCAGAAACCCCGGAAACTCTTCCAGGTCCGCCGGCGGATTGCGCTCGCTATCACCCTCGAAACCGGTGATGCGATCTTTGATATAGGTCGCGTAGCTGATCTTGCTCATCTCACCGTCGCTGACCAGATCGACACCCACGGCAACCTGTCGCTGCACCACCTCCTTAACCGCCGCGGCGATCACGCGTACGAGTTCGTCCGGATCGAAGGGTTCTTCGTTCTCCTTGGCGAACACCCCGTCCGTTACGGCTTTCGAGCGCGGCAGGCTGCCAACGTGGGTAGTCAGTATTCGTTGTTCTTTTGTCGTCACGCGCAAGCTCCCTGCAGTGTTTCAGCGCCTGAGCCAATCGCTTAGGGCGCGATTGACGGCGGTAGGTTGTTCCATGGTGGACAGGTGGCCGCACTGCGGCACCACCACCAGCTCTGCGGCGGGCATCTGTTCCGCCATCTCGGCGTGTCGCTGCGGCGGGCATAGGCTGTCTTCATCACCACAGAGCACAAGGGAAGGGCAGTTGATGGTGGCCAGCGTCGCCGAACTGTCGGGCCGGTTCCGCAGCGCCAGTGATTGAGCGCGAAAGACGGCAGGGCCCAGCTCCAAGCCCATGGCCAGGACCTCATCGAGCAAGGACACATTGTCGCGGTGCGCCAGCGCCAGATAGTTGGGCTTGAGCTCATCGCGTAACAGCAGCTCCAGTTCGCCGCGGCCGGCGCGAACCATCTGTTCATCCCGCAGACGCCGCCTATCCGGAGTGTCAGGCAGATAATTGCTGTCCAGGATTGCCAGTCGCTCTATCCGCCGCGGAGCCTGACGCCAGATCTCAAAGGCCACGATACCGCCCATGGACAGCCCGGCCAGGGCGAAGCTTGGCGGTGCCGAGGCCAGGACGTGCTCTGCCAGCGCGGTAATGGAGTCGGCTCCCGTGAGGTCCCCGACCGCAACGCTGCGCTTGCCGCTTTGTGCCAGTGCACTTATTTGCTGGCGCCAAAGCCTCTGGTCACACATCATTCCCGGCAACAGCAGCACATGCTCGGACATCAGCCGGCTCGAACGGTACTGCCCGCACGCAATACGCCCGAAAACGTGCGCTTCTCCGGCGGATGGCCATCGTTGTCGATACGCTGCAGCAGCATCGACACCGCGGCCTCCGCCATGCTTTCCACGGGCTGCTCTATGGTCGCCAGGTCGTAGCTCAGCCACTGTGCCGAACGGGCGCCATCAAAGCCCACAACGGAAACATCCCCGGGCACATCCAGATCCAGGTGAAAGCGCAGCTCATCGACCACACCCATGGCCATGCGGTCGTTTGCGCAAATGACCGCCGTCGGGGGAACGTCCCGCTTCTGGAGCAGCCGCCGGATGGCATGCCGGCCCGAGTCGTAGCTGTAGTCGCCGGCCTCCCGAATAACATCCTGAATGCCCAACTCTCGCAAACGCGTCAGCGCGCCTTCGGTTCGCTGCATGCTCACCACCGAATCCGGGGGACCGCCGATAATGGCAACGGAGTCATGACTCCCCTGCTCCACGAGCAGGTCGACCAGCTTCCGCTCGCCCTCGGCCTGGTCACAGCTGACCGAACTGACCCCGATGTCCTGGTAGCTGCGGTTGTACATCACCAGGGGTGTTCGCCGTTTCTCGAACTGTTTGATCTGCTGCGGTTCCAGGTGTGCCGCCGCGATGACGCCGTCCACCTGGTACTGCCATATCTGGTCAAACACCGCGGCGAGGTCACTTTCCTGGTCCAGGTCAAAAAGCAGCACGTGGACATCGCGGGCGGCGAGTCGGCGGCTCAGCTCCGAAAGCACTTCCGGGTAGTAGCGCAAGTTCGAGACGATCACGGCGACCATGTTGGACCGGCGTGTGATCAGTCCGCGGGCAATCGCGTTAGGCCGGTACCCGAGCTCCTCAACCGATCGCATCACGCGCTCACGCATTTTTTTGGACACGCTGGCTCCCGGTTTGAAGCATCGGGACACCGCAGACTGGGAAACTCCCGCGTGACGGGCCACGTCGTAGGAGGTGGGCAGACGGTTCGACGACCTTTCGTTATTATCGGTGCCCATCGGCGGACCCAGACTGAAATCGCAAAAGCAGCGTGGGGATGCTAAGGCGCATTGCATTCGGATGCAATGCGCCCCTAAACTCAACCGGGTCCGCCCCCGCGAGCCCGCCATGACCGATTCCATCAGTCCCGCATTGAACGCATTTGATCTGACCGGTAAGCGCGCCCTCGTCACCGGCGCCGGACGCGGCATTGGCCGGGCCTGTGCAGAGCTGCTGGCCGACGCCGGAGCACAGGTGATAGCCGTCGCGCGTTCCGAGGCGGACTTGAAGTCCCTCCAGACACAACGCCCCTCCGTACAGTACTGGGCTATGGACGTAAACGAGGCTGGATTCCCGGCCCGCATCGAAGCCCTGGATCGTCTGGATATCCTGGTCAACAACGTTGGCACGAATCGACCACAACCCTTCCTGGATGTAGACGAAGCATCCCTGGATCTGTTGCTTAACCTGAACGTTCGCGCCGCCTTTATCACGGCGCAGGCCGCGGCGCGGATCATGGTGCGCCAGGGCAGCGGCGCCATCATTCACATGAGTTCACAGATGGGCCATATCGGCGCTGCCAGGCGAAGCGTGTACTGTATGACCAAACACGCTATTGAAGGGCTGAACAAAGCCATGGCCGTGGAGCTGGCGCCCACCGGCGTTCGCGTGAACGCCATCGCTCCTACGTTTATTGAAACGCCGATGACCGAGCCCATGCTGGCCGACCCGGATTTTCAGTCGGAGGTGCTGGGAAAAATCCCCATGCATCGGGTGGGCCAGGTTGCGGAAGTCGCCAACGCCGTACTTTTCCTGGCGAGTGATGCCGCCTCGTTGGTGACGGGCGACAGCTTGAAAACCGACGGCGGCTGGACCGCTCAATAGACAAAACAAACGGGCTATTGCCAACAGGGGCTGATCGGCGTCGCCTGATCAGCCCGAGTGCCCTCGCGCGACCTGTGCGGCGATCGCTCCAGGTCGGGAGAAGAAAATGACGGGTGACACGGAACCTCTTTCAGACGTGTTCAAAGATCCTGAACACGCCGCGCAGTATGCCGATACGCCGGCAAAGTTCATGCCGGGCTTCGCGGACCTGCACCGTATGGTCGGAGTCCTGATCCGGGAGACGGCCCCGCCGGATGCTCACGTTCTGGTGCACGGCGCGGGCGTCGGCCTGGAGCTCGAAGCGTTTGCCCGGGAGAACCGTCGGTGGACGTTTGTCGGCGTTGATCCGGCGAAGCCCATGCTCGATGAGGCGAAAAATCGACTGGGTGATCTCAATGAGCGCATTACCCTGCACCATGGCTATGCCGATGATGCGCCCGCGGGACCGTTCGATGCCGCGACAAGCCTGTTAACACTCCATTTTCTCAACGCTGGCGAACGCCGGACCGCGATAGCGGAAATTGTTCAACGATTGAAGCCGGGCTCTCCGTTTGTTGTCGCCCACTGCAGTTTCCCTCAGGATTTGGACAACCGGGTGGCGTGGCTTGAGAGACATCGAGCGTTTACTGTTTCATCGGGCGTCGACGCCGAGCTGGCCGAAAAGGGGCGTAAGAATGTTTCCGAAGATCTGGAAGTATTTGACCCACAAATTGACGAAGAAATCCTGCGTGAAGCCGGCCTTTCAAAGGTGACAATGTTTTACGCTGCATTCACCTGGCGAGGCTGGGTCGGGTGGGTCCCGTGATGGCGGACCTCAACGACTCCGCAGATCGACAATTGCGGCGATCCGTGGGGTCAGGGGCGCCCCCTGGCACCGTATCGTTGCTTCACGCCGGACTTGCTTGAGCGCTACGGGTTGCAGCCTGCGCGGATGGCCGCGCCTGGCCGAAGGCACGCATGCGATTGACGCCTCCCGGGACCGTCAGGCCCCGGAAGGCCCCTTGAGCATCCGCAAAATCGAACGGGTTTGGTGCAGGTCCCCCTGTGCCAAGGACGATCAATGAGTGCTGTCTTGATTTGATAGCCGGTGGAGGTAGTCGTGACTACGCTGACAGCGTTGAGGTTTTTTGAGGCTACGTCAGGTGACGCCGAACTAAAGCAGGAAGTCGCCGCTGTGTTGGGCGTGGGCGATGGTGATATCAGCAATGCCGGCGAAATCGACGAGCGTGAAGCACAGGCCCTGGCCGGCCAGCGCGCGGTCGAGATATGCGCTCTCGCGGAGATGCGCGGCTTTCTGTTCACCATGCAGGCGCTGCAGAGGGTTGTTCTCGGCATGCGGGAGTGGCGCGATGGCTGCATTGGTGAGGCCGAACTCATTGCCTCATTGGACTTTCTGGAGCTGCCGTCGGTGGAGTCCTGGGATGCGCTGGACCTGACCTATCGCGGCATTTCCTATGCCAAACCCAGAGCCGAAGATGGCAATCGACTCGATGTCGTCCGATTCTTCGAACGCACGGCGAAAGAAGACGCACTGCGCAGGGAGCTTCAATCCCTCCTGCAGGCCGGTGATGGCGACATCAGTAGCTTTCACGAACTGGATGATGAGGAACTGCGCGCCCTTAAGACGGAACGGGGCATGCGGGTCGTCGAATTCGCCCAGAAGCTCGGCTACAGCTTTCACCTGGGGGAGCTGTACACCTTGCTCGACGCCTTTCAGCGCATGAAGAAAGGTGAGCTCTCCGAGGAGGGCTTTGAACGGTACATTGATGACAGCAGTGCGATAGCGGATTCACTTCCAGCCATCGCTGCGATTTCAGAGCTGACCTACATGGGGGCAAGCTACGAGCGCGTGATCCCCAAAAAGGACAGCACGCTAGGTGTTGTCAATTTCATGCAGAAAACCAACGAGGAGGGTCTGCGCCAGCAGCTGCAGGCCATCATCGGCGGCGACGGCGATATCAGCACCCCGGATCGCCTGGACGCCGCCGAGGCGACCCAGCTCCTCGGCGCCCGCAGCGAACAAGTGGTTCTTCTGGGCGCCCAAGAGGGGTTTCGCTTCACTATCGAGGATCTCAATGCCGCTGTGGGCGCGTTCAGAATGGTCGAAGAGGGCAAGATCTCGCCGGAAAGCTGTTACCGAATCCTGGGCATAGACCCCGAAGACGCCGCTCCGGTCGATACCGTTGTAGACGCGGCATCGCGCATGTATCGCGGCAGTCCCCTGGCGTAAGTCAAAGCTCCACGAGCGGCCCGGCTCGACGTCGCGCCCGCGCGCGGCCGAGGAAAACGAATCTCATCGCCCTTGAGAATCGTGTCATTATCGACGGTATGCCGTATCGGGAACTCAACGAATCCTGCGCGCTTGACACAGCGGCATGGAGGGCGCGGGGCTTGACCGTCCTGGTCGGTGCACGATGACAACCCCTCAGGTCCTCTGCCTGGGCATCTGGTTTGCGGTGGTCTCTTCGAAACTTTTCGCTGCGACGTGCTGCGAGCCGGCTCACCCCTCATCCCCTGCCCCCTCATCCCCTGCCATCTCATCCCCTGCCCTCTCATCCCTAGACATTGATGTCGCTTCGGCGGCGGCTTCGGACACCGGTCTGGCTATGGAATCCGGGCAGAGCTACTGGCGGCGCCTGGATGAAATCCGCTCGTCGGCGGCGTACCCGACGGACGTTCCCCGGGGAACAGTCAAGAAATCTCTCAATCTCGAAGGCTTTGAATCGACGTTCCACTACACCGTCGTTGTACCCGACACCTATGATCCGGGGCAGGCGATGGATCTACACATCTACCTTCATGGGGGTGTTGGGATCTCAAGCAACCGCATATCCACCAGAAAGATCAATCGCTTGAAAAGGTTGAGAGTAGAGAACGCTATCTCCGTTTATCCAAGCGCCTGGAGCTCCGCAAAGTGGTGGTACGAATCTCAGACGAAGAACATCGTCGGTATTATTCATGCGATCAAGGAAAACTATAACGTTAATAAAAACAGAGTTTTCCTTCATGGCCTCTCCGACGGCGCGGCCGGGGTGTACTACTTTGCTTCCCACCTTCCGACGCCCTTCGCCGGGTTCGTTGCCCTGGTGGGCTCCCCGCATGTTCTGCGTCCCAAGCACAACGTGTTTGGCACAACCTTTGCCGGCAATCTCATCAATAAGCCGATCTTTGCGATCAATACGGAAGATGATCATCTTTTCCCCGCTAGATCGGTAGAAAAGCTATTCGAAGCCGTTAACAGCGGCGGTGGAAACATCACGTTCTACGCGATGCCCGGCGATCATTTTGGGATGCCCTGGCTTAGCAAGCGAAAAAACGAATACGGGCGTTTTATCGCCGAAAACACCCGCGATCCCTATCCGGACACGCTGTTCTGGCAGGTTGATGAGCAGAGCGAATTCCACCGCATCCACTGGCTTGTTGTGCATGAAGCTCGCGGCGGCGATACGGAAAGTGCGGTAGTCGCCGAAAAAAACGGAAATGCCGTCTATCTCAGCTCAAAGAACGTCTCTGCCGTCACCTTACTGATTTCATCGGATCACTTCGACCTGGATGAAAATATCCAGGTCTGGTCCAACCGAAAACTGGTGTTTGACGCGCAAGTCGTGCCGGACGTCCGCGTCCTCGAAAAGTGGTTCGCCCACGACCGAGACAGGAGCATGCTGTTTGCAAGTGAGGTCCGCCTGGAGACGCTTTAGGCAGTACTCGGATTCTCGGTAGAACCTGGCTTTCCCGCGCGACCAAAATGAGGGCCCTCCTACTTCGGTGGGCCCTTCGACTCCGCGTTCTCGCTCCCGCCAAGCCATAAATCGACCCGCAGGGCAGAAATGTGGGCCCGTTCGCCTCGATCCACCGGCCGGCTGTTAAACTTCGCGTGGTCGGTATTGATGAATCGGGGGGCAAGAGCGTGTTTCGTAAACTGTTAATCGCGATGCTACTTATTGCTTGCGTGATGCCACTAATCATCAAGGGACCGGACGGCAGACCGATCATGACTCTGGATGACTGGAAGCCCGCGATGCCGGCTTCCGTGGATGAGTTTGCGAAACAGCTCCTGACGAAGGGGAAGCAGGTCCTGCCATCGAGCCCAGAGGCCGTCTACCGCTGGCAGGACGAGAACGGGGCATGGCATTTCGCGGACGAAGCGCCGCCCGGGTCAGACGTTCAGCTCGTTGAGATCAGCGAGGCGAACCGGATGCAGGCGCCGGTAATGCCACCGAAGCCATCCGCAGCCGCCTCTGAAACCAGCGTTGCCCCGTTCAGTCAGATTCCGGGAATGACCGTGTCACCCCAGCAGCTCAAGGAGACCATGGAGAATCTCGACCAGCTGCAGGACAAGGTCGAAAAGCGCCGACTGTTGCTCGATGAAAGCCTGTAGTGAGCGAGGCTTAAATACAGCTCTTCGGCCCGGGGCGGCACCGACCGACTGACCCGGAATCGCTCAAGGGAGAGAACGGCCCCGGCGAACGCGCCCAAGCGCCTCCAGCGATTGCGGCTCCCGGCGTCGGCTGTCTGTTTGCCGGGGGAACAGCAACGCCGGAGCTTCGCCGGCCTCGCGGTGAGGCGCCGGGACCCTGCTCTCAATGAATCAGGTAAAACGACCGGGGGTAGCCGTCCACGAATCGGGCTCCTTCCGGGGTGACGACGGCCTGTTCCTCGAACCCGGTCCGCAGCTCGACCCCGCCCCACTCGGGTACATCGGCGGCGGCGGAAAATTCCATGGCATACACGGTATCCACGAAAAGCGGATGCTCCCCGGTGCCGGGGACGAATTCCTGTTTATCCGTCATGCCGATCATCGTCCCGGAAGCGTGGCCGTAGTGACCGATGGGATGCGTATAGATGATCGGTCGTAGGCCTTCCGCGCGTCCCCGGGCCAGGACGGCCTGCAGGATCTCGTTCCCGGTCCGGCCCACCTTCATCTCCTCCAGATGGATCTCCTGCAGCCTGTTCCCTTTTCGCAGCAACTCCTGGAGCCCCTCGGGAGCCGCGGTCTCGCCCTGACGCAGGACGTACGCGTTGTGCTGCATGTCCGTGTTGAGCCCGAGGTAGGTGATGCCCACGTCGCAGTGCAGCAGGTCGCCGCGGCGAATCACCCCGTCCTCGCTTCCATAGCGCTCCCGGTCGTCGGGCGAGCGTCGGATGTAGATCGATGGATGGAACCACGTATCCAGGCCCAGCTCGTTGATACGTTGGCGAATCCACCAGCGCACGTCGTCGGCGGTGGTCACATCGGGAGTGATGACCTCGTTGGAGAAGAACTCGCCGATAAGGTCGTGGGCAATTCCCGCGATATGGCGGTAGATACTGAGTTCTCGCGGGCTTCGCGTTTCGTACCAGCGCGTGATGACCCGGTCGGCGGGCACGATCCGATCCTCGAACCCGTCGTCCAGGGCCCGCTCCAACATGTCCCGATGAAAGGCCGACAGACCGTTGGCATGGCTGAACTCATCCACATAATCATAGTGAGGCGAATAGTTCAGCGCGATAACCCGGGGATCGTTATCCCTGATGTAGTCCGCCAGGGCCGTGAACTGATGATTGGCCCCCTGCGACCGATCCGTGAAGATGTTCTCGTACATGCGACCCGCCGAGCCCGCACCGTGCCAGTTCGCAGTCAGTTTTTTGAAACCGTCGTCACTGTCATGGAAGGCGAGAATCGAAAGGCGGCGGGCGCTCATAACGGGCTCGGGTACCAGGGTCATGTAAACCGGATCCTCGTCGTATTCGAAATTGATGATCACCCACATATCGACGCCTTCTTCCCGCATGATGGCCGGAAGTATGTTGTCCAACCGCCACTCGAGAATCTCGTTGTAGATTCGCGCCCGCTCCCGCAGGGGGAGAATTCGCTCGATGTCGCCGGCGCCGGCCATCTCCCAGCCGGGCCACGACCCGATCTCCTGGTTGCTCTGCGCCTGAGCACGGAGCCCCATGTGTCCCATGATCACCATCAGGATCAAGGTAAAAAGTACATTCTTCATGGCGTCCTCCGCCGTCTGTCGATGCCGACCTTTCGCGCCCTGGTCCATTCCCTTTCGCGAGCGGTGCGTACCACCTTCTACCACCCGGGATTCGTTTCTTCCATGGGCCGTAGCGCCTCCGGTGCGCTCGCAGCAGCCGTTGTGACGACATCGACGGTATGAAGAAGATGGTGTTCCCTTTCTCCGAGCTGCGGCTAAGGTAGGCGCAGCGTCGATGCGGGTCGGGTCAGCAGGTGATCTCTACCGGGATGGCGCGGGTTTCTTGAACGGAGATCGCCGTGGTCATCAGCACTGTCGCGCCCCAACGCTCGGCTCATCTCGCGCTTGGCCTGCTTTTGTTGGCGGTAGCAGGCGTCGCGACCGCCGACACGATTTTTGTCGACCGAGCGTCCGTTGATACACCGCTCGGACCCAGAATCGCGTCGTTACTGTTCAGCGAGACCAATGGCCAGGTCAGTCAACTGGCGACGGGGTTCCTGGAACACAATCACGTCACGCTGTCCAAAGACGGTCGCTTTGTTGTTTTTTCCTCACCCAATCCCGTGACCAGCGTGGGTCGGGTTCCCAGTTCCAACATCTACAGCTTTGACCGCCTGAACGGAACGACCCGTACGCTGGTTGAGAACACCACCGTGGGTAACACACTGCAAACGGTACCGGTAACCGCGGCCCTGTCGCCGAACAATCAGCTGCTCGCCTACGGTGTGGGGCTCACCTCGGGGGCGGGAACGGCGCAGCCGCGGCGAGGCGTTTTTCTGAATATCGCGCGAAGCAGTGACGGTGTGATCGTTGCAGAGCTGGGCAATAGAGCTGGAGCCAGCGACGATCTGGCTGCGGGCTTCCGGGGTCTGGACTGGGATCCTGCGGGCAACTCCTTCGTGACCATTTCCTACGTCAGTGTGCTTTCGGAAACCGGACAGCAGTTCGTCCAGCTCCCAGCGGTTGTGCGTTACACCCTGCAGAACAATGGCACCTGGACCCCGACGACCCTCACCACGCCCGCGTACTTTGATCTGGTCAATCCCAACGTTTTCCCACCTCAGGTCGGAGCGCGGACCTATCTCTATCCCGCCGTTTCACCCTCGGGGACAGGCATCGCCTTCTATTCCCTGTTCTGGCCCGACGTTATCACCGGCGCGCAGCCTATTCAGGCGCTTCTTATTATCGCAAACAGCGATGGCAGCAATGCCCGCATACTTCGCACCCTGCCGGTCGGCAAGTATCCCCGGGGCCTGAGCTGGTCGAGGGATGGAACACAGTTGATCGCTTCTTTTGGGGACCAGGCGCTGACGCCCAATGGATTTTTCCCCAACGATCGATCACGAGACACTCCCCCTTTCCGGCCCGACGTGTACCCAGACACGGTCGTGGTCCGGGCCTTCGATACGCAGACGGGTGACCTTTCCTTTCTTCCGGGTATCGACTCGGGTTCCCATGCCGTCGGATCGCTGGCTCTCAATCCGGCCTCCTTCAGCGACTCCGATGGCGACGGCGTTACCGACGATCGCGACAACTGCCTGAATGCGGCAAACGCGAACCAGCTTGATACCGACGGAGACGGCCTGGGCGACGTATGCGATGGCGATGACGACAACGACGGGCTGTCCGATGCGCGGGAGGACAGCCTCGGCACCAACCCGATGACGTCTGATACGGATGGCGATGGCTTGAGCGACTTCGATGAGGTCGAAGTCCACCGCACGGACCCAACGCTTGCTGACACAGACGGAGACGGGTTCTCGGACTCGGATGAGCTGCGCGACGGAACCAGCGCCGTTGACGCGGGAGATTCACCCGGTTCGGACGGCCTTCCCGTGTGGCTGCTCCTCGAAGCGATCAGGTAGGCACACGACGCGAGCGGTGCCCGCGACTCTCGGCGCGGCTTCGGTACGGTCCCTTTCAGACCTGGGTAGGCGCTTCGCAATCCATGAGGCATGCGCGAATAGCGTCTATCCCGGTCATCTGGGCGATCGAATCCGTCAGCGGAATCAGAGGCGCGGCACCGTGCTCAAGCACTTCAAGAAAATGACGCATCTGATGGTAGTAGGTTGTTTCGTCTTCAAGACATTCGCTTCGACGGCCTTCCCCTGAATCGATCGTGAGCCGGTGCCCGAGATGGGGAGCGAGAGGGTTGGCAGCCAGAAGAGAGCCGGCGCTCCCCTGGAGGAATAGCTGTGCATCCAGGCCCTGCGGAAGCTCGGGCGACATGGAAGCGCTGATCGCCGCAGTGAGGCCAGCCCCGAAATCGAGGCGGGCCTTTACGGCAAGATCCACTCCCTGGGAGTGCCTCTGCGCACTCGCGGAAAGCACCGTCGGCTCCCGACCGGCGACAGTGCGCGACCAGTGCAACGGATAGCAGCCCAGGTCCATCAGCGCACCGCCTCCAAGCCTGCTGCTGTAGCGAAACTCGCCGGAGGAAAAGGTGATCGGGACGTTGAACCATGCTTCGATATGTTGCAGCGAGCCAAGTTCATGGCCGCGCACTGCCTTCATTATGCGTTCGAACAGGGGATGGAAACGGTAGTGATAGGCCTCCATCAACACGCGGTCAGCGCCCAGCGACGCGGCGCGCATTTTTTGTGCTTCAGCGGCGTTCATGGCAAAGGGCTTTTCGCAGAGTACGTGCTTCCCCGCGTTCAGGGCGGCGATGGTCCAGTGCTCGTGCTCGCTGGGAGGCAGTCCGATATAAATGGCGTCGAGCTCGGGGTCGGCCAGCAGTTCACGATAATCCGACGCGACCCGTGGAATTCCGTGCCGCGTTGCAAACTCCCGGGCCCGGGGCAGGGAACGGGAAGCGATCGAGACGACACTCCCGTGTTTCAATTTCTTCAGCGGCTCCAGTACCGCTTCCCGAGCGATGCGGGCAGCGCCGAGGATACCCAGTCGAATCATGACATTGGCAGGTCAGTAAATTGATCGCGCCACCCTGGCTCGTAAGTGTTTCAAACTCCCTGGCCAGGTGACCCAACTAAAGCACAAAACGCGCCGTCCCGCCCCGGCGCTGCGGCACAATTGCTCCATCGGCGGTCTGACTCGAGCCGGCATGGCTCAGCGATGTTTGGAATTCGCGGCGAGAGATTGTGCGTTGAGGACCGCCCTGCGGGCTGCACGCGAATCGTCGTCCGCTGCTATCTCCCGATGAAAAACCAGTGCTAAGGTCTTCCCACACTCTGCGAGGTCTCACCATGAAAGGAAAGGTCGCTGTCGCTTCCACCCTTTTCCCACTCCTGATCGCCCAACTCCTGGCGGCGCAGGAGATGCCGCTCAAAAAGGCGGCGCTGTCCGGCCTGGCACTGCGCTCCGTAGGGCCCGCGTTGACCAGCGGTCGGATCGCGGACCTGGCGGTGGATCCCAGCGATCCCGCCACCTACTACGTGGCCACCGCCTCTGGCGGGGTCTGGAAAACCGTGAACGGCGGCACCACCTTCGATCCGATCTTCGACAAACAAGGGTCCTACTCCACGGGCGTTGTAGAACTGGACCCAAGCAACCCGCATATCGTGTGGATAGGCACCGGCGAGAACAACGGTCAACGAGCTCTCGGCTACGGCGACGGCGTTTACAAGTCCGTGGACGGCGGTGGCAGTTGGAAGAGAGTGGGGCTGGAGAGCTCCGAGCACATCGGCAAAATCCTGATCCATCCGGAAGATGGGGATGTGGTGTACGTCGCGGCGCAGGGGCCGAACTGGTCCAGCGGCGGCGATCGCGGGCTCTACCGGACAACCGACGGCGGCGATAACTGGAGCAAGATTCTCGACATTAGTGAGCACACCGGAGTCAATGAAGTGCACATGGATCCCCGGGATCCCGACGTGCTCTATGCCACGGCATGGCAGCGCCGCCGCCATGTATGGACCTGGATCAGCGGTGGGCCGGAGTCGGCGCTCTACAAATCCACCGACGCGGGCGAGACCTGGGACGAGGTCACGCAGGGATTACCCGAAGGGGATGTGGGACGTATCGGTGTGTGTATCTCGCCGGCGGATCCTGACTATGTCTACGCCATGGTGGAAGCCGGCGCCGATCGGGGTGGCTTTTTCCGTTCCACGAATCGGGGCGGATCGTTCGAGAAGATGAACGACTACCACACCAGCGGCAACTACTACGTCGAGGTCTTCTGCGACCGCTTCGACCGGGACCGGGTTGTATCCATGGACGTGTGGAACAAGGTAACGAACGACGGCGGCGAAACCTGGGTACGCTTCGGAGAGCAGTCCAAGCATGTGGATAACCACGCCCTGTGGCAGGACCCGGAAGACCCCGATCACTATCTGAACGGCAACGACGGCGGCATCTACGAGACCTGGGACGGCGCAAAGACCTGGCAATTCAAACCCAACCTTCCGATCACGCAGTTCTACCGGGTGGGGCTGGACCTCGATACGCCGTTCTACAACATCTACGGCGGTACCCAGGACAACTTCTCCCTGGGCGGCCCCTCGCGGACGATCAGCCGGCATGGCATCGTCAACAGCGACTGGTACGTCACGAACGGCGGGGACGGCTTCTTCAGCGCCATCGATCCGACGAACCCTGACATCGTCTATGCCGAGTCCCAGTACGGCGGACTGGTGCGCTTCGATCGCGCCAGCGGCGAAATTGTCAACATTCAACCGGGCGCAAACCCCGGGGAGCCGGCCCTGCGCTGGAACTGGGATGCCCCGCTGCTGATCTCTCCTCACGACCCTACGCGGCTCTATCACGCCGCCAACCGGGTCCTGCGATCCGACGATCGGGGCGATCACTGGGAGCTCGTATCGCCCGACCTGACCGCTCAATACGATCGCAACCAGTGGCCGGTGATGGATCGCTTCTGGGGCATGGACGCGGTGGCGAAGAACACCTCGACGACCATTTACGGCACCATCGTGGCGATGGACGAGTCGCCGCTCAGGGAGGGCTTGCTCTTTGTGGGCACCGACGATGGCCTGATCCAGCGAACGGATAACGGCGGCACGACCTGGCAGCGAACCGGTGCGTTCCCGGATGTGCCGGAGCGCACGTTCGTCTCGGTCGTCAGGACTTCCCGCCACAACGAGAACATCGTGTATGCGGCGTTCAACAACCATAAGAACGGTGACTTCAAACCGTACCTGCTGAAGAGCGATGACCAGGGCCAAAGCTGGCGGTCCATCGCCGCAGATCTGCCGGAACGGGGATCGGTCTGGGCCGTTGTCGAAGATCCGGAGGTTCCCGAACTCCTGTTCGCCGGTACTGAGTTCGGGCTCTATTTCTCCCGCGACGGCGGCGCTCAGTGGCGGGAAGTGGACGAGGGCCTCCCCCCCATCCCCGTGCGCGATATCGCCATCCAGGCGAGGGAGCGGGACCTGGTTATTGCCACCTTCGGTCGCGGCTTCTGGGTGTTGGATGACTACACGCCCCT
Source organism: Pseudomonadota bacterium (assembly GCA_038748515.1). Taxonomy (GTDB): domain Bacteria; phylum Pseudomonadota; class Gammaproteobacteria; order Pseudomonadales; family Halieaceae; genus Congregibacter. The sequence continues at coordinate 43,406 of JBCDIW010000006.1, forward strand.
GCGCTCGCCGCTCGAGGAGATTCTGACCCGGGAAGCGCATATCTTCCCCATCCGGGATGCCCTCATCTTCGTGCCCTCCCGGCGCCTGGGCCTCGACGGCAAGTCCTTTCAGGGGGAGTCTTACTTCAGCGCGGAAAATCCCCCCTTCGGCGCACTCATCAGCTACTGGCTCAAGGACAAAGTCGATACCAGAAAGGAACGCCGACAGGCGCGGGAGAAGGAACTGGCGGAGTCCGCCAGCGTGATTCCCTACCCTTCCTTCGAGGAGATGCGGGCCGAGGACCAGGAAGAAGAGCCCTATCTGCTGTTCACAATCCGCGACAGTAGCGGCGCGGTCGTGCGCCGGATCAAACGCGAGGCCACCAGCGGCTTGCACCGATTTGCCTGGGATCTGCGCTACCCCCCGCTGAACCCCGTGAGCCTTGAAAGCTCCGGGCCCGAGAATCCCTTCAGGTTCAAAGACGTCGGACCCTGGGTGATGCCCGGCAACTACAGTGTCTCACTCTCCCGGGTCATCGACGGGATGCCGGAACCGCTGCTCGACCCCGTGAGCTTTGAGGTCGTACCGCTGAACAACGCCACCCTGACCACGACGGACAAAACGGCCCTGCTGGCCTTCCAGCAGGACGCCGGCCGTACGAAGAAGGAACTGGATGCGGCGGGTCGCAGGCTGGATGAAGCCTCGGATCGCCTGCGCCACATCACACCGACCATTCGCGTCACCACCGAAATGCCCGAATCCTCCCTGGCAACCGCCCGGGAGCTTGAGCGGCGCATTGCAGCGGCGAAGATTCTGCTCAGCGGCGATCGAAGCGTGGCCAGACGACAGTTCGAAACTCCGACCTCGCTGAAGGGGCGCATCGGCAACGCCGTGTACTCGTCCTTCTCGTCGACCCAGGGACCCAGCGTCTCTCAGCGGGCGCAGCTTCGGTACGCGCGCGAGGGCTTCCAGGCGCTCAAACCGGAGATCGACGCTATCCTCGCCGACCTGGCAGTTCTTGAGTCTGAACTGGATCGCGCGGGAGCCCCCTACACTCCCGCCAGGAGAGACAGCGGTAGCTGAACCGGCGTCACCCCGGGGCGGGTGTCCGCCCTCGATGCATGCCGGAGCGCAGGGCTAGCTCCCCCGGCCGCGGGCCCAACTTCCAGGCTAGCGCAGCCTGACCTGCCGAAACTCTTCGGGCGTGTAGGTCGGCCAGCCATAGTCTCTTGCGCCCCGCCCCACGCCGTTCATGACTATAAAGTGGTCGTGAATGCGGATGTCCCTGGATCCGTTGATCAGATGAACGATCTGATAGGCGTCGTCGAGCAGGCCGGCATCCAACTGAAGCGCGTGTTCCCGAGGTCTGAAGTTGCTGCGCAGCCGGTAATCAATGCCGGGATGGTCACTCATCTCGATTCGACCGCCCATCAGCCATCGAACGGGGTGTTTGTTCTTGAAGGACACCAGACCCGCAAGGGAAGCTTTATAGGCGGCGAAGTCCCGGATGACCAATCGGCCGGGATAAAACGCGTTCCCGGTAAACAAAAAATCGGTCCAGGGGTCGTAGAGCGACACCGCGTGCTCATCGAGGCCTGGGGTCGCCAACAACGGTAAAGACCGGCCACCGAGATCCAGCTTCCCATCCCGCAGCAGTCTGTCGCGTTGATCGCTGCCAACCCGCAGAAGCTGGGTAGCCGGTCGATCAGCAAATTGATCGATCCCTTCGTTTTGGGAAAAGTCGGAACCCAGGGGCAACACGATCAGGTTCAAGGACTCCACCCGGTTCGCGCGTTGCCAGCGCGCCACGATCGCATCAACGGTAGCGCGGAGGGGAAAATACCCGGCCTCGGTCGTGGCCCCGGTATCCAGCAAGACGACGCTGCTGTCGCCAAAAACCAGGTACATGAAGGGCGCTTCCCAATGGATTGCGGGATTCTGGCGCAGGATATAGGTGTGCTCGTTGTACCGGTGCACCTGAATGCGGACGTCGGAGTTCGCCTTTGCCGAGATGCTGCCGTGAATCCAGTTGAAGCGCATATTCCCCGGGGCGGCCGCATCACCCTCAAAACTGGGTTGGGCAGTCGCAAGGAGCCCCTGCAGTGGCAGCAGGAGCGCCGATGCGAGAGCAAGAAACCGTTTTGCGTTCATCTTCATTGTCTCGCTCAGTTCAGGGATCCGTGGTGTATCCCCAGGGAATCTCGTTGTAGATCAGAAAGTCATCGTACTTGTAGATCCCGGGCCCGGAGACCTCATCGACGGCTCTGACGGCCTCGTCGAGCATCCGTAGCGTCATTTGCATGGGCGGCTCGTCGGGCTGCCAGGTCGTACCCACGGGGTAGTCGAGCTTTGGGGTTTTGGTCATCTCGATGTGATTGTTGACCAGGTGCGTTACCGGATATTCGTCCGCGAGCCGGCGCAGACGTTTGATGCTCGCAGCCCATGCGTCCCAGTCGTTGAGGTAGAGACGGCCCCGGTAAAACATATCTCCGGTGTAGAGAAGGTGGGTCCAGGTGTCGTACATGGAGAGTTCGGAGCTCTGGTGCCCGGGGGAGCCGGTAACAATCAACGTTCTTCCGCCCAGGTCGTACTCAATTCGCTGTTCCGGATAGTTCGTGAAGCCCCAATAGTCCATGACCTCTTCATGGGTCAGGCCAACCATGATGGTGTTCGGGCGATCGACAAACTGGTTCCACGCGGCGTAGTGATCCCCATGCAGGTGGCTGTTGGCGACGATCAGTTCAACACGCTGACCGTGCTTTGCCTCCCACTCCCGGATCACGCCATCGACAATCTTCCGAAGAGGAAACAGCGCGGGAGAGGACGTGGAGCCCTGGTCGATCAGGAGCGCTTTCTGATTGCCAAACAGCAGATACATAAACGCGCCTTCATAGTTGATCGCTTTATTCTCGCGAAGAATGAAGGTGTGGTCGTTGTAAGCGTGGACCTGCACCGCCGGGTCGGAGTTGTCCATCGCAGATTTAGAACCGTGAATCCAGATCTCCGGGAAGGATCCGGCTGCCGCCTTCGCCGAAGAGAAATCCAACTCCGCGGTCGTGATCGAAGTGGCCTGATCGACCACAAACAGCGCCGCGGTCACGGCCAGGACGGCGCCCATCTGGCGGACTCTATGCATCAGAAAGCAATCCTCTTCAGGAACCAGTAGGCGCCTGTCCCCGCAATCGCGACGGCTGCCGGTTGAGCGATTTTCGTCGCGTACCAGGGTTGACGGCGATACCAGCCAACAATCAGAAATGCGACGAACAGAACCGAGAGCTGTCCGAGCTCTACCCCGACGTTGAACAGCACCAGGGAACTCAGGAATTGCTCCTCGGGCAGGCCCAGGCCCGACAGCACCGAAGCAAACCCCAGACCGTGCAGCAGGCCGAACAGGACGACCACGGTCAGACGCCAGCGAACCAGCGGCCTGTCGAAAAGATTATCGAGCGCGACATACACGATCGAAAGAGCGATCAACGGCTCAACCAGGGAAGGAGGCACTTGAAGGACGCCGTATACCGAGAGTGCCAGCGTGACCGAGTGGGCGATGGTAAAGCCCGTTACCTGGATCAGCAGGGGCCGCCAACCGCCGCTGAAGAAGAACAGTCCCAGCATGAAAAGAATGTGATCCAGTCCCTTGGGCACGATGTGCTGGAAGCCCACCGCGATCCACATCACCCAGGGCGCAAGCCGGTCCCAGACCTCCCGGGGCCAAACCGTCTGGTCGTGGACGCGGGAGGCCGCGATTCTTTCCGCGCTGAAGAACGCCGGACGGCTCAATCGATCCACGTCGGTGAGCAAGCGCGACTGGGGAAGGTGCGTGGCCGGCGTCCTTACGGTGAGCAGACAGGGCCAGGGAATTTCCAGCTCCCGGGCCAGGGAAACCTGCAGTCTTTCTCCAGGACCCGCGGCTACGACGTAGTGCAAGCTTGCCATTTGCGGCGTCAGCGGGTTCCTGATGGCGTCAAGGCTCGTTGCCTCCAGTTCAAAGCGCGCGAGGGTCCGGGGAACGGGATCACCGTCCATGAGGAGCACAAGCTCACGGTTCAAGCGCTGGATGGCATCGCCGATGAGTGCCCTTTGCCGCTCCGGCGAAGCCTGGGTGGCGCGCCAGTACGCCTCGGGAGACATCAGCGACTGACCCAGATCGATTTCCACGCGAAGCAGGATCTCATCCGACTGCGCGTCGACCTCGATGCGCGTCATATTCAGCAAGTGAGCCTGGGACAGCTGGCTGGAAAACAGGTAAACAAAAAGAAGCAGTACTGATGCGGACAGACGGGGCACGCGAAGACACATCGTTTTGGGCTGGCTGCCCAGGAGCAGCAATTTGCATGCCCAGCGAAAAAACCGATTTCTTCGCGCGATGGGGCGATTTACGGGCCAAAGCGGTGCAGCGTTGACCGATAGCGTCGGAATGCGGTGCGTAGCGCCTTCCTGGATCCGCAGTCGATCGCCGCTTGAGCGCCTGCTCTGGCAACGCGGGCGCGGGTTTGTATGCGTTCAGGTTGCTCCGCGTACGCTATCGCGCGTCGCAACTCACGGTCGCGGTGCTCCCTTCCCAGTCGGCGTCAGCCACGCCAACCCAGCCGTCGTCGACGCCGGCAATCAGATGGACGCGACCGAAAGCGGCGTGGCGCTCAACGCTTTCCACTTCAAATCCGGCAGCGCCCATGTGCTGGGCAAACTCCGGCGACCAACCGCGCTCGGCCGTCATCTCGAGATTTATCCGGTCACCTCGCATACGCCGCCTTCCCGAGTCGTCGGTCTCTCGGTAAGGGTGTACACGCGGCAGCTGAACGGCCGTTGCGGGATCATGTCCCTGGTCCACGAAACGGGAGATCGTTTGAACGATTGCTGAAAGAATCCGGATACCTCCGGCAGCGCCGAGGGCCAGCACAACCTCGCCGTCGCGGGTCACGACGGTGGGGGCGATAGTCGTCCGGGGACGTGAGCCGGGCACCTGATCGGCCTCGGAGAGGTAAGTCCCCATCGTCGTTGCGTACACGAAGCCGAGCCCGGGCGTCATCACCCGCGAACCGAACAGCGGCCCGAGGGTCTGGGTAATGCCCACGACCGCGCCGGCACAGTCAGCGACCGTGAAGTGGGTCGTGTGGTGGCTGTCCGCTCCCCATTGATCGCCGCTCCAGTCCGTGCCGGAAGCCACGCGCCCGGCCATCGCGGCTTCCGACGTCCCTATCCCGGAACGAGCCTCTGGCACTTTGATCGACGACGCTTGATCTGCGGCCCAGACTTTGCTGGCGACCTGCTTGAGGTCGGTCTCGTAGGGATCCTCCGCCCGACTGTTGATGGTAATTGCGAGAGCCTGATTCATCACCGCGGCCCACTGAAGATCACTGAAGTTCGACAGCTCGAAGGACTCCAGAATGTTCAGCGCCTTGACGACGAGCCCCCCGCCTGCCGGGGCGGCAAGCGTGTGTATGTCGAACCCCCGATAGCGCGTGGCGACGTAACGACCGTCCAAGACAGCGTAGGCCGCGAGATCTTTTTCGCTGACGAAGCCCCCGTGGGCGGCCATGTCCGTCGCAATCTCCCGCGCCAGTTCACCGCGGTAGAAATCGGCTGCGCCGTGGTCGGCGAGTCGCTGCAGCGTATTGCCCAGAGCCGGCTGCGCAACGAGATCACCGGCGTCATAGGCGGTGCCGTCGTCTTCCACGAACACCTGCTGAAAGCCGCGGTTATCGCGGAAGTCGTCAAAGGCGCGGGCGTGGCGTGCCGCCGCTCCCGGTAGCAGTCGGTAACCGGCCCGGGCTATGCGCGCGGGCTCCTCGATCAGCTCCGACCAGGGAAGGGATCCGTGCTCCCGGTGCAGCCGTGCGAGCCCCGCCACGACGCCAGGCGTCGCAATGGTTCCATAGCCCTGGCGCGCGGGCTCCTCCGGCGCCACAAAGCTGGCGGGCACCTCAGTCATGCCGTTGTAGCCCTGGTACCTGCCCTCGGGCGTGCGCACCAGGATCTGGATTCGTCCGCCCAGGTGACTCATGGAAGGCTCCACCACCGCGAGCGCGAAGCCCGCGGCTATAGCGGCATCGGCGGCATTGCCCCCGCGATCAAGGACGCGCCGGGCGACATCTGTCGCTACGGGATGGGCGGTCGCGGCGACCGCGTTTTTCCATGCGATCGGTTCCGCCCGAGGTCCGAACTCACCAAGAGACAGAGTTGAGAGCATGACAGCCATGCCTCGGATAAATACCGGTCGGATCATCGGTCTGACTCCATAAGGTCCTGTTGATCAGTCGCGCCACGCGGCGGACCCGCCCCCTGCTGAATCGTTGCGTGCGATGTATGTGCGCCGCGGAGCCGCTGTGGCTCTTCTCAATGTTACGGGAGCCAGCGCACGAGAGGACAAGATGCGTGACAAATCTGTAGCCGGAGCAGGCTGCGCAGGAATGCCGCCCGCCGTATACTCAACGCAACGCGCTGCGAAGAGCGCGCACGCTATGCCGCAAGCCTGAACTCGGTTTAGCGCATCCGCTTCCTGGGGAATTCGGGTTATGAAGGCAGCCACCGCACCGCACACACCGGTCCGTTTAAGCCCAAAACTGGGACCGTTCCTCGCGCTGTTGGCCCTGGTGCCTGCTCTCGTGGTCGCGCCAGCGAACGCTCAGTCCGACGGCGACGCCATAAACACCCGGATCTTCGGGCACAAGCACCAGATTTCCGTGGGCGCGGCCTGGCAGAAAGCCGATGTCATCCTGTTCGCGGAATCCCAGAGCGGTGCCTCGGCGGATATAACGCTCAACGATCTTGATATCGACGACAGCGACAGTACTTTTTACTTCGACTATCGCTATCGCTTTAAAGAACGTTGGGCCCTGGCGGCGGGGGCCTATACGTTTTCGGCGTCAGGCGGTCATGCGCTTGAGCGAGACCTGAGCTACAACGGCGTCGATTTCACCGTCGGAACCATGACCGAGGCCAGGCTCGAAGCGGATGCCTACATCGTGGATTTACTTTACAACGCGTACGAGTCCCCATCCCTCAGCCTGTGGGTCGGGGGTGGTGTGCACGCCCTCGATCTTGGGGCAAGTATCAGCGGCGAGGTTTCGGTAAACGAAAACGAGTCCAGCTTTGAAGTCGCCGACGATACGCTGCTCGCGCCGGTTCCCAATTTCCGTGGCGTAGGCATCTGGACCCTGAACCAAAAACTCGCCCTGGCACTGAAGACCGGCTGGCTGTCGGCCAACGTGGACAACTACAGCGGTGATTTCATCTATGCCCATCTACGTGCCGTTTACTCGGTGACGGACAACATCGGCCTATCTCTGGGCTATCAGTACACCGAGATCGACATCGTTGAGGAACGGGAGCGCGGGGACCTTGGCTTTGACGTCGTGCTCCAGGGCCCGACCATCACCCTGGGCTTCAGCTTCTGACATACCGCCGAGCGGTGGCGCTGGATCATCGCTCACGCCTCGGTGTAGCGCTTGATAATCATTTTGCCCAGAGCCATTTGGTGCACTTGGTCCGGTCCGTCTGCCTGGCGGCACCAGCGCGCGTAGTTAAAGCCCTCGGCCATACAGTAGTCGCCCGTGAGCCCGCCGGCACCGTGGATCTGCATGCAGCGATCAATGACCTTCTGCATCATGATGGGGACGCTGATCTTGCTGGCCGCGATGAGGTCCATGGCGGCTTTAGCGCCTACTTCGTCCATGCGCGCCGCGGTCTTCAGCACCAGAAGTCGCGCCATCTCAATCTCGGAGTAGCACTTGGAGATATCCTCTCGAACGGACTGGTGGCGATCCAGGGTCCGACCGAAGGTGCTGCGACTCACGGATCGGGCACAGGCCAACTCCAGGGAACGCTGCGCGATGCCAATCAGGCGCATGCAATGGTGAATGCGTCCCGGCCCTAAACGACCCTGGGCGATCTCGAAGCCGCGGCCCTCGCCCAGAAGCATGTTGTCCAGCGGCACGCGCACATCGGTGAAACACATCTCGGCGTGTCCCAGGGGCGCGTCGTCATAGCCCAGCGTTGTCAGCGCCCGGGTGATTTCGACCCCCGGGGTGTCGCGGGGCACCAGCACCTGGCTCTGCTGCTGGTGACGGTTGGCGTTGTCCGGGTCGGACTTGCCCATGACGATGAAAATCATGGTGCGGGTGTGCATGGCGTTGGAGGTGAACCACTTGCGACCGTTGAGCACCCATTCGTCACCGTCCCGCTCAATGCGCAACTCGACGTTGGTTGCGTCGGAGCTGGCCACCTGGGGCTCGGTCATGGCGTAGGCCGAGCGGATTTCGCCGTTGAGCAGCGGCGTCAACCAGGCCTGTTGCTGAGCCTCGGTGCCGTATTTCATGAACACTTCCATGTTGCCCGTGTCGGGCGCGTTGCAGTTGAATACCTCCGGCGACCAGAGCACCCGGCCCATCTGCTCGGCCAGCGGCGCGTAGTCGAGGTTACTCAGCCCATCGTGATCGGCGAACTTCGCCAGGCTCGGGGGAATAAACAGGTTCCAGAGTCCGGCGTCCTGTGCCTTGAGTTTGAGATCATCGATCAGAGGCAGTGGAGCCCAGCGATTGTCCGCGCTGGCCAGCTGGTCGTGATAGGCGTCCTCATGGGGAAAGATATGTTCGTCCATGAAGACCCGCAGGCGAGCCTGCAACTCCAGGGATTGTTCGCTGAACTGGTACACGCGGCTTCTCCTCCTTGGCGGCGCTGTATTTTCGACAGCAGGTGGGGTTACACCTGCGCGCGAGACATCGGTATCCTCGCTGCTCATCCTGACTTCGCACTTTGTTTTCGATGCGTCCCGACGTCCTCCGTCTTTGCGGGACGCTCCGGGCGGGACGCTCCGGACCGAGGATAACGCAATGATCGTCCTGCACGGCTTTTCGTACAGCAATTACTACAACATCGTGAAGCACGTGCTGCTGCACAAGGGTTTGCCATTCACGGAAGACCCGCAGTATGGAGATGCCCCGGAATACCTCGCTATCAGCCCGCTGGGCAAGGTGCCCGCTATAACGACAGAAAGCGGGGAACACCTCAGCGAATCCAGCGTGTGTTGCGACTACCTCGAAGAAGCTTATCCGGAGCAGACCCCGCTATATCCCGGCGATACCCTTAGCCGTGCCAAAGTTAGGCAGGTGATGAAGGTATCGGAACTCTACCTGGAACTGGCCGGCCGGCGTCTCATTCCCTTTTCCGTAACCGATACGGATGTTCCAGACATCGTCGCTAAAGAAGTCACCGAAGTTCTTGAACGAGGCATCAGGGCGATGAACCGGCTGTGCTCCTTCACACCCTATGCGCTTGGCAGCGAGATCTCGCTCGCGGATATCTATCTGCGCTATGTGCTCGGCGTGGTCGATCTGGCCAGCAGCAAGTTGAACCGGGATTTTTCCGGCGAGATAGATGGGATTGAGGGCTGGCGGACCATGATGGCGGATTCGGACGTCGCGCGTCGCGTTGACGCTGACCGGGAGGCCAATCGCAGCGCGTTCTTCAGCTATCTGAAGCAGCGCTATGGCATGTAATGGAACAGCGGGCTGCGCGGGTAGCACGCACCGCGGACTCACCCCTGGGTACCGACGATGAGGAATCGAAGATGAACGCTCGTCCTACGCGTGGCATCTCGCGACGGCATTTTGTTCTCTGCGCAGCGGGACTGACCTGTGTCAGGCCGATAGCGGCGGAGGCGCCTGGCTGGTCCAGGCGCGCAGCCCTGCCGCTGCAAACGCAGGAACTGTATCCCGCTGTACATGGCAATCGTCTGTGGGTCGCAGGAGGGATTACCCCGCTTCCCAGCGGCCTCTCGTTCTCGGACGGCACCTGGTCCTATGACCCCGTCGCTGACCAATGGGACGCGGGGCCGGTGCTTCCCGAAGTACGACACCACGCGGCCATGGTCAGCACCGGGGAGCAGCTGTACATCGTGGGAGGTTTTCACGGCACGGCATCAGCGCCCTGGCAGATGCTGGACAGCGTGCTGGTTCTGCGCGAGGACCGCTGGGAAGCGGCCTCCACCATGCCGCAGCCCCAGGCCGAAGGCGTCCTCGCCCATCGTGGCGATGGCATCGTACATCTGGTCACGGGCCAGAGCCGGCGAGGAACGGCCAACGCGGCTCGCTCGGACCACATCGAGGTCGATGCTCACTGGCGCTGGGATACGGGCGCGAACCGCTGGGATCGGGCGGCCCCCATCCCGACGCCGCGCAACAGCGCCACCGGTGGCTGGATCGGTGACCTGTTGATCGTTGCCGGCGGTCGAACGGCTGAGGGAAATCTCGATACCACGGAGATCTACGACGGCAAGGAGGACCGCTGGCGCACATTGGCTCCGATGCCCCTGCCCCAGGCTGGGACCGGCAGCGTCATCATCGACGACAGTCTGGTCGTGTTCGGCGGTGAGATCTTCCAGCCAGAGGCACGGGTGTTCCCCAACGTGTGGAGATACCTGCTCTCGGAAGATCGCTGGATCGCCCTTCCAGCTCTGCCGACACCGCGCCATGGCATCGGCGCGGGACTGATAGGCCGCACGGCATTCGTTGTTGGCGGTGCTACATCACCCAGCGGCCGTGGGACCAGCGACCGCAACGAGGCGTTGACGTTCCCAGGCTGAGTAAGGCGCCGGCAGTCGCAACAGCCGCGCTACGCAAGCCTTGTATAAGGAATAATCACCCATTGAAATGAACGTGGCCTGCTATGTCTGGTGAAGCCTTCGAAATCAGGACCATGGATGGCGATGATCTGGAAACAGCGATGGCCTGGGCCGCAGCGGAAGGCTGGAATCCAGGCCTGCACGATGCCGAGACTTATTACACCGCAGATCCCAGGGGTTTCTTTATGGGCTGTCTTGGGGATGAGCCGGTAGCAACGGTTTCAGCTGTTAGGTACAGCCCGTCCTTTGGCTTTCTGGGCATGTATATCGTAAAACCTGAATATCGGGGCCGGGGTTACGGAATAAGAATTTGGAACGCTGCGATCGACTATCTGTCGGGTTGCAACATTGCCCTCGACGGTGTCGTGGAACAGCAGGAAAACTATCGCAAATCGGGATTCGAGTCAGCCGGGAGCAACGTTCGCTATGCAGGAGAAGGCGACGGTCGAGGTTTTTCCAGTCCTTTGGTGTCAGACCTGGCCAGGATCCCCTTCGAATCCCTAAGCCGCTACCTCCACCCATTCTTTCCCGAAGACCGCAGCGAGTTCTATCGGGCCTGGTTCAGCCAGGCCGACGCATCGTTTCTTGGAATCATTGACGATGGAGAGCTGTGCGCCTGCGGCGTTATGCGTGCCTGCCGCGAAGGCCACAAGATCGGGCCCTTGTTTGCCAACAGTCCGATGCACGCAGAAACGCTTTTTCGTGCCTTGCGCGCCAGGGTTCCGCCAGCCGTTCCGCTCTTCCTCGATGTGCCGGCGGCAAATCCAGAAGCCGAGGCCATGGCCCGGCGCTTCGCCATGCAGGTGTCCTTTGAAACGGCGCGAATGTATACGGGTCGGGCGCCGGACCTGCCTTGGTCGCGTACGTTTGGCCTGACTTCCTTCGAAATCGGATGATGGCTGAGGCCGGATCAGGCACGCTGCTAATGAGCGCGCCTCGCAGCTAGCGCAGCTATGCGACCTGAAGCGAGCAGTACCAGACTGCCGCGCAGGGGCAGGTCGGCGGAGCTAGCGATAAGATCGGTCCGCAGCACGGGCCAAAATCATGCTCGCGAAGCGAAAATTCGCCGCCCTTTTACGCCAAAATCTAAAAAAACTCTGTAATCACAGCATTTCCCAAGCTTGTCCACAGCTTATCTACTGGACGCCTGAATCTGGTGTACTAACCTTAGTGTGCGGCTGCGGGAACTTGTGTCCCTCAACAGCCACACCCCGACTGACCGGGGCTTGGGATCACACGTCAGGAGTGATCAACGGGTAGATAAAGCTGTTGCGCGGAAGCGCCCGCGAGGGTGGTGGAAGCAGGCCAAAAGGCTCTTCGGAGACTGGAGGCGAGACAGCGGAGACTGCGCGAACTCGTAGGAGCGATTACCGGAACGCTGATGCGGGTGGACGTTGCCAAGCGTCACTAAACAAGGGGGTCGAACCCCGGGCCGGTATAAGCTGATCAGGTTCATGCTTCGCGCTGATCCGGAACAGGTGAAGGCCGAGCAAGTTGTCGATCTGGCCGATCCGTGTAAAAGCGGGAAGGGCGGGGAGAGAGCAAGCTGAACGAGAGGGGATGAAATCGAAAGGTTGCATCCCCTTTCTTTTTTGCGTCACTTTTTCGTCGTTCTCTCCGTGCGTTGTTCGTCGCCTTTTAGTAGCCAGCGCCGGCGACTTCTGCACCATTCCTAGATTTTCGCCGCACTCTGTTTGGTTTAAATCTGTCTGATATCTAATTGTATAGACGCGACCGCGGTATTCAGCACCTTCTGAATCGCGATTTTCAGACTCCAAAATTCCCTGGGCGATTCAATATTATAGTCGATAGCGTTCGCGTCTCGGTAGAAGCATAAGGAAATCGCCAAGGCATTTTACCCCAACTACGCGGCTGTTTGCGCTGACGCCGCTCTTACCGCGTTGGATGACTCCTAACATGTGGTCTTGGATCAGGAACACCTCGCATCGTATGCAGCTAGTGTCAGCAATAGGAACACGTGATGCCATTTCTACGTCTTCATCTAATGTTCACTGAATCATATATACAACCAACGCCATCGAGAGTATGCACAGGCAACTAAGCAAATTGATCCGGAACGTGGGGAAATCCCCTAGCGACGATTCGGTAATCAAACAACTCTATTTGTCTCTGATGCTGATCGAAGCGAATTGGAATCGAACTGTAGAAGAGTGACATACTACAAAGCCACAGCTGGGCATACATACTTGCCGAGCGCAGCGTATTTTATGGCTTCGCCCATCACACACCTATGCACAGCATTCAGTAGAGACCCGCAAGGGATCGTTCGATTGCCACTGCCTTTTGGTCCTCCTTTTCTACGTTTCCCTTACTTGACTTGAGTTTTCCCGGCCGCGTATGGATAATTTCGCACCAAATTCAAGCGCCTATTGACCTCAATCTTTCAATTAACAAGGGCTATCCGAAACCCTCTAACGCTTGATCCCGTCAGACTAAGAAATCTACGTGAAATCGCTTTCACTCCTATCAGGTAACACTTGGTCCGGCACTTTACTAATAGCTTTCATCCCAGGCCTTTTTACGCCTTTCTGGTGCTTGACCACAGTCATCTTTATCAACCGTTCTATATGCCCGAGCGAGGACTCTGTAGCGTAGCTGTACTTATATTCGGCGCAGAGACACTGATATAGATCGCTAAGGTAGAAGGAGTTTTTATCTTCCGAGAGTATGAACTTTTCAACATGCTTCTCCCAACCTCTCGGCCGCTTGCAGACAAGCAACAAATTCACAAAGTGCTTCTTGAGGGAATCCTCCGACCTAGACGCGAAGTTATAGATCAGCGTTCCCATTTTCGAAGAGTAAATATCGTCCATATGCCATTTGATTACATTCGCGGGTAAAACACCAATTACGTTGTAAAAGCGCTCCTTCGGCGACATTTTTAGGAATTCGTCCGTCAACAGAAACGAGGCGCCTTCCAGCGTCACCTTACCGTTTTCTGCCATCATTGGAGCAACTGCGATTAGAACTTGAGTTAACTGCGCTAAACCCTCGCTAATTTCTGACAGTAGTGCTTGTCTCAATTCTATACTAGCGTAATCACTGTTCCTTAATGCCCGGGCTCCGGCAATAAGCGCTCTCATCAATTTCAACAACGAGTATTCATCTAAAATCGACCGGATGCTTTGATCGAGCGGCCGAATTCTGTCATATCCCCGATCAGCATATTGATCCTTAACTGAGTCAGGAAGATTTGACTGAAGGACTCCGGTGGCGACCTCTTGCTGCATGTGTTCAATGCTTTCGTCTGATGGTGTCCACTTGAGAATTTCATAAAGGTTGAAATCAAGATCGAGGCCGCACTGTTTGTCAACGGTAGTTCGAATCTCTTTGAGGTCTCTGACAAGTATCTCAAGAGCATCATTGCGTCGACGATCTATGCCAGTATAAAACTCCATAAGCTCAGGATATGCAAGATAGTTACAGTCTTCTAGTATCAGTCCGGCGAAGCTTGACTCATGGTGCATACGATGTGCTGCGAAATACAAAATGTAGTACGTAAACTTGAAGCAAAAGTAGTCGCCTCGGTATACGATAATGCTGTTGGCGGCCAATACGTCGAAAATCACGTGGACATCAAGGTCGCGTTCATTCTTTTTGCAGTATTGCGACAGGGTTTCTATGAAATGCATCCGAGTAAAATAATAAGACTTGTTTCGGAGCATTGTTTCGCAGAAATAACCCAGCACATACTCTGTGTCTTTTTGATCAGGTCTAGTCTTGTATCGCGGCACATCGTCGACATTGAACAGCAAGAATAGAACCCGTCTTATCATTTCAGTACGGTTTACAGGATTTTCTTCAAACTCTGCTTCGTAAATCTTAAGCATCGTCAAGCAGTTGAATGCCGTACGGGGGATATTCAAGGCTTCAAGGTCTCCGACGACCTTTGATACCACCGAATTATCGTTCGCAATATACTGCTGATCGTTATATTGGGAAACGAGCTTTCGAATATCGTTACGTGTTAGCGCCCAAAGGTATAGTCGATCAAAGTCCCGACATTTGGGGCCCTCTATAGATTCCTGAATCAAAGGGTTCTCGATAATGCTCATCATCACAATAACGGGAATCGATTCGAAGTAATCACAAACAGCCTCGATCAATTTAGTGGCGTCTGCTAAGTTGCTCGAGAACTCATCCACTACAACACATTCTATCGATACTTTTTGTAACCCAATTTGGCCAAGCTGGGCGCTGACATGTTTGTCAATCTCTCTTTTGTGCGGCTTCAGCTCTTTTGAATCCAGGTACAACCAAAATTTCGGTATATCTTGCTTTCAGGCGCGCTCGACCATATTGCGAGCGAGGCAACTAAGCCCAAACTGCTGCCTTGCTTGAACAATAAGTGACCTTGGCCTTCTAATAAGGCTATCCACACTTACTCTGTTGTCTTCCTCGTAGGTTCTACATTGATCCTCTGGGATAGAGTGAAGCCTTGGCTCAACCCAAACATTTTTCTGCGTAGTAAATGACTGCAGCGAGTCTATGAAAAAGCCATTGAGCTGATCGCTCCACTCATTGTATTTCTCTGGTCCAATAATCTCCATGAGCTCACCCTTGAGCGCCGGATTCTCGATAGATGATTCGTCGAAAGCGACGTCATGTAGTACCTCTAAATGTTCTGCGCATATAGCGTAGTTTCTGTCGTCACCGGTTTGAATAGTAATGATGCCTACGACTCTGCCAGAGGTTTCGCAGATGACAGGAGAGCCGCTGTGACCCGCAGATATTGACTCACTAGGATACAACTTTAGTGCATTGAATTCATTTTTCAGTTTGATGTCAGACTTTGCACGAATCCCGCTATATGTTTCCCTCTTGGCAACACCCGATAGGAGCGAGTACCCGATGACAGATACGTACTTAGCGGGAGGGGCCTTCGTGAGCATAAGCGGCTCTAAGCGTAGCCCTCTTGCATATAGTAAAGCGAGATCTAATCCGTTCTCATATTCATTTGCGACTAGCTCAGCAGGCAGCTCATTTACTGTAAAGCCGCTTTTAAGCCTATTTATTACGTGTCCGCATGTCGCGATATAAACACCAGACTCATCTTTATCTACTACAAATCCGGTCGCGAGTGTTACTGCTTTATCGTCCGATACCTTTACTACCGAATCTGTCATTTAATGGCCTTAAGGTTTAAGTCAACCTGAATGTTTGCACTGGCAGAGCTCTTCGCGAGGATAAAATTTCCTTCCACGCCTACCTTGACTCCTATGGATACTTTCGCGCTTTCGATGCTTACGTCCTTGTCCAACTCTCGATAGGTGTTAGCGATAGGAGCAACAACTCTATTGAGAAGGTCCTGTAAGTCAGACAAAGATGCTTCAACAGAACCATCGCTTGATATCTCGATCGCATCGTCTCCGCTAACTTCGACTTCCACGTCTATACCATCTTTTAGTCGGATAATTGTGTCCATATTAGCGTCCTAGAGCTGCGTTTCTCAAAGTCATGTGCGATCTCAATTCTGCATCGAATAGCATCAGGTTTTAAGTAGGGTATCCCAATGCATTTGCTTCTGTTGAACTGCGTTTAGTGTTTAATATCTGCAGAGATCAATTGGATCTGGTCTCGGTAATACTCAGTTGTAAGCCACACGAGAGCTGGTCAACTCGGACACTCTAAGGTGGCAACGTTCGGGATGTACCATTTGTACCGTCAAGAACGAATGGATGCCAGGCTTTTAAACCTTATGATCACCGTTCATAGTTTTAGGCTAACCATAGCTTACTATTTCACATCGTAGTTAAACTGTCTGGGGCGCGACGTGCAGAGCGTTAAGGATGCATCGCCCTCCAAGGGTTAGCGTGTAGCTTGCTGTTTCTTTATTGTATTCGATCAGCGATACGCGAATGCAGGCCAGTCGAATGCCGTGGCTCTGAAGCAGGGGTATTTATTGACATTACACCAAGTTAAGGTTAAGTGAATTTCAGAGTCACCAATAGCTGTACAGCTAAGTTTGCAATCACAAATCTTATAATCGTGTATCCCACTAGGCGCTTACCCACACAGGACGAACGCGATCGCACTTTTCTCTGGCATCTTTGAACGCGTCGCGGATAACGTCCTGATTTTCAACTTCAACTGTTAGGGTGCGTCAACTGGAAGTCTGTTCTCATATCACGAAGTCGACAATATCGCTACAGACAGCTGCTTCGACTCGCTAATTAGTAGCGTTGAATTCAACTCCCGTTCTATCTACGAATTTACACATTAAGGGGATGGCTCCTACTTCAATGATCACAGCGCTGTAGACAGTGAGTCGTTGCCCAACAGGCTCGCATTGTAGGGTGATCAAATGACACGCGGTGAGTTCAGTGCGTTCATGAGATTCGAACTCTAGGCGCTCATACGAAAGAACTCTTTGAAGCCTCCACTTCGTTGATGCTTACAATCTCGGCTGGACCTGCAAATACTTTGGTTCCAGCTTGTTTCCAGCACAGCCCTTCGGTCGACCCGGTGTCGATGACGAATTGGCGGACAAGCCTGGGTGAGGAAGGACAAGAAAGGCTGCTAACAACCGTGATGGAGAGCGCAAAGACTTTGCGCACCTGAGTTTGGATTCTTCCGTGACGGAACAGCACATCCCCCCCGCGACGAACAATGCCCTGCTGTAGACGATGCGCGGCAAGCTCGTGGCGTTCGTGCGCGAGCATGGCTAGGTGATCCAGCAGAGTTTTTTTCGCCGGAGCCCGCGACTAGCACAGCAGATCGGCCGTCACACACACGAATCAATACGAGGGCAAGTTACGCCTACTACGAAGGCAATGCACCTGGGTTGGGTAACTGACCCGAGCGCTGGAGCGACAACTTGATGTGCTGACTCTGGCGGCACGGAAAGACGCCTACTAGCCGCTAGGATTATCCCGGCGGCGGCACTACCGGGTCCAGGATCTGCACAAGCCAAGAACAAGTTATATTCACTGCACATTCTGGGTCGACTGTATATGCGAGGACAAAGCCAAGAAGCGCTACGAGTTCGGCACAAAGGTCTGCGTGGTGTGTACATTGTGAGAATTCCGTCGTCGTTATGCATAGTTACCGCGGAAATCCCAACAACGGCCACGAAATGAATGATGTTTATCAGCAAACACAGACAATCACGTCAACGGAGGCGAACGCAGTGGTGGTTGATCTGGGCTATCGCAGTCGCCACACGACATAGGTTAAACCCATCCATCGCTGCCGGAATCTCAGTAAGCGCTAAAAGCAACAGCCGCGCCGCCGCCGGGATCTGGAGGCGATCATTGGTCACACGAACGTGGATGGCTGCTAGCCCGCTGCACCTCGGGGAACTACAAGGCAACACGATGCAAATAATTCTTTGCGGCATCCGGCATAAACTGCGGTAGGTGCGCCGCTAGTAGCTGAGACGGCTATTCACGCTTTGTATTCGATGGCGTATGGGGCTCAATGCAGCCCAAACGCCTGAAAACTTTGCATCATCGGCGTGAATCGGCCGGTGGATGGAGACACTAACGAAATCATACAACTGTGTGTTGGCGTCTGCGCAAGTTCTCCAGTGTAGACTACTTGTTGTTCAAGACGCATCTATAACTGTGCTAGGCACGCCAGCCCCTTAGTACCTTCAGCGCGACTCCAGGAACCACTAGCTCATGCCATAGGATTCGAGAGCACGCCGCGCGACCTCTTCACCAAACTCCTGCACGAAATGCCCCGCGCCTTCGACCTCCAGGGGTTCGGGACATCCCTTGATCAACGTTCGAATGTAGCTCATGAGGTCCGGGCCCAGCATCTGGTCCTGCATTCCTATGGCCATGAACGATTCTCCCGACCAGTCGTTCTGCCAGAAGGGAATGGATGACAGCGACGTTGCGACGCACACCGGATCCGGATGGGCGACAATCTTTGGAAACTTGCGCACACCGGCCTGAAAGCGCTCGTCGGGGAACGGCGCCGCGTAAGCCCGGGCCTCCGCCTCCGTCAGCGTTGGTGCGTAGCGCATCATGAAACGATCCAGAGCCAGCGGCGACTCTTCAAGAATATCGTCCTTCCATTGCAGGAACGCGGGCTGCGTTACGGGTTCCACGAGAAAACCGGTATTCATGATCAGCAATCGCTTGAATCTTTCGGGCATAGCCGGAGGCAGGGTAAGACCGAGGAGTCCGCCCCAGTCCTGGCACACCAGTGTGACGTTTGTCAGGTCGAGCCGTTCGATCAGCGCCATGAGGGAATTGCGGTGAAACTCGAAGGTATAGCTGTGTTCCTCGACCGGCTTGTCGCTCCTGCCAAAGCCGAACAGGTCCGGCGCGATCACCCGGGCACCCGCGCCGGTGAAAACCGGGATCATCTTTCGGTACAGGTAGCTCCAGGTCGGTTCGCCGTGAAGGCAGAGAAACAGCTCGTCCGCGCTTGCATCACCCTCATCCAGATAGTGGACGCGAAGTCCTTCGAAGCCGGGAAGATCGTCGATGTAGTGGGGAGCGAAGGGATAGGCGGGCAGCTCCGTAAAGCGCTCTTCCGGGGTTCTTAGCGACTCAATCATACGGTTTTCCTGTTCGAAGACGCGGCGTTGAATGTCCGCGACGCGGGTTGTTCAAGGACCGGGACGCTCAAGCAGCACCGCCATACCCTGACCGGCACCCAGGCACATGGAGAGCACGGCGTAGCGACCTCCGCTGTCGTCCAAATGGTCCATGGCCGTGAGAGCCATCCGTATGCCGGTCGCTCCCGGCGGGTGTCCAAGGGAAATGCCACCGCCATAGAGGTTGCAGCGATCCCGGGGTACACCCAGCTCCGCCTCGGCGTGCAGGTTCACCACGGCGAATGCTTCATTGATCTCGAAGTAGTCGATGTCATCGATGTGTAGCTGGCGCCGCTCCAGCAGCTTGGCGATCGCCGGTACCGGCCCGCAGCCCATGATTCGGGGCGGCACGCCAACCACTTCCCAGTCCACCAGCCGAGCCCGCACCGCAAGATCGGCGTCCCGGGCGGCGCTTTCCCGGGCGACAACGACGAAGGCCGCACCATCGGTCATGCCGCTGGCGTTGCCGGCGGTAACGGATCCCCCGTCCCGGAACACCGGCTTCAGGGACCGCAGTCTCTCCAGGCTGGTGTCGGGCCGCGGATACTCATCCTCGGCAAATAGACGGTCGCCACGCTTTTCCGGGACGCTCAGGGGCGCAATCTGGCGCGCGAGAAAACCCGACTGCCGGGCTGCGCTTGCCCGTTGTTGGCTCAGGAGCGCGTATTCATCCATCGCATCTCGCTGGTAACCGAATTCCTCCGCAAGGGCCTCTGCCGTGCCGCCCATGAGCGTGAGATCAAAGGGGTCGCGGTAGGCGTAGTCGATGGTATCCACCAGGCGTCCGTCACCGCGCTTCAGGCCCCAGCGCCCGCCGGTCACTGCGTAGGGGGCCCGGGACGTATTTTCGTAGCCGCCGGCAAGCGCGATCTCGCTATGGCCCGTAAGTATCTGTTCGGCGGCGGAAACGATCGCCTGGGTTCCCGAACCACAGGCCCGGGACACGTTCAGCGCGCGACTGTCCTCACGCAGACCCGCGTTCAGGGCGATCACACGACTGGAGAAATAGCCACCCTGATCGACCGGTACGACGTTGCCGCATACCAGGTGGTCAACCCGCTCAGCGCTGAGATTGCAGGCCTCGAGCGTTGCCCGGGCGGCATGCGTACCCAATTCCGTTCCCGGAACGTTCACGAGCGACTTCCCGAAGTCCCCAAAGGGGGTACGCCGGCCGTGACTCAGCACTACATCACTGTCCATGGTTTATAGCTCCCCGGGCACCGGCCTGCATGACCCGCAGCAGGGCGGTCTCCGCGTCGATGACGCCGCAGGACACTCCCTCGATGAGCTCCTGGGTCTCGGGAGACCGACTGTTGAGCATCCACTGTTTGACAGACTCGGAAAGATGTTGCGCCAGCAGTTTTCGGCAACGTACGTGACGCCGCTCGTAGCGCGGGTCCTCGAGCTTTTCCGCGAGACGCTGCCGGATTGCGTCGAGCAGCTCCGTGATGCCTCGCTGCTCATGCGCGACGGTGCTCACAACCGGAACGCCCTGTTCACTGGCGCGGCGCAGCTTGAGCATCGCCTTCAGTTCACGTTCGGTGCTCTGGGCCTGCGGCATGTCGGATTTATTCACGACCAGGACATCGGCGATTTCAAGTATTCCCGCCTTGATGGACTGCACGTGGTCACCAAGACCGGGGGCGTTGAGCACGACGCTGATATCCGCCACATCGGCGACCTCTGTCTCGGACTGGCCGGCACCGACGGTTTCAAGGATGACCGTTCCCCAGCCCGCGGCATCGATGAGATCCAGGATCTTCAACGTATTGAGCGACAGGCCGCCGAGATGACCGCGGGCCGATACGGAGCGGATAAATACCCCCGGATCATCGGTGTGCCGGCCCATCCGCGTTCGGTCGCCGAGCAGCGCTCCGCCGGAAAGAGGTGAGGACGGGTCCACCGCGACGACGGCCACCCGCTCGCCCTCGGAGCGGAGCGTAGTAATGAGCGCATCGATCAATGTTGATTTACCGACGCCCGGGGGGCCGGTAATGCCGATGACGTCGGCCTTGCCAGTGGCGGCGTGAATCGAGGAGTGCAGAACGGTCCCGAGTTCAAGATCACTCTCAACGAGACTGATTGCGCGGGCAAGAGTGGCCTCATCGCCGGCGCGCAGTCGCCCGCAGAACTCTCGCAGCGACCCTCGATCGTGATCCGTGACCGACACGCCTTTACGCAACAATCAGGGGGTGACCGAAGCCGAGTTCCTGCCGCAGGCAGGCAATGATCTCACCGTGGGTCGCTCCCGCTTCCGCCGCGTCGATCACTTTCTCGAAGACGTTTTCCGTGTCGCTGTTCGCGGCTCGCCTTAGCTCGTCGATGGCGCTCGTGGCGGCGGCCTGACTCCTATCCCGCTTGAAGGACCGGAGCGCCTCGACGTGGGCCTTCATCTTTTCCGGGTCGGGGCGACTGGTCGCAACGGTCGGGTCTTCCTCACCGTTGTTTTCGAAGCAGTTGACGCCGACGATCTTCTCCTCGCCGGATTCAACGCGCTCCTGCCAGGCCTGAGCCGAGCCGCCAAGCATGCGCTGCACGATGCCCGCTTCCACGGCGGCGTACATACCCCCGGCTTCATCAATCTGCGCCATCACCTTGAGAATCTCCGTCTCCATCTGGTCCGTGAGCTGCTCCACGTAGTAGGAGCCGCCCAGAGGGTCGATGACATCGCAAAGGTGGGCTTCTTCGCGGAGGATGTTCTGCGTGGCGACGGCAATCCTGGCACTTGAGTCGGTCGGACAGGTAATGGCTTCGTCGTAAGCGTCGGTATGCATGGACTGCAGTCCGCCCAGGATGCCTGCGATGGCCTGCACCGTGACGCGAGCGATGTTGTTGAGGGGCTGCTGGGCCGTGAGGTCGACGCCGGAAGTCTGCGCGTGAAATTTGAAGCGCCAGGAGCGCGGATCTTTTGCGCCGAGGCGATCCCTCGTGATCCGCGCCCAGATACGCCGCGCGGCGCGAAACTTTGCCACTTCCTCGAACAGGCTGATCGAAATATCGAAGAAAAATGTGAACCGCGGGAGTATGGCATCGGGATCCATGCCGGCCGCGACGCAGTCCTCGGCATACTGAATGCCGCTGGCGAACGTAAAAGCGATGGTCTCCGCGGGCGTTGCCCCGGCCTGCTGCATGTGCTGGCCCACAATGGACATGGGATTCCAGTTCGGGACATGCTCCCGACAGAAGGCGATGTGGTCCACCAGAACCCGCCGCGAGCCGGGCAGCGACAGCCGGTAGAACATGTGGTTGGCGACAAAGTGCGAGATGTAGTCGCTCTGGTTCGACGTTCCCGTAACGCGGTCCCAGGAAATTCCCCGGCGCCTCG
This sequence comes from Pseudomonadota bacterium, assembly GCA_038748515.1. GTDB lineage: Bacteria > Pseudomonadota > Gammaproteobacteria > Pseudomonadales > Halieaceae > Congregibacter. Next base: position 65,904 of record JBCDIW010000006.1, read on the forward strand.
CGACGCCAAGCACAAAGGCCAGCAGCGTAAACGGCGATGGATCGTTCATCGCCGTGGAGATCCGATCGAGCGGAACACCTTCCAGCGCCCGGTCCATATGGTCCACCGTATTTACGACGGTACCGCAGGTGCCAAGGAGCGGGAGGGGCACCTCGTCGCAGTCGAGGCCGCGAAAGCCGGAATTGCAGGGAAGCAGGCTGATCGCATCGGCTCCCAGATCCAGCAGTTGGCGCACCCGATCGTTGTAGTCCGCGGGGGTCCCCAGGCCAATCAGCTGGCGCTGAGTCCAGGTCTTACCGCGGTGCATCGTCGGGTAGATGCCGCGGGTGAAGGGAAACTGTCCGGGATAGCCCTGTTTTTCGAGATAGTCGCTGCCCGGCTCCCGGGGTGTGTAGAGCGGCTCAACGACGATGTTCGATCGGTTGCGAACCGCTCGATCTCTTCCGTCCATCTGCGCATCGTAGGACTCCTTCCAATCCAGCCAGGCCTGCTCGCTGGGTGACAGATCGGATGCGGCCTGCTTCAACGCGCCGGGAGTCATAGGACACCTGCCGGGAGTTCTCGATACTTGTACTGCTGGGCGGCACTCGCGAGTCGCTGGGCACACTCCACGATCTCATCCCGCTGGGAACCCGGGCCAAAAATCGCCTGCACTCCCGCCTCCTTGAGCAGGGGGCGCTCCTGCTCCGGAATGATTCCACCGACGAACACAGCGACGTGGCCCAATCCCTCGCTGCGCAACGACTCCATCAGATCCGGAACAATCAGATGGTCCGTCGCCAGGGAGCTCACGCCGATCAGGTCAACATCCTCCTGGCGCGCGAGCTTTACCACGGACCCAATCTCCTGCCAGGGGGGCGTATAGATCACCTCCATGCCGGCATCGCGAAGGTAGGCCGCCACAATGCGGCTGCCGCGATCGTGTCCGTCAAGCCCGATCTTGGTGATCAGGACGCGAAGAGGTGGGTGCTTTCCGGAGCTGGACTGGAGCATGGGAATTTCTAATAACCTAACGTTTGTTTGTCTAAGATAGAAGCGAAGCGAGCTCACGTCAAGACATGCGTTGGCCGCTCATCCGCGTCAGGCAGGTCTTCCATGGCGCTGGCGCGGCTTGAGCAGTGGGAGAGACTGTGTTTCCGTTGCCCCTCAAATCGCGAACAGCAGCACGTCCATGGCATCAGCGAACCCGAACAAGCAGCAGCGCTCCCACAGCCGACTTAAAGCGGTTCTTGACGCTGGGGCCATGCTCTTCGCAACCCGAGGCTATAAGGCAACGACCATGCGCGACATCGCCTCACAAGCGGGCATGCAGCCGGGCTCGCTGTATTACCATTTCGCGTCAAAGCAGGAGCTGTTGCAGGCGATTTACGAAATTGCCGTAGAGCAAGCCCAGTCCAGACTGGACGAGGCCATCAGAAGTGGGAAGAACCCGCAGGCAAAGTTCGAGGAGGCGATTGTCTGCCACACCGAAACGATGCTTGATCAAGACAACTACGCAAGGGTGATGACCGGCGTACTTCCCGGCGATGCGCCCGAGATAGAAGCGGAACTCACGACGCTGCGGGACGGCTACGAAGACTCCTTTCGCCGCCTCATAAGAGCACTGAAGCTACCTTCGAAGGTTGACAGAAAAATGCTTCGCCTGTTCGTTCTGGGCGCCATCAACGCCACTCGAACGTGGTACGCACCCGGAGGAAAAACACCGCGACAGATCGGTCTGCAGATCGTTGAAATTCTCAAGCAGCCTTTGTAGGCGGCGGTGTGTCTTCCCCTACCTTTGCAGGCCGCCGGAGCGAGTTCCTAAGGAAGTTCGGCAGCCAGCTTGCGCAGCTCTGTTTTCAGTACCTTTCCTGAAGCGCCCAGCGGCAGGGCATCGCGAATGAACACGCGCCGCGGGATCTTGTAGCGGGCGAGACGGCCATTGCAAAACGCCTGTACGTCTTCGGCCGTTATGGCGTCCGGACCGCTGGGGACAATAAATGCTGCGCCGACCTCACCCCACTTCTCGTCGGCAATGCCAATCACCGAGACCTGAGCTATGGCGGGATGACTTGCGAGACAGTTCTCGACCTCCGCGGGGTAGACGTTCTCACCACCGGAGATAAACATGTCCTTCTTGCGGTCGGCAATGTAAAGGTAGCCGTCGCCATCGAAGCGCCCCATGTCGCCCGTGCGGAGCCAGTCGTCGAGAAAGTTCGCTTCCTGGGCATCCGGACGCTTGAAGAATTCCTTGATCACCGACGGTCCCTTGACGATGATCTCGCCGACCTCGTCCGGATCAGCCTCGGTACCATCGCCCCGCACGACGCGTACATCGACATGCATGATGGGCTTTCCGGCGGAGCCGAGCCTGGCAATCGCGTCTTCGGGATCGAGAACCGTCAGCGTCGGCCCGGTCTCCGTAAGCCCGTACCCCTGGATCAACGGCATGGACTTCGCGGCGTAGCTCTCAAGGAGTGACCTTGTAGAAGGCGCGCCACCGACAAATACACCCTCGATCGCTGCAGGCGCGAAGTCTGCGAACTCGGGTATCGCGGCCATCATCTCGAACATCGTGGGAACGCCAGCGAAATGCGTGACGCCGAGCGTGGGATCCGCCACAACCCTAAGCACCTCCGCTGGATCAAAGCGCGCCATGGTGACCTGCGTGCCGCCCGCATAGAACATCGCATGCGCGAAGATGTTCAATCCGCTGATGTGGAAGATCGGAAGAATCCCGAGGCCGCAGGATCGTGGCGACAGGCCAAGAGGCACGCAGTTGGCAATGGCCTGCTGCGTGACACCGCCGTGCGTGTGAAGAACACCTTTGGGCCTTCCGGTGGTACCGGAGGAGTACATGAGGTTCCAGCCGTCGGAGTCCGATCTTTGCGAGCGCTCGATCGGGCTTTGCTCATCGGCGATTACCGCCTCCAGATGAGCCCCGCCTTTGGCGCTTCCGAAGGCCAGGACCTCGGGGCTGATCCGGGATCGGTCTATCGCGGCATCGCAGCTCGCCTCATACCCAGCGCCGACAAACAGAACCCGGGGCTTCGCATCGTCCAGCTGATACGCAAGCTCCGGCGGAGCAAGACGTGTGTTCATGGGCAGAAACACAGCGCCCAGGCGTGCGCAGGCAAAGTCGATGTCGAACATGTCGCTGGAGTTATCGCCAAGCACCGCGACCACATCCCCGACACCCACCGCCAGGCGGTGACGAAGGTAGCCGGCCAGCCGACTCACCCGCTCCTGCATCTGCGCATAGGTGAAGGTTCTCCCAGTGGCCTGATCCACCTGCGCCAGCGCTTCGGGCCGGCGACTGGCATGGCTAAAAATCCAATCCCGAACATCAGTCATATATAACACCTTGCCTTTTGGAGCTATCGACGCCTGCGGCCGGCGAGCCCCCGGGCACGCGGCGCGCTGGTTCTGAAACGCGAAGATGCACGCCGAAAAATCAGCCGTGCATCAGAACTGAAAGTCATCAGCGGGCAGCGACATCAGAGTCCGGCCACCCGCTCTTATGCACTGGCCGTGCGCGCTGGTCCGCGGGAGAATGTGCTCAAAATAGAAATCGGCGACCGCGAGCTTCGATTTATAGAACGCCGCGTCGCCCGTGCCGCGATGCAGGGCAGCCGACGCCACGGCCCCGCTTCGCAACCAGAAGTAGCCAACCAGCACATAGCCGCTGTACATCAGGTAGTCCACGGAGGCCGCGCCCACTTCTTCCGGGTTAGCCGCGGCCCGCTCGGCAATCACGGTCGTCAGCTCACGCCAATCGCTGATCTGCACGGTCAGGGACGCGCAGTGTTCCGCAAGGGGGCCACCGTCGCTTTCGTTTTCGGCGCAGAATCCTTGGATCTGGCTCAAGAGGTCATCGAGCGCCGCTCCCTGGCCACCGAGTACCTTCCGTCCCAGCAGATCCAGGGCCTGGACCCCGGTAGTGCCCTCGTAGATCGTGGCAATGCGCGCGTCCCGCAGGTTTTGCTCCACACCCCACTCATGGATATAGCCATGCCCGCCAAAGCACTGCAGCGCCAGGTTGGCCGACTCGACGCCGGTTTCCGTCGCAAAGGCCTTGGCCATGGGCGTAAGCAGATCCAGGAGTGCCTGGGCACGCCGACTCTCATCGGTGTCCGCGCCGACCAGATCGAGCTGCATGGCGAGGAAGTGGTTGAACAGGCGATTCCCTTCGGCGAAGGCCTTCTGCGTAAGCAGCATGCGGCGAACATCCGGATGCACGATTATGGGATCGGCGGGCTGCTCCGGATTCCTGGGCCCGCCGAGCGAGCGCATCTGCAGGCGGTCTTTCGCGTAGGCCAGTGACTTCTGGAACCCAAGCTCGGCGTGCGCGACGCCCTGACTCGCGGCACTGATGCGCGATGCATTGATGAAGGTGAACATCGCCGCGAGACCGCGGTTTTCCCGGCCCAGCAGATATCCCGTCGCAGCGTCGAAGTTCAGCACGCAGGTGGCACTTGCCTTCACCCCCATCTTCTTTTCGATGGAACCGCAGGACACACTGTTGCGCTCCCGCAACGCGCCGTTCTCGTCCGAAAGGCGCTTTGGGACTATAAAGAGCGAAATACCTCCCGTACCCGCCGGCGCGCCTTCGCTGCGCGCGAGAACCAGGTGGACGATGTTCTCCGTGAGGTCGTGTTCACCGCCGGTGATGAAGATCTTGGTGCCGGTGATTTCATAGCGGCCATCTGCCCTCGCGACCGCCTTCGTACGAAGCAGACCCAGATCCGTTCCGCAGTGCGGCTCGGTCAGGCACATGGTCGCGTTCCACTCGCCGGAGATCAGGCGGCGCTCATACAGCGATCGCTGCTCGTCCGTGCCATAGCTCCGCAGCGTCGCGATAGCACCGGGAATTGCCGAAGTGTAGAGCGCGAAACCCATATTTGCGGAACACAGGATTTCGGAGGTGACCTTGGCGAGAGACGAAGGCAGGCCCTGACCACCGAGCGCCGGCTCACTCGCCAGGGAAAACCACCCACCCGCGGCATATTGCCGGTATGACTCGGGAAAGCCGCCGGGCGTCCGCACCTCTCCAGCGTCCATGCGACAACCCTCGCTGTCCCCGGAAGCGTTCAGCGGCGCGACTACGTCCTCGCAGAATCGACCAAACTCGGAGAGCAGCATCATCGCGGTTTCGCGATCAAGCGGCTCATTGCCCTCCAAGTTCTGACAGTGTTCGTCGTAGCTCAGCACTTCGAACAACGAGAAGGCAAGGTCGCGCAGGGGTGTCTTGTATCCAGTCATGTCCGCTCGCTACCTGGGTTCCCTAAAGTGACCCGCGCGCTTTACTCGGAGATGCTCAGCCGCTCGATCTCGGCGGCCTCGACATCACTCGAGCAATACGGCATGTCGATCCATTGGCTTTCGGAGTAGTGCTGCGTGGCGTCGGCAAAGTGCGGCGACTCGGGGTTTGTGGACTGGGAATAGGTCAGGGCGCCGAAAGCGATGGGACAGTCCGTCTCATCCCAGGTGACCGCCTGGATATAGCTGTTGCCCGTCTGAATGGCGGAGTAGCCCTCTCCATCGATCAGGGGTGAGACGATAGCGCTGAACATCATGGACACGTCGCCCCCATGAATGCCGTAGCGCACACCGTTCTTCTCACTGAACTGCACATCACCCCAGACGGCGTCGATGGGAATTCCAGCGCCGACCAGCCGATCGGTGGCGGCGCCCAGAGAACTGCGTATGGCTTCAACGACCGCGTCGTTCGACAGATCGACGTCGCGCGGCGTATTGATCGGGTCCGCCACGTCAAAGGGCACGGACCAGAGACCGGGCGTAGGAGCGAGCCGCTGCCAGAGTTCCCAGAAGACGTGGGCACCCACGCTGTCCACGCGATGGGCACGATCCCAGTCCGCCAGCACGGCGCAACCGTCTTGCGCGGCGGCCACGTCCGCCGCATAGACCGACCAATCGTTGACCGAGGCGCAGGCGGACACGACGGCGTCGACCGTGATCTGTGCCGTGTAGTTGTCGGCCCGGTACATGAGAGTACGGATGTTGTCGATGTTGAAGCCGGGATCACCCAGTCCGTCGGTACCGGCCAGGCGGCTTTCCGCCATGGCGAGGGTCTGGCGCGGTCGCAGGTTGAGGGGAATGCGCTCTCCCCCGACGGCCAGGGGAAAGCCTTCGAGCAGGTTGCGCGGATTGACCACCCAGTGGCTGTCGTTGGAGTTGGCGACGTAGTCCCGCGTATCGAGCCGGGGCAGGCTGTCGTAGGCAAACAGACCCTCCGGGGCGCCGTCGTCCGTATTCCAGTCACAGAAAGAATCGGAGCCGTCGAGCGTCAGGAAGCCGCCCGCCGTCAGCAGGGCCTGGACCGGCCCGCGCACGCAGCCGGTGAACTGGGCATCCACGAGATTGGCGGCCACGGAGATGTTGCCGAAGAACGCATCGCCCGATCGATCCGTGGCCAGCGTGTTCACGAGCGGCAGCCCCATGGCGCGGGTCGCCTCCTTCAGCTCTGCGACATCATCCGCGGCACCCATCTCGATCCACTGATCCCACACGCGCGCGTTGCCGAGATTGGCGTCCCGATACACAAGCACAGTACCCGCGGCGTTTGGCCATCCGGCCAGGAGCGGCGAGACCACCCCGAGGTCCAGGGTCGGACCAAAACGGGAGAGATAGAACGTACGCTCGACCGTCTCCGTCGAGCCGTCGGCCAGAGCGCGCTCCGCACTCACGGTAAAGGGTTCGAAGTCGAGCATTTCGCCGTCGAAGACGTACTGAAGCGGATTCTCGGGATTCAGCTGCAGTTCATAGAGCGTAAAGCGGTTGCCCGTGCTGACCGTATGCCCCCAGGCCACGTTCTGACTGAACCCAAGCCCGATAATCGGCGCCCCGAAGAGGCCCTCCCCCATAACGTCGAGTTCGCTGCCCATGGTCTGCCGCAGCATGAACAGGCGCAGCCCTCCCTCCCAGGGAAAATGGGGATTCGATAGCAACACCCCCACGCAGCTCTGGGTCGACTCCCCTCCCACGGCGTAGGCGTTCGACCCGATGGCTTCACTGCTCGGGAATCCCAGCTGATCCCGGATCGTCGTGGGATCAAGATTCGCGTACAGCTCTTCGCTGAATGACTGTGCATCGAAGCGAGACGCACTGGCTGCCTGGGGCGCCTGGGAAGCCGCGATAAAGGGAGCCAGGGGTTCGCCGCTGGCGAGCAGGGCAAGCTTGTGGGCGACACGCATCGCATCGCGCACATCGATATCCCGTACCCACTCAGCGCCGCGGCAGGCCTCCGGTAGGCCGTCCGCACCGGTGTCTGCGAGGTAGCGATTGAATCCCGCGGCAAAGCCGGTGAAGAGGTCGAGGACGCGCTCGGGCACCTCGTCGAGCATCTGGTCGATCCGGTCCTCGCTGTTGAGGAGCTTCCAGACGAAATCGATCTGGAGGTTTCCGGCCTCACCCAGGTAGCGGGCCGTCTCGCCGGCTGCCACTACGTACTCGCGCATGGCGGCGCAATAGTTTTCCCGCGCGAAGGCGTAGGCCGTGCCATAGCCGAGGCTGCCCCAGTCGTCCGCCGTTATGTGGGGAATGCCGAACTCAGTCCAGACGATGTCTGCGCTGAACACTGTTGTCACCGGCGTGGGCTCGGGAGTCTCCGGCACTCGCAGCGTGTTGGAGTCGCTGCAGGCGCCAAGAATCAGTAACCCGGCGACCGCCGCAGCACATGAAATACCTCGGTTCTTGTTCATGACGGGGCTCTTATTGTTGTGACGGGCCGGAAAACTAGCCAACTTATTTGTTTGTGTCAATCAAATATTTATCTAACCACGATCATCATGTAGGATTTGTCTTCGCTGAAACGCTGGGAACGAAAGTGGCGCAACGACAAGTGGACGACGTGCAGGATCCTCCGCCGCTAAAGCCGGCGCGGCGGTCTCAGAAGGAGCGCATCGAGCAGTCCGACAAGCTCATGCTGGACGCCGCGGAAACCCTGGTTCTGGAGCTCGGCACCCACGCCACGACGTTGCGGGAGGTCGGTGAGCGCGCGGGGTACAGTCGCGGCCTCGCCCATGCGCGCTTCGGCAGCAAGGAGCAGCTCTTCATGCGTCTGGTCGAGCGCTGTCTGGACAACTGGTTCACGGAGCTGAGGCGGGCTTCCCGGGGAAAACGTGGCCTCGCGGCGCTGATGTCGCGGCTGGATGCCGTTATCGAATACGCGATGAGCTATCCGGATGACGCCAGGGTTCTGTACATCCTTTGGTTTGAGTCCGTGGGCGTCTCATCGCCGATGAAGCAGCGCCTGGGCAGCTTCCATCGCGCGGCCCGGGCTGACGTCTCAGAGCTCCTGGAGGAAGCCGTTCAGCTGGGCGAGCTACCGGCCAGCACGGACCTGGCGGCCATCACTCTGCTCATTACATCCACCTCTTTTGGCGTCGCCTACCAGTGGCTGGTCGACCCCGACTTTGTGGACGTGGCGAGTGCCGTCGGCAGTGTGCAGGCGCAAATCCTTGCTCTGTTGAAGACGGCCTGAGACGTCCGGTGCACCTCATATACTTGTATTATTCTTGAGTGCGCAAGTAAAATGCGCGCCGTCGAAGCACGCCGGTTAAGAATCATGCCTGTAACCCCAAAAGCAGAACAGTTCCCACAGCGGTCTCAGCTGCTCCTGAACCTGTGGCTGTGCAGCGAAGCTCATCGCCAGATGATGGATCAGAGCCTGGGCTCAATTCACGGCATCGCGTACATCGAGTACCTCGTGCTTCACCATCTCGCCCAGGCACCCGGAGAGGCACTGCGGCGGATAGATCTCGCGCGCACGATCAGTCGCAGCGCCTCGGGGGTCACCAGACTGCTGCGACCTATGGAGAAAATCGGACTCGTGTCCAAGGTCCTGAGCGAGCGCGATGCGCGAGTCAGCATTGTGGCGCTCACCGACGCCGGTCGCGAACGGCTCCGGGACGCCACCCGCTCACTCAATCAGCTGAGTGAAAAGTTCACCGCGTCGATCAATGATCGGGAGGTTGCGAGGATGGAAAGCGCCCTCGCCGCGCTGGCTGCGAGGCCCCTGGCGTCCTGATCAGGACGCCCTGATCGGGACGCCCTGATCGGAACGCCCAGTCCGCTCGCCGGCGATCACACGGCGATCAAGCGCCGCTCACCCCGCCGGCCGATACTGCGCCGGATCCAGCTTGTGCTTCTTCAGCAGTTTGTAGAACTCCGAGCGATTCCGCTGCGCCAGGCGAGCGGCCTGGGCGACATTTCCTTCGGTCGTGTGTAGCAGGCTGCTGATGTAGTCAAACTCGAAACGATCCCGCGCTTCCGCGAGCGGCGTGAAGGTGGCGGGCCGGCCCTTGAGGGCGCGCTCCACCAGGCCCACGGAGATAATCCGGGAACGGCCGAGCACCATGCACTGCTGAACCACGTTAGCGAGCTGACGCACGTTCCCCGGCCAGCTCGCCGCCATCAGGCGTTCCATGGCGTCGCTGCTGAAGCTGCGCGCGACGCCGTCGCCGCGAAAAGTCTCGAGGAAGTGCTGCGCGAGCAGCGGTATGTCTTCGCGGCGTTCGGCGAGGGCCGGCAGCTGTAGCGTGACAACCGCCAGCCGGTAGTACAGGTCCTCGCGAAAGCTGCCGTGCTGGATCGAATCTTCCAGGTTGCGATGCGTGGCGCAGATTACGCGCACATCGACGTCGACGGTGCGGTCGCTGCCCAATGGTTCGATGGCGAACTCCTGCAGAGCACGCAACATCTTTGCCTGGAACGCCAGCGGCATCTCACCGACTTCGTCAAGAAACAGCGTGCCGCCCTGGGCACGCTGGAAGAAGCCCTCCCGGTCTCGGGTCGCGCCCGTGAAGGCACCCTTGCGGTGACCGAACATCTCGCTTTCGAAGAGGTTTTCCGGGATCGCGGTGCAGTTCACCGGTACGAACGGCATGGAGGCACGGGGGCTCGCCGCGTGAATCGCCCGCGCTAGCACCTCCTTGCCCGTGCCGCTTTCGCTCTGAATGATGATGCTGGCATTGCTGTCGGCGGCGAGCTCGGCTTCCTGGAGCGTCGACTCCATGGCCGCGCTGCGAAATACGATCCCGGATCGCCACTCATCCTGCGCGGTTTCCGGTATGGGACCGCCGGCACTGGCATTACGGGCAACGGCACGGCGCAGCGTATGAATGAGTTCCGCGGCGTCCAGGGGCTTGGTCAGAAACGCAAAGGCACCCTGCTTGGTCGCGGCCACGGCGTCGGGTATGGAACCGTGCGCGGTGAGCAGAACGACCGGAAGCATGGGATAAAGGGATTCGATCTCCCGCAGCAGGTCCATCCCATCCATGCGTTCCATCTTCAGATCGGTCACTACCACGGCCGCCTGGCGCGTCCGCAGGAACCCGAGAGCCTCGTGGGCGCTCTCGGCCGTGCACGAGGTAAAGCCCGCGCGCAGCAACCGGATGGTCAACAACTCAAGCAGATCCCGGTCATCGTCGACAAGTAGGATTGGCGCCGCACCGGGCGGCGCGCTAGTGGTCGGGAACTGATTCAAGGCAGTACCTCCAGGCTGTCATCCGAGGCGGACATCATGCTTTCAATCTCCTTGAGAGCCTCCAGCTGATCCTTGCAAACCGCGATATCGCGCTGCAGCACATCCCGCTCATCGCGCAGCCCCCCCAGGCGGGTTTCCAGGGTTTCACACTGCTGCCGTGCAGCGCGAAGCGCCGTCCTTTCCTGCTCGTAGGCGTCGCGAAGCTGCAGATACTGGCGGAGCTGATCCCGGATAGGCACAAGCTCATGACTGTCCGCCACACCGTCCAGGAGCGTGGCGACATCGGGGCTGGAATCCGAGCGGGCTTCGGTCGTAGCGAGGGTTATGAGGTACGCGAGCTGCAGGCGCGTAAGGGTGCTCGGCATGTGCTCGTAGAGCTCGCTCAGGGCATCAAATCTCTCAGCGCGCTCTGCTGCGTTCATTGCCTTCACGGCGCCGTGGAAATCACGCCACTGATCGTAGTCGCTTGCCTCGTAAGTCACACAACCGCCGAGAGAGAGCAGCAGCAGAGCCATCACCTGGGGTCGCGCGTTCAACCCACACGCTCCAAGCCGTTCGGCGGCAGGTTTTCCGTCGTATTTTCGACGGCGCTCAGACTGAGGCGGAAAAAAGCACCCCGCTCCGACGGGAGCAGCTGCAGCGTTCCCGCATGCATTCGCGCATACTCGTTGGCGATTGCCAGTCCCATGCCGGACCCGGCCACCACGGCGTGATCATCTCCGCCGCCGCGAAAGAACCACTCGAAAATATTGTCGCGGTGCTCTTCCGGGACGCCCGGTCCGTCGTCGATAACGTCGAGCTGCGCTTCGGTTCCGCACCGCTTCAGCGTTACGTCTACCTGTCCCCGTTCTGGGGCAAACTTGATCGCGTTCGACAGCAGGTTGTCGACGACGATATCGATCTGCCGCGGATTGCCGCGCACGCATACCGGACTCAGCTCCGTATGCAGGTCGAGACTTCTCGCCTGGGCGGCGATGGCCTGCCGGCGGACGGTTTCCGATACCAGTTCGTGGAGCGCGAGCGGCTGATGCTCCGCTCCCCCGCTATCGGTCGCGCCAAAGCGCAGCAGCTCTTCAATGAGCGTCTGCAGCCGCAACCCGTTTTCGTGAAGTATGCGGATGACCGTCGCCGCTTCTCGTCCTTCCAACTTGCTCGAGTCATCCAGGAGCAGGGCTGATGCTTCCCGGATGTTGGTAAGCGGGGTTTTCAGTTCGTGGGAAACTTCTCGCAGGAAGCGCATCTTCTGCCCCTCCAGCTCGCTTAAGCGCGTGCGGAGCCAATCCAGCCTCTGCCCCAGCTCCATCAGGTCGCGGGCACCGCCAATCTGTATCGGTTCGCTAAGCACACCGTCACCCAGGGTCCTTATGCTGCCGTCGAGCTGCCGCAGGGGACGTCTCGCGAGCACCAGAAAAACAGCGGCAAGAAGCAGGGAAAGGGGGATGACCATCACGGCAAGGAGCACCAGGGAATTGCGCAGTCTCGAAACCTCCCGCGGCAACTCATTGCTCAACTCCCGCCCGCGCTGCGAATAGTGCGCGATCAATCCGGTGGATTTCCCACGAAGTTGCTCGAAAACGGTCTCGAGTGCAAGGGCTGGAGTAGGCGCTGACTCACCTGCAGGGTCAGACACAGTCGGCCGTGAGTTTGCTTCGGCGACAGCAATCGGCCGCGCCTGGGTTTCTTCACCGGCGTCGCCGGGACTCGCGGCGGTGGAGCGGTGCAAGCGCGTGCTGAACGCATCCACGAGCTTGCGCAGATCATCCTCGGCAATACTGATCTCCCCGAGTATCGATGCACTGGCGATGTCCGCCGGCATGGCGCGCAGCGCTGCCAGTAACTCGAGCACCTCGCTGCGGTGCCCCTGGTACAGGGTGAGAATCTCGGCGTCCTCAAGCGCAAAGTATTGCCGCGCCGAGCGCTCCAGCTCGCGAACGCGTCCGGCGAGAAGCCGACTGGTATCGGTGCTGCTTTGCACGGACACAAGCGCTTTACGGCTGTTCGCGGCAAATTCCTCGGAACGCACAATGGCGATGGATATCGCCAGCGCCAGGGGCAGGATCACCGCTGCGAAGCCGAGCAGGATCAGCTGCAGCAGAGTGAGCGATTCAAGGAAGCGTTTCACTTATTCGAATCCAAGCGGCGAGTACGGCGGGACTGACCAGACGATGCAAACACCGTTGGGGCTGTCCCTCACAGTCCCTGACAAAGTGCGCCTGCGGAAGGCCTCCTGCGAAGCTGTTGCTCGTTGGTAACACTGGCGCATTCGAGTGGTCCAGGCCAGCCATTGCTAGGTTAGCCGGCTTCGCAGACCGCCGTCGCTCCCCCGGCTCAGAAAAAGCGTTGCCCAGGGGCGACACTTCTTCGCGCTCGGGATGGCTCTAACTTTCGAAGAATAGTCTTAGCCCTCTGTTTTCATTCATTTTTTTCGAATTGGTTTCCCGATTGCAATTATACCCGGGAGCGCCGCCGCGGCGCCGCCCCATGCACTTAACCGGGAAGTCATCCCATCTCACAGGAGAGACCCATGGACTTTAAGTCATCCGTATTCCTGCTTGGCATCGCCACATCCATCGCCGCAGGCGCGTACGCCGAGCAAGAGGTTAAGGCCGACGCTATGGCAGAAGACCCCGCACCTACCTTCTCAGAACTCGATGCTGATGAGAGCGGCAGTATCTCTCTCAGCGAAGCCGAGGGAACCTGGCTCGCAGAAATGTTCACCCTGGTCGATGCCAACGAAGATGGCCTCGTCAGCGAGGTGGAGTACACCGAAGCAATGAGCTGATCCCAAGCGTATGTCCCGCCCATTGCGCGTCTTCGGACGCGCTTTTTTTTGCCCGCAATTCCTGAACCAGACCGGTAAAACGTACCCGACCCGGTCTGGGCTATGATCGCTTCTCCGCCGCAAGGCCCCTAGTGCGGGAATGTGACTAAGCCCTTCCTGGTAATTCAGCTTAGACCTGAAGACGCGGTCGCCGACGAGGAACTTCGCGCTCTGCAGCAGCACGGCGGCCTTGCCGATGGAGAGGTCATTCGCGTACGCGCCGAAACTTCGGGCCTGCCCGTCATCGATCTGAACGAGTACTCGGGGATCATCGTCGGCGGCAGTCCCTTTGACGTAAGCACCCCGGAACCGGCGAAATCCGCCGTTCAGAAACAGATCGAAGCAGGGTTCGCAGGGCTGCTGCGGGAGGTTGACGGACGGGACTTCCCATTCCTGGGCTGCTGCTCGGGCAACGGTCTTCTCGGCGCGTACTGCGGCGCGAGCATTTCCCGCCGCTTTGGCGAGCCGGTGGGTCCCGCGGAAGTCTCACTGACGGAGGCAGGAAAAAGCGATCCCCTGCTTGCCGGATTTCCCGATCGCTTTCCCGTGCTCCTCGGCCACAAGGAGGCCTGCGATGACGTCCCACCCGGTACAACGCTGCTGGCGAGAGGTGAGCGCTGTCCGGTCCAGATGTTTCGCCGGAAATCCAATATCTATGCGACTCAGTTTCACCCCGAAGCCGATGCCGCGGGTTTTATCCTCAGGATCAACGTATACCGGCACCACGGGTACTTCCCTCCCGAGGACACCGACCGCTTGCGGTCGGCCGTGTCGTCTCAGCCCGTGCCCGAGAGCAACGAGATACTGCGACGCTTTGTTGCCAGATATCGATCTTGAAGGCACCGCGCTCACCGCTGGACCGCGCGATCGGGATTTGAACGGCTGCGACTTAGCCCTCGCGCAGCATTTGAATTACCCGACTCCACTCCTGATCGGCCTGCTCGGTCTCGGTTCTTTTGGCAGGCGGGCGCTTGATCACCGCAGCGGGTCGACGTTTCGCACCCTGAAGCGTTTCCTTCCTACGCTGGAAAGCGAGTTCGCTTCGCTCCTGGAAGAGCATGAAGAACTGGGAAACAACAATGGCGAAGAGGCCCAGAGGCGCACTGAAGACGGATACAACCCAGGCCCAACCCAAGCCCTCGAACAGCTTCCAGCCAAAGGCGTGCCCCCGGTGCGCGGCCCGACTTTGGGAATAGCGCAGGGCGAACTGAACGACGACAAAGCCAGCGCCGGCACACACGGCGAGCAGGCTCACCATGCGCAGCACCAGCAGGAGCGCACTGAGTATCAGACCAAACACGCTGCGCTCGCGCGCTTTCAGTTCCTCGCGCATGGCGGCGAGTTCGGCCAGCGTCGCATTGATATCGGCGTCGAGTGCCGCCAATTCCGGGCGCGTGTCGCCGAGCGCTGCCGATCGCTCGGCGCGCAGCTCTTCAAGAGCATCGCGCTCCAGGCGCAGCAGCACCCTGTCGAGCCGGGCCAGGGTCTCCGGCTCGGCCTGCGCTGAGAGCGTCCCGCCCAGCAACGCGAGATGATTCATCATGTCGGGAACGTAGAGGCCGTTGCTGTCGAGCAGATTGGCGAGCAGTTCCCGACTCTCTTCGGTATAGCGCAGCTTCGCCTCCGCCGTCCTGCCACGCCCCTCGTCGAGGAGCCCGAAGTACAGCGGAGACACGAGCTTTTCCGGCTCGGGGATGCGCAGGGGGTCGAGCGCTGCGGATGGGGTCGAGATCGTGAGCGCGGCTCGTTCGACCCGCGAAAGCGGTGCCACAGCGGCGACGGCCGCAGTCTCGGCGATGTTGAGCATGCCCCGGTCGAAGGCCTGCGCTGAAAGATAGGACAGCGTCTGCGTGGGGTTTGCCGGCTCCGCACCGATCGTGAAGCTCGACCCGGACCGGGCACGATCAACGATGCCTGCCAGCAGGGCCTGCGCTGCGGACTCACGCTCGAGGTCTCGCAGCGCGTCGGTCAGATCGACCACCACCTTCAGATCCGTGAGCTGCTGTCCGGCCTGGCTCAGGGCCCGCTGCACGAGTTCGTCTTCGCGCTGCGCCAGGGCCAGATCGAAGCCGGCACGTAGCTCTGCGGCGGATTCCGCGCTCTCCAGGGCCTTTTGCAGCGCGCTTTGCCCGTAGGTGGCGAAATCACTGTCATAGAGTGCACGCGCGTAGCCAAGCAGACCTTCTACGTCCGAAGTCTGAGCGATGAGCTGTTCGGCCAGGGCGAGCGCCGTCGGGCTGAAGGAATGATCGATCAGCCTGGAAAAAACGGCCTCGAAGGTAGCGCGCTCGCGGAGCTCGGCAAGATGCAGGCTGATGATTCCTTCGCCGAGTTCCGGCGCTTCGTTATCCATGAGGAACGCCGCGGCCGTGGCAAACATGGCCTCGTACTGCTGCGGGTTGGCATTTCGGCTCGCATAGCGGGTGCCCGGGTCGGCCAGCGCAAGCATCTGCCGGAGCGCGGCGTTGCGATTGCCGTCGGCCAGGTGCAGTGCCGCCAGCGTCATGTAAAACTCGCCCGAGCCCCCAACCACGCTATCGAAATAGGTAAAAGGCGTGGCGGAAAGATCGACGTCGGAAATGCGAAGGCGCCGTCCCGCGGCTCTCGCCGACGAGAGCCATCGTATGTAGCGCTGTACGCGCGTAAGGCTGAGGACCTCATCCGCCGTTCGCAGCATTTCATGGATCTCGGCTTGCTGCGTTGCCCCCGAGCTCGGGGCTGCTGTGGGGGCTTCCTGGGCGAAGGAGGAAAGAGGCAAAAGCACCGCCACCGACAGCACGAACATCTGAAGGTGCTTGCGATGCCGGCCGTAAAGCTCCCGATGAAAGCGGCGCAGACCGAACAGGATCAACACCAGCGTGGCCGGGAGCAGAAAACTCAGGTAACGCGAAACGGTCTCGCTGCGCATCCCAGGGGTAGCGCTCGAAGCGGGGTCCTCGGAGGGGGAGCTAAACGCGCGAGCCGTCAGCGCAACCAGTGGTTGCAGAGCGAAAAACGTCGCGGTTTCGACCCCCCGTGTGGCCGCGCGCAATCCCGCAAGATCTTCGGGAGCGTCGACTGTGAGCTGCATGAGCTCGCGGCGATCATCGCGCAAGGCGCGCAGCTCCTGCTGCTTGCGCGCCATCTCAAGCTCAAAGTCGGGCAGCGGCTCAAGAAGTTGAGCCCTTTCGCGATGGAAGGACAGGCGATGACGCCGATAGTCCTCCGCAACCGACGGTGCGTCCTGCGCCGATGCGCCCGCCGTCACCGCATTGCTCGATTCCTGTGCCCCGGCCCCGCATGCCAGGGCAAGCAGACACAGCAGCCATGCCTTACGTACTCGCATCACCGATTCACCGCTCGAAAACCGGGCGCGTCCTCACTGCAGGACTTCCGTATAAACGTAGCCCGTCGTATCGCCGTGAGAGACTTTCGACCACTCCGATCCCCAATCGATCACGTCGACCCAGGCACCCTGTTCCACCACGCCGAGCGCATCTGCAAAGGGATCGGCCTGGGAAAGCAGGTCGACTTCAAGCTTGAGACGGGTCCGTGGCGCCCCTCGTTCGGGCTCAAAGTCCGGCGCGTCGATCATCACCTCAGCCACTTCCAAGTCGCCGTTCTCGGGAGACGGCTTTTCGGGTTCGACTGGGGAAGCGCCCGATGACACCAGGGCAGTCTGTTCACGATCCGGTGCGGCGGGTACGGGCATCACCTCGGCCGCGTCGGGAACGTTCGTTTTCGGAGAAACGGGCCCGCGGCCAGCGACTTCGATCACGTCGTCGGGAGCTGGCTCGGGCGTTGACCCGGCTTGCTCGGAAACTTGGCCAACAATAGCCACGGGGGGCGGCCCGGCGGTCTCGGGCTCTCTCCTGGCGGGTCGAACAACCAACGCCGGCGTCGCCTCAACCACTTCCGGTCCGGTATCGGGGACCGGTGCTTCAGCATCGGCCACCTTTGGCGGCGCTTTACGCGAAACAACCGGCGGCTGCGAGCCGGTCTTTGCCTCCATGGCCGTGCCCGCAACGCGCGTGGGCGCAACCGGCGAAGGCTGGGGTGCGGGTGCGGCTCCGACTTCAGACGGACGTTCAGGCCCGGACGAAGCCACACCGCGGCTCCTAGTCTGTGCGTCTACCAATGCTCTGAGCGTCGCCTGGTCGAGCTTCCCCGTCCTGCTGAGGCGCCTGTTCTCCTGGAACTGCTGCAGCGCTGCGCGCGTTCTGGGGCCATAAATACCGTCGACCTTGGCGGTGTACAGCCCCATAGCGCTCAGGACCTCCTGCGCGTCGGCAAGATCCATGTCCTCCATAGCCAGCGTGGCGGCGATTTGCTCACTGCGCTCGCGGGAAGCTTCGGCAACCTCAATGCCCTGACAACTGCTGAAAAAGCTGGTCGAGCAACGCAGCTCCGAACTCCGCGCCCGGGTGAAATAGAGCTGGGCGGCATCGTGGGCCTGCTTCTCCTGCGCGGCACGACCCAGATAGAAGTAGGCCAGATCCTGCCCGTACTGAAGCTTGCTCACCTCCTCGGAGAGCGAATCCCAGTCGCCCTCTTCGTACAGCGAGGCCAGCGCGGACTGCCGGGTGAACCAGCGAAACGCGCATCGCAGCGAATCACAGTCCAGGCTGATCTCCCCGCCGGGAAGCGCGTTCCCGTCATAGGCGACAGCGCTATCGCCGGCAAAGAAAGGAATAGGAGACGTTGCGCAGGCACCCAGGGCAAGGAGCGCGCTCACGAGCGAAATGAGGTAAAAATCTTTTATTCGCAGCATCTTACGGCATCTTATTTCCGTAACTTATTAAGAAAATAACACTGTTTTCGAAAATGAGAATGCGGCTTGAATGGTATTTTTACGGTTTTTGCTCCCGGCTTCGTGCCCCTCCGACGCAAACAGTCGCGGCTTGGGCTACCCACCTCGGCCCGCGGTTCCGGGGATTGGACGAGCTGCTTTTGCGCCAAAGACGGTAGCGGATAGGGTGGCCGCGGTATTCAATACGGCTTCCCGGCCGGCGATTTGTGCGGCGGGCATACCCGGGGCCAGGCAGTTGCGGCTGCCGCGGCGCTCACCACAACTCTGGAGTAGATACTCATGGCAGGACTTGGCTACGTAACCCTCGGCACAAATGATCTGGAAAAGGCCGCCGCGTTCTACGATGCCCTGCTCGGCAGCATCGGACATTCGCGCATCTTCCAGGATGAAAACGGATTCATTGCCTGGGGAGAATCCCTCGACCAGGCATCCTTCGCAATTACACCGCCCTTCGATGGCAATCCCGCCACGGTAGGCAATGGTGTAATGGCCGCCATGAACATGGATTCAAAGGAACAGGTCGACGCTTTCTATGCGAAGGCCCTGGAACTGGGCGCAAGCGACGAAGGCGCCCCGGGGCAGCGGATCGAGGGCTTCTATGCGGGGTACTTTCGCGACCTCGACGGCAACAAGCTCAACGCCTTTGTATTTGGCTGAATCACGCCGAACGCTAGAAATCGCGCTGCCCTGTCCACGGCGCCGCGTTCTTCACCGCTTGAACCGATCCACAATTTAGTAAGCCCGGGTAAGAGCGGGCTGAGCGCGCCATTCACCGAAAGTGTTGCCTCTGCACAACACCTCTTAGCATCTGGATGACTCACGTTTTACCGAATCTTTCGCGATAATCGAGGTCTCATCGTAAGCAGCGACGGCCCATGACCGCTGGGGTTGCAAGACCCTGTCCGCTGCGAGAATTCGGGAACATGGAGACTCCATGGTGACCTTCTCTGAAGGCACGCAGCGTCGGCGTCGCTCGGTTTTTGCCGCACCGGATGCGGCCGGCCAGCACAGCGCGAAAGAACGGTCAGGGCATGCTGCCTGGCTCACTCTTTGTCTAACGATGAGTCTGGCGATGGGCATGGCGTTGGGTCTGGCGAGCGATCTGGCGATTGCCGCCGCAGACTCGACCGCCGAGGAGAACGCCGGGGCCGAACCGTTCTCGCGGCAGCTGGTTGTGGACATGGCCCGCCGTCTTGCCGGTCGTCCCTTCGAACCCCTGCCCCAGGCACCCGAACGTCTTCGAGCTCTCGACTACTCGCAGTACCGCCAGATCAACTATCAGCAGGACGCCGCGGTCTGGGGCAATACGCCCACGCTGTTTTCCCTCCAGCTCTTCGCACCGGGGTTTCTCTATCGCGATCTCGTGGATATCGACATCGTGGAAAACGGACGCTCCCGCTCCCTCAAGATCAGCAGCGATTCCTTCCGCGTTCCGGAGCCGGAGCTTGGCCAGCTGCTCGCGGAAGTGGGCCGTTATGCGGGCATGCGTCTCCACTACCCCATCAACCGGGAAGACTACGCCGATGAATTTCTGGTCTTCCAGGGCGCGAGTTTCCTGCGCGGCGTATCCGCGGGGCAGCTGTACGGTCTCTCGGCCCGGGGCCTGGCGATCGATGTCGCCGAAGCGTCGGGTGAGGAGCACCCAATCTTTCGCCATTTCTGGGTGGAGCGCCCCTCCAGCTCCCAGCACGCCATGGTCATCCACGCACTCCTGGACAGCCCCCGGATCAGCGGTGCCTATCGCTTCGGCATCTATCCCGGCGACCCAACCAGGATAGATGTCGACGCCACCCTGTTCCCGCGCGAAAACCTGCCCCATGTCGGCCTTGGACCCTTGACCTCCATGTTCATGCACGGCCCCGCCGATCCCAGCGATATCCTGGACTACCGTCCCGCGGTTCACGACTCTCACGGCCTCGCTATTGTCCGGGGCAACGGAGAGCAGCTGTGGCGTCCCCTGATGAATCCGAAAACGCTGCAAATCAGCGCTTTTATCGACGAAAACCCGCGCGGCTTCGGCCTTATCCAGCGCGATCGGGATTTTGCGGACTACCAGGATCTCGAGGCGCGCTACCACCGCCGTCCTTCGGCCTGGGTACAGCCGCTGGGCGACTGGGGGCGCGGCGAGGTACGACTGGTGGAGATTCCCTCCGATTCCGAAGCCAACGACAACGTAGTGGCCTACTGGCGACCGGAGCGAGGCCTGAAGGCGGACGAGGAGTATCGCTTCGCCTATCGCCTGACCTGGCCCAATGATGTACCGGGGCTCAGCCGCTTCTCGCGCGTGGCGCGCAGCGCCGGCGGCCTGAAACTGTTTTCCGATCACAAGGAGGTCATGATCGACTGGTCGGAAACCGGGGCGGTGGAAAACCTAAGCCTCGAAGCGAGTGTCAACAACGGCCGTATCGTGGACACCAACCTCCAGAAGAACGGCTATGTAAATGGCGCGCGAGCCTTTGTGTCCTTCGATCCCGGCGACGCGGATGCGGCGGAGCTGCGCGTTGTACTGCGCCGCGGCGGCGAAGCAGCCGGCGAGACCTGGCTGTACCGGTGGCTCCGTGACGAGTGAGCTGAGCCGCAGCGCGGTCGCCGCGAGTATGGCGCCGGCGGAGCCGGCGCTTCCGCCGGAGGCTCCTCTTGAGATGCCGCGCCACGCCGTGGATGAGGCCCGGCGCCCGCTTCACGGGCATCCGGGCCGGTGGATGTGGTTTCGCACGGTACTGGCTCGTAGCTTTGTCGCGGCTCTCACCCTCACGGTGTCGGTCTACGGCGTTCGCGAAATGGACGGGGTGCTCAGTACGAGCACGATCACGAGTCTGCAGTGGGTATTCCTCGTGCTGTTCGCGATCAACTTTTGCTGGATCGCCTACGCTTTCGCCCAGGCTACGCTCGGCTTTGTGGCGGGCCTGCTGCCGCGGCTGCGCCGTCCGCCCACGCACGAGGGTGACCTTGCGTTCCGCACCGCCATTCTCATGCCCGTGTACAACGAGAATCCGAGGCGCGTTGCGGCGGCGCTAACGGTGATGCGCAACGGCCTCGCGTCGCTTGAGCCCGGCAAATTCGCGTGCTTCATCCTGAGCGACACCAACCGCGCGGACGCCTGGGTCCAGGAAGAGGCTGTATTCCATGAACTCACGCGGGACGGGAACAGCGACTGCCCCGTGTACTACCGGCATCGCAAGGTAAACACGGAGCGCAAGGCCGGCAACATCGCCGACTGGGTGCGACGCTGGGGAGGCGACTTCGAGGCCATGCTGATCCTCGATGCCGACAGCGTCATCAGCCCCGAGTCGATGGTCTGCATGGCGCGCCGCCTCGCCGCCTGTCCGGGTCTGGGCCTGATCCAGACGCTTCCAGACATCGTCCGTGCGCGCAGTCTGTACGGTCGTCTCCAGCAGTTCGCCAACCAGTGCTACGGCCCGGTGTACGCCCGGGGCCTCGCCTGCTGGCATGGCTGGTCCTCCAGCTTCTGGGGACACAATGCGATTATTCGCACCCGGGCGTTTGCCCAGAGCTGCGGACTACCGCTTCTTCGCGGCCGCCCACCACTGGGCGGTCATGTGCTGAGCCACGATTTCATCGAGGCCGCTCTGCTGCGCCGGGCGGGTTGGGGCGTGCGCTTCGACTGTGACATCCGCCACTCGTTCGAGGAAGCGCCGCCGTCCCTGGCCGACGTGATCGTGCGCGACCGCCGCTGGTGTCAGGGCAACCTTCAGCACTCGCGCTTCCTCCTCGCCCGGGGGCTGACCATGAGCAGTCGCCTGCAGCTGCTCACCGGTATCATGTCTTACCTCAGCGCCCTGTTCTGGCTCGCCCTGGTCCTGCTCGGTCTCGCCATCGCCCTGCAGGCGAACCTGACGCGACCGGAGTACTTTGCCGAACCGGCGCTCTTTCCCACCTGGCCCGTGTTCGATGCCGAACGTGCGCGCTGGCTGTTTGGCATCTCCATGGCCGTACTGCTGGCCCCGAAGTGGTACGGCGGCCTTCTCGTGCTGCTTCATCCGCGCCGGCTCATGGCCTTCGGCGGCCCGCTGCTGCTGCCCCTCAGTCTTCTCACCGAGATCTTTCTCAGCGCACTCTATGCGCCTGTGCTCATGCTCGCGCAGAGCCGCGTTGTTTGGCTCGTGCTCAGTGGCCAGGATGGCGGCTGGCAGCCCCAGAGTCGGGACGACGGAGCGCTGAGCCTGCGCACCGCGCTGCGCGCGCATTGGTTACACACGCTCGTTGGTATGGCGCTGGCGGGCGTCGCCTGGCTGCTGAATCCAGAGCTCGCGTTCTGGCTGCTGCCCATCAGCGCCGGCCTCATGCTGTCCATTGGGCTGTCCTGGGCGAGCGGGGGTGCCGGCTTCGGCGGATTCCTGTCCTGCCTGGGACTGCTTCGTGCTCCCGGGGAGCGACGACCTGTTCCCGTGCTCAAGGAACTCAGTATCGAACTGGGCGAACGTTCCGGGCCCGCGACAGCGGGCAGCGGTTTGCTGCGGCTCAGTACGGATGAGAAGCTGCGCGAATGGCATCTCGCCCAGCTGCCACCGTCTCTGGCCACAACGACTGCCGGCGATTTCAACGCCCGGCGCGTCACGGCGCTGTGGAAGGTCCGACACGAGCCCGACCTCACCGCCCTGACGGACTGGCTTACCCCCGAAGAAGAGCTCGCGCTTCTCGCGGACCGCGCCGGTCTGGGCGAGGCGCTCTCGATGGCTTATCGGCAGCAGTTTTGATTTCAGCGCTTCCGGCGGTGCGGGCCCAGGCGGCGGCCGGTCCACGTGACGCTCGCCCGGTTTTTCGCGTCTACCCGCGATGAACCGCTAGTACCGCGTACCCAAAGGCAGGAGCTGGCCCTATACTTTCGCGCCGGGCACGCCGTTTTCGCAACATGTTCAATTCGCCCCGTCAGTGGTCCGCTTTGCGCCGCGCGTTCCTCCTCGCGTGCCTGGTGACCTGCGCGCAGTCTTCCCACGGTAGTACGCCGAGCCTGTTCGATCTCGGTGATCGCCATTTTGAGTCCTTCCAGGCACTGGAGTCCTTCGATGCGGATATCGTTATGGACATCCAGCAAGGTCCATCGGGATTCATCTGGCTGGCCACCCAGAAAGGCCTGCTCCGCTACGACGGGCACGATTTCCGCACTTACGTTCACGACGAAAACGATCCCACGAGCATCTCGGGAGACGACGTCAGAGCCATGGAATTCGTCGACGACAAGCTCTGGATCGGTACCTACTCGGACGGAGTTTCCGTCTTCGATCCGCGAACCGATAGCTTCACCCGTATCCAGGCCGATGCGTCCACGACAGACGGGCTTTACGAAAACGACATCCGGGCGCTTGCCCGGGCGGGGAACTGGATCGTTATCGCCTCGCGGGGCGGCATCAGTCTCTTCGATCTTTCGACGGACAAGCTCAGCCGCCTCGGAAACGTGAATGGCTGCGAAGAACTGCTTATGCGGGGCCAATTCTCTTCCCTCGCGTCCGATGGCGATCGGCTGCTTGTGGGCACAGCGACCGGACTGTGCCGAATCGACATCGCCGGCCAGGACCTGGCGCAGGCCGAGCTGCGGGGCCTTGAGCTGGAACCGCTTGCGGGCCAGCGCATCTTCAACATCGAGTTCCTGGCTTCGGGACAGATCTGGGTAGCTACCGAGACCCGGGGCATCGCCGTGCTGGATCCGGGCATGACGAAGGTCCGCTGGATTGCCGTGGACGAGGACAATCCAAACAGCCTGCACAACACCTGGATCGATGATACGACCCTGATCCAGGGAGCCGTCTGGGCGGCGACGGCGGGTGCAGGCATCGCGGTCATCGACCCGCTGACCCTGGAGGTGCGCGAGCACCTTACCCAGCAGCCCACGAATCCCCATGGGCTTAACCTCAACGACGTCAGCGCGATTTTCGAAGACCGCTCCGGCGTCGTTTGGGTCGGCACCTGGGGCGGCGGAATGAACCGATACAACCCGGCGAACCGCGCCTTCAAGGTCCTTCGGGCGAACCCTTATGAGGCCGACGCCCTCGCTGACTCGGACATCCGCTCCATCAAAGAGATGCGCAATGGCGATGTGTGGATCGGTGGGGCGACCTCGGGTATCCAGGTCGTACGTCCAGGCGCGGGCCTGCTCAAGACCTACCCGCCCCGACCCGGCGTCGAGGGGGCGCTGCACAGCGGATACATTTACGCCTTTGAGCAAATGCCAGATGGCGAAATCTGGGTGTCGACCAATCAGAGCGGGGTATACCGCTACCGGCCCGCGAGTGACGACTTCGAGCAGTTCACCACCGACGACGGCCTGACGGATAACCAGGTACGCACGCTGTATGTCGACGACGATGACACGCTGTGGCTGGGCACCGATAACGGTCTGACACGCTACGACGCGGCATCGCAACGCTTCACAGCCGTGGGCCTGCAGGGCTCTGTGGAAACGGCCTTCGACGAGGTTGTGGAGACCATCACATCCCACGAGGGGAATCTGTGGGTGGGAACCAGCAGCGGACTCTTCGTCCTCCCCGCTGGCAGCGATGAACTCGTTCCCGCAGAATCGGATCCGGCCGCTCCGCTGTCCGACAACTTTATTGCCGACCTCACCGTCGACTCCCGGGGACAGCTCTGGGTCTCAACTTCCCAGGGTATCGATATTCTCTCGGCCTGGGACGGGCGCCGGGCGAGCTTCAGCTCGGTCAACCAATTGCTGCGCCTTCCTCGGCGTTCGCTCGGGGAGGCGCTCGAGGAAGACAGCCTCGGGCGGATCTGGGCCCAGTCAACCCTTATTGACCCCCGCGACTGGAGCCATATCACCATCGACCGCAGCGCCGGCTGGGCCGTCGGGAATCAATGGATCGGCAGCAATACAAAGCTGCGCGATGGGACGATCATCTTCGCCGGCACCCGCGGCCTTCTCATGGTGAGGCCCGAACTGTATCAACGTCAGCAATACACACCGCCGGTGGTCATCACCCGGGGAGAAGTCGACGCCAGGCATCTTTCTCCGGCGCAGCTGGACCCCCTGGTGCTCGATCCGGCGATAAAGAGCTTCTCCATCGAGTTTGCGGCCCTGGACTACGGTGGCGCCGCCGCCAACCAGTATCGCTACATGCTCGAGGGTTACGACGATGTGTGGGTGACCACCGGCCCTCGGAACCGCAGGGCAACCTACTCGCGCCTGTCGCCGGGAAACTATGTCCTGCGCATCAGAGCAACGAACAGCTTCGGTGTCTGGGGCGAAGAGGAAACCACCGTGCGGATACAGCAGCTCGCCGCATGGTACGAAACGCTGTGGTTCAAGGCGCTATTACTCGCGATTTCGGCGTGGCTCCTGTACGCCCTGTACCGCCGCCGGGTCAAACAACTGAAACGACAGAAACGGGCTCTCGACCGACTGGTGGAAGAACGGACCGAGAACATCCGCCAGCTTGCGAAGGCCGGGCAGGACATCACGTCTTCCCTGGACTTCGAGCAGGTGTTGAGTTCGATCTACACCCACGTGGGCGAGTTCATGGACACCACGGTCTTCGCCATAGGCTTGCTCGAAGAACAAACGCAGACTCTGCACAGCGTTCTCCACTATCAGGAAGGACAGGAGAAGGAGGGATTCACGCGGGTTCTGGACGATGAGCACAGCGTGGCGGCACGCTGCGTGAGGAAAAACGAGGTGGTTCTGGCATCCAGCGCCGAGGAGCTCAGGCAGGTCTCGTCCGAACTCCGTTTGATCGAGCGGTCCCGACCGATCCAGTCCCTCGTCTTCCTTCCGATGCAGCTCGAGTCAAAGGTTATCGGCTTTCTGAGCGTGCAGAGCTACGAGCCGGCGGCCTACGGTGCCAACGAAGTGCAAATGCTGATGACCATTGCGTCCTACGCCGCATCGGCCATCGCCAACGCCGAGTCGCTCAACCAGCTGAGCGATGCAAAGGCGGAGATCGAACGTATCAGCCTGAGCGACCAGCTTACCGGGCTCTACAATCGACGTTTTCTGGAACAGCTGTTGCCGGGGGAAGCCAATAATCTTCAGCGTCTCATCGACGGCGGTAGCGAGCTGCGGCTGGGCGTCATCCTCCTGGACGCCGATCACTTCAAGCAGATCAACGACCGCTACGGGCACCAGGCCGGGGACCGGGTGCTGGTCCAGTTGGGCGGGCTGCTTAAGTCGATCTGCCGGGAAATGGACTGGGCGATCCGATTCGGTGGCGAAGAGTTTCTGGTGCTGGCCAAGGTGACCAGCACGGATCAGCTTCTTCTGCTCGCCGAACGCATCAGGTTGAGCATCAGGGAGCAGGCGTTTGAGCTTGCCGACGGCACAATCGTGCGCAGGACCTGCTCCATGGGCATCTGCCAGTACCCGTTCATCGCCACTCATTTTTCCGCCGTCAGCTGGGAGCAGACGCTGCAGCTGGCCGACCAGGCCCTCTACATGGCCAAGCGATCGGGTCGGGACCGATGGATTGCCTTGCTGGAACAGCGCATCGACAAACCCACGGACTTCTATGACGAGGCGTTGGGAAACCTCGAAGCGGCAATTGCAAGCAAACAGGTCACCCGCTATTCCTCTGCCGATCCACAGCGCGGGCTTATGAGCGTCCTGCGTGGAAGCGGCTCCGACGATACGCTGAGCGGCAACGTCGCCTAGCCGAAGACAGGCTTCAGGTGTGGAACTCCTTTTCGAGGAGGGCGGTAAAGTCCTCCGCAGACATGGGCTTTCCGAACAGATAGCCCTGCAGGCAGTCGCAGCCGCGATCGCGGAGAAACTGCGCCTGCGCCTCGGTCTCCACGCCCTCGGCAATGACCTCGAGACCCAGGTGCTGCCCCATGGCGACAATCGTTTGCGCGATCTGGTCGGCATAGCCGCTGGTGCCGATTTCGCTGGTGAACGCCTGATCGACCTTGAGCCGATCCAGGGGAAATCTCGACAAATTACTCAGGGAAGAGTAGCCGGTACCAAAATCGTCGATGGCGATCTCGATGCCGAGCTTTCGGATTCGCTCCATGACGCGGACGGCGCTGCCAATGTCGTGCATCAGGGAGCTCTCGGTGATCTCAAGCTCGATGCGCTTCGGTGCGATGCCGGTGCGCGCCACGATATCCGCCACGTCGTCCTCAAGCCCCGGGGACAAAAACTGCAGCGGTGACACATTTATGGCGAGACGCAGCTGCTGGAACCCCAGGGCATCCCAGTCCGCCAACTGGTAGCAGGCGTTTTCCATCACCCAGGTTCCGATCGAGCGAATCAGTCCGACATGCTCGGCTACGGGGACGAAGGAACCGGGACTTACCCAGCCCAGCTCCGGATTGTTCCAGCGCAGGAGTACCTCCGCGCCGAGAATCCGGCCGTCGTTGGCGGCGACCTGGGGCTGGTAGTAGATCGTGAACTCTCGCCGCTCGAGGGCAAACACAAGCGCCTGCTCGAGCATGGACCGGGTCTGCAGCTTCTCGCTGGCGCTGCCGGTGTAAACGAAGAGCTGCTCCGCGTCATCGACGCGCGACTTGAACATGGCCGTGTAGGCATTGCGCAGGAGATGTTCGGGTTTGCTCTCCGCATCGGGCCACAGGCTTACACCGATCTCGGGCCCCAGCAGCAGGTGGTCGTCCTTGTGCGCCAGGGGCACCTGCATGGACTTGAGGAACTCGCCCGCGGCCTGGTTCGCCGCGTTTACGTCGGGGAAGTCGTGGGTCAGGACGGCGAAATCATCACTCGATAGATGCGCCACATACGCTCCATCCGGTGCGACGGCGCGAATACGGTCGCTGATGGACTTGAGCATCGGCTCCGGGAGCAGCCGGTCCAGCAAGATACTGGCGGAGCCCTGCCAGTTGATGTGCACCAGCATGAGCGAACTGATGCGGGTCGCCGACGCGCTGTCCGGGAGTTGCCGCAGCTGATCGACCAGCATGCCCTGGTTCGGCAGGCCCGTCGCGCGCTGATAGTTCGACTGATGTTCCAGTTCGCCCAGCAGGCGGGAGTTGAGCTGTCGCGTTCTATGCGCATTCCAGCCCAGCGACGCGAGCCAGGCCAGAACGATGGCGAGCACGCAGGTCGCGGGCGGAAACCAAAGACGCAGCTTCCCCAGCATGGCGGCGGCAAGAGCGAGCGTCACGCTAATGCCAATGATCGCGACCCAGGAATCGGCGCGCTGCGGCAGCACGAGGATGGCCAGCACCACAGCCACGACCAGACCGAGCTTGAGAGCCATGGTGTCGCGCAGCGCAATCGTGTGGATCATGCGCCCCTGCAGCAGTCCGTTGAGAATATGCGCGTTAAGCACCACCCCGGGCATGCGTTCGTGAGCGGGCGCCCCGGGAGTGGACAGGGCATCACCGAGCCCGGAGGCCGTCGCCCCGACCAGGACGAAGCGGTCGCGGATCAATTCTGGAGCAACACGGTTCTCAAGAACGTCGCTGTAGGACACGACGGCTGGACCGTCGCCCGATGCCGCAAAGGGAATCAGACGCCGCTCGGCCCGTATCCAGGAACCTGGATCAGCCAGCTCCTCGGCCGCGGGGGCCTGAGCGCTGCCCTCCCCGGCGGCGGCCAGCATGGCCAGCGCCATGGACGGCCACCGTGCGCCGCCCACGCCGCCGAAAAGAAACGTTGATCGGCTCAAGCCGTCGCGATCAAGCTCAACGTCCACATGCCCGAGCCCCGAAGCTGCCAGCGCCAGATCGGGGAGGGGCATGAGCTCCTCGATAAAGGCGCTGTCCCGGAGTCGTACGGGGGCGACAGGAAGGACGACGGTGCTCTCGGCGATGGTCTCGATCAGCGCCCGGTCGGCGCCGTTCTCGCGGCTATCCCATTCACTAAACAAAACGTCGAGACCGATGACCCGCGCGCCAAGGCCGGTCAACCGATCCAGCAGCTGCGCCTGGTAGCGACGACTCCAGGGCCAGCGCCCGAGCGTGTTGATACTGCGGTCATCGATGGCCACGACGGTGATCTGCGGCGACATCAGCGGCGCCTGGAGCGGAAGAAACAGGTCGTAGATCATAAGATCCACCCGTTCGAGAAACCGTGCGGTGACCGGCGCCGTGGCCACCGCGGCGGCGCCGATGACAAGCAGTGCCGCGGCGAGGAACGCTCTGAAGCGCAGTGCCAGACGTGCCGTCAAAGCAGCGCAAGAGCCAGTAAGGCCGCGAGGCCCAGGCCCTGCAGATACACCCAGAGCGATGCATCATTGGGAGGACCCGTGACGGCGTGGGCCTCGCCCCAGGGGCCCGGCGCGCCCTGGGCGTCAATCGCCCGGGCGCGAACGTAGCGTTCCTCGGTGCCGCTAAGGTCGAGCTTGAGGCTTGTTGCGCTTAGGCTCCTGGTCTCCAGCAGATCGCGAAAGCCGGGGTCCGTGGCGATCTGAACCTCGTAGCGGTTGCCTGGCTCGGCGCTTTCCCAGGTCAGGAGGCGCTCCTGTCCGGCGCGCAGGACTGTCGTTGCCAGGGGTTCGGGAGGAGGTGCAGGCGCTACGCGAAGCGGAGCCTGCGCTGCCAGACCCTCGAGGCCCGTGCCATCAATGCCGCGTACACGCAGGAAGTAGACACCCTCAGCCAGCAGCGGAAGCGTTCCCGTATTCTCAGCCACCGTCGTCTGCCAGAACACCGTGCGAAAGCGCTCATCGGTGGAGACCTCGATGCGGTAGCCGTCGGCACCCTCCAGGCGGGCCCAGCGCGGTTCGATCTGTCGGTTGGCCACCGGAGCGTCAATGCGTAGGGGCTCTGGCGCCGGCAGCAATTCCACGGGAGGAGCCGGTGCGGCTCCCTCTGCCACGCTCGTGCCGTAGCCGGCATCCACGGCCAGCTCCTGCTGCTGTGCGGCGACGGCCACCGTGCCTTCAAGCACTTCCACGCGCGAAGTCCCAGCTGCCACAACGGCACGATACTCAGTGCCGCGAACGGCGCTGATCGCCGAAGGCGTCTCAATCTCGAAGCGCGAGCCCGGCCCGACCGCGGGCCGTACGCGGGTCTCGGCACGCCCCCGGAGCAGGTTCAGCCGGGAATCAACCATGCCCGTTTCGCCGTACGCCGAAAGACTGTCCATGTGCAGTTCTGAATCCTCGTGCAGGGTGATCACACTGCCGTCGGCGAAGCGGATGGCGAGGGATGCGCCCGTGTCGCAGCGAACGCGATCTCCCAGATAAACCGCGACGCGTCCGCTCACCGCCTGCACCTCACCGGAGGCGCGGTAGACGCTCGCGGACCCAAAAACATCTTCGATCCATGCAGGCACCGGGGTGTCGTCTGGCACCCAGTCCATGGGCACGCGAATCATGGTCCCGGGGGGAATTCGCAGGGCATCCGGGATGTTATTGAGTTGCTGAAGCTGCTGTGCCCGCGTGGGTCTATCCAGGTACTTCTCGCTGAAGGTCCAAAGATTGTCGCCATCCAGGAACGTGTAGACCCAATCCTCGGCCAGCGCGCCAAACGGGACCAGCAACAACAGCAAGGACGCCAAAATCTGGCGGGGCAGTCGGCGGCTCCTACGTTGTTCTGTCGCTTCAGCGCACAAAATGACCGTGCCCCTTCCTTTTAGGGAGATCAACATTCGTGTTCAAACAACCGCGTGGATATCGCGGACACCTAATCGTAGCACTCCTCGTGGCAAGTCGAAGCCAGGGGTAGCACCGGGAGCCGGTTTCCGCGCTGGCGGGTTGCGCATCAGTCTCCGGCTACATGGCGAAGGAGAAACTCAGAGGTGGCTTTGTAGGCGTTCACCCAGTTGCGGTGCAGCAGAAAACCATGAACCTCGTCGGGGAGCGTCAACTGCTCGACGTGGACACCGCGCTTCCGAAGGTCTCGGGACAGGCGTGTCGTCTGCGAGAAAAATACGTTCCGGTCATCGTCACCGTGAATCAGCAGTACCGGCGATCGCCATCCGTCCAGGTAAGCGTTGGGCGACGACTGAAGGGCGACCTCCGCTTCCTCGGGATAATTGTTCTTGTTGTACGAGGGCACGAAGATCCGTATCCCCTCGCTCCAATCGTGGACGCCGTGTATATCCACGCCCGCGGCGAACAGGTCGGACGCCTGGGCCAGGGCATGCGCAGTCAGGTAGCCGCCGTAAGAGCCGCCCCACACGGTGATTCGGTCGGGGTCCACGTCCTCACGGGAGCGAAGGTACAGCGCGGCGCCGAGCACATCGCGAAACTCGCTGTTCCCCGTGGCGCCGTAGGCGTTAGCCTCTCGAAACTCCAGCCCGTAGCCGATCCCGCTGCGATAGTTGAGCGCCAGGGCCATAACTCCTCGGGAAGCAAGGTACTGGCTCATGCCGTAAGCGTTGTGATAGTAGCCGCGCATATGCCAGCCCAGCAGCATCTGCCGTCGCGAGCCGCCGTGCAGGAATATAGCCACGGGCAGCCGCTCGCCTTGCCTGACGCCCGGCGGCACAAATAGCTGGCCGGGAATCTTCATGCCGTCAGTGGCCGTGATCTCAACGGCCTGCGGCGCAACCAGCGTCCGGGGAAAGGCGGCCGGTACAGTGGCGCCCAGATCGCGAACCTCAGCGTTTTTACTCAGCAGCGCCGGTCTCGCCGGTAAGTGGGGCCCAGAGCGCAGCAGGGCGATGTCGCCGTTGGCCAGGGGCGCCGGTGCCCACTCGATGCCCTCCCCATGAGTCAGCTGCTCGGGTTCGCCTCCGCCCACAGCGACGCGCCACAAGTGCCGTCGGTGCAGATCTCCCTGGTTAGACGCGTAGATCAGCGCCCGGCGATCAGTCGTCAGGGCCGCGTATTCGATCTCGAAGCTTCCGGGGGTCAGGTGGACAGCATCGCCGCCCTGAACGGAAACCGAGTAGAACTGATTCCAGCCGTTGCGCTCCCAGAGAAAAGCGAGTCGATCTCCGTTCGCCCAGAACAGCTGCGAGCCACCCTCGATGCGATGGTGCACACTGCCGCGCCCCTCCTGCGCCCGCCAAACCTCGTGACTGTCGAGGCTCGCCACATCGGCAATGCGGATCGACCAGGGCAGGTCCTCGCGCAGCGGGCCGAAGGGGAATCGATCGAGATCGCGGGTGGGCAGACGAAGGAACGCGACCTGGGATCCCGAGGGTGACCAGATCGGGGACTGGTCGCGATCCAGCGACGGGGACAGCCAGCGAAGCTCGCCGGCGGCATCGCCCAGATTCCAGATACCGATAAAGGAATGAGTGCCACGGTCGCTGCTGAACAGAAGGCGTTCGCCATCCGGCGACCAGCTCAGATCACGCACTCGTCCGCGCACGCTGAACAACTTCTCTGCGTCCGCATCTTCGTCGGTAATGTCAATCTGCCAGACCGCGCCTTTCTTGATGTACGCCACTCGATCCCCGGCGGGATGGACCGCGGGCCCGGCGCCATCATCCAGGCGACGCACGGCTCCCGCCGGTAGCGACACCGTGTACAGCGCAAACTCACCGCCCGCGATGAAACTCGCCGGGTTGGGCAATTCACCGGATCGATTCGGAGCACCACCGCGAACGAACACCACGCGCTCGCCTCCGGGTACGAGGTGGAGATCGGACAGCGCGAACCCGTCATCGGCGCTATACGCGGTCACGGGCCGGGTCGCGTAGTCCGGGCCCGCGGCATACCAGACATTGCGCGCCCCGGCTTCGTTCAGCACGAAGGCCACACCCGCCCCGTCCGCGGCAGTCACGATTTCCGAGGGAAAGGGGGCACTGAGCATGGCCTCAACGGGGAACTGCTCGTCGCGAAGCTCGGCGAAAGCCACCGCGGGCATCAGGGCAGCAAGGATCAGGAAGAGTCTCGGCATAGCAGTTCTCAGTCGTCTTGGTCGATGCAGCGATTGTCGTCGAAGTCTGTATCTATCGGTGCCCGCCAGGTCCATGCCGCGAGTCCGGTTCATTCGGAGTTCGTGGCGCCCCGTCCCCAGCCGAGCAGATTTCTGGCGACGGACCAGCGAGGTTCCTTGTCGCGGGAACCGCCGCCCCGGATCCAGTGTTCGAACAGGGCGGTCGTGGTACCGTCACCGCGCTTCAGCTTTGTCCATTCATCCACGTAGCGGGCAAACTGATCATCACCGGGGGGCACGAGATAGCCCGTGTTCAGCCGGGCCTGGATGGGTTGGGGCACCACAATCGCGTAGTCGGGGTACAGCAGCGTCCAGGCCGCGCCCCCTTCCGCCGAATACAGGACCGCGTCGACGTCCCGCGCACCGCGTAAAAACTCTCTCGGTGATTCGATTTGCACGATCTTTGCCTGCGGCATGAGAGAACCGATCTGGCGCTGGAAAGCCGGGTCATCCTGCACGATGCCGACGCGCAGCTCTTCGTCCTTGAGTTCATCGAAGTCCGCAAACAGCTTGCGTTGATGATCGGGCACCAGGAAACCCATGGTGAGTTCAGCCACCTCCCCCGCAAAGCGGTAGCGCCGCAGTCGGTCCGCGGTGCGCGCAAGCCCGGACATCACGATGTCGACTCGGCCTTCGTCAAGAAGAGTGGCGATCTGTTCGCTCTGGAGACGCACCAGCTCAAGCACCACACCCAGGTCCCGGGCCAGGGCGTTTGCCATCTCCATATCGAACCCGGTCTCGGCGCCGTCTTCGTTACGAAACGCCCAGGGCAGCGAATCGGGCAAGTAGCCCACGCGGAGCGTTCCCCGCGCCGCAATTCGCGCAAGCCTCGGCGTCGCCGCATCCGGCGATGGCGCCGGGAACTCGTCGTGATACACCGTCGCCGCGACGGGCCTTGCCATCCAGTCGATTTGCAGCAACCGATCGGCGCCGTCATAGCTGCCGACTACGCTGTAGCTGAGCCAGGCCCGGGTGAGCAACAGGGCGCCGGCGATAGCAAGGGCGCTGGCTCCGAGGGCTATCACGAGGCGTTGGGGGTTCACAGAGAATACGCCGCGACGTATGGCCAGCACGACCGTGCTGAGTGCCAGCAGATGCATCGCTCCGAGCACCACCCGGATGCGGTCCGTGTACACCGTCGACACCACGAACAACTCCATCACGTCGGCGGGGAGCTGGAAGAGATCGAGGAGGAACGGAATGCCGACAATCGGGGCGACAAAGCTGGAGAAAAACGAGGACGCCTCGAGCGAGGCCGTGTCGCCAAGATCCAGCGGCCGGCCCAGGTACCAGGCGGCAAAGACCACGAAGGAAAGGATGATATAGGTACCCAGATTCGGGAAGGGGTAGGCGAGCGGCAGCAAAATACCACTCCCGTGCTCCACCTCGTCGTCGAGCAGGTCGTAGCGCCGAAACAGTTCGCGCAGATTCTCGATCAGCTGCGGCATAAGCACGATGATCTTGGCCGCGGCAAAGATCGTGATCAGCGAGTCCCGGGGAATCAGCAGAAGATCCCGTGCCCGGAATGGCGTCACCGCGCTGACCAGCTGGGGCAGCACGACGAAAGTAAGCGCGACAACGAGAAGGGTGTAGCTCACCAGAAAACCCTGTAGCCGCGCGAGTTCCTCGACCCGCATGGTTCCGGCGGTTCCCGCCGCAATCGCGAACACGCCATAGGGTGTGAGCTTTACAACCAGTTTATTGACCTTGTTCAACGCTTCGCTGAGGGTATCGAGGGCGCGCAGCAGACCGTCTGCCGTTGAAAGAGAGCTGAGTCCTATGCCCAGGAGAATACTGAACAGCACTACAGCCGGAACGAGGTTCTGCGCCATCGACGCGAAGGGATTGGACGGAATGTAAAGCGCCACAAAGTCGATGGCCTCGGGCGCCTGAATGAGGGCATTGCTGAAGAAACTGGCGGCTTCCGTGGGTGGAAAAGCCAGAGGCGTCATGAACAGAACCGCGCCTCCTCCGAGGAGAAAAACGAGAAACACCGCTATCAGGGTCGTCAGCAGCCCCCGCCCTTCACTCCAGCTGATTTGCCCCAGATTCACGATCAGCGACAGCATGATGTAGGGCAGCACGGTCATCTGCAACAGACCGATGTAGACATCGCCCAGAATTGAAAGGCCGCCAACCCCTTCGCCGAAGAACAGGCCGAGGGCGATTCCAAGGAGTAGTCCCAGGAGTATCTGTCGGGTGAAGGTCACGGAAGATCGGTTGGCCCGCTAGGCACCTCGATTCGCCAGCGCCTTCGCGACCAGCAGGGGCGTTCCAAACGCCAGAAAGAACGGAAGTGTCGCAACCGACTCCCACCCAAGACCGCGACGTGCGCAGCGCTGGGGGTCCGGATTTTCGAAGGAGTTTGTGAAAACCCCGATATTGCCATGGGGCTGCCCTGGTGCCACGCAGTCGAAGGACTGGAGATTTGAGATCCAGCTGTGGGCTCCGAGAAACAGCCCGGGCAGCATGTAGATCAGCAAAGCTGTAATGACTTTTCTCTTCACGAAGCGTCAGGACTGCCCGTTTCCGCTTTCCCCGCTACATAGTACCTATCCGCATGGTGGAACGCATAATTGCCGGCCCCGGGAACGGGATAGATGTTGAGCGTGTGGACTGACGCTCGCACGCCTAGGCCAACTGGACGACAGTCTAAGCCTCGCCGGAGTTCGACTGAAGGTAGGTCTCGAGCCGCGAAACCAGGGCCGGTATGGCCAGTGGGTGGCCTAGAAACTCATCGATAGCCATGAGTCTCCAGCACTGTCCTTCGTCGCCAAAAACAATGCTATCCAGTTCTGCTCTGGCGACCGTCGCAACAAAGAAAAATGCGTTTCCCGATCCAATAGTGCTCGGCACACGACGGCGGTATTGCAGCCGGGACGGTGGCAGAGCGAGCGTGAACTCTTCGTAGAGTTCGCGAAGGACGCACGCTTCCGGGGATTCGTTACCCTCACGCCCGCCGCCGGGAAAATCCCAGTGGCCGGGGTAGGGGATGTGATCGAGGTCATCTCGCTGGTAGACGAGCACGCTGCTTCCGTAAATCAGAGCCAGCTTGCATCCGCTGAACTCACCCACCGCGAAGAATCTTCTCCAGCTTACGACCCTTTGCCAGCTCATCGACCAGCTTATCCAGATAGCGGCTCTGCCGCGTCAGGGGATTCTCGATCTCTTCGATCCGGTACCCACATATCACCCCGGTTATCAGGTGAGCATTGGGGTTGAGCTCGGCATCGGCGAAAAACTCCTCGATGGTCGCCTCCTCTGAAAGCTTCTCTTGCAGAGCGACTTCCCCGTAACCCGTTAACCATTCGATTACCCGATGCAGCTCCTGGGTTGATCGCCCCTTCCTTTCAACTTTCGCAACGTACAGCGGATAGACGGTCGCGAAATTCATCTGCGCGATCCGCTCGTCACTACTGATTCCCATTGCTCGGCCCTCCCAATCCCCCGTGCCCGGGGAATCGCTTAAGTTCTTCACGCCCGCCCGGATATAAGGACCGGGCTGCACCATGTCTCTCGCCATCTCTGGAGCTTGTGCTCCGCCGACTGGCCGCTGAAGTTCTTCGCCACCGCGTCCGCTACTTCGACCCCGGACAATATGCCGGAGTTGATGGCCCCGTAGCGAGTGCCGTCGATGCACACGGTGACGATCACGATATCGCCACAGGCCGAACATTCGTGGAAGTCGGCGAGATTCGCGCCATGCTGCGCGACCCTATGAGACGACGCGTCGGCTATGGACACCTCAACCCGGGTGTGGGCTTCCGTCACATACGCAGCAGACCGAGGCAGACAGTAGTCGCACTGGCACGCTCGGGGCACACAGGCACACTCGACAACATCCCAGGACAAACGAATATTTCCGCATGCACAGGAACCGCGAATACTCATCTGAAAGTCATCCGCCCCCGCGTTGCAGCGCCCAGCACCAGCACGTGGCTTGCCAGCCTACTCGGCTTCTCCCACCGGACGTGGATGCACTCCTCGCGCGGCTATTTCTCGCCGCAGGGTCGAGCAGCTCGATCTCAAGCGCTTCAACTCGTTGCAGATCTTCGTCCATATAGCGCACTTACCCAGCCTAGACTGTCGCTCCCAGTAGTCGGTCGACTCGCCGCGCACACCCGCCCCGCCGACGCAAACGCTGGATCCTGAAACCGTTCAGCTGTCCCAGATGCTATTCCAAAGCAGAACAAAAGTTAGGATACACGGCACGAATAAGCCATTATTCGTCACTGCAGACGGTCAAGCCGCGATGAGTCCGGCAGCTGTGTGATCGGAGAAAAAGAGCAAGGAATCAGGGCAGAGAAAGCGAACAACGACATGGAAAGTCCCAGGCTCCTACCCGCTGCTATCCTGATCACCGTTCTCGCTCTCATCGCGGAAAGCTGGCTGACCCGGCCAAATCCCGTGGTGCCGGCTAGCGCCCCCGAGTCCGTCTTCTCCGGTGAGCGCGCGCTGACACTGCTGAAAGACTTTCTGGCCGAGGACATACCGCACCCGGTCGGGTCGCAGGCAAACCGCAGAATCAAGGAGCGCATACAAAGCTGGCTCGACGAACAAGGGATAAGCCACCAAGAACAGGGCGCCTGGGCCTGCTCCGCGAGCTCCCCCAACTGCGCCTACGTAGAGAACATCATTGCCCGTGTTCCCGGAGAGCTGTCTGGACCCTACGTGGCAATGATGGCGCATTACGACAGCGTGCCTACAACATCGGGCGCGGGCGATGACATGGCGGGCGTGGTCGCTTTACTGGAGACGGCCCGCGCGCTTAAAGCCGTCGGCGGTCTTCGTCATCCGGTCCTTGTTCTGATCACCGACGCGGAAGAAACAGGCCTGCACGGGGCCGAAGCTTTCTTCCAGAAACATCCCCTCGCATCGGAAATCGCGGTTCTCCTGAACCTGGAGGGCTCGGGTACGCAGGGACGGTCACAGGTGCTGCGCACGTCCGCGGCAAACGCCTGGTATATGAAGGAATTCAGCGCCAGCGCGGCACAGCCCGCGGGCACCAGCCTCGCGAACGAAGTGTTCAAACACATGCCCAACGACACGGACTTCTCCGTGGCCATGGCGGCAAAAATCCCGGGGATCGACTTCTCCTTTGCCGGTGAGCGCAACCACTACCACACGCTGAATGACAATCCGGAGAACCTTGATCCCCGAACCATTCAGCACCACGGCGACAACCTCTATCCTCTTGTACGGCGCCTCGCCAATGGTGACCTCGGCGCGGCACACGGCGGGAGCGTCATCTACCAGCAGAGCTTTGGCCTTTGGCTGCAGTGGCCCCCGTCGCTGACCTGGATCCTGCTTGCCGTTGCCGGTGCTGCACTGTTTGCCGCAAGCGTTCTTTCCCGGGCTACGGCAACGCAGTGGGTCCTCTCGATCCTGGTTATTCCTCTGCTCGTGCTCATCGGCGGCGGTGGCCTGGTCCATCTCTGCTTCTTCCTGATCGAGCGCACGCTCGGAACGCTCGTCGACTGGCCCGCGCAGCTATGGGCCTTTCGCATCGTGGTGTTCGCCGGGGTGCTGCTGCCGGCGCTCGTCATGGCTCGCGGCTTCGTTGCGCGTCTTCCGGCGGCCCCCGTGCAGATCGGTGCCTGGTGGTTAATCTGGTTGCTCACCGTCGGACTCACTGCCGCACTTCCCGAGACCGTCACACTGTTTGTTGTAGCACTGGTACCCGTGTCGCTCTGGCTGGCACTGCTGGCCTGGGTTCCCGTAAGCGACGGCAGCAGAAATCTACTCGCCGCGGCAACCCTGGTGTTTCCCACACTGTTTCTCTCAGCCGCTCTACTTCTTGAAGACACCCAGGGCTTCAATCTCTTTCCTGCCATCTGGCTCCCGATTGCCCTCTTCGCTACCACGGCCATGGCCTTTGCCCGCGGGCGCTGGCTTGGCGCGGTCAGTGTAGTCACGGCTTTAACGCTGCTCCTGGGGCTCGCGGCGACGGTTTTGCTGCCGCTCTACTCCACGCAGCGCCCCCAGCACCTAAACGTGTGGCACCTGCAGAACACCGATGAAAAGGAGTCTCTCGCCTACCTTTGGCCCGGCGCTCTCCTGCCGGAAGCCGTGCAGAATGCCGCGGCCTTCGAGACCAATGTGCACGGTGCGATGCCCTGGACGGACGTTTCCTTCGAGCACATTGCATCGGTCGCCGATGCAGATCTGCCGGCTCCGATCCTGATCGTGGAGGAGGAACAGCGGACAGACCAGGGCCGCGAACTCAAACTCCGCCTGCGGTCGGAACGGGATGCATCGCAACTGCGGCTCTACCTGCCGGCGCAGGCGGGTGATTGGAGGGGCACGATCGACGGCTCCCCGGTAGCTGCATTGCCAGGTCGCGCCGGACAGCCACGGCGCGTTCAGCGTCTACGGATTCATGGGGTCCAGGACCGGGAGGTCGTGCTTACGCTCTTTCTTGATAGCCTGGAGCCGGTCGATATCTGGCTGGCGGACATGGCGCCACGGCTGCCGGCTGCAACGCGCGCCATCGCGGACGCCCGACCGGTCACGGCGGTCCCGGCGCACTCAGGGGACCAGTCGATGGTTTACCGCAAGGTGACTCTATAGTAGTGCTGGATCATGCATCGCTGCCGAAAGTCGCCACGCCCCTCCATCAAACCTACTGACGTACCTGCGCGCCCATTACTTCGGGCGCGGGCGATGACATGGCAGGGGTGGTCGCTCTGCTGGAGACGGCCCGCGCGCTGAATCGCATTACGCAGCGACAGGCCCGGCAAATACCGGATGGCCGTCGCTGTCGAAGTCGAGAATATGGATCCCTTCCCACGGCGCCGCGTCGCTGCCCAGCGCCACCAGGGCTTTCTGCTGGCTCCACTTGACGACATCGAAGCAGATTTCGGCAATCTGTGTTGGTGAGTAGAACGCCGCAAGCTCTTCCGAAAGCGCGGCGTTCGCATCGGACGGATGCATGATCATCGTGTCGCACAGTCTCAGGGCGGCTACCTGGGCGTCGCTGAAACCGCCGCTTTCGTAGCTCGCGACGCGCGAAGCCACGTCTGCCTCCAATCCCGAGTCGAGAGCCGAGCGCTGGCGCAGGGAGCCACACAGTCGACAGTTGTGTATCTGCGCACAGCGCAGACGCACGAGTTCGCTGGTAAGGGGATCAATATCGCTCGCCAGCACGGCCGCCGCCGCGAATTCAGCGATCACGCCGGCGATCACCGTCTCGCTATCGCCGGCTGGCGGCTCCGGAGCCGCGTCCTGGCTTGTCGGAA
The DNA here is from genome assembly GCA_038748515.1 of Pseudomonadota bacterium. Classification (GTDB taxonomy): domain Bacteria; phylum Pseudomonadota; class Gammaproteobacteria; order Pseudomonadales; family Halieaceae; genus Congregibacter. The sequence continues at coordinate 105,995 of JBCDIW010000006.1, forward strand.
CGTCCCCCTCGCAAGCTTCGGTTGGCAGGACCGAGGGGACGATATGTTGTAGGCGGAGCCCCGCGTCGATCAGGTATATCGCGTTGGCAAGAGCGGAGACCGCTGCGCTGTTCGACAGGGAGATCATCGTATCGACCTGTGCGTGCTCCAGACTTGATACTGAAACAGCGAACTGGTCAGCGAACTTGACCACCGCTCGTTCAAACTCCGTCGCGTGCTTGGGCAGCGGGCAGACTTCACGCTCCTGCGCGGCGCGCAAGTGGCGCATGGCCAACTCGAGCACCGCTCTCTCGGAGTAGGGCAGAACCACATCGAGAGCGGCTCGGAAACGCACTGCCGTCGCGGGCTGCAGTGTCATCAGGGCTTTGGGGAGGGTGATCATCGGACGCGTCCTCGTATGAATCCTCACATAGAGCGCCGCATCATCGTGGTTGTCAAACGCCAGGTAGGGCCCGCAGTCGCGGCAGGCCCAGGCATCAGGCGGCCAGTGGCAACTCGTCCATACGGTTGATCGCGGCGGCGATGCGGGCCTCGGCATCCATCATCAGACCGCTGGCATCGATAATCTCCACATCGTGAATACCGAGGAAGCCCATCACGTGCCGGAGCCAGGGCGACACGAAGTCGATCTCCGATCCAAGGCGTGTTCCTCCGGAGGTAATCACGAGGTAGGCCTTCTTCCCCTCCAGCAAACCCTGCGGTCCGTCCGGGGTGTAGCGGAAGGTTTCCCGGGCCCGGGCCACCATGTCGATCCATGCCTTGAACGCCGCCGGCACGCCAAAGTTGTAGATCGGTACGGCAGCGACGAGCACATCCGCGGCCTTGAGTTCGCTTACAAGAGCATCAGAGTGCGCCAGGGCTTCACGCTGGGCGTCGCTGCGCTGCGCAGGATCCGTGGTATTGGCATCGATCCAGGCATCGTCAACAAAGGGGACGCCGTCGGCGAGGTCTCGGCGAACAACGTTCGGTTCGCCACTACCGCCCAGCAGTTCAAGCAGGTGATCTGTAAGTAGGCGGCTCTGGGAGCCATCGCGGCGCATGCTCGCATCGACGCGTAAAATCGATTTGTCCATGGGTTTCTCTCCTCTGTTCATTTCAGGCAGATGCTTGACGAGGGCTGAGCATGCAGGACCCGCGGGCAGTGGAAAATCGGAAAAATCCGCCCATACGATTCGAAAATTCTGAATGATGTACGAACGACCGATGTCCAGGAGCTGGCAACGAGCGGGATTGCTCCCGGATGCCTGAAAGATCGAGGGCGAATCTACGATGAACTGGTTGGCCCGCTTCCTTTGCACGTTCACCCTGGTGTGTTCTGCCGATCTGCTGCGCTGTGCGGAAACGGCAATTGGCTAGCTGTCGCCGTGCCTTGCTGTGGATGGCGATCATCTGGCGGTTCTACGCTGATCTCTGAGAGGGTTTGTGGGTCAGGCACGCCCGCCATCGACACTCAGCACCTGCCCACTGATCCACGCAGCGCGCTCCGAGCAGAGAAACAGCACGGCGTCCGCGATGTCTTGCGGCCGTCCCAAACGACGAAGATGGGTCCCCGCCAGGATCTGCTGCTGACGCTCCTCCCCATAGTCGCTCCACTGCCGCCGCGTGGATGGGTTGGACAGGACGAGACCGGGCGCGACGGAGTTCACCGTAATGCCGAAAGGTCCGAGTTCCAGGGCAAGCTGGCGGGTGAGACCCACGAGCGCATGTTTGGCCGCCGTGTAAGCCTGAATGCCGGTCAGACTCGGCCGCAGTCCCGCTCCGGAAGAAATGGTCACGATACGCCCGCCCCCGGCCTCCTTCATCGCTGGCGCGAAAGCCTGGGCGCACCAGGCCGCGGCGTCCACGTTGGCCGCGAAAACGGACCGCCAGTCTTCTTCGGAGACCTCTTCCAGGGGCTGACCCACCTGCCCGCGGACGCCGCCCGCTGCGGTTACCAGCCCGTCTATGCGATCGTGCTCTGACCGCACGGCCTCGGCGGCCGTGTGCACCGCATCGCGGAGCCCCAGGTCGGCGCGGTAGCAGCTCACACCCGGCGTGGCTTCGAGGGGCGCCAGAGCTTCGTCGTCGATATCCAGGGCGGCCACCTGCGCGCCCTCGTCTGCCAGCGCGCGGACAATCGCCGTGCCGATGCCCTGCGCTGCACCGGTGACCACAAACACCTTGGCGCGCAGATTCAGCTGCATGGCCGGGCCAGTTCATCCAGAAGCGCCATGGACTGCTGGCACAGCCCTTCCTCAAAGCCCGCATCCAGCACGCCGCCGATCGCTCCACTGCCCCAGATCAGAATCGCATCGGCGCTCGCGCCGTCGGTCATGCCCAGCTGCCCTCGAGGAGAGCGCGGGTTTCCTCTACCGCAACGGTCCAGATCCTTTCCATGACAGCGTCCGGTTTTTCATAAACCCCACCGAAGTTGCCGTCTCCGATGAGTTCCCGCACGCCCTGGGCGTTGCGATCCCGCAGCCGGCTGTAGTCAACCATCGGTTTCTGCTCGTCGGGCATGGCCCGGCGAGGAAGCCGTGTCCAGGGGAAGTTCTCCATCCACGAGGCGTGAGAAGCTATGGGATCTTCGGCCTGCACCGCATCCCAGGTTTTCGGCGCCTTCCACCAGTCATGAAAGCGGCAGCGCGCCCCGGGCTGCTGGTCCATCCATTCAGCGCACACCGTCTGCACCGGGCTGTTGCCTCCGTGACCGTTGACGATCAACACGCGCCGGAAGCCCGTTTGGTACAGGCTATCGAGGATATTTCGGACGAGTGCACAATAGGTGGTAAGACTCAGGGAAACGGTGCCGGGAAAGGCCATGAAGTACGGAGTCATACCGTAGGGCACGACGGGAAACACCGGGATCCGCAGCGGCTCGGCGGCATCGCTGGCCATCTTCTCGGCGAGAATCGAATCGACCGACAGGCTCAGATAGGCATGCTGCTCTGTGCTGCCCAGAGGCAAGACGCAGCGATCGTCCTCTTTAACGCGCTGTTCGATCTCAAACCAGTTGCTCTCGCTGACTTTCACCTGTTGGTCCCATCCTTCATCCCAGGGGTATGGCGTCCGGCGACTCTGGTTGCCGTGCCTGATGTCCTGTCCCAGTTCACCCTGGCTCGCGTCTTTTCCGCAAGTTAACGGGACAGAACACTAGCGACTTCCGGCCGCGCTCCGTCGTTCCGCCATCAGACGCTTCGCCATTTTCATCTGGCGCCCGGTGGCCGCTGCGACCGTGAGCCCAGCCTCCGCCTTACCGGTGCGTCCGATCTGGAGGATCTGCTCATAGAACCAGTACATGACACCAAAGGTCGCGACAACGCGAACCATGGGCACGGCTTCCAGAAACTTCAGCCAGGCCGGAAGCAGGGACAGGTCGTTCTCAAGGCGGGGCAACTCCTCCAGACCGCCCAGCAGAGCGCGCGGCGCATCGGTCATCACGCACATGGGGCGACCGATACCCACGACATCCGCGCTGCCGGCGGCCAGGGCTTCTTCCATGGCGTCGCGGCGTCGCAGGCCCCCGGTGACCATCAGGGGAATATTCACCTCTTTTCGCATCGCCTGGGCGAAATCCACGAAATAGGCCTCGCGCGAGCGCGTCGACTCGGCGATAGCCTGCGCTTCCACGGGCTCGATGCCGTCCAGCTTGACCAGCCTAGGTTGCTCATAGGTTCCGCCGGAAATCTCCAGAAGGTCGACCCCCGCCGCCGCAAGCCACTTTGCCACCCGCAGGCTGTCTGTAAACTCGAAGCCCCCGCGCAGAAAATCGGCACTGTTGAGTTTCACTGCCACGGGGAACCCCTCCCCTACGGCCTCTCGGACCGCACGCACGGTTTCGAGGAGCGCCCGCGCCCGGTTCTCCAGAGCGCCGCCCCAGCGGTCCGTTCGCTGATTGCTGCGCGGGCTCAGGAATTGCGAGAGCAGGTAGCCGTGGGCACTGTGAATCTGCACTCCGGTAAAACCGGCGTCCTTGAGGACGCGGGCGCAGCGTGCGAAACCCTGCACCACGGCTCCGATCTCTTCCTCGGTCATCGCTACCGGCTCCCCGAACTGGCCGCCGGGCAGGCCTAGCTTTACCGCCGACGGTGCGCGAGGCTGGGGATTCACGAGCTTCTGGGTCTGGCGCCCGGCGTGGCTGATCTGAGCCCAGAATTGGTTGCCGCCCCGCGTGCCCACGCTCGCCCACTCACGCAGCGCTGCACGCATGGTCTCGCCGGGTTCGCGATCGACGATAACGTTCCCCGGCCGTTCGAGATGATCCCGGTCGATCTGCACGTTTCCCGACAGCAGCAGACCCGCCCCTCCGTCGCTCCACTCTCCATAGAGGCGAATGAGTTCGGGCGTCGGCACGCCCTCCGCCGTGGCGAGACCCTCGGTCATCGCGGCTTTGCAGAGTCGATTCGAAAGCGCCTGACCGCAGGGAAGTTCGAGCGTGGATTCGATCATTTGGCTTGTCTCTACTACAGGTGAATATCGCACCCGGATTGCCGCGACCCGGATAAGCTCAGAACGCGAAGGGGTCGTCCGGATCCGGAGGATGGTAGCGATCCACGGTAATGGCGTCGGGCGTGAGCTCGCGGGAAAGCAGTTTCCCGAGATCGTCGCTGATCAGGTCCAGGGTCTCTTCGACATTACCCTCATTGACAGCGCGGCTGGCCGCAATACCCCAGGTGGCTAGATTGTGGTTCTTGACGAGACTGATGCCGCCGTCTTTGGACCACTCCGCCGCGATATCGCGACCCAGAATGGCAAGGCGTTCCGTCATAGCCGGTTTTACTTCCGGGTCCGGAGTCGCTTCGAGAATTTCGATAGTGATAGCGCTCCACCCCCGCGGATAAAGAGGCGTGCCCTCATAGAATTTGCGCACCCAATACATGTACTCGTGCAGGGCCTGATACTCCTGATTGAGGGCATCCCGCTCGTAGCTAATCACGAAGTAGTTCGACGGCGGCAGTTCCCGGGGCCAGTCTCCTGAGAAGTCGCGATTCATACTCGCGCAGCCGCCCAGTGCCACAACCAACATCAGTACGGTGAACGGCGTCGGGTACCTTCGAGGGCAATGGACGTCGTACCTCGCCATGCCTAGCGACGCTCGCGCTCCTCGTCGAGTTCGGGTCCGAGAATGCGCACGAAGGCCTGTGCGTCGGGTTCGACGTCCAGAAGCACTGTGTTTTCCAGCGCCGGAAAGCGCTGCGGAAGACGGGTTACCCATTCCTGGTAAACAAACATAAAGTCATCCTCGATTTCCGCACCGATGGTGTCGAGCCGGTCTTCATCGGTCTCTTCGCCATCGGTCGCTTCATTCGGAGCGGTCAGTTTGAAACGCTCTTCCACATAAAGCGCAACACGGGCCAGACTGCGCGGCGCTTCAATCGCGTCGCGACCGCCCATGAAGCGATTCACGGTGATTGCGTCCGCCAGGTGCATGCGATGCACGATCTCGAAGCGGTCGCCGACCCAGGTGATATCGGTCCATACCGCATGACCGCGATGGGCCGGACTCTCGACGGCCAGCAGGAGCAGCGGAACGGTGAACAGCGCCCGTAGCGGGCGCCCCATCCCGGACAGGGCGCTAGCGGCCATCCACGGCATCAAGCGGCGCTGCGCGATCCCCTTCTTCAGGGTCTGCCTTGCCGCTGGCGCGGAGCTCATGGAGCAGGTCCGCCATCAGATTGCGCTTCTTGGTCTCCGCTTTGTATACCGACAGCCGCGACTGGTGGATCTGCGGTGGGAAGCGGTTGTTGCTGTAGTCCGCGTCCGCCGTCTGGTGTCGGTCATCGACGCTGATGAAAGCGACGGGCTTGCTCTCGATCAACCGATGCGTGACGTCGATAGCATCGCGGCGCCAGATCTCCGCCGGGAGTTCAAGGTCCCGGGTACTGCCATCTTCATAGCCTATATGCAGTAGCAAGGGCGTGGGTACGCCGCCCAGGTTCTCAAAATCCAGGAAGTAGAAGATCGAGTCTTCCTCGATGGCCCGTGCGAAGACGTCCTGCTCCCAGGGCTTGAGCTTGTCGTTGTCCTTTGCCGCATCGTTGCGGTCCTTGTTGGTCACCGTGTAGCGGTCGTTGTCGCTGTAGAGATCCTTGAGTTCCTCGTAGCGCGACTCGCGGGGCACGATGCCCTCGGCCCGATTGCGTTCGACGTTGATCGGGGCCGGGTTGTCGCGCCCGTGCTCGTCACGATCAAGGGGGTAGTCGACGTCCGGATCATTGCGCTTGAGGCGATAGGCACGCACGTCGCTGAGGGCGACGTCCACATGGTCCGTGGTGTAGAACCAGGCCCGCCAGAACCAGTCCAGATCCACACCGGAGGCGTCTTCCATGGTGCGAAAGAAATCGGCGGGCGTGGGCCGTTTGAACTTCCAGCGCCGCGCGTATTCGCGGAAGGCGAAGTCGAAGAGTTCCCGCCCCATGACCGTCTCGCGCAGCACGGTGAGCGCCGCCGCGGGCTTGCTATAGGCATTGGGCCCCAGGCGCAGAACAGAGTCGGACTGCGTCATCACCGGCACCTGGTTGGGCGAGGTCATGTACTCGGGAATCATGTCGAGAACGTTGGGTTCGCTGATGAGGGCGTTCGACGGACGACGAAACGCTGGAAAGTCCTCTTCCCACTCGAGTTCAGCCACATACTCGAGAAAGGTGTTCAGACCTTCATCCATCCAGGTCCACTGCCGCTCGTCGGAATTCACAGTCATGGGGAAGTAGATGTGCCCGATCTCATGGATGACGACGCCGATCAGGCCGTACTTTATGCGACGCGAATAGGCGCGCTGCGCCTCGGCGCGCGACTCGGCGGCCTCGGGCTCGCCTTCCTTGGCCTCGGGAGGATCCGGGCGGTAGCCGTTGAAGGTGATCATGGGATATTCCATCCCGCCGCCTTCCCAGGTATTCACCGACTGCGCTGTCGGGTAGGGGTAAGCAAAGGAGAATCGGCTGTATACGTCCATCGTGTGCACGACCGCGTGCGTGGAGTACTTCGACCACACGGGTTCGGCCTCGTTGGGATAGAACGACATCGCGAGCACGCGGTCGTACTGCGCACCGGGCTGCTCGTGAACCATCACGTCCCAGATGAATTTGCTGGAGCTGGCCCAGGCGAAATCGCGCACGTTCTGCGCGGTGAAGCGCCAGGTGCGCTCGCCGCCGGCCTCGGTCGTCTCGTTCGCAAGGGCTTCTTCCGGAGTTACAACGAAAATCGGCTTGTCGGTCCCCGCCGATGCCAGACGCTCTCGCTGCAGCGGGCTGAGCACCTCATCGGCGTTCTGCAGGGCACCGGTGGAAGAGACTACGTGGTTGTCGGGTACCGTGAGCGACACGTCGTAGTCTCCGAACTCAAGCGTGAACTCCCCGCTCCCGAGGAACGCCTTGTTGTGCCAGCCGTCGTAGTCGCTGTAGACCACCAGGCGGGGAAACCACTGCGCCAGAAAGAAGATCTGTGTATCGGACTCGTCGAACTGCTCGTAGCCCCCACGGCTGCGAACCGTATCGCGAAGGACGATGTTGAATCCCCAGGTGACGTCGAAGCTGACAGATTCGCCCGGCGCCAGGGGAGCGGGCAGATCCACCCGCGCCATGGTGTCCACCACCACAAAGGGCAGGGATTCGCCGCTGTCCAGGGTAAAGCTCAGCCCTGTGTAGCCGAACATTCCCGGGGCTACCGCCTGGTGTTCGCGGAGATTCTGGTAGGACACGCGGTCGCTGCTTACGGTGCGCGAACGCTGATCCAGCGAGTCGGCGCGGAAGCGGTTCTGATCCAGCTGCATCCACAGGTAGCGCAGCGTATCCGGAGAGTTGTTGCGATAGCTGATGCGGGCCTTGGCGTCGATGCGCCGCGCCTCGGCGTTCAGGCGAGCCTCAATCCGATAATCAGCGCGCTGCTGCCAGTAGGCATGCCCCGGGGCACCGGAGGCCGTGCGGTACGCGTTTGGCGTCGGCAGTTCCTGGCCAAGCTGGGCGAAGGCCGTCGCTCCGGAGCCGATAGCGTCGGCGGCCTGGACCGCCGGGAAATAACAGGCGCAAAAAATACACGCCGCTCCAATAAGGGAGCAGGTTCTGCGAATTGACATGGATGCAGTGACTTCTTTGGCGAAAATCGAGCGCGAAGCCTACCAGAATGAGAAGGCCCTCGCGGCACCCTGGCGCCGAGGGCCGCACGACCTCACAGACGTCGAGCGCCTCGATTACACTCGCCCTGAAAGCCCAAACCCCACCCCGGAGAATCCCCTATGCACGTCCTCGAAGCTGCGCGCGATCGCTAGCCTGGAGCCGTGACTGCTTCAGACGACAGCATCGTTGTGGGCGCCGGTATCGTCGGCCTGTGTACGGCGCTCTACCTCCAGGAGAAAGGGCGGAAGGTATTGCTTATCGACCGCCGGCCCGCGGGAGAGGGAACAAGCTCGGGGAACGCCGGCATCATTTCCGTCGGGTCGGCACACCCGGAAGCCATGCCGGGCATCTGGCGAGCTGTCCTGGAGATGGTCCTGGGAAGGCTCGCGCCGGTGTCCCTGCGTCCTGCTTACCTGCCCCGGTTCCTGCCCTGGTTCCGCCGCTTCATCGCCAACAGCGCCCCGCGGCGCGCCGAGGCCTCGTCCATCGCCATCCACAGCCTGTCGCGGCATGCCCGGACCTTTCTCGAGCCCCTGGCGATCAGGGCCGGAGCGGGAACGCTGCTGAAACAACAGGGGTTGCTGCACGTCTACGAGGATGAAAAGGAATTCGCGCTGGCCAAAGAGAACTGCGCCTTCTATGTCCGTCGCGGCGTTGACCACCGCATCATCGAAGGTCATGAGCTGACCGATCTGGAGCCGGCGTTGCGCCCCGATCTGGGTGGAGGCGTCTTCATCCCGGAAGGCGCCCATACCCTCTCGCCGCTGGCCCTATCCAAGGCGCTGTTAGAGCTGTTTAGAAGACAGGGCGGTAGCTTTTGCCAGGAAGCGGTATGCGGCTTTCACACCGTGGGCAATCGCGTGACCTCGGTACAGACGGCACGCCAGATCGACTGCGGCGAAGTGTTCGTCACCGCCGGGGCCTGGTCACACGTTCTCGCCCGCCGACTCGGCAGCGACGTCCCCCTGGACACGGAACGGGGCTACCACCAGGAGTTGCCTGACCCGGGGCTGGAGCTGAGGCAGCCATTGCTCTTTTCTCGCCGGGCATTCTGCGCAACGAGTATGCGGGACGGACTCAGGCTTGCCGGCACGGTGGAGTTCGCCGGCCTCACGGCGGCGCCGGACTATCGACGGGCGCGAGTGCTTGCCAGGCACGCCCGGGACCTGTTTCCCAGGGTGAACACCGACGGTGGCAAATCGTGGATGGGCTACCGCCCCAGCCTGCCGGACTCCGTTCCCGTAGTGTCCAGGTCTCCTCGCTTCGCCAATGCCTACTTCGGCTTTGGGCACGGACATCTCGGCCTGACGCTCTCGGGGGTGACCGGGGCCACGCTCGCCGCCCTGGCGACGGACAGCAAGACTCCGGTGGATACCAGCCCCTACCGCATCGACCGGACTTTTTGAGCGCGGCGTGAGTCAGACCCCTCGAGATTACAGACATCCCAGCGGCTGGAACGCGCTCCTGCCCTATCGCGAGCCGCAACCCGCCCTGGTCGGTGACGAACAGGCGGACGTGGTGATCGTCGGCGCCGGCTTCACGGGCCTCGCCTGCGCGCGGCGCTGGCATGAGCTCTCACCGCAGGCGCGAATTGTCCTTATCGACAGCAGTGAAATCGGAGAGGGCAATCCGGGGCGCAACTCGGGCTTTCTTCTGGAGATTGCCCTTGCAGACGATGCGGACAGCCGGAGCACCGCCCGCATGGAAGCCTGCAATCGCCTCACCCGGGAGGCCATGCGGGACATTGTCACAACGGTGACTTCGGCGGACGCAACGATCGATCTGCAGCGGGCGGGCACCTATCGCGCGGCCGCGGGACCCTCGGGAATGCGGGCGCTGGCCAGCTATGAAACCTTTTTGCAGGCCGCGGGACTGGCCCATCGCCGCCTGGATCGTGCCGCCCTCGGCGCGGAACTGGGCACAGAGTTTTATACCGCCGGTCTTTACTCTCCGGACTGCTATCTGGGGCAGCCGGCGGCACTGATTCGCGCCATCGCGAAACAGCTCCCCGAACCGGTTGTCCTGTACGAAAACACCCCGGCGCGGGCAATCCGTTGCAACGCGGGAATCTGGGAGCTTGAAACCCCCGGCGGTCTACTCCGCTGTCATCGGCTCGTGCTCGCCAATAACGCCTTCGCCCGTCAGCTCGGTGTCGCCCGATCGCAGCTCGCTTCGGTCTTTACCTACGCCGCACTCACCGGGGTACTTGACGACAAACAGCTCGCCGGGCTTGGCCGCAACGAAAACTGGGGCGTCTTGCCGATGCATCGGTTGGGCAGCACGCTTCGCCGCACGATAGACGGAAGGCTGCTTATCCGTTCCCTGCATGACTACGAGCGTGAGCGGGGAAAACGCGAAATCGCGGCCGCCCTGAGCCATCGCCTTGAGCGTCGCTTTCCACAGCTCCGGGGAGTGGGTTTTGAGCACATCTGGGGTGGCGCCGTGGGCTTTACGTACAACGCGGCGCCGGTATGGGGAGAACAGAGGCCCGGGCTTTTCGTATCCTGTGGATGCAACGGTGGGGGTACGGTTAAAGGCACGCTTTTCGGACGCCTGCTGGCCGATTTGGCGCTGGGCGAGACGGTACCCGATGTGGCGGCGCTCTTCGGTCGCGCTTCCTGGATGCCCCCGGAGCCCTGGCGAGGCCTCGGCTTCACGGTCCGCTCGGCCATGGAGAGCTGGCAGGGGCGGCGGGAACTCTGAACACCGGGACGCCGCCGTACCCGGGCCGGTAAGCGCGCACCGGGATGCGTCCCGCCGCAGCGGCAATACGACTCAGCTTAGGAGAAGGCATGGAAGCGACTGATTACCTTGGCCCCCTATCCCTGGTGCCCGCGGGAATCGCCATCGTCCTCGCTTTTGCCACAAGAAATACCGTGTTCTCCCTCGCTGCGGCCTGCCTGGTGGGTGTGCTTGTGGCGGGCGAGGGCCTGCTCGGCTTTCCCAGGCTGCTGGTCGGCGCTCTGGGTAACGAGGACTTTTCCTGGGTGCTTCTCCTTGAGTTCTTCATCGGCATTCAGATCGCCTTCTTCCAACGCACCGGCGCCATCGCTAACTTCTCTCGCTTCATCGCCGAGCGCCAGATGACCCGCAAAAGGGTTCAGCTCATTGCGTGGTTCATGGGCATGTTCGTCTACTTCAGCGACTATTTCAGCCCACTGTTCGTGGGTTCCACGATGCGCAGTCTTTCGGACCGCTTCCGCATCTCGCGGGAAAAGCTCGCCTACATCTGCGACTCCACCTCCGCGCCCGTGAGCATCCTCGTACCCTTTACCGGCTGGGCCGTCTTTGTGGCGGGGCTCACGATCGGTATGGGACCGATCAGCGACGCCGCGGATGCGATGCGCGTCTTCACCACGGCGATCGTCTATAACGTGTACCCGATTCTCGCGGTCACCATGGTCGGCCTCATCGCGTCCGGCACCGTGCGAGATTTCGGCGCCATGAAAGTCGCCGAACGTCGCGCCATGGACGAAGGCAAACCGCACCGCGACGATGCTCAGCCCTTGATGGCCGACGAACTGACGGGCGTTCAACCGGTAGACGGCATCGTCACCAGTCTGTTCTGGAACTTTGTGTTTCCCGTGCTGCTCGTGATCGGCTTCGCCGTGGGAGCAGTGATCATCACCGCCAGCGCCAAGCCCCTCGAAGCCTTTATGCTGGCCGTCTTTGCCTCGGGCATCATCATGCGCATGCAGGGCGTGGCGTTGAACGAGATCACCGGCACGGCGATGCTGGGTATCAAGGGAATCATGCCCGCCGTTGTGATCCTCGCCTTCGCCTACGCGCTTAATGAGCTGTCTGCCGCCATGAATACTGCGGACTACATTGTGTCGGTATCGGAATCCTGGCTGAGCCCGGCTCTGTTGCCTGCGCTGGTGTTCGTAATCACCGGGTTCATAGCGTTCTCCACGGGAACGTCCTGGGGCACCTACGCCATCATGATCCCGATCGCCGTGCCCCTCGCATTCAGTTTTTCCGGCGGTGAACTGAGCGCCACCGTCTACGCCACGCTAGCGGCGGCAGCCGGCGGCGGCGTGTTTGGCGACCACTGCTCACCGCTGTCAGACACGTCGATCCTCGCATCCACCGGAGCGGCCTCGGACCACATCGATCACGTAAAGACCCAGCTTCCCTATGCCGCGCTGATGGGGGCTATCGCAGTCGCGATCTATGTGGCCCTGGGCTTGACGCTGTAGCCGCGGCCCACGCATCGTCTCCCGGCCGTGTAATGCGCTGCCGCCAGTGCACATCCGCCGCTAAGCGCTGTAGAGGACAGGCGGACGAGGTCGAGCATCAGCGGTTTGTAAATAGGAATCATTTGCATTAATCTGCCTCCCTTGTGTTTGCCAGTACTGCTGCCGGGGGGGCAGGACCATGAGACTCAGGTTTCTTTGCGAGGAACATCGTCAGCGACTGATAGAATCTCCCGACTGCGCGGGGGACCTCTGGTTCGAAACCGCGGCCCGTCTGTACCCAGCGAAAACCAGACCAACACCGCATGACGTGAGCCTCGCAGGCTCGGCCCTCGAAGCGTCGCATATCTTTCTCGCAGATATGACGCTCTGCCCCCGCGAGTTGATCGATCGCTATGCGTTCACGGTCCTGCACCTGATCGAGCTCATGCAGCGGCTCGGGCAGTCGCACCTCGGTATCGTGGTCGTCGCGGTCGCCACAGCGATGCTGGAGCAGCTACGGCATCGGGGCGCCCACGACTACGCCTGCGAGCGAGCCTGCCGTCAGGTAACGGCGGCGGGCCGCCGTCTTCTGGGCACAGAAAGCAATCACTGGGGCTTGTGCACAACGCTCGAGCACCCTCACGAGCCCCGGATCACGCTTCACTGATCCGCCCGGCGCTCGTGGTCGACGTCCGGCGATCGTCCGCGCTCAGGCTCGATCGTCCTTCACTGACTCCATGAGCACGTGCGTCGTTATGGTTCGCACCTGGGGAAGCACGCCGAGCACATCGGTATGAAACTGCTTGTAGGCGGCGAGGTCCTTCGTTTCCACGCGGAGCAGGTACTCGAAAGCTCCGGTGACGTTCTGACACTCGCGCACTTCCGGAGACTTGACGATCGCCTCTTCGAAACCTCGCTGGGATTCCTTGGTATGGCTGGATAGGCCGACGGCGATTTATGCAGCGAAGGAATTCCCCAGCACCGCCTGATCCAGAACGGCCCGGTAGCCGCGAATCGCGCCGCTTTTTTCAAGCTCCTGAACCCGGCGCAGGCAGGCGCTGGGCGAGAGGCCAACGCGCGAGGCGAGCTCCGCATTCGTAACGCGACCGTCGCGCACCAATTGATGCAATATTCTTTTGTTGATTCTGTCCATAGCACAATCATATTGCACAAAGTCCGCAAATTCGATCAACAAAGCAAACACATTCGGCGCTTCGCATCGGATAATTTCAGCATGGAACCTCAGGCGCTCTCCGGTCTCGCCCTCTTCGCTATCGTGTCCACCATCACGCCGGGACCCAACAACATGATGGTGATGGCCAGCGGCGCGAACTACGGCTTCCGCCGGACAATCCCGCACATGCTGGGCATCGCTGGCGGGGTTACGATCCTGATCATGACGCTCGGCGCCGGACTGGTGCGGGTCTTCGACGCGGTGCCGGGCAGCTATACGGCCATGCGTATCGTCAGCGTTGCGTACCTGTGCTACCTGGCGTACCGGGTCGCGACGGCGGCGCCGGGACCGAAAGAGAGTGGCACGGCGACCAAGCCGCTCAACTTCATCCAGGCCGCGGCCTTTCAGTGGGTCAATCCAAAAGCCTGGAGCATGTCCCTGGCCGCGATCGCGGCCTACGCCCCGCTTCCCGGCGTCGTCGGCGTGGCCGTGGTCGCCTCGGTCTTCGCCGCGGTGTGCCTACCCTGCGTCAGCACCTGGGCTGCCCTCGGTGAGGGCATGAGCAGCCTGCTCTCGGATCCGCGCCGCATCCGGGTCTTCAACGTGTCCATGGCGTTACTGTTGCTCGCCTCGCTCTATCCCGTGCTGCAAACCTGAGGCCGTCCCGGCTGCGCGAGCCTCCACGTCTTCAACATCCTTTCATCAAACGGCCTCGCGAGTGTTGTAGGGTTCACAAGACAGAACTCAGGAATACCGCGATGCCCGGAGATCATTTCAGCCGCCGCCGCCTGATCCAACTGGCCATGCTCACCGCGGCGGCAGGGTTCGCCGGGCCCGTGACCGCCCAGCGTGAGCAACGACCCAGCTTCCTCAACGATCCCTTTTCGCTGGGTATTGCCTCGGGCGACCCAAGCCCGGACGGCGCCGTGATCTGGACGCGCCTCGCGCCTCTGCCCCTGGACCCGGATGGCGGCATGCCCCTGGCGCCGGTCGAGGTCAGCTATGAAGTTGCCGGCGACGAGCGCTTCGGCCAGGTCGTCCGCAGCGGTAAAGTGCTGGCGCGTCCGGAGTCCGCGCACAGCGTGCACGTTGAGCTCACGGGCCTGGCTCCGGGCAGGCCGTTCTACTACCGGTTTCATGCCGGTGCCGCGACGAGCCCCGTGGGTCGCCTGGCGACGGCCCCGGCTTATGGTGCCGAACTCGACCACCTGCGTCTGGCCTGGGCCAGCTGTCAGCACTACGAACAGGGATTCTTTACGCCCTATCAGGATATGTTGGCGCAGCACCCCGACCTGATCATCCACACCGGCGACTATATCTACGAGAGCAGCTGGGGACCCCAGGTGCGCAGGCATGCCGTCCCCGAGCCCTATCAACTGCTGGACTACCGCATGGTCCACGCGCTCTACAAGCTCGATCCCGATCTGCAGGCAGCGCACGCCGCGGCGCCCTGGGTCTTCATCTGGGACGATCACGAAGTCGACAACGACTACGCCGGCGATGTCTCGGAAGAGGGCGACGTCTCCCTGGAAGCGTTTTTTCAGCGCCGCGTGGCGGCCTATCGCGCCTTGTTCGAGCACCAGCCGCTGCGGCGGCGGTCGCGGGTCATGCCGGACGGCATGATGCGTATCTGGAGCCAATCGAGCTACGGCAACATGGCGAACCTCTTCCTCACCGATGGCCGCCAATTCCGTTCCCCCGGAGCCTGCCCCACCGCCGACGACCGCGGGGGCCGCGTTGTCCCGGCAAGTTGCGCGGATCTTGCGAACGAGTCACGCACCTACCTCGGCCATCGGCAGGAGCGCTGGCTCCGCGACGCCTTCGGTCGCGGTCCTGCCACCTGGAATCTGCTCGTGCAGCCGACGCTGTTTTCACCGTTTCGAGGTCAAACCGTCGACGGTGAACCGGGCGTCTGGTCCGATGGCTGGGACGGCTACCCGGCGGCGCGCCGGAGACTGACCGATCTCTTCGCCGAGCGAGAAACGTCGAATCCCATCGTTCTGGGAGGCGACACCCACTGCTACTGGGTATCCGATGTAAAAACCAACTACGACGATGAAAACGCGCGCCCAGTCGGCGCGGAGTTTGTCACCACATCCATCACCTCGCTCCGCGGCGGCTACGAGCGCATTGCAAGGAACCTGCCCCAGAACCCCCACATCAAGCACTTCGACAACCGCGAACACGGCTATGGACTCCTCGACCTGTACCAGGACCGCGCCGAAATCGATCTCCGGGTTGTCGCCACGCCGCGCCGCCGCTCCGGCGCCGCCGCTCACAGCCAGGCCCGTTTCGTTGTGGAGGCGGGAAATCCGGGAGTAAGCTCCGCCTGAAACCGCAGCCGCCCAAAGCTCGTGTGAGGAATTGGCAGCTATGCTGCAGCCCGGGCGCGGGCCGGGAGTAATGAATGAGCGCACCCCGTATCACCGACCATCCTATTCATCTCGGCCGCGGCGCATCTGCCGAGGTGGAACCTCTCTTCACCGGTGAGCTGGCCTGGTACGAAGGTTACAGCGCCAGGCATGAGGCCGACGGTGCCGAGGGCCGCCTGGTGAGCATGCACACTTTTTCCGCATCCTGGGACATGTGGGAAATGCACCCCCGGGGCGCGGAGGTTGTCCTGTGTACCGCGGGCACCATTTCGCTGGTGCAGGAAACTGACGATGGCAGTCTGACGACGGTGAGACTTGAGGCGGGCGATTATGCGATAAATCCCCCAGGTATCTGGCATACGGCGGATGTCGATACCCAGGCCACGGTGCTATTTATCACCGCGGGACTAGGAACCGAGCACAGGCCGCGCTGAGTGTCGATGCGCGGCCACTAGCCGGATCATGCTCGGGATCGCCGGCGCCTGCACGGCACTGACGGGAAAACAAGTGTCGCCGAAGCTGGAGGAACTGTTATGTACGTGAATGTATATATGCTCGGCGTTCCCGAGCAGAGCAAGGAAGAGTACCTGGGCATCGCGGAAATCTTCGCGGATGTGGCAAAAGATCACGGCGCTATGGAAATCTTCGAGAATTGGGAGCACGACGTGCCTGACGGAGAGCTCACCGATTTTCGCAAGGCCGTCAAGGCCGAAGCGGGCGAGAAGGTGGTCGTGTCCTGGGTGATCTGGCCCGACCAGGAGACCGGGGACCGGGCTCACAAGGCGATGCTTGAAGATCCGCGCATGGCCCAGATGAGTGAGATGCCCTTCGACGGCAAGCGCATGATCCTCGGGAGCTTCGAGCCCCTGCTGCATTACCGGAAGGCCGAATGACGAACAGCCACCGCCGCTTTGGCGGGGCGAGCAACCGATACCGCTA
Source organism: Pseudomonadota bacterium (assembly GCA_038748515.1). Classification (GTDB taxonomy): domain Bacteria; phylum Pseudomonadota; class Gammaproteobacteria; order Pseudomonadales; family Halieaceae; genus Congregibacter. The sequence continues at coordinate 122,748 of JBCDIW010000006.1, forward strand.
TCGAACACTGACTCCCGAGGCGAGCGCTTGAACGAGGGCCTCGCTGCCGATCCGGATTTTTCCCCGGAAGTTGTCGCCGACCTGTACCGCTTCCGTCCGCGGAATCTGTGGACCGCGAGGTTCCTCGCGGTGCTCCTCGGTCCTAGCGGTGCCCACCGGTTTTACTGTGGGAAGCCGGCAAGCGCTGTGCTCATGCTGTTCACCGTGGGCGGGGGCCTGGTCTGGTGGATCTGGGACCTCTTCCATCTCCGCGCCATGGTCGCGGCGAGTGACGCGCGGGACCGGGAGCGCGAGGCGATGGGTCAGCCGCCGCGCGGTATGGGCTTTCTGCCGCCCCAGGATAAGCTGCGGCTCAATCAGACGCCACACTGGGCCCCGCGCCGCGCGGGCCGCGGTCGCGTTCTGGGCAGCGTGCTCGTCCTCGGCCTAATAGGTCTCGCCCTGGGCAGCGTTACCGGCGCCACGGGGTTTTACGAACCCGTCGTAGTACTCGCGCTGTTCATCGTGATTTCTCTGGTAGCCGCGCGCATACCCGGCCTCACGCGAATCCCGATATTGAATGCCCTCGTGCGCTGGGTGCATCGCTTGCGACTCTTCTATCACTCGGTGGACCCCGGCAGCCTGTGGCTCCTCGCCGCGAGACCGATCTTCGGCGTTTTTGTTGCGCCCTGGCAGCCCAAAGCCCGCGCCGAGGTACGACTGCACCTGCAGTTCGGCGGCATTGTCGTGGTGTTGTTCACGCTTTGGGATGTGCTGGAGTTGCTGCAGGGTGGGGGATTCTGGGTCGGCTTTGGCAGGCTGCTGGCCCAGTTTGCACAGACGCTCGTATTCACCTATTTGTTTGTGGCGCCCGCAAGCGCCATCCTCACGACCCAGCTGCTTTTGGCGCGACGCGATGCCGTGGTGTGGATGCTCAGCGCCGTCACGCTGGGGGCGATCGTCGCGGGGCTGCGCCTCACGACGGGATAAGCAGTCTGACGATTTGCGGAATTAAACCGACAGTTCGCGCGGCAAGGCGGCACGGCGAGCGAGAAAAACAGTAAGAACAAAAGGGAGCAAGTGCATGACCGACATCGAGACGGACTATCTCATCATTGGCGCGGGCGCCGTGGGACTCGCTTTCGCCGATACGCTGATGTCGGAGGACCCGAACTGCCACATCACCCTGGTGGACAAGCACGCCAAACCCGGCGGTCACTGGAACGACGCGTACAGTTTCGTCGCGCTGCATCAGCCGAGCGCCACCTATGGCGTGAACTCAATGGAGTTTCCCAGCGAACAGATAGACACCCACGGACCCAACAAAGGGCTCTATGCGCTGGCCAGTGGCCCCGAGGTGCTGGCCTACTTCGAGAAAGTGATGAACATGCGCCTGCTGCCTTCGGGGCGCGTGGCGTACCACCGCCTGAGCGAGTATCGCGGTTTTGGGGACGACAGAATCGCAACGCTGAGGGGCATTCTTTCGGGAGACCAGACACGCCTCAAGGTACGCCGAAAAGTCGTCGATGCGACCTTCTATCAGACCTCTGTACCGTCCACACACAAGCGCAGCTTCGCCCAGAGCGACGATGTAAGCGTCGTCCCACCCGGCGATCTGCCGCAGCTTTGGAAAACGCCGGCGGAGCTTCCAGAGCACTACGTAGTGCTCGGCGCCGGCAAGACGGCGATGGACACGGTCATCTGGCTTATCCAGGCCGGCGTGGATCCCGATGCGGTCAGCTGGGTCCGACCGCGGGAGAGCTGGCTGTGGAATCGCGAGCATGTGCAGCCGGGCGAGGACTTCTTCGAGGCGGTCATGGATATGCAGACCGCCATGCTTGAAGCCGCCGAAAAGGCCGAGGACAGCGCGGAGATGATGCGACTCCTCGGCGCGGAGGACTACTTCCTGCGCATCGATCCGGACATCGAGCCGGAGATGTTTCACTACGCGGTGATTTCCCGCGGTGAGATCGACGTGCTGCGGCGTGTGAGCCGGGTGATTCGCAATGGACGGGTCACGGCTATTGATCGGGGCCTGCTCAGGTTCGCGGACAGCGAGGTGTCCGTCCCCGAGAGCACCCTGTTCATCGACTGCACCGCGCGAGCCGTTCCTTTCTCAGTGATGGATAAGGGCGGACCTATCTTCCGCGGGGACACGATCGTGCTGCAGCCGCTGCAGGTTCCGCTGGTCGTTTTCAGCGCGGCTATCGCCGCGTTCCTCGAGGTCCACTTCGATGACGACGACGCCCGCAACGCCGTCGCCACACCGGGTCCGCTCACCGATACGCCGGCGACCTACGCCTACGCCCAGATGATCAATATGTTCAACCGCGGCGCCTGGACCCAGCATCCCGGGATCATGGAGTTTCTTTCAAAGTCCCGGCTGGACCTGACGACGCCCACCATCGCGAAACTGGCGGCTGAGAACAGCCCCAAGCTTGCGCATCTGCAAAAGTTTCGCGAAACCGCGGGGCGGTGCATGCCGGCGCTCATCAAGCTGGGAACGCAGGCCAAGGAAATCCACGAAGCGACCTGAATTGCGCTTGGAGGCCGAAGGGAAAACCTCAGGGTCGCACTCACAAACCGAAGCGCAGTCCCTCCCTTGCGAGATTGAATCCGGCGGCGCGTACGGCGTCGCTTTCCGGCGTGTCGTCCCAGAGCACCGGGTTGGTATGATTCATGTGGATGAACCAGACCTTCTGCCGTTCCGTGGCCGGCAGGTCCGCGAGCAGGTCCATGGTTTCCGTAACGAAGGGATGGGGAATCTTGCTCATATCGCGGCCGGGCAGCTCGCCGTCGGCGTAGAAGGTGGCATCGAGAAAGGCAAAGTCGACCGATTTCAAAACCTTGGCGAGCTTGCGATCCCAGATATCCCATTTATTGATATCCGGAATGAACAGCGCCCGCTTGCTTGGCCCCTGGATAAAGAAACCGACGGTTTCGCTGTACTCATCGCGGTGCGGAACCAGCACCGGCGTCACCTTCACCGCACCGAGCTCCACCGCCTCTTCGTGCGCGAGCTTGTTGAGCTCGATGTTTTCGAAGCGAACGAGCTGGCTCCAGGGGCCGTTGGTCTCCAGAAAGCTCTTCATCCGCGGCATCACGTAAACCGGTACGCCGGAGGCGCCGATGGCCTCGTGACCCAGGTACATGAGCCCCGTGTAGTGGCCCATGTGCGCGTGGGTCAGGAAGATGCCGCTGAGGTCGAAGCTCGACGACGGGGCAAGCTGCTCGAGTTGGTAGAACTGCGCGGGAAAGTCCGGCGTGGCTTCGAACAGATAGCGCCGCCGCGCGGCGTGATCGATCACGGCCAGGGACACGGCCGGTCGGCGCGGCCTTTCTCCGGTCCATCCCGGCAGGCAGTGAGGCTGGAAGCACCCGGCCTGGGGATAGCCCGTATCCTGGCCGATTCCAAGCACGTGGAGCGTAACCCCGTCGTCAGCAAGAACTCGACCTGCGAACAGGCAGAGCACAAGCAGTGCACATCGCATGACGTTCCCCTCCTTCATGCTGACCATCGGCGGGCGAAGCCTCGCCTGCGCCGCGCCCGGCCACGGCCCTCTTTGATCGGCCTAGCGCGCCGCGATCGCGGGGGCCTCCGCGGGCGGGTGATAGAGACCCAGCCATTTTGATGTGAGCGTTCCCGCGGTCATCGAGCCGTTCACATTGAGCGCGGTCCGGCCCATGTCGATAAGCGGTTCGATGGAGATCAGAAGGGCCACCAGGGCGACCGGGAGGCCCATGGCGGGGAGCACCATCAGGGCGGCAAAGGTGGCGCCCCCGCCAACGCCCGCGACGCCGAAGGAGGAGATGACGATCACCGCGACGAGCGTGGCCAGAAAACCCAGACTCAGGGGATCCACACCGACCGTCGGCGCCACCATGACCGCGAGCATGGCCGGATAAATCCCGGCGCAGCCGTTCTGTCCAATCGTGGCCCCGAAGCTCGCGGCGACGTTGGCCACAGCCTGGTCATTTCCCAGCGACCGGGTCTGTGTCTCGACGCTCAGGGGGATCGCCGCGGCGGAACTCCTTGAGCTGAAGGCGAAGGCGAGGACCGGCCACACGCGGCTGAAATAGTGCGCGACGTTAACCCCTCCAAGAGCCAGCAGCACACCGTGGACAACGAACATCACGCCGATTGCCAGATAGGACGCCACCACAAAACCCAACAGATTCAGGATGTCGCTGCCGCTCGAGGTGGCGGACATCTTCGTCATCAGCGCCAGCACACCGAAGGGCGTGAGGCTGATGATCATGCGCGCAAACTTGTGGATGATGGTCTGCGCAACGTCCACAAAGTTGCGGAAGGCGGCAGCGTGATCCGGGTTGTCACGGGTCACCAGCAGCCCGGCAATACCCAGAAGGATGCCGAAAATCACCACCGCGATGATTGAGGTATCACGCAGGCCGGCAAGGTCCTCAAAGATGTTGGAGGGGAAGAAGCTCACAATCATGTCGGCGGCGGAGAGGTCTCCGAGGCGCACCTGCCGATTGGCAATATTGGCGGCTCTCGCGATTTCCCGCTCGCCTTCGATCAGCCCTTCGGCGCTGAGGCCGAAACTGGCCGCCATGAAAACGCCCACAAGAGCCGCCATCGCCGTGGTCGCGAGAAGCAGACTGATAACGAGCCCCCCGACCTTACCGAGAGTCGCGATCTCATCGAGCTTCACGATGGCGGCGACCATGGAGATCATCACCAGCGGTGTGATGATGACCTTGAGCAGGCTCACGTAGACGCGCCCGACCACGTTGATCCACTCCAGCGAGGCATCGACAACCGGAGATCCGATGCCGTAGCTCAGCTGCAAGCCCAGACCGAACAGCGCTCCGATGACCAGGCCGGCAAGGACGCGACGACCCAGGGACCAGTCGCCCATACCCAGACGCACGAGCAGTGCCACGCAGGCGACAAACAGCAGGAGGTTGAGAAGCAGCACGATCGTTATTCCTATAGTCGGCGAGGCGGCATGGTAGCAGCCCAGCTAAGCGCGGGGGATTTCGCTGGACAGCGTTCGACCACGGGCTTACCGTGCCGTTCCCCCTGCGATCCTATCAAGTACGCCATGAACCGATTCCACCGCGCGCTGGGCCTTGTAGCTCTTTTTACGCTGACGTCCACCGTTCTCGCTCAGACCGAACCCTTCGACCTTTCCGCCGACAACCGGGCCACGGCCCAGGCGCTGATCGACACCGCTCTGGACAGTGACCTCGCCTACGACATCGTCGAATCCCTGACCACGGACATCGGGCCGCGGCTTGCCGGCTCGGACGACGAAGCCCGCGCGCGCGGCTGGGGCGCGAGACTCGGGGAGGAGCTTGGCTTCGACCGCATTGTGGTCGAGCCTTTCACCATGCCCTACTGGGAGCGTGGCAGCTCCCTGCTCACCATGACCAGCCCCTACGAATTGCCGCTTTACGCCACGGCTCTGGGCGGCTCCGGGACCAGCGCCGGCAGCGTCGATGCCGAGGTCGTGTATTTTCGCTCCGTGTACGAATTGAGCAAGGCGCCAGTCGAAAGCCTCGCTGGCAAGATCGCCTTCGTCGACGGTGAAGCACTGGTGAAAAGCCAGACCGGCGCCGGCTACGGGCCAGCCAACCAACGGCGGCGCGTGGGCTGGCAGCACGCGGAGCGCGCCGGGGCCAGAGCCCTGGTGGTGCGATCGGTGGGCTCGAGCTCGCACCGCTTCCCGCACACGGGAATGATGAGTGCGCGGGTTGAGGAGAGCGCCGGTCGCGAAGAGAGTAGCTGGGCGCGAATTCCCGTCATGGCCATTTCAAACCCGGATGCGGATCAGCTGCGGCGCCTCTACAACAAGGGCGAAGCGTTGCGCCTGAAGCTGCAGTCGGAAGCCGGCTTCCAGGGCGACGTCGAGAGCGGCAACGTGGTCATGGACCTCATCGGGCGCGAAAAGCCGGAGGAGATCGTGCTCATCGGCGGGCATCTCGACAGCTGGGACCTCGGTACCGGTGCGGTCGATGACGGCGCCGGAGTGGCCATCACGACGGCCGCGGCGGCACTGATCGCCCAGCTTCCCCAGCGACCGAAACGCACCATCCGCGTAGTGATGTTCGGCGCGGAAGAAGTCGGCCTGCTGGGCGCCCGGGCCTACGCAGCCGCGCACGCCGATGAGGTCAACGCGCATGTCCTCGCCACGGAATCCGACTTCGGCGCGGACACGATCTGGCAGCTCGCTTCCAACGTGAATCCCCAGGCCAACCCGGCGGTCGACGCCATAGGGCGTTTGATCGCGCAGCTGGGAATTGCCCGCGGCGGCAGCGACGTTGCCGGCGGCGGTCCCGACATCACCCCCCTGGCCGCCCGCGGTGTGCCCACGGTACGCCTCGCGCAGAACGGCCGGGACTACTTTGATCTGCACCACACGCCGGACGACACGCTGGATAAGATCGTCCCCGAGAAACTGGCGCAGAACGTGGCGGCCTACGCGGCCCTGGTGTGGCTTGCCGCTGAACTCGATGTGGATTTTCGAAAGCCGGCGGACAGCTGAGCCGCCTCCCAGCCCGGGATAGCGGGCCGCACCCTAGCGATCCCGATCGGCAAGATCCGCCTCAGCGGCGATAAAGCCGAACGCACTCCAGCTTGTTCCCGACACGATGCGCCCAAGCAACGCATCGGACTTTTCCTTGTCGCCGTTGTAGTAATAGTAATTGGCCAGACCATAGGCGACGGCGGCGTTGCTGGGATCGTCGCCGTTGGCATCCATGAGCTCGCCGATGGCCAGCTCACCTTTGTACAGCAGGCAGAGCTGGTGGTAGCTCATATTCTCGATGATGGACATGTCGGCGCTGATCTCCGTCAGCGCCGCGGCCGCCGCGTCTTCCTGGCCCATACGGCGAAGAATCATATAGATCCAGTGGCCGGTCGATACCAGGTTGTCGTCATAGCCACCCAGACGGTAACCACTCTGGAACGCGGCCAGTGCCAGGGGCCAGTCCTGCTTGAGGTAGTAGGCGAGACCGAGGTGGTACCAGATATTGCCCTGGGTAGTGGTGAGCGGAATATTCTGAGCGTTGGGAAGACCATCAGGCTCGATCTGGAGCTCCATGCCCTGCATGAGCACGACCGCGCGCTGGAAGTCGCTGATGGCGCGGTCGAACTGGCGCGTGGAGATATAGCGGTGCCCGCGATGGCGATAGAAGCGGGGATCGGTGGGATGCTTGGTGATGCCCTCGCTGAAAATCTCGATAGCGCGTCGATAGTCGCCCGCGTAGGCGGTGCGGCGGCCATACCAGATGATGTTGTCCGGATCGTTCGGGTCTTCCCTGTAGTTGCGCTGTGCAGTCTCAAGCTTCTCCAGAGTGGCTTCACTGGGCTGCGCAGCGTACAGGGCCTTCCCCGCAAGCGTCTGCGCCTGGGCGCTGACCGGGAGCTGCGCCAGCGCCGCGGAGGCTCCGAGCGCCAGCGGAACACAGAGCAGAACCGTTGAGAGCCGTTGTCGAATAGGATTGTTCATCCCTCGGTACCTCAGTTCATTGACTTTTCGAGTGGTCGTTTTCCGTGCGCGCCGATCAGGCCGAGCCGTCCAGATAGGGCGCCCAACGCTCGAGGTAAACCTGCAGCAGTTCGATGAGCGCCCCGTCCGGATCCCGGCACAGGGCGACATCGCCGAGCTGGTCGTGACCCGCCTGGACATCACTCAGGAATTCAACGCCCTCAGCTCGGAGACGCTCCACGTCCGCCTGCAGGTCTTCACTGATCAGGCAGATTCTCACCAGCCCCCGGTCCGCGTTGGTCAGGGGCGGTAACGATTCGGTATTCGAAAACTCAGTCAGATCCAGCTTGGGAAAACCATCATCGAGCTGCATGATGCAGGCGCGACCACTCGGGGGAGGAGCGATGCCCAGCGCCTCGGCCAATTCCTCGGAGAGTGGCTGCGCATTATCTTTTTTCATGCCCAGGTAGGGAATCGCGGGAAGAAATAGCACGAAGCCCAGCTTCTCGTAGAACGCGATAGAGCGTTCGAGATTGCTGACGTTGATGTTGATGTGTCCCCAGCCGAAGCTCGGTTTGCTGTCGCTCATGGCGCTGTCCTGTTATCGGCGCTCCGTAGCGGAGGCGCGGCTGTTATTGACACTTCCCGAGTACCGCAGGGGATCAGCATAGACACTGCGGTGGCGCGAGTCACTGCGGACGGCATCGTCCCAATGCATAAGCGTTGTCATGGGCACGCCATGGATTTGTGCCAAGCCCAGGCTGCCGCAGTCGGTTATTCTCCGACAAGTCCATCCTGACCCGGTGCATACTGTGTTTCAGAAAGTACAAAACGAAGACATCACGCTGCGCGTCGCGGTCGAGGGCAGCGGCCCGCTGATTCTCTGTATCCACGGCTGGCCGGAGCTCTGGTACTCCTGGCGACATCAGCTTAGCTACTTTACCGATAGCGGCTACACCGTTGCGGCCATGGACGTGCGCGGCTACGGCGGCAGCGATAAGCCCTCGGGGGTGGAAAACTACATTCTGAGCAAGCTCGCTGGTGACGCGGCAGCCGTGTTGCAGGAGCTGTCGGACGAACCCGCCATACTATTTGGCCACGACTGGGGGGCACCGATCGCCTATGCCACGGCTCAGCAATATCCGCAGCTCGTTCGAGGCGTGGCCGGGCTCAGCGTTCCCTTCAGGCCCCGGGGCGAGGCGTCGCTGCCGCAGGTTGCGAAGCAGCTCTTTCCGGAGAAGTTTTTCTACATGCTTTACTTCCAGAAGCCTTCCGAGCCCGAGCAGGAACTGGAAGCCGACGTCATGGACTCGCTGCGACGCGTCTACTACGCATGCTCCGGCGATGCGCCCCTGGGCGCTTTCCTGGTCGACAAGGACAAGGATGCGGGCCTCCTGGAGGGACTCGTGGATCCCGATACCTTTCCGACGTGGATGAGCGAGGACGATTTACAGACTTATGCGGCGGCCTTTAAGGCGGGGGGCTTCGAAGGCCCCATAAACCGCTACCGCGCCCAGGGCATCGACTTCGAAGAGTCCGCACCGCTTCTGGGAAAAGCCCTGCCTGCACCGGCATGCTTCATCGGCGGTGAGCGCGATCCGGTACGGCGGGTGATTGCGGGGGTCGACATGTTTGCCGACCTTGCGGGAGGTTATGACGACTTGCGGATCTGCGAGATCATCGACGGCGCCGGGCACTGGCTGCAGCAGGAGGCTCCACAGGAGTGCAACCGGATCCTGGCGCGCTTCGTAGCGTCTCTATAGCAAAGGCAGGCAAGGAGTAGACGGTGGCAGGCGGTTTTGCGAAGGATGGCGCCGTCCAGGAACAGATAGACGCCAGCATCAGCGACGAGATCAAGCGGGCGCGCAGTCTCCTCCCTCAGGGTCCCGGCGCTGCCGACTGCGACGAGTGTGGGGTTTCCATTCCCGAAGCCCGACGCGCGGCGGTGCCCGGCGTACGTCTCTACGTAAGCTGCCAACAAGTGCTCGATAGCGAGCATCGGGCCAAGGCCGGCTACAACCGGCGCGGCAGCAAAGACAGCCAGTTGCGCTGAATTCTCGAATTCAGCGTAAAAGCACCAGGCTCACTACCCTACGGAACTCAGACTCGTGAATACGCCATCGCTCAGGGCGGTTATCTTTGATCTTGACGGCACCCTCGTAGACTCGCGTCTTGATTTTTCGGCCATGCGACGCGAACTTGATGCGCCGCGGGGCGTGGGCTTGCTGGAGTACGTGGAAACTCTGGACACCCCCGCCGCGCAGGCGGACGCCATGGCAGTCATTCATCGCCACGAGATGACCGGCGCCGAGACCGCGACCTGGATGCCGGGGGCCGAGGAGGTCATGCACGGTCTGCACGCCCGGCGCACCCCCATCGCCATTGTGACGCGTAACAGCCGCAAAGCGGCGCGGCTGACGATGCAGCGCCTGGGAATGCCGATCGTACCGCTGAAGGCTCGCGAAGACGCAGCGCCCAAACCGGATCCCGAGGCGCTGCTGGCGCTGGCGCAGCGCTGGGGTCTGGCCCCGTCAGTCTGCGCCTACGTGGGTGACTTTCGCTACGACATTGAAGCGGCCGAGCGCGCCGGCATGCTGCCGGTGCTCTACACCGCCGGGCAACCGGTCCCGAGCGAGCACGAGGGTAAGGTGGCCGTGCTGAGCGACTTCCGCACCGCGCCCGGATGGCTGACCCAGGCCGACGCCGGGGAGCGACAGGGCTAACTGTTCATCCGGGCCAGGCGGCCAATCGCGTGGCCAGCGGAGCTTGGGAAGCAACCGGGGCTGCTTTCAGTGCACGAGCCACTGCGCATCGGAGACGAGGCACATACCGCCGCAGCGACGCAGAATGGGCCGAACCGCCTCGACAATACGCTGCATGAGATCGACGTCCTCCACCGCCAGGATGAATACACAGTTCTCATCCGTATCCGTCACATCGTCCGCCCGGCGATAGCCGCGATCGCCGCTGCCCCCCACGTTTTGAATCACGGTGTGGGCATTCGCACCGGCTTCACGCAGGGCCCGGTCGAGATGATCGCTGTGAGAGCGCTCAAGTACGATTTCGATCCTCTTGCAGGCACGCATCGTCAAACCCTCCCAAGGTCCATCAGCGAATCGCCAGCTGAATAAGGTAATGAAACAGCGGGATGCCGACCACTATGTTGAACGGAAAGGTCACGGCGAGCGCCATCGTGAGGTACACGCCGGGATTGGCGTTCGGGAGCGCAAGACGCATGGCCGCCGGTACAGCGATGTAAGAAGCACTCGCTCCGAGCACAGTAAGAAGAAGCGCGTCGCCCTCGGGAAGTGAGATTGCCAGTGCCAGCAACAGCGCCGTACCGCCGTTTAGCAGCGCGAACAGCAGAGCCAGCAATACCATCATCTTTGGCGACACCTGGAGCTGGCCGCTGCGCGGGTCGTTGATGTCGCGGAGGCGGCGTGCGGCGACCAGCCCCATGTCGAGGAGGAACAGACAAAGCATGCCGACAAAGGGCGCTTTCACGAAGGGTTCGAGCTGAGCCATGCCGCGCGCGCCGCTGAGCCAGCCGATCAGCAGGCTGCCGAGAATCAGGACGACAGACCCATTGAGGAAGGCCTCGCGCAACAGCTGCGACACGGAGGTCTCGTCGACGGCCTCGTCGTCCGGTTCCGCGCCGCCGGCGCGACGGTAAAGGAAAAGACCAACAACAATCGCCGGTGCCTCCATAAGCGCCATGGCGGCCACAAAATGTCCTCCCCACGCGATATTGAGGCCATCGAGGTAGTTCGTCGCGGTCACAAAGGTCACCGCGCTGATGGAACCGTAGGTGGCCGCTATGGCCGCGGCATCCGCGTTCGGGAAAAAGCGCTTGACGGCAAAAAACACGTAAATGGGTACGATTGCAGCTAAAGCCAGCGCGGCCGCCAGGGCCAGGAGCACATCCGGGGACAGCTCGCTCGAGGCGAGTGCTACACCCCCCTTGAAGCCAATCGCAAAAAGCAGATAGAGCGATATCGCCCGGGCCACAGGATTCGGTAGATCAAGATCCGAGCGGGCGATCGTTGCAAAGGCCCCCAGGAAGAAGAACAGCAGAGGTGGCGAGGTAAGGTTGGCGAAGAACGCACTAGCCATCTGATAAGCCCGGAGTTATGAAATCGCCCACGGACCGGCATTAGTCCGCTCGTTTGCATGGGGAAACATACGGCGAATAGTCCAACTTAGCCTTACATTTGGATTCCTAGGCCCTGCCGCTTCCCGCGCGGTCAGAGCCGTGGGTACCACGCCCACGCCATCGGCGGAAGAGAAATTGCCATGATCACGTTGCCCTGGAGGCAGGGCACAGAATGCGCCGGGCCGACGGAGTGCTTGCGCCAGGGCCTACTGGACCCGGGCCAGCGGTTGACGCACGGGGCGCAGCCGCTCGCGTCCCGTGGAGATTCTGTTCCTGCCGTCGACCTTGGCTCGCTGAAGGGCTTCATTCGCGGAATGCACCAGGACAGCGCAGGAATCCTCCGGACCCGGTATAATCGTTGCCACACCGGCACTGGCGGTCACGAAATCACTGACAGCGGATTGATCCGTAGGTATGCCCAGGTTTTCGATGGCGGAAACAAGTCGTTGAGCGAGGTGCTCCGCCGATGTCTCATCGGTCTCCATCAGAAGCACGACAAACTCTTCACCGCTGTAGCGACACAGCGTGTCGGTCGCCCGATTCACGCTACTCTGCAGCGTGGAGGCGATGCGACCGAGTACCTCATCGCCGGCCGGATGGCCAAAGCGTTTATTGAACGCGCCGAAGTGGTCCACGTCGATGAGGATGCACGAAAGCGGCCATTGGTAGCGCTTGGCAAGGGACCAGTCCTTGCTTAAGACCCGGTCGAACACTCGGCGGTTGTAGACCCCCGTCAGCGAATCGTGATCGGCGAGCTTCGCGAGGCTGATATTCTTTTCCCGAAGCTCGCGGTCCTGAGATTCGACGACATCGAGAAGTCGGTCGAAGTAGCGGGCGACCACGCCTATCTCGTCGTGCCTCTCCAGGGGGAGGCGGCGGCTGAAGTCCTCGCTTCGGGCAACGCTGCGCAAAAAGTCCCGAAGCTGTTCGATGGGACCGACAATGTGCCGCGAAACTACCGCCGAGAAGACCGCAAGGAGCAGCATGGTCGCAAGAAGGCCGACCAGGCTGCCGACGGATACGATCCCGTCATCGAAGTTTCTCGGGGAAAGCGGCTGCGTCACTGTGAACAGCGGATTGCCGAAAACATCCTCCAGAATCCACCGGGTCTCTGACTTCTCGTTTCTGGGCAAAACGCCGTGCTGGCTTTGGCCGACGGCCACCGCCAGGTCGCGGTCGACCACGGGATCAAACAGCGTAAACCTTAGGTCAGCGGCACCGGTGACTTCTTGGAAGAACGCCTCATCGGCTGCCCGCCACAGAGCGAGATAGCCCGAAGCAGGAATGGAGCCTTCATCATCGGTGACTTCAGCTAAAACGAAAACGGCCGGTCCGGAATCCCCGGCGAGAAAGCCGCTGAGCAACGCTCCCCGCTCGGAAGGCAGCAGGGGAATGATTTTCGTGAGGGGAACGTGCAGGGCCTGCCCTGGCTCAAGCGATTCGTGATCGTGGACAGAGCTGAAGTGCAGGCGACCGTCCAACTGCGAATAGGAATAGCCGTCAACCTGTGGGACGGCGTGCACGGTCTCTATAAAACCGTATTCCTCCGCGACAAATTCCGAGTAAAAAGCGCTCTGCTGATCTGAGCGCATGAAATCATGGGCTTTGTTCCACCATGCGCTGTCGTAGGCGATCGACTCCTTCCGGGAGACCTCGAGCTGCAGGGCATGCCGCACCTGCTGTACCGCCTCCACGTCGTTGGCGTACTCCTGCTCGTACAGCTCTGGTAACTGGAAGAAGTATCGCGTCGCTAATTGAGCGAATCCCACCAGCAGCAGGCTCGCGCCGAAGGCGGCGATGAGCGAGGCACGAAGGGAAAGCTTAAGTTTCATTGATGGTTCTTGACAGCAGATGCAGCAAAAATATGCGACGGCACGATGCGAGTTACGCCGACATTGCTTCCACACTATATGCCACAGCGTCCCGAAGCACCGGAATAAATAGCCGGTATCAGACACATGCTTCTCATCGATGTTTCGTACTGTGTCAGACGTCACATAAAAGCGCAGGGAGCGACGCCGCGGTGGGCTTCCATCGCCCGGTCGAGTGCACTAACGCCGGATGGAAAGCGGGCGTTACCTGAGGAATGTCGGCTAGCCCTCCAGCCACTTGTATATAACCAGGGCATCTACGAAACCAAGCTGCGGATGTTTAAAAGCTCGTGGGAGCCGCCCGACATCCTCGAAGCCAAGCCGGCGTCAAAGCCTTAGCGCGCACCAGGGTGCGGCGTCGAATCCCTTGGTCTTCCACCGCGTGAGCGATGCGTCGGGCCATTGGACGGACCGAGGGCACGGTTGCCATAGGACCCGTCCCATTGCGAACGCTGGCGGACCGAGTCAGCGCAGCGGCGCCGACTCCTTGATCAGGTCGAAGATCCGGGCCCCCAGGGACGCGATCATGGCATTGCGCTCGGGAAAGTCGGCAGCCGTTTCCGTAACGTAAACTGCAGCCAGCACGGGTATCCGCTCCGGGGGACGAATAAGCGCCACGATGGCGCGAGAGCCGTGATCGCCAGCACCGGTCTTATCACCGATTTCCCAGCCCGCCGGCAGATGGGCACGAAAGAGCGCATCGGCCACCCGATCATTGACCATCCATTGCTCGAGGCGGGCCCGCGAGTCTGCACCCAGCGCATCTCCGAGCAGGAGCGTGCGCAACGTCGCCACGATTGCGAGCGGCGTTGTGGTGTCCCGCGCATCGCCCGGCAGGGCTTCGTTGAGATCGGGCTCGATGCGATCCAGGCGCGAGCGATCATCGCCCAGTTCACGCAGGTATGCGGTCAGACCGGCGGGGCCATCGATGGCGGACAGCAGCAGGTTTCCCGCCGTATTGTCGCTGAGCGTGATAGCCGCCTCGCAGGCCTCCGCCACGCTGATACCCGTCGTAACTCGATTCCGAGTCACGGGCGAATAGGTGACCAGGTCGGCGGCGGAGAAAGGCAGGCGACGGTCGAGCTGTTCGCTACCGCTATCGACGCGCGCGAGGACTGCCGCGCAGGCAAGGGGCTTGAAGGTGCTGGTCAGGGGGAAGCGTTCGTCGCCGCGATGAGACCAGCGCTCCTTTCCCCCGGCGTCGACAATGGCAACACCAATGCGCGCACCGTGATCGCGTTCGAGTTGCCTGGTCAGCTCGGCCAGCGCATTCCGCGCGCTGTCCGGGCGCACCGGGGGCGCGAGCAGCAGCGTCACGCCCAGGGTTACCAGGAGGATAAACACGCCTGGCCCGGGTCTTTCCATGGACCACCCCCGTAGCGAAGTCAGACACCACTGCAACACCGGCGAAAGGATCCGTCAATCCGCCGGGCGAAAGCCCGGCCGGATGCCCACATCAAGCCGCGGGGCGATCTCGCAACGAGCGCAGCGATGCGCCGCTTTATTTTTTGCGGTGCAGCCTTTAAGTTTCCCGGTGCCTAAACGCCGGATCGACACCCCAGGAAACCTATTCGCCATGCGAGAAAGCCCCGAAGCAGAAGGAGCCCTGCACACCACTGGAGAAGCCGTCGGGGGGTTCATTTCGAAGATTCCCGGCGCCGTCAGCAGCTTCTTTGGCGGCCTTGGGGAGGGAGCAGGCGTGCACGGCACTTTCGACTGGATTGCCCTCATACTCGGCGTGGCCCTGCTCGCATCCGTATACCGCGGCTTTAAGCGGGGAAGGATCGTCGGGCCCATGCTGAGCGGCCTCATCGGCATCACCCTCATGGGCTGGGCCGTTTCCTGAGTCAAATTACCAGCTGAACAGGCGGGTGTCTGAGATGTCGTTGCCGTCGATGTCGCGCGCCGGCGTCGGCGGGCAGGAACGCTGCGTGGCCAGAGAAACGATAACGATCGTGGCGAATCCCAGCAGAAAAGCCGGAACGGCTCCGATGTAGATGGCGTCCCAGATCTCACCGCCGGTGTAGGGCAGCAGCACGCCGACCAGAACCAGCCAGGACAGCGATCCCACGGCGATGGAGCTCAGAGCACCGGTAACGTTCGCGCGCTTCCACAGAATGCCGCAAATGAAGGTTGGCGCGATCGATGGGAAGGCGATCGCGCCGGCAAACACAAGCAGGTTGTAGAGGTCGCCAAGGGCGAGGCCCAGGAGAAGACCGAGAGCCGCGACGATCACCATGCAGATTCTCGTCGCGATGAGGCGTTGGCGATCACTGGATTCCGGCCGCAATACCCGCAACGTGGTGTAGCCGAGGAGGGCACCGGTCGTCAGCACCGTGTCGCCCGCCGTACTCACGATCGCCGAAGCGGCGGCCACAAAAAACAGCACCCCTACCCACGCCGGCAGATAGTGCTGAACGAAACTCGGAAACACATTGTCCAGTTCAGCTTCCGGCAGGTTCCCGTTAAGGATGAAGGCGCACATACCCACAATCACCGGGATCATACCGAGGAACAGGTAGATCAGGCCGCCACAGACAAATCCGCGCGATGCGGCACGCTCATCCCGCGCCGCAAGAGCCCGCGCCGTAAGCACCGAGCCCCCGAGATCGCCGAGGGCGACGGAAAACCACGCCGCGAACATGTACAGGATTCCGAGCAGACCCAGGTAGCCGTTAAAGCCCCTGGCCGCGCCGCTGGAGTCCGGGGCTGAGGTGTAGAAAAGGCTGAATGGCGGCGAGCCATTCATAGTGCCGGCCCGCTCGATAAACGCCGCGGGGCCGCCCACGGCCGCCAACGAATAGGGCAGAACAATCAGAAGAACGGTACTCAGAACAACAAAGGCAAGCATGTCGGAGCGCGACAGCGCCCAGAGGCCGCCGGTGAGGGAAATGACCAGAATAATGCCGGCACCGATCAGGGTGGCCGGAATCGAAGCAATCCCGGTGACCGAGGCGATGATCACGCCGAGGGCCAAAAACTGCGCGGAACTCCAGGATGTGTATGCGAGCACGTGAATCGTAAGACCGCACATGCCGATACGTTTGTCGAAGCGCGCGTTGTAGAAATCGATGGCCGTCGTGAAGCGGGAGCGGCGAAAGACCGCGACCATGAAAAATCCGCAGAAAAGCAACGTGAGCACCGGCGACCACGGGTCCCAGACAATGGCCTGGAAGCCGCCCACGTACGCCTCGCGAGCACCGCCAATCACGACGGCGCCTCCGATCCAGGTAGCGACTACGGAACCGCAGACGAAAGGCGCTGAAAGACTGTGACCGGCGAGGATAAAGTCCTCGGTTGAATCAGCACGGCGCGAATAGAAAACACCGAAACCCATGATCACCAGAGCGTAGATGACCAGCGCCACCACAATAAGCTGGGAGTATTCCCCGGTTTCCACTCGCGCCTTCCCGAGATGTCCATCAACAGCCCGGCAGTGTCACAGCTGTATGGCTGACTGTCGAATTCAATCCATGGCGGACGGCAACGCAGCCGCCTGGAACCGCTCTCAGTCCGCCACGGCGCGGGCGGTGCAGACCGCAACTTCCCGGGTCGTGCCGTAGCTCCCGTGCCCCCGGGTCCACTGCACGGTCTGAACCTCGCGCATCTCATACTGCAGGCACGGAGGTTTGCTCGCACAGCCGCCGACGCTGGCACAGGCGAGATGCAACAGCAGCAAGCCAGCTGCCTTGGCTGATAGCGCGGTCAATGCAAAAATCCCCCCGATTCGCACACCGAAGTCAGAGCATCGACCGCACGGGCTTTGCGGATGTCATCCGGGGGAAAGCGAAATGCAAGAGATTTGTAAGCGCCGCGACGACGCGGGACTTTGCAAGACGATGGCGTTCGCCCACCTGCTTATCGGCGCTCTGCTTTTGGTTGGCGCGAGCGCGGGCGCCCAGTCCCCCGAGTCAAGGCCCTACGCGCATAACGCCGTCCCGGCGAGCGCAATCGGTGCCCACGGTCTCAGGCTTCCGGCCAGTTTTGTCGGCACGCTGCCCTGCGCCGATTGCGAGGGCGTTGCCTGGCACCTTGATCTCTGGCCGGGCCAGGCCTTTCACCTGCGCCGACAGTGGCTCGGGCGCGCGGACTCCGAGGGGAATCCGGCACGGCACGACGAAGTGGGACGCTGGCATGCCGACCCGCTGCGCGACGCCGTCGTTCTTCCCGGGACGTCGGAGCAGGCTATCCGCTGGGAAGTTCTTGCTCCCGATCGGTTACGGCGTTTGGATCGTGAAGGCAACCGTATCGAATCCGAGCTGAACTACGAAATCGCGAGCGACGGCACGCTGATGCAGACCGACCTCGAAGATGTTTTCCTCGGCGGAATGATGACTTACCTCGCTGACGCCGCGACATTCGAGGACTGCCTGACGGGCCATCGCTACCCCATCGTCCAGGAAGGTGCCTACCTTGAGCTTGAACGCGCCTATCTCAGGGATCGCAGCGCACCGGGCGCCCCACTGTACGTACACCTGGAGGGGGGTCTGCTCCTGCGCCCCGCGATAGAAGGCCCGGACCGGCGCCTCGTCGTTGATCGCTTTATCAAGACGCGTCCGGGAATCGACTGTGAGCGCCAGCGAGCCAACGCCTCGCTGCGCAATACTTACTGGCGCCTCGATTGGCTCCTTGGCGAGGACGTGCGAACGCTCGAAGGTCAGCGGGAGCCACACCTGATTCTCCGGAGAAAGGAGTCGCGCTTCAGCGCCACCCTGGGCTGCAACCGCATGACCGGTGTCTTCGACGTAAAAGACAACAGACTGAGTTTCCAGGCCGGCCCGACAACGCTCATGGCCTGCCCTCCTCCGCT
Source organism: Pseudomonadota bacterium (assembly GCA_038748515.1). Classification (GTDB taxonomy): domain Bacteria; phylum Pseudomonadota; class Gammaproteobacteria; order Pseudomonadales; family Halieaceae; genus Congregibacter. The sequence goes on from JBCDIW010000006.1 coordinate 141,015, forward strand.
CGATCGTCGGGAACGGGAGTTCATCGGGATGCTCACGGCCGCCGTCACGTTCCGCATCAACGGCGAGACGCTCGTTGTGTTGAACGCAGAGGACGAAATCATTTCGCAGTTCACGGCGGTGTATCTGCGCTAGACATCATGGCCCCCACGCGAGGTCAACGAGAACTTCACGGCGCTCCTTCACGGCCTCAGCACGGCTACCAGCGGGCATGACAACCACACCGCGACCACGCCATCGTCCTGCGTGAGCGTCAATAACGCTGGAGCCTGACTCCTGCGGCATGCGAAATCTCACTGAGCCGGGCCCGGCGCTGCTCCGTAGCATCATCTTCAGACTACGGCCTTGGAACTTACTATGGAGCTGTCGTGGATCGGCGTTGCCCTGATTTTCGGCCTTGCCGCAAAAAAAGTCGGACAGGCGCCGTTGGTGGGCTTTCTGGTTGCCGGTTTCGTCCTGGCTGCGTTCGGTATCGATCCCGGAGAAACCCTCGCCGAGCTGGCCAACGTGGGCGTGCTGCTGCTGCTCTTTGCCATCGGCCTGAAGCTGGATATTCCATCTCTCCTGCGCCCGCACATTTTTGCCGCGTCGCTGCTGCACACCGCCGCCATGCTGCTCCTGGGGATGGCGATCCTGTACGTACCGGTGGCTCTCGAAATCGGCCCCTTCGCCGGTCTGTCGCTGCCGGCACTCGCCGTGCTCGGACTGTTCACCGCTTTTTCCAGCACGCTCTTTGTGATCAAGGTGCTGGAGGAGCGCGAAAACATGAATGCGCTCTACGGTCGCGTAATCATCGGATTCCTAGTGATGCAGGACCTCGTTGCGGTCGGCCTCCTCGCCTTTTCCAAGGGCGTGATTCCCAATCCCTGGGCCCTGGCGCTGTTCGCCCTGGTACCCCTGCGTCACCAGCTTGGGCGGGTGCTCGACTGGTGTGGGCATCGCGAGCTGCTGGTGCTCGCGGGGCTTACGCTCACCCTGGGCGGCGCCGCTCTGTTCGACGTTGTAGGGCTCAAGGCAGACCTGGGAGCGCTCGTAGCGGGAGCGCTGGTGAGCAAAGCGCCGAAGGCGAAGGAACTGAGCGGCGTGCTGCTGGGACTCAAGGACCTGCTGCTGGTCGGGTTTTTCCTGACCATTGGGCTCGGTGGCCTGCCGAGCCTGGACGGTACCGCCGTGGCGGTCGGCTTACTGCTGCTCCTGCCCATCAAGGCATTGCTGTTCCTGGCCCTGTTGATGGCCTTTGGCCTGCGCGGCCGCAGCGCGCTGCTCGCGTCCCTGGGGCTGACTCCCTACAGCGAGTTTGGTTTGATCATTGCCGCAATGGCCGTAAGTAAGGGCTACCTCGATTCATCCTGGGTTGTGACCCTCGCCGTTGCCATGGGACTGAGCTTTCTGCCGCTGTCGGTAATCAATGCCCGGGCGCTGGATCTGTACCGGGGCCTGCGCGCGAGGCTGACGCAGCGCGAGCGCCAGAATCTGATACCCCCGGAACAGACAGTTCCGGTGTCGGACGCCACGGCGCTTGTGTTTGGCATGGGTCGCGTGGGCAGCAATGCCTACGACGAATTGCGGGAGCAGATGGGCAATACGGTCGTGGGCTTCGACGTAGACGACGGCGTGGTCGAGGCTCAAACGGCGGAAGGTCGTCGTGTGTACGAGGAGAGTGCAACGGACGCGGATTTCTGGGAGCGCCTCGCCGTTGACCGGGAGCAGGTGCGGCTGGTGATCCTGGCGATGCACAGCTTCGAGGAAAATCTGGTCGCGACACAGCAGCTGCGCCTGGAAGGTTTCAGTGGGCACGTCGCGGCCACCGCGCACTTCGAAGACGAACTCCAGTCCCTGCGGGAGGCGGGCGTCGACTTCGTGTTCAACGTTAACCGCGATGTGGGTCCAGCGCTGGCCCGGGAGTCCATGGCCCGAGCCGGTCTGGCATCAGCTGCCTGACCGGGATCTGCCGATCCGCCATACACCCACCGTAAGCAGCGGTATGAGCAGGACGGCGATAAACCACCAGCTGAGGAAGCCGTAGCCCTTCGCGATGAGGTCGACGATACCCACCGTGGTTGCCCCGTAGACGGACAGCAGGAGAAAACAGCCAGCGATCACTGGGCGAGCCCAGCGAGGCAGGCGGCGCCCCCGTTCGCGGACCTGTACTTCGACGCGTTCGTTGATCGCGTGAAGCATGCCGGCCCCGGTTTCCACAAACGTGCCGAAGACCACGATCTGGAATAGAACGACAAGCCAGCCGGTATCGAGCCAGGCCATGAGGTACAGGACCGGTACGGGCTCCTTCACAATCTGCGGATAGCGGGACAGCATGGCCACAAAGAACAACAGCGCCGGCACCACGGCGATCACTCCGGCCAGAGCGCCGGCGCCGAGAGCCTGACGCCGTGTTTCCAGGAGCGGCATACAGAACAGCACGGCCGGAAGGATGATGTTATAGCTCGCGTAGCGAATGCCCGGTAACACCCAGGGCGCATGAGCGCCGCCACCGGTGATGTTGCCCTGGATTTGCTCGCCCCCTCGCACAAAGGCCGCGATGAACAGCAGAACGTAGACGCAGTAAAGCAAGGCGGACCAGTAGGACAGGGCGCGGCTGATCGCCCCGGAGCCACCGAAGGTCAGCCACGCCACAAGGAGCATCATGACGATCGTGCCCAGCGCGGGGGGCAGTCCGAGCTCTGCCTCCAGCAATTCGCCCGATGCGGCACCTACGACGGCGAGGACCAGCACGACCAGGGCGAGGTACCCAAGTTCGTAGAGAACCCACGCCCGACCAAGAAGCTGTCGCGCGAAACTCCGGTAATCATAGGCCCGAAACACACGCGCAAACTCGAAGGCAGCGCTGAGCACAAGCGCGAAGGTGACGCCGGCCACGAGCAGCCCCAGGATTCCGCCAGCAGGACCGGATGGCGCAAAGAACTCGATGAGCTCCCGACCCGTGGCGTAGCCGCCGCCGATGATCACGGACTGAAAGATCAGCCCGGGCAGGATGTAGGGTCGCCAGTTCAACGCTGCACTTCTTGCCGGGTAGGAGCGCGAGTGTGGCAGGGCTCAGAGGGAATGTCCTGTCCTGTGGCGGTACGCCGACCGGGCATTCCCCAACCATCGCCCGCTACCCGCACCGGGAACTGGCCGGTCGGGCTAAGATGTGGGGATCGGCCGTCACCCAAGTCAAAGGAGAAACCGGTGTATGACGCGATCCTGCGCGGACCTCACCTAGCGCTCTCCCTGATGTTGATTACGACCGGCCTTGCCGCCAGCGACCGCGCGGCGCACATACCCGTAGAGCCCGGCGTGTCTTTGGAACTTGCCCGGCATCGCGCTTCGCTGATCTCGGAGCTCGAGTACGGACTTGAATTGTCGATTCCCCGGGATGCCGCCGAGGACATCCCGGGACGTATCTCCATCGATTTCCTGCTGGATGATGCCAGCCAGCCGCTCCAGGTCGACTTCCGGGAGAGCGCCGATCACCTTCGCAGCGCAACGATCAATGGCCGCGAAGCGGATCTTGAGTTCACCGCGGAGCACATCGTGATTCCGTCTGAACTTCTCAACAGCGGCGCCAACACCCTGCATTTCGAATTTGTGGCGGGTTCCACCTCCCTCAACCGGAATCCCGATTTTCTCTACACCCTGTTTGTCCCTGATCGAGCGCGTACCGCCTTTCCCGTGTTTGACCAGCCCGACCTCAAGGCGCGCTGGAACCTGTCTCTGGATGTTCCCGAGGACTGGACGGCGATTTCAAGCGCGCCGGCGCTCGAAACCGAGCAAACGGGAGAGCGCAAGCGCATTCGTTTCGGCACGTCGGAGCGCCTGTCGACCTATCTCTTTTCCTTCGCAGCGGGGAGCTTTCAGACCGTCACCCGCGACATCGGGGACCGCGCCATGACCGTTGTGCATCGTGAGACGGATGCGGCCAAGGTCGCGCGGAACATCGATGACATCTACGCGCTTCATGCCGCGGCCGTCGCCTGGCTGGAGGACTACACGGGGATCAGCTTCCCTTACCAGAAGCTCGATATCGCTCTGCTCCCGGCCCATCCCTACGGAGGCATGGAACACGTTGGTGCGATCCAGTACCGGGCCGAAAGCCTGTGGCTGGATGAGGGCGCCTCGGACACACAGCTCCTGGGCCGCGCTTCCCTGATCGCGCACGAGGTGGCGCACATGTGGTTTGGAAATCTGGTGACTATGCGCTGGTTTGACGACGTGTGGACCAAGGAAGTGTTCGCCAATTTCATGGCCGCGAAGATCGTGAACCCTTCTTTCCCCGCCATCGACCACGATCTCAACTTCCTCGCCCGCCATCACCCCCGGGCCTACGCCGTGGACCGCAGCGCCGGAGCCAACCCCATACGCCAGCCCCTGGGCAATCTGAATCTAGCGGGGCAGCTCTACGGGGCCATCATCTACAACAAGGCCCCAATTATGATGCGGCAGCTCGAGCTGCTGCTCGGTGAAACGGCTTTTCGCGACGGCCTGCGGGAGTATCTGCGCCGCTTCTCCCATGCCAATGCCAGCTGGCCCGAACTCATTGCGATCCTTGATCGCGAGAGTGATGAAGACCTCAAGACCTGGAGCGAGACCTGGGTAAACTCGGCGGGGCGCCCGCATTTCCAATTGCTAAGGGAACAGAACCGCGGGCTTGTCGAGCAGCGCGACCCAGAGGGCGCCGGGCGTCTCTGGCCTCAGAGGTTCACGATAGAGCCCGTTCCCCCCGGGACGCAGGCGCCGGTACCGCATGAGATAACACGCTCGGGCATCGCTCTTGACGCGAAGCTGGCACCCGCGGAAGAGGGGCTTCTGTTCAACGCTCGCGGCTATGGCTACGGCCTGTTTCCAGCCAGTCTCGCGACCCTTTCACACTGGCAAGATCTCGAACCCGCGGGCTTGGCCTCTCTGCTGATCAACCTGAATGAGCAAATGCTCGAAACAGGCCAACCCGGGCCGGCGGCCTATCTCGAAGCGCTGCGCGATATCGTGATGGCTACGACCAACCAGTTACTCCTTGATCTTGCGTTCGATCAGCTGCGGCACATCTATTGGATGCTGATTCCCGATGACCTTCGAAGCAGGCGTGCCCCAGGCCTCGAAGCACAGCTCTGGAAGGCGCTTGATCAGAGCGACACCGAGAGCCTTCGCAAGGTGTATTTCGACGTGCTTGCTGATATCTCAGTAACGGCGCCGGGGCTCATGCGCCTGAAAGCTATCTGGGCAGGTGATCTGCTCGTGGACCGACTGCCGCTGTCGGAGCGCGAACTCGTCGCGCTGACGATCGAGCTTGCCATCAAGCTGCCTGCAAGCGCAGAAGTCTTGCTTGGCGAACAGCGGCAGCGGACAAAAAATCCGGATGAGCGCCGGCGGCTGGCCTTTCTCATGGCGCCGCTGTCGGCGGACGTCAGTACTCGAGACAGGTTCTTCGCTTCTCTGGCCGAGGTGCAAAATCGCGAGACCGAATCATGGGTGCTGGACGCGCTAGCGATCCTGCACCATCCACTCCGCCACCGGGACTCCGAACGCTACATCCTGCCAAGCCTGGAACTGCTGGAAGAGATTCAGGCGACGGGAGATATCTTCTTCCCTACCGGCTGGCTGCGGTCCACCCTAGGCCACCATTCGAGCGATGAGGCCGTTGAAACGGTGCAGACCTTCCTGGAACGGCGGCCCGGATACAACGCACAGCTCAGGATGAAGCTACTGCAGGCGGCGGATCCCATGCTCCGCGCGAACCGCCTCCGCGACCGGGCGACTCCGGCTCGCGATGGCGCCATCCCCTGAAGCAGAGCACGTTATGGTCCGGGCCTGCTCAAGCTGCCATGGAGCGCTATTTCGGATGACGCGACGGTCCTGAGCGAGGAACCAAGCACCCGGACGCCGACGAGCACTTTCGCGTCATGCTACTGTTTCGTAGCTCGCTAGGCATCGAACCAGTTTCCGTCCGGGTCGCCCGGATACACACCCAGCACATCGTGGGACTGGTAACCCATAAGCCGCCTGACATGCTCCGGATAGCTGTCGGCGATGTCACGAGGAATGGCGAGGTACTGGTTCTCCTCCTGCCGCAACCAGCCGAGCGCGTAGGTGTTTATCAGCCCTGACCGCGGAGCGCCGGACCGATTCGCACCTCCGCCATGGATCGTCGAACCCAGGTAGAAAAGCACCGAGCCTCGGGACATTACGGCCTGCTCAACATCGCCGTCTTCGACAGACTCGATGCCTCGCAGATCATGACTGCCGGCGACAACGCGCGTCGCACCGTTCTCCAGCGTAAAGTCATCGAGCGCCCACATCGCGGATAGCTGGTACTCGACGCCGGGCATACGCAGCGGGTACATGTCGTCATCGCGATGCAGTACCTGATCCTTCTCTCCGGGAAGAATCTCGATCGCTGTGCAGCTGCCAATGCGGTAGTTGAGGCAGTGACGCAGCAGCACGCCATCAGCCATCGCCAACACGAGCGGGTGAGCGATCAGATCGGCGGAGGAACGCGACAGCGCCAGAATCGCACCGAGGCGCAGCGTGCGGTAGCCGTTAAATTCGTTCTCGAAATCGCGACCCTGCTCGTCGTAGTGCGGACGCAGCTCGGTGCTGATCCTGGCGAGGAGCCACGCATCCGCCACCTGCTCGACGATCAGGCCTCCGTGTCGAAGAAGGAGTTGCGTGAGCTTCTCCGGCTTTGACCAGTCGTTGGTTCGGGGAATCGTGACGGGAAGAGATTGCATGGGAATCAGCATAGCTGAGCCCGAAACATCCGCCTAAGGGTTTGGTTTGGGTCGTACAGCTCCTCAGCTGCCGGATTCAAGCAGCCATTCGTCACCGGGAATTCCCTGCGATATCCGTCCAGGACCGCGTGCCAACTAACTACAAACCTCTACGAAAAGTTAGACAACACCTGTGCTAAGACTCGTATCGATGAAAGAGGTAAAGCGGGACGACGCTAGCATCGACCCCGGGTTAGAGCGCTGCGCTCCGCCTGCCAGGAACTTCCGCCACGCGTCGAAGAATCATCCTGCCTGCCGAACAACCGTTGCATTGATCCAGCTACAGCCGACAACACATCGGGACATCGGGGTTATTGCCAGAGACCAGCCAGTCCACGACATGATGCCCGGGACGCCGGTCATTGGAGTCGAGCGCGGGTATGCAAAAGACCTTGCAGTCTTGAACTGCCTTGGCTCGTTCGCTCAGACATTGAATATTCAACGTTGCAATCCGCATAGAGGTTGCCCAGGTGTTGCGCGGAGGTTGCTAGGATAAGCGGCCCGGGCTCGCGAATCCGGGAATCGCGAGCGCCGTAGCGATGAATACCGACAAACGCCGTACTGCAAACGGGCGGCCCGAGAAGCATTACAAGAAAACCATCGGAAAACTAAGCCCTCCAAGTGGCTCTTGAAGTCATAGAAAAAGCTCCAGCAAAACTGATTGCCTTGTCCAGTTTTGTCTCTTTTGCGCTGGTCGCGGCCCTGGCGGTTTTCGTGTACCTGACCGTCGGCGAAATAGTTGATGAGCAAACTGACTACGCGTCAAAGATCAACATCAGCGGTCAACAGCGTATGCTTTCGCAACGCGCTGCTTTTTTTGCGGCCGAGTACACGAACGGCCGCAGTTTGTCTGATCGGAATCTGGCCATGGAATCGGTTTCACGACTCCGGAACAATCACGCGTACCTGCTTGCCGCGCACTACGAAAACCTGGCTCAGGCCAGGACCAGCCCGCTCTCGCGTGAGCTGACCGAACTGTTCTTCGAGCCACCCCATGAGTTGGATAAGCGAGTTAGCGGCTACGCCGCGCTCGTCGAAGAGGCAATAGCAGAAGGCGGCGCGCGCAGTCAGGGCCGCACTGCAGCTCTCAAGGCGCAGTCGCAGGAAATGCTGGTGCTCTTCGACAGCGTGGTCCAGCAGTACGAACTGGAGAGTCAACAGAAAGTCACTGGACTCACCGATCTCCAGAACTACATCTTCGGTGCGATCCTCGTGTTTGTTCTGTTCCAGGTGTTTTTTGTAGTTCGACCTCTGCTTCGCGTATCGGAGCGACTCACGGAGCGGCTACGAGAGGATGCAAACCGTGACTATCTTACCGGCCTCTATAACCGCCGCATCTTTCGAGACCTCGCAAACCAGGCGCTTTCCTTGAGCATCAGGAACCATAATTCGGTATCGCTTGCGCTCTTTGACGTCGATGATTTCAAATCCATAAACGATCGCCACGGGCATGCCGTGGGAGATAGCGTGCTACGCCTGGTCGCCGATGCCATCCTGTCGGCCTGTCGAAAATCGGACGAAGTATTTCGCTTCGGCGGCGAAGAGTTTGTAATCGTCCTTCCGGAAACCGGGCGCGAGGGCGCGCTGCGGGTTGCAGAAAAGATCCGTGAATCCATCGAGGGTCTGAGCAAGTCCGATAAAGCATGGCCCTGCGAGGTGACGATTAGCGGTGGCATCGCAACCATGGTCGATGCAGCGAATGACCTCGAGGGCCTGCTGCGGACTGCCGACACCGCGCTGTACCGCGCAAAGAGTCAATGCAAGAACAGAGTCATCGCGCTCTAAACCCGTAGTAGCAGGCGGACGGCTACCAACCGACCGCCGAACCATCCTTGCGATGATCGGATCCGGCCCGGTACACCCCGTTTACCGGCAGTTCCCCCTCGCCGCTTCCCTCGCCATAAACCGGCGCCTGTAAGTTTGGATCCTTCGTAAACAGGATGCCCTGATAACCGCCTACCGCCGCACCTGTGGCACCCATTACCTTATGGCCTCGGGCTCGCAACGCCGGCCCCAGGGCGGCCTCCAGGCTGTGTTCGAGTACGAGGGTGTTCGAACCTTGACGATGGGTGAAACGAGCTACATCCGTAGTCATCTGTACGTTCATACCGATGTCGATCATGTTCACCATGTGCTGGGCATGGGTCTGGGGCTGGACCGAGCCTCCCATGTTTCCGAAGCTCATGAGGGGCTCTCCGTCCTTCATCACGAAGCCCGCGATGATGGAGTGGAAAGGACGCTTACGTGGCGCCACCACGTTCGGATGCCCGGCATCGAGGGTGAAGGGCGCGCCGCGATTGTGCAGGATCATGCCGTAGGGCGGGATCGTTACGCCCGATCCGTACACCTCGTACACGCTGTGCACGAAGCTCACCATGTTTCCCCAGCGGTCGGCGGCGGTCAGGTAGACCGTGCCCCCGGGGAGTCCACCTTCCACCGCGGGCTCCGACGCCCGCTTCATATCGATGCGATCGCAGAGACGGGCAGCATAGTCCTTCGACAGCAGGGCGTCGACCGGGACATCGACAAAATCCGGATCGGCGTTGTAGGCATAGAGGTCCGAGTAGGCGAGCTTCTTTGCTTCTACCAGCAGGTGCCAGTAATCGGGGTGCATCGGGCCAAGCGCCGCCAGGTTCACACCGTGGACCGGCGCACAGACCTCAAGGATATTGAGCATCTCCAGCGCGGCGAAGCCCTGTCCTGGGGGCGGCAGCTGGAATACGTCGTAGCCGTGATAGTTTGTCGAGACCGGTTCGATCCATTCGGAACTGAACTCCGCGAGATCTTCCCGGGTCATGACTCCGCCGCCGGCGCGGATCTTGGCAATGATCGCGCGAGCGATATCACCTTTGTAGAACGCATCGCGGCCTTCTTCCTGGATCAGGCGCAGGGCCTTCGCCAGGTCGGGATTGCGGATGATGCTGTAGAGCGGCGGCACCTCTCCGTCCTCGAGGAAGGTCGCCGCCGAATCGGCATCTTCGCGCAGGCGATCCCGGGCGCGGCTCAGATCCCGGTGACGACGTTCGCCGAGTCCCCAACCCTCTTCGGCGAGCCGAGCCGCGCGTTCGAAGGTTTCCTTGAATCCCATGGTGCCAAAGCGTGTCAGCAGGGCGTCGTAGCCCGAGATTGCTCCGGGCACGGTGGCCGCGTTCACGCCCCAGTAGGGCATCTCATCGACGTTCAACTCCTCGTTGAAAAACTCGCGAGTCCAGCCCTGCGGTGCCCAGCCAGCGGAATTGAGCGCAAAGAGCTTCTGGTCTTTCGCGCTCCACACCAGCGCAAAGAGATCGCCGGCGATACCGGTATCGTTCTGCGATGTGACGTCGAGCACGGCGGCCGCCGCGACGATGGCATCTATGGCGTTGCCGCCCTTGCGCAGAATCTCGAGGCCGGCTTCCGAGGCGAGGGGATCGCTCGTCGCAACCACGCCGTGGCGGGCGAGGATCTCGGACCGACCCTGCCCAAGCCAGCCCTGGGCGCGCGATCCGGGGGCCGCGGCGATGCGCGCTGCAGGCTGGGGGTTGTCGGCCGTGGGCAGACCGAAGGGATTGGAGGACTGCCCCTGTGCACCAGCGGCAATGGCCACGGCAAGCACCAGTCCAGTGATCTTTGTTCTCATCTGCATCGCCTCGCTAGCTGTTTTTGTCGGCATCGTTATTTCTACGGGGGTCCCTGCTGGCGTAACGTAAACGACTCAAGCCCCGTTCGGTCAGCACACCCGGATCCACGCGCTCAGGAATCAACCGGATTCTTCTTCGCAAGATCGGCAAACGCCTGCTGAAACGCGGGGCGGGCGGCGAGGCGCGCACGGTAGTTGCTCAGGACTTCGTGTTTGCAAAGCCCATAGACCCGCGCCCAGCCTACGTTGTGGCCGATCACGATGTCAGCGGCGCTGAAGCGATCACCACAGATGTAGTCGCTGGCGCTGAGGCGCGTCACCAGCTGCGGCTCAACTTCATCCGCAAGCTTTGCCATGGCGCGCTCGACAACGCGCGGGTCAGCGTCATTCTTGGGCAGCAGGTCGCGATGGACGCGAATCTGCCACAGCATGGAATCCATCCAGGAACCGCCGAAGTGCAACATCTGAAGGTAATCCGAGCGCTCTCGCGAGAGTCCTGGAGACGGCGCGAGGTTCTTGTCCGCAAAGGATTCCGCGAGCCACTCAACGATCGCCGTGCTCTCAAGCACATGCTGCGTGGAGCCGTCTTCCCAGGACACCGCCAATACCGGGACAGCATGGTTCGGATTCTTTTGCAGGAATTCAGGCACATACTGCTCGCCCTTGAGGAGTTGCATGGTTTCCAGGGAGAAGTCGTCACCCCAGGTCTCATGCAGAGCCCAGCGCACGCGGGCGCTGCGACTGCCAGGAAAGTGATAGAGCTTGAGAGCTTCAATGTTCACCGCTTGATTGACCCGCTTCTGCGCAATGACGTTCTTCGCCGGGCTTCGCCTGTCGAGGGAAAGAGCGGCGCTGCGAGCATAACCAGCGGCGGTTCGACGAACAAACGATTTAACGGAGGCCGCGCAGAAGCAGCGCGATCACGGATCGGCCGAGTACCGGGTATGTTCATGCTTCAGGCCGCTCCCCAGGTATCGCGGGCGACGTGGCGACACGTCCGAGGATTGCGAAGCACCAGGCCCAGAATCGGCCCCGGTCCGTCGTCATACCGGCTAAGATCGACGTCTTCCCAGATCGATTGGAAACCGCAATGAAATCAATCCGTCACGTCGCGCTGCTGCTGATCTTTATCTTCACCATGGGGAGTCCGCAGGCAGCGGAGCTGAAACGTCACACCGTGGACGTGGACGGCCATCCTTTCGCACTGTGGGAGAAGTCGGCCGCGGGCGCCACCGAGGCGATTCTGCTCGTCCATGGCCGCACCTGGAGTGCCGTGCCGGACTTCGACCTGCAGGTCGAGGGAGAAGATCTGTCCTTCATGGACGGCCTCGTGAAGGCAGGCTATGCGACCTATGCGATCGACCTGCGTGGCTATGGCGATACACCGCGTGATCCCAGCGGCTGGATGACTCCGGCACAAGCGGCCAACGACGTGGCACGCATTCTTGAATGGATTGGCGAACAGGCGACCTGGGAAGCAAGGCCCCATCTCTTCGGCTGGTCCATGGGATCGTCGATCTCTCACCTCATGGCGCAGTCCAGCCCGGAACTCATCAGCTCTTTGACGCTCTATGGCTTTTGGAAAGACCTCGACGAACCCATACCCGACGACCTGGACCCGGCCGCACCGCTGCGCCTCGTCAATACGGCCGAGGCCGCAGCGAGCGACTTCATCACACCGGGCTCAATCAGTCAGCACGCCATCGACGTCTATGTAGCCGCCGCTCTCGAAGCGGACCCCATTAAGACCGATATCCGCAGCCTCTCAGACTACAATGCCCTCGATCCTTCGCTGCTCAGCATGCCGACCCTGGTCATCGCCGGTGAGTTCGATCCCATCGGTCCCCAGGAACATCAGGCGAAGCTGTTTACCCGCATCGCTACGGGGCACAAGCAGTGGGTCGTCGTTCCGGGGGGAGATCACGCCGCTCATCTGGAGGCGCCGCGGGATTACTTCCTCCGTCAGTTGGTCACCTTTCTCAGCGGTGTAAACCGCTGATCGAGTTACGCAGCTTCGCACCCGATAACTCGCCAGGCTCATTCCCCCGGGCGCGGTTTGGCGCGATCGGTCAAAAAATCGGCGTCGCGCGTCAATAAGTGCGTCCATGCTCCTGCGAATCTGTCTCTGCCGCGGCAAGCGCCGCATTCACCGAGACAGGGAGCACACCATGGACCAACAGACGCAAGACACCCACCCCAGTTCAGAACTGACACTGGTACTCGGCGCCACCGGCAAGACGGGATCGCGCATCGTCACCAGCCTTCGCGAGCGCGGAGTGCCGGTACGTGAAGGTTCGAGATCGGCAATGCCGGCCTTCGATTGGAACGTTGAGGCGGGCTGGGATGCGGTCCTCGGCGGCGTCGAGGCCATGTACATCAACTATTCCCCGGACCTGGCGATTCCCGGCGCCACCGAGAGCATTCGCAACCTTGTGAAAGCCGCGGAGCGCCACGGCGTGAAGCGCGCCGTCATACTCTCCGGCCGCGGCGAGGCCGAGGCGCAGGCCTGCGAAGCAATCGTCATGGACAGCGCCATGGAAAGCACGGTCGTTCGCGCCAGCTGGTTCAACCAGAACTTCTCCGAGGGCGCATTCATTGAGATGGTGCATGCCGGCGTGATCGCCCTGCCCGAGAGCAGGGTGCTTGAGCCCTGGGTGGATGTGGATGATATCGCTGATGTCGCCGTAGCCGCATTGACCGGAAACGGCCATGCCGGCGAGATCTACGAGGTGACGGGTCCCAGGCTGCTCAGCCTGAACGATGTCGCCGAGGAGCTGAGTTCGGCCACGGGCCGCGAAATCCGCTACGTCCCTATCGGGCACAGGGACTTCGTCGAGGGCGTCGCCGCCTCCGGCGCCCCGGAAGACGTGGTCTGGATCATGGACTACCTGTTCTCCACGGTCCTCGACGGTCGGAACGCCCACGTCTGTGACGGCGTCCAGCGCGCGCTGGGCCGTGCTCCCCGGGACTTTGGCGCCTACGCTCGCGACGTGGCCGCGACCGGTGTCTGGGAGTTAAGCGAAAGCGCGGACGAACGGGCGGCACTCCCCGCGGAGCCGGCCTAATGGCTGGCGCCACGGAGCTGATCCTTCTGCAGCTAGCGCTTGCAAGTACCGCGATAGGCGGCGTGTTCCTCAGCTTTTCGGACTTCGTCATGCGGGGGCTTGCCCTCGCATCCCCGGCGGCTGGAGCCGAGGCCATGCAGCAGATCAACCGCACGGTGTATCGCTCGCTGTTCCTGACAACCTTCCTGCTCCTGGCGCCCCTCTCCCTGGGCTGCGCAGTCTATGCTGCGCTGTTCCTCGATGGGACGCCCCGGGCAGCCAGCATCGCAGCGACCGTGATTTACTTAAGCGGCGTCTTCCTGGTAACGGTTCGGGGCAATGTGCCCATGAATCAGCGCCTGGACGTCCTGGAGGCCGACAGTGACGCGGGACGAAGCTACTGGTCGCAGTATTGCCTCCACTGGACGCGTTTGAACCACGTTCGCACACTGGGATGCTTTACTACGGGGGCGCTTTACGCCGTTGCCGCCGTAGCGCAATCCTTCGGAGCAGGCACATGAGAAGCTACCTTCACCATCGGGCACACCAGTGGGCGGTTGCTACCTATCTTGCCCTGGCGCTGGTGCTGGGGCTGCTTTCCCAGCTCCAACCCGGCGCCCGCTCACTCACTAACAACCGGATAGACGTAGTCCACGCTGCCGTCGGTGCCACGCAGCTCGCGTCGGACGAGGTCGGATTGCAGGAACTTGACCCTCCAGGTGCCGTCGACCATGACGAGCAGCGCGCTCTCGAGCCAGTAGGACACAAGCACGTTGCCGCCGGGGTCTACGAAGCGTCCGTCATTCCGATAGGCGACATGCGCGAGGGTAGCTGACTCCGTCACGTTGAACTCGCTGAGTGACCAGGACAGCGTCTCGAATGACGAGGCGGCGGAGTCGAGCAGCGCTTCAAAGGCTTCCAGGTCGTACACGGTGCCCACTTCAAAGACGGTGAAATCCGCTGTCACAAGATCGGCAAAGCGATTGCCTTCACCCTGCTCGGCTTCACCGATGCGCGAGAGTGCCAAAAACATATCCTGCACGGCCTGGGCGGGCGCCGATCGCGCGTCGGCGTACGCGCCCGCGGAAGCAAACAACAAAGTGAGAGTAAGCAACGTGGAGCGCTTGAGCATGATCGTTCCCTGATTCCTGGGGCCGTCGGGCACGGCGCCGGTCGCGTTCAGGATACACTCACATCCCAGACTGGAGCACGGGGCACCGGTCAAGCTCGCTCGCGCGCCGACAGTTACGGGTAACATGGGTCATGGCAAAGAAAAGTGTCGAAACCTATCTTGCACAGAAGACGCAGTGGCAGGAGGAGCTCACGCAGCTTCGCGCGCTCATCCTGAGCACCGGACTTGGGGAAACGGTCAAATGGGGAGCACCCTGTTACGTACACCAGGGTCAGAACGTCGTCGGTTTGCTCGCCTTCAAGGACTACTTCGGCCTCTGGTTCTACCTCGGCGCCCGCCTCGCTGACGACGCCGGTGTATTGATCAACGCTCAGGAAGGCAAAACCCGGGACCTGCGCCAGTGGCGCATGACCTCGGCCGCGGATATCCGACCGAAGCTTGTGAAGACCTATCTGGAAGCGGCAAAGCGGCTGGCCGAAAGCGGGGAAAAACCCACGCGCCGTGCCGCATCACCGGACGCGGCCTGCCCCGAGCTGGCCGCGCTGCTGGACGCAGACCCCAAAGCCAAGACCGCCTACGCCGCGCTCACGCCCGGCCGGCGGCGCGAATATGCCGCTCACATCAATGCGGCAAAACGCGCGGCCACGCGCGAGAAGCGGGCCCTCGACGCGCTACCTCTGATTCGAGCGGGCAAGGGCCTGAACGACAAGTACCGCTAGATCCACAGCAGACCTTCGCACGTAAGGCGAAGCACCGAAGTAGAAGAACCGCAGGTATGTCAAAGATCCACGTTATCCATGAGAACCCGGACTGGAGTCAGCCGCTCATCGAAGCCCTGGAGAGTCTTCATCTGCCCTATGAAGACTGGTTTCTCCACGAGGGCCATCTTGATCTCGCGGCGGCGCCCCCGGAGGGCGTTTTCTACAACCGCATGAGCGCCTCGTCCCATACCCGGGACCACCGCTTCGCCCCGGAGTACGCCGCCGCCGTACTGTCCTGGCTGGAGGGCCACAGGCGCCGCGTTCTCAACCCGGGTCGCGCTCTGCAATTGGAAGTAAGCAAGGTTGCGCAGTACGCGGCCCTGGAGGCCAGCGGCATTCGCACACCTCGCACCGTGGCGGTTGTCGGGAAGGACGATCTGATTGCGGCCGCCAGACTGGTCGGCTCTCCGTTCATCACCAAGCACAATCGCGCCGGCAAGGGCCTGGGCGTGCGCCTGTTCCAGTCCGCCGACGAGCTCGAAGCCTACGTCCTCGGCCCGTCCTTCGAACAACCGATCGACGGAATTACCCTGATACAGCAATACATCGCCGCCCCGGAACCGTTCATAACGCGCTGTGAATTCGTCGGACAGGAATTCCTCTACGCCGTGCGGGTAGACACCTCCGATGGCTTTCTGCTCTGCCCCGCGGATGAGTGTCAGGATGAGGATGCGACGGTGTGTCCGGCAACCTCAGCCGCGAAGTTCGAGATCATCGAGGGCTTCGACAACCCGATCATCGAAGACTATCGACGCATGCTCATCGCCAACGACATCCACATCGCAGGCATCGAGTTCATAGTCGATGACGAAGATCTGATCTACACCTACGACATCAATACGAACACCAACTACAACCCGAGAGCCGAGGCCAGGGCTGGCCGGTCGGGGATGCAGGCGATTGCGCAGCTGTTGGGGAATGAGCTGGCAACCGCGGCCTGAGGAAAAGTGTGCCGCTGCCAGGCCGGGGCACGGGGACTCTCCGTGGGCGCTCGGACTCAGCGACGCGCTTCCAGCTCTTTATCCAGCATACGGATCGCTTCCTTTTGGTATCCGAGCCAGTCCCACTTGATCGCCGCGCGGATTTCTTCGAGCTGCTCCGTGGAGCAAACGTTGAGATGGTTTCCGGACTTGAGCCAGCTGGTAAGGGCTTCATTTCCGGCGCGCTTGCCGTCGTAGCCGGCGAGGGCCTCAGTCACACTGCAGCCCGTTGTATCCAGTGCAGACGCCACTGACATGGCGTCGGACCGCGCGGTGACCGCGGCATCAGCCACCGAGACGATTTCTTCTTCGACCATCCGAGCTTCTTCGGGAGCTATGACGGCTGCTGCGGCTTGCCCGTCTCCCCCTGCGGCCATCGCCGCAGGTGCGGTGGCCATGGCGGCGTCCGTCGTCGTCAGGCTCGCCTCGGCGGCGGCCAGGGATGTCTTGGCTTCGGCCAGTGAAGCCTCCAGGCGCCGTCGTTCCTTGAGTGCGTCAGCGAGCTGTAGCGTCAGTTCCTCGACCGTGGCCTCGAGCTGCGCGTTGCGCGCTCGCAGCTCCGAGAGTTCGTCACTCCAGGCCATCGCCGGGAGCATCAGCAACAGGGGAAGCAGGATTCGTCTTATCAACGTTGTCGGCAGCATTGACGCCATTCTCCGGCCAGGGGCGGCGAAAGCTTAGCAGACTCTGGCCGGCTGCCGAGCCTTCCTGGGCTGAGCCTATAATCCGCGCATGGGTCTCGTTTCTTCTCTCTTTGCGCATAAGGTCTGCCGGGCTGCGACCGAGGGCGCGGCCGACGCGGACTCCGCTCGCGCGTCGTTGCTGAACGCCGTCGGGATCGATGCATCGCAGCCCATGGACCCAAAATTCATGATTCCAGATCACCAGTACTACGCCCTGTGCGAACGAGTGATCCGGACCCACCCGCTGGGCAGTGCGCTGCCGCTGCGCGTGGGCGGCTCCATGCGCATAGACGAGTACGGCGCCTTTGGCCTCGCCTGGAAAACGGCCGACAACCTTCGCGGGTCTTATCTGAGGGCTGAACGCTATGGCAAGACCCTGACCAATGTATCCACCTACACGCTCCGGCAGGAAGGGGATAGCTGGTACTTCGACCTGCATCGCGCCGGCGAGCGGCACCTGGGCCTGCGCGTGTCGAACGAACAGACCATCGCCGCAATTACCAGCATCAGTCGTGAAGTAAGCGAGAAAGCCTTCAATCCCATCGCGGTGCATTTCAAGCATCGGGGGCCCCAGGACGTGGAGGCGCATCGGGACTACTTTCAGTGCCCCGTGCGTTTCGAGGCCGACCGCGACGCCATCGAGGTATCCGCGGATTCGCTTGCGGTGCGCAATACGCTTGGTGACGCCACCCTCGCCGGCTTCTTCGAGGACCGGCTCGCCCGCGAAGTCGAGGCCCTGGCGAGCGGCGGCGATCTCGCGAGGCGCACCAAGGCTTTGGTATCCAGGAGCCTGAGCCAGGGGCTACCGCCGATCAGCGACATCGCGAGCCAGCTGGCGCTGAGTCCCCGTTCGCTCCAGCGCAAGCTTGCCGGTGAGGGGTTCAGCTTCCAGAAACTGGTTGATGACGCGCGCCGGGAACTCGCGGAAGACCTGTTGTCTAAAAGCGCTTACTCTCTGGCCGAAGTTGCGTTCCTCACCGGCTTTTCCGAGCAAAGCGCGTTCACGCGCGCCTTCAAACGCTGGGCCGGGCAAACACCGCGATCATTCCGCCTCGGAAACTAGGAAGAGCGACGAATTAGCGAAAAGTCGACAGAGACAGCTGGGCGTAGCGTGCGTAAGCTC
This sequence comes from Pseudomonadota bacterium, assembly GCA_038748515.1. GTDB lineage: Bacteria > Pseudomonadota > Gammaproteobacteria > Pseudomonadales > Halieaceae > Congregibacter. The sequence goes on from JBCDIW010000006.1 coordinate 159,119, forward strand.
CGAAGCGGTCGATCTCATCCCTTCTCCATCACACTGACAGATTTAATGAACCGAATACTGGGCTTCCTGAGGCCAATTGCCATTCTGGCTGTCGCACTCGTCGTTGCGTTCTTCATGTTGAAGACCAAACCCGAGATCGAGCCGCGTGAGGTCGAACTCCCCCTGCCCATCGTCGACGTGCAGCACATTACCCTGGGGCCTACCTTCGTAACCGTCGAGGCCTACGGCAACGTCGAAACCTGGCGGTCTCTGGCCTTGACCGCGCAGGTCAGTGGTCGCGTGCTCTGGCAGTCACCGACCTTCGAGCCTGGGGCCGTGGTCGCAGCCGGCGAACCGCTGTTACGCATTGACGCCACAGATTACGAACTCGCCCTCGCCGAAGCGCGTCAGTCCCTGAGCAGCGCACGTCTGTCCCTTGCCGATGCCGAATCGTTGCGCCAGGCCAAGCGCGTTGACGAAGCCAAAGCCGCCGTAGCCGCCGCCGAGGCCCGCATCGCACGCGCGGAAAGGGATCTGGCGAATACGGAGATCGTGGCGCCCTACCGGGCCGTGGTCGACGAGCAACTGACGGAACTGGGCCAGTTCGTGACCATAGGCATGCAGCTCGGTCGCATCCTGGGAGCTGATCGAGCCGAAGTTCGCCTGGCTATTCCTCCGCAGGACATTGGCTTCGTTGAAATGGCCGTCGGAGATCCGGTACGGCTGTCTACGGGTGACTCGGGAGATTCGTCCGAGTGGCAGGGAACGCTTTCCCGGGTGGAGGCGCGCCTTGACGCGCAGACTCGTGTGTTCCCCGTCGTGGTCGACATCGAGGATCCGCTCGATACAACCCGGCACGGCACCCCGCTGCGCTTCGGGCAGTTCGTTCGCGCCGAGATCACCGGCGGTACGGTCGCCGATGCCGTGGTTATTCCCCAGAACGCCCTGCACGGTGATGACGACGTGTTCCTCCTGGAAGAAGGAAAGCTCAAGCGTCAGCATGTAGATGTCGGCCGCGTCGACAATGGGGGCGCTCTCGTTACGGGAGGCCTGCGGGACGGCGACAAGGTCGTGGTCACGCGCCTGGAGTTGATGTTTGAGGGCATAGGGGTGGAGGTCAGCGGTGGTGAATAATCCCAACGAAACCCAGATGAGCGGCGCTATCGCGTGGATGGCTCAAAACCCCGTCGCCGCGAACCTGCTGCTGCTGATTGTCGCGCTCGCCGGCCTGGCCGCGATCAGCACTCTGGACAAAGAGGTTTTTCCAACCTTCCCTTCGGAAACGTTCACCGTGACCGTTCCCTATCTTGGCAGTTCGCCGGAGGAAGTGGAGCGCGGCATCATCCTGCGCGTCGAGGAAGCCATCCGGGACATCATCGGCATCAAGGAAATTCGCAGCGAAGCTCGCGAGGGCGTCGGCATCGTGACGGTGCAGATGGAGCCCGGCTCCGACCTGACCAAGGCCGTAAACCTTGCCAAGGTGAGGGTCGATGGTATCGACGCCTTCCCCGAGGAAGCCGAGAAACCCATCGTAGAAGAAGTGGAATCGGTGACCCGGGCCATCAGCGTCAGCCTGTTCGGCGACATCGAAGGACGCAAGCTCAAGGAACTCAGTGAGCAGGTCCGGGAGGAGATTCTCGCCCTCGGCAACATCAGTGAAGTTGAGCTCTATGGCGAGCGGGACTACGAAATCTCCATAGAACTGTCGGACGAAAAGCTTCGGCGCTACGGCCTCAGCTTCGACGACGTCGTTCGAGCTGTGCAGCTCAGCTCCAGGGATCTCCCCGGCGGACAGATGCGCACCGACGGCGGTGCGATCACGCTGCGCTCGACTTCCCAGGCCTACAAGGGCAACGAGTTTGAGCAGCTGACGCTGATCAGCCGCGCCGACGGCACGCGCATTCGCGTTGGCGATGTCGCCACCGTGCGCGACGGCTTTGAGGAGCAGCCGGTGCTCAGCACGGTGAACGGCAAACCGGCGCTGACGTTCAACATCGAACGCGTAGGCGACCAGAACGTGCTGGAGATAACGTCGCTCGTGCGCGACTACGTTGAGCAGAAACAACAGCAGCTTCCCGAAGGTGTGAGCATCACGACCTGGAACGACGCGAGTCGCGTTCTTCGCGGCCGTATCGACCTGATGTTGCGCAATGCCGCCCAGGGGGCCGTCCTGGTCGTCATCGCCCTGGCGGTGTTCCTCGACCTGTCCCTCGCCTTCTGGGTCGTTCTCGGTCTGCCCTTCGCCGTACTTGGCTGCCTGGCGATGCTGGAGATTTTCTCGTTTCCGGTCTCGATCAATATCCTGTCGGTATTTGGCTTTATCCTCGTGCTCGGCCTGCTTGTAGACGACGCCATCGTGACGGCGGAGAGCGCCTATGCACGCCTTGAACGGGATCGCGACGGCGTACGCAGCGTGGTCGGGGGCGTGAAGCGCGTCACCACGGCCACGGTGTTTGGTGCCCTGACGACCGCCGTTGCCTTCGGACCCAGCCTCTTCCTTACCGAAGGCTTCGCGCGGGTTCTCACGCAGCTCGGCTATGTGGTTATTTTGTGCGTGATCTTTTCCCTCATCGAAACCAAACTGGTCCTCCCGGCGCACCTCAGACACATCAAGGTTCCCAGGGAGGGGGATGAACTGAGTTGGATCCGCCGCGCTCAGCAGCGCGTCGCGAATGGCCTCATGGCCTTCGCCCGAGGCCCGTACCGGCGCACGCTGAACCTCGCCGTGAAGTATCGCTACACCACGGTCTCGATTTTCCTGGCCGGGCTGATTGTCTGCCTCACGCTTATCCCCGCCGGCATGCTGCGCGTGGTGTTCTTTCCCAACGTCCCCTCGGACAATCTCTCGATCGTGCTGGACATGCCCCAGGGCACACCGTGGCAGCTCACCCACGACTACGCTCGACGCATCGAAGTTGCGGCACGGGAAATGAATGAACGTTTCCGCGAAGTGGATGGACAGGGGCGGGACGTGATTCGCACCCTGCAGGTCATTTCGGAAACCGATACCCAGGCGCGTGTGCAGATCGAGCTGCTGGTAAGCGAGGAGCGGGATGTCACATCCGTGCAACTGGGCAACTGGCTTCGAGAGGCGGTGGGGCCGCTCAACGGCGTACGCTCCTTCCGCATCGACGCCGCCGCGGGTCCGGGCGGTACACCGATCGATATTCAGCTCAAGGGCCGTGATCTCACCCAGCTGCGCCAGGCCGCGGCGGAACTCAAGCTTCGACTCGCGGAGATCGACGGAGTTCTCGACATTCGCGACACCTTCAACGCCGGCGGACGCGAGCTGAACATCAGCGTCACGCCCGAGGGCGAATCCCTGGGACTCAGCGACGGTGAGCTTGCCCGTCAGGTAAGACAGGCGTTTTTCGGCGCCGAGGTCCAGCGCGTTCAACGCGGCCGCGAAGAGGTGCGCGTGTACGTACGCCTTCCGGCCGAAGACCGCAGCCGCCTCGAAAGCCTGCACTCCCTCTGGATTACCCTCGCGGACGGCCGGCGGGTTCCTTTCTCAGTCGTGGGGAATGCGCGCGAGCAATCGGGACTCAGCGTAATCAACCGCATTGACCTCGCCCGCGTGGTGAATGTGCAGGCCGACATCAACAAATCCCTGACATCCTCAGCGGCCGTGATGAACGTCGTCGAGGCGAGCATGCTGCCGGATATCCTGACCCGCCATCCGCTCGTGCGCTACAGCGTATCGGGCGAGGTCGAGGAACAGCGCGATACGTCCCAGGGATTGACTATCGGCCTGGTCCTGGTCCTGGTGCTCATCTACGCCGCGCTGGCTATACCGCTGAAAAGCTATCTTGAGCCGATGCTCATTATGGCCGTGATTCCCTTCGGCGTTACCGGTGCTCTGCTGGGACACCTGATCCTCGGCATGGAGGTGAGCATTCTTTCAGCGATCGGGATCATCGGCCTTATCGGGGTCGTGGTGAATGACAGCCTCGTGATGGTCGACTTCATCAATCACTACATCGACGAAGGACACGAGTGGGAAGAGGCGGTGCTCGAAGCCGGGCCGTCGCGTTTCCGCGCCGTGCTCCTGACCTCGCTCACCACCTTTATCGGCCTACTGCCTATTCAACTGGAGACGTCGATTCAGGCGCAGTTCGTGAAGCCCATGGCCACATCCGTCGCCTTCGGCATCTTCTTCTCGACCGCCGTCACCCTGGTTCTGGTGCCGACGCTCTACTACGTTGCCCAGGATCTGCGCCGCGCGCTGTTCCCCCATCGCATCCGTGGCACCGGCGTCGCGGAGTCCGGAAGTCCGGCGTCAACCTGACAATGCCGTAAGCGGGCTACGGTGTGACTTGCAGTCAGCGTGTGACGAACACCTTATCGATGATTTTCCATTCGCCGCGAACCTTGGCCAGGGTCAGGAAGTCGACATAGTTACCGTTGTAATCAAAGACAACGCGGGCAATTTCGCCATCGGTGACGTCGATGGAGAGAATCTCTCCGGTTCTGGTTTCCGGCGTTTTCGTAAGCCATCGGGCGATGACTTCGTCTATCGGCCGGGCGACGACGCTGCCGTCCTCGCCCACGTTCTTCATGGAAGCGCTGGCGTCAAAGGCGCGACGCAGGCGCTCTTCGCTGACTTCGTTGATGCCCTCGAAGTAGTCAAAGACCGCGGCCCGTATGGCGCTGAGGTCCTCGCCATCCCCCCAGGACCAGGGGGAGACAAGCGAGGACAGCAGTACAAGCGCCGCGGCGATGATGCCCCGGGTCGCGCTGCGGGAGATGGTTGGCGTCGACATGATTGACCTCCTGTGAGTTCTCGACGAATGCGTTAATTCGCTGGCAAAGCTTCGTCTGCGACGATTCCGGCCTCGAGGATCACATCGAGCAGTGGATACGTCGCCTCGAGGTAGGCGCGGCCTCCCTCTTCAATCGGGCCCTGACGTCCTGCCCGCATTCCTCCCCCGGCATTCTCACCGTGCAGGGCGTAAAGGCGTTCGACCACGTCCATGCCCGCACTGATCTCACCGAAGGGTGCGAAGCCGCCGCTATCGAGCCGCGTATTGTCGACCAGGTTGATATACACCTGCGTGTTGCGCGTATCGGGCCCGGTGGTGGCGAAGGCAATCCGGCCCCGGGTGTTGCTCGCCTCCACGGGATCGTCGCGAATCGCGGCCTCCTTCCATGCCGTTGTGACCCGCGGGTTGGGGCTCAGACCGAACTGGGCAATGTAGCCCTCGACGACGCGATTAATGGTGACCCCGTCATAAAAACCGTGGCGCACGAGATTAAAAAAACGGTCCGCCCCCAGCGGGGCCCAGGAACGATGGACGGTCACTTCAAATGACCCTTCCGTGGTTCTAAAGCGCGCGCGAAAATCCGCCGGCGCGGTCTCAGTCCAGGCGGAGGCGTCCGGCTCAAGTAAGAGCGGATCGGGCTTCGGGGCGTCGGTTCCACTGCGCGCCAGCAGGCGAGCGAGGTACGGCCCCCAGATGCTGGGCAAAGAGTGCGTCCCATGGCCCCGCGTCAGCGACGTTATGGGAAGCACCACAGCTTCACCGAGCGGCGCGCGGCCTGTTTCCGCCTCCAGGATTCGGAGCTCTGGCGGGTTCACCTGATCGTCGGCGGAATTTATCGCCAGCAGCGGCGCCGTAATCTTCTCCAGGTGAGGCTGCGGATCATAGAAGCGCGACGAGTCGAAGGCCCAGACCATGTCGTTGGCGTCCATAAGATCGCCATAGCGACTGACGCGGGCCTCGAGGAGTTCCTCGGCCGCCTCCCGCGTTGGCGCCACGGCCTGGAATTGCAGGGGGCTGGACGTCATTACAATGAGTGGATAGAGCGCCTCGCGCAGACCGGTCGGCTGCTTCTCATAGGCGCCCCCGTTCCAGTCGGGATCGTTCTTCACCGCGTCGATAATCATTTTACGCAGCATGCGATTACGACCGGCGATCTCTACCGGGAGGCTGGCCAGCGGCATGATGGCGTCCATGAAGCCGGGATAGCTGTAACCCCAGACCCAGGAAAACATGCCCCCCATGGAAGTGCCGGTCACCAGCCGCAGATGGTCGACGCCGAGATGCTCGGTAAGAAGGAGATGCTGCGCACGCACCATATCGTCGTAGGTATAGGCGGGGAACTCGCCGCGCAGTCCGTCGCTGGGCTTGCTGGAGCCGCCGTGCCCAATCGCATCGGGCAGGATAATGAAGTACTCGTTGGCATCGAGAAGCCCGCCCGCCTTGAAGAGCACGCCGGCGAAGCGGTCGCTCAGGAATCCGGCGCCGCTGCCCGTCGTGCCGTGCATGACGATGACGGCGTTGCTCGCGCGTCCGTCAGGTCCGCGGCGCAGCGTTCCCAGGGTGCGGTAGTGCTGACGCAGGTCCAGGCGGCTGCCATCTTCGAAGGCAAAATCGGGAATCAGAAAGTCCCCCGCTTCCGGCGGCGGGTAGGCTTGAGCGAGCGAAGACAGGAGAAATGGAGGGAGAGCCAGTAGCAATGAACGAAGAAACATGGAGAGTCCTGGCCGGAAGCTGACGAGGCGGGCATTGAGGCATCGCTCGCGCCGCCGGGTCAAGACGAGCAGAAAGATTCCGCCGCGGACGGACGCTCGCGTATGCTCCCGTCTCACGACCCCGACGAGTCATACGCCATGATGCCTTTCGCACAACGCGCAGGCGCGAGCCTGCGCGCCGGACTTTTTGTTGCACTGTTTGTCGCAGGAGCTACCACCCGGGGCGCTGAACTTTCGCTGACCTCGGCAACGATCAGCGAGCTGAATGCCGCGATGGATGCCGGCGCCATCTCCTCGGAGAGTCTGGTACAGCGCTATCTCGATCGCATCGAAGCCTATGACGAGGCCGGCCCCAACCTCAACTCGGTGATTCTCGTAAACCCGCGGGCGCTGCAGCGCGCGCGGGAACTCGATGCGGAGCGACGCGAGAACGGTCGGCGCTCGCCCCTGCATGGCATTCCCGTGGTTGTGAAGGACAACATCGACACCGCGGACATGCCGACAACGGCCGGCTCCTTTCTGCTCAAAGACAGCATGCCCCCGGATGACGCTTTTGTAATCCAACGTCTCCGTGCGGCCGGCGCGATCGTTATCGCCAAGACAAATCTCAGCGAATTCGCCTCTGGCGACGCAATCAGCTCCCTGGGCGGCGTGATTCGCAATCCCCACCATCTGGGCCGCAGTCCCGCGGGCTCCTCCGGGGGCAGCGGCGCGGCCGTGGCCGCGGGCTTCGCGAGCGTGGGCCTGGGCACCGACACCGGCGGCTCCGTTCGCGGCCCTTCCTCCGCAAACGGCATCGTCGGGCTCAAAACCACGCACGGTCTGGTCAGCCGTGACGGCGTGGTTCCATTGGCCCTGTCCTTCGACACCGTCGGCCCGATGGCCCGGAGCGTGGAAGATGTTGCGATCGCGCTGCAGGTTATGGCGGCACCGGATCCCGCCGACAGCTCGACGGACAAGGCCAGGGACCAGCCACTGGTGGACTACGTTGCCGCCCTCGACGCCGACGCGCTGGCCGGGAAGCGTATTGGCGTAGCGCGCGTATTCATGGACCAGAATCCGGAAGTGGACTGGGCCGTGGAGTCGGCGCTCGAGTCCATGCGCCAGGCCGGAGCGGAGATCGTCGACGTTGAGTTTCCCGAGTGGCTTATGGATTCGCGCAATCAGTTCTATCGCGCAATTCGCTATCCCGAATTCAAGGCGCAGATCGCCACATACCTGGCGACTACGGGGCCTGCCTTTGCGAAGGACCTCGAGGGTCTGATCGAGCGTGCCATGCAGCTCACCGCACGACGCGACGACGGCGCCATTCCCAACCCCACGCGCTGGGCGCTTATGCGCAAGGAAGTGGAAGCCACGGACCTCGATGGCTTCGAATACCGCGCGGTGCTCGAGTACGCCCTGCCGCTGATCCGCACCACCGTCGATGGATTGATGGCCGATGCGGAACTTGATGCCATCGTCTATCCCACCTCCGGCAACCCGGCGCGGCTTGTGGAGCGCGATCGCCGCAGCGGTGTCGCACCCGGCTCCAACACCTCGCCCGTAACCCTGGCCAATCTGTCCGGCTTTCCGGACCTGATCGTACCCATCGGATTCACCGGGCGCGGTCTGCCCGTCACCCTGTCGTTCCTCGGCCCGGCATTCAGCGAAGCGAGGCTGCTCGGGCTTGGCTATGCGTTGGAGCAGCGCCTTGGGGCCATCCGCCTGCCGAAGCATACGCCGGCGCTTGATGGAGAATTGCTTGCCTACTGATTCGCGCGGCAGGCTCGTAGACCACGGGCTGATGCTTGAACACCCGCTGAGAAACCAATCGTCATGATGCTGACGGGCATCGGGCTGTACGTGATCGCACAGCTCGCCATATCGGTTTGGGCGGCGCGCCGGACCCGCAGCGAAACCGACTACCTGCTTGCCGGGCGGACCCTCGGGCCCCTGGCGATAGGCATGTCGATCTTCGCCACCTGGTTTGCCGTCGAGGGCATCGTCGCCACCAGCGGGCTGGTCGCCGAGGAGGGACTCAGCGGTGCGCTGTTTGATCCCATCGGCCTGGGCCTTGGCATCATCGCTTTTGCCCTCCTGGTCGCGGGCCCGATCCGACGCGGCCAGAATGTCATGCTGTCTGGATTTCTCGGCGCGCGTTTCGGCACGCTGAGCGAAAGCCTCGCGGGTTTCATTGTCTGCGCGAGCGCAATCATCTGGTCTTCGGTCCAGATTCTGGCGCTGGCCGTTCTCCTTGCATCGATCAGCAGTCTGTCGATTTTCGGCGGTCTGATGCTGGCGACTACCCTGGTTCTCGTTTACACGATGCTCGGCGGTCTGCTCGGAGACATCGTGACGGACATGGTTCAGGGAGCGGTTCTCGCCCTAGGTCTCGTCATCTGTCTTGTGCTGATCATCGGCATGGGCGGTGGGGCGGAAGCCGCATTGGTAGCGATTCCGGCGGAGCGCACCGACCGGCTCATCTCCGAGGACCCGCTCAGCTCGGCGGAGGTATTCCTGAGCGCCCTCGCGACCTCGATCGCCGGCGCCGAATTGGCGGGGCGCACCCTCGGTGCGCGATCAGCAGCGGTGGCGAGGAACGGCGCGCTTATCGGGGGCGGCATTTATCTCACCGTGGGAGCGATGCCCGTACTGTTTGGTCTGCTGGGCCCTCAACTCGGTCTGGATCTGCCCGTCGGGGATGGCTATCTGCCGGCCATGATCAAGACACTCATGCCGACCTGGCTGCAGGTTGTATTTATGGGGGCATTGCTGTCCGCGATTTTCTCCACGGTCGATTCCGCATTGCTCGCCGTCTCTGCCGTCGCGACGGAGAGTGTCTATCGGCGGCTGCGGCCCGCTGCGGGGGAACGCGAAGGTCTGGTCATCGCCCGCCTGACGACCGTCGGCGCCGGGGTGCTCGCCTTTTTCATTGCGGCCTACGGCGAGTCGATTCGCACCCTGGCACTGCAGGGCGCATCGGTGGGCGGGTGCCTGCTGGTGCCCGTGCTCCTGGGCGTGCTGACGAAATCCGGTGGCGAACGCGGTGCGCCAGCATCGATTATCGTCGGCTTTTCCATCCTCTTCTGGCTGCAGTGGCTCCATCCTGTCACCGGGGCATTCCTCTACGCCGTGGCGGGAGCCCTGCTCGCCTATGTGGTCGCAGAGCTGCCCAAAAATCGCAGACCGTCCCCGGGAGTGCCTGAGGATTTCTGACCTTGGCCCGGCACACGGATTAGCGGTTCTACACCCGACTGCCTTAGACTCGGCCGGTGCGCAGGAACTTCGGAATCGTCATGCGCGATCCGCGGCAGCAAGAATTAAAGGCAGGTAACCCAGTACCGACGTCCGGTCGCTATCGCGTGGGATCCGCCACCATCGATGTTGCGACCCGCCAGCTCCACTTCTCCGACCAGGCAATGGATGTTCAGCCCAAGGTCTTTGATCTGCTGGTGTACCTGCTGGTGAACCGACAGCGAGTCGTGGGGAAGGATGAGCTTTTTGATCAGATCTGGCCCTCGGTCGTTGTCAGTGACGCGACGCTGAGCCAGACCATCAAACGCGCTAGAGATCTGTTTCGTAATCAGGGTTTCGATCAGGACATTATTCGCACGGTGTCTCGCAAGGGATATCAGTTCAATCTTGAGCCTATTCGCGAAGGGGGTAACGGTGATGCTCCCGAGGATGACGAAAGCCACAACCTTGTGGTTCGTGCGACCTGGGAACTGCACGGGGCGGCGCCGGAGGCCGAGCGCACCGCGGAAAAGCTCCTGCGCGAAGCGCTTGAGCAAAACCCCGATCATGTACCGGCGCTGGTGCGCTTATCCCAGGTGCTCCGGCGCCAGGGCACCCGGGGTAAGCGCGCCCGCGATGAGGCCTTCCATGAATCGCTCATGCTTGCCGAGCGGGCCGTGCGGCTGGACCCCGGTGATGGCCTTGCCTATCTTCAGCTGGCCGAGCTGCAGCACCGGCACTTCTGGGATTTTGATGCCGCGGCGGATTCCTTCGACCGGGCCCTGGAGCTTGCGCCGGACAGCGCCGAGCTCCAGGGCGCCTACAGCCGCTTTCTGGCCAAGTCGGGCAAGCACGAGACCGCGGTGAGCGCCGCGCGCGCCGCGGCAAAGCTGGACGCTGAATCACCGAAGGTATGGAGCAGCCTGGCGCTGCGCCTGATCAAGGTTTGTGAGCTGGATGAAGCGGAAGCGGTGCTGGAGACGCTGAAAGCCATTGACGCCGAACACAGCGACCTTCCCTGGCTGGAAGCTAACTTCCATCTGCGCCAGGGCGAAGCGCGGACGGCACTGCGCTGCATCAGCCGGGAGGATCTCGACTATCTGCGTCTTTCTCTCAGCGCGATCATCTTGCATCAACTGGAGCGGGTCACCCAGGCCGCGCACGCCCTGGACACACTACGGGAGCGCGACGCGGACGGAGCGGCGTTCCAGATTGCCGAGGTTTATGCGCAGTGGGGCGAGCGCGATCAGGCCTTCCAGTGGCTGGATCGCGCGCTTCAGTGCGGCGACCCGGGCCTTGCGGAGCTGTACTCCAGCCTGCCTCTGGAGGTCCTGTATGAGGATCCGCGCCTGGGCGACTTTGCCGGTCGCGTGGGTCTCCCACCGCTGGAGGTGGCGTCCTTCGACAGCTGAGGCCAGCGTCGCCCCTAGGTCGATGCGAGGCCCCGGGCGTGGGCCTCCCGCTACCTTGAGTCCCGGCGCGATGTCATAGAAAAGTCAGAAAACAGTCAGGCCCGGGTCAAGAGCCCGGATGCCGTTCTCCGGATACTGCATCGCAAGCCCAGCATGGCTTCCAGCAAACAATGAAACCGGAGACATCATCATGAAGCGACTGCTTATTTTCAGCTACGGAATCATCAGCTACGCGCTGTTCTTTCTGACTTTTCTCTACTCCATCGGATTCGTGGGCAACATCCTTGTCCCCCGATCCATCGACAGCGTGCCAACCATGCCCCTGAGTTCGGCCATGGCGGTTAATCTGTGCCTCCTCGCCGTGTTCGCGATCCAGCACAGTGGCATGGCACGGCCCGCGTTTAAGCGCTGGCTCACCCGCTACATACCCGAAGCCGCGGAGCGCAGTACCTACGTGTTGATGTCGACGATTGCCATGGCGGCACTCATGGCCTTCTGGCAGCCGCTTGGCGGGGTTATCTGGTCCGTGCGTGCACCGGGAGCGGCGACGGTCCTGATCGCTGCCTACCTGGCGAGCTGGGTGTTGTTACTGTACGCAACGTTTCTCATCAATCACTTCGATCTCTTCGGCCTGCGCCAGGTCTGGTACGCCCTGCGGAAGGAGGAGGTGCCCACGCTGATCTTCGTGACCCCGGCGCTCTATCGGATCGTTCGTCACCCGATCTACGTAGCGTGGCTCGGCATCTTCTGGTTCACGCCGACGATGACCGCCACCCACCTGCTTCTCGCCCTGGGCACGACGGCCTATATCCTGATCGCCATCAAGCTCGAAGAGCGCGATCTGGAAGCCGCTCACCCGGAGTACGCGCAGTACAAGCGCAAGGTGCCAGCCCTGATCCCGTCGGTTACGCGACGTCTGGAGAAGAACGCCGACGCGCAGCCCGCTTGAGAGCCGCCTTCCTTTTCACCAGAGCCGCCCGCCAGGGCGGCTTTTACGTTTCGACGGACTGCTTATGGGTACCCGATACATCGAAAGCAGCGCTACGGGCTGACCCGAGCGCACGGCGATCGGCCGTAGCCCGGGCGACCTTGCGGACTGCTCCGTTGAGCTACACGTAGCTGGGATTGGCGTCCCCGGCGTGGATCGAAAGCCAGGTCAACGCCGGTGCCGTCAACTCTGGATCGTATCGATCGCCCAGGCTGCGAATCTGTTTGTCGCCAGCTTCTACCTCAACGGTCACCGGGGCCGTCACAGCGCCCTCGTCATGCCGTCCATAGCCACTGATCATTTCGACGCGAATATGCCCGGCGGACAGTCGCGCGATGGACAGAATCTCCAGCATTCGGAAATCCATCGTGGCATCGAAGGCGGAAGTAGACCTCTGAAACGCCTGCAGAATTGCCGCCCGTCCGTCGATCTCGCACGCGAAGGGCACACCCGCTACCGAGTAGTGCGCGTCTTCGGCGAGCAGGGCACCTACGCTGTCCCAGGCGTCGTTCCTTAGAGCAGTCTCGAAGGCATTGAAGTACTGCATAAACAGATCGATGGCGTGCACTGACACGGACTGTCTCCTTTGCGGCAATAGATAGTAATTACTACCTTTAATAAGATAGCAAATACTATTTACAATGCAATACCCCAGGTCGTCGCGATTTCGACATGCCCCGTCCTATGCAGGCCAGAGACCAATTACTCGACGCAGCGGCTGAGCTTCTGGAGTCGCAGGGTGTCAGGCACTTGAATACCAATGCCCTCGCGGCTGCGGCCGGCGTGACTCCGCCGACGGTCTACCGCTATTTCGATAACAAAGAGGCGGTCGTCATTGCTCTCGCCGAGCGCTTCATGGATGCCGAAAGGGCATGGCTGACGGCTGCGGAGGACGAGATTCACAAGGCCAAGGACGCCGCCGAAGCGGCTTGTTCGCTCATCGATCGGTATTGGCTGAGTGCCCGACAGCAGCGTGGGATTGTGGCACTGCGGGGAGCGATGCGCGTTTGGCCGGAACTCAGGTCGATAGAGGAAGCGTCCCTCGACAATTCCGCGAAGCTGGTATCGGCGTTGCTGCGACCCTTGCTCCCAAGGCTTTCCAAGCTCGAAGTCAGGCGTAGCTCAAGATACATCGTGGAGTTGGTGTGCTCTACCGTGGACCGGTGCTACCCGCTTCCCCGGCGTGAACAGACGTGGAGAATGACGGAGCTTAAACGAGCCATCGCGGCCTACCTGCGCTCTCGTGAATAGCCGCCTTGTCTCACCGATCTTTGGAATGCGCGGCGGGAAATTATGCGTTGAGGAGATTTTCCGTTATCGATCGCGCGAATAGATCCGTTCATCGATTTTCCCATGGCCGTGCGATGTCCATAGACGATTTGTCTGCTACATAGGTGCCAGCGAAACAGGTGCGACCAAACGAACGCATCAAGCCAGTCAGCCAGCAGCGAGGAACGACCGTGGCCACCACTTCCGCCGAATTCTGGGATCGGGTCGCCGACCGATACAGCAAACGAGCCATTGCCGACCCGGAAACCTATGAACGCAAACTGAAATCCACGCAGGCGTTCATGCGCCCGGAAATGAACATACTGGAGTTTGGCTGCGGCACCGGTTCCACGGCGGTACTTCACGCGCCTCACGTTGCGCGCGTCGACGCTACAGATGTCTCCGCAGCCATGATCGATATCGGTCGCGATAAGGCCCTGCGGATGGGGATCAACAACGTGGAGTTTCTGCAGGCAGACGTGGACGACTTCTCGGCGCCGGATGACAGCTACGACATGGTCCTGGCGCTGAACCTCCTTCACCTTGTACCGGATCACGCGGCGGCGCTTCACAAAATTCACCGACTCCTGACGCCCGGAGGGCTGTTCGTTTCAACCACGCCCTGCCTTTCCGATCGCATGTGGTACCTGCGGCCCCTTATCCCGGTGATGCGCTGGGTGGGGATGGCCCCACAGGTAAGCTTCCTCCGCGCGGCGGACCTGGAAGACGAGGTCACGGCCACTGGATTTGAAACGCAGGAGCGGTGGACCCACGGAAGCACCAACAGTCTGTTCCTCGTTTCTCGGAAAACCGCGCCGGCGCTCTGACCTTGCTGCTGTGGTTCGCCCGGCTGGCGGTTGTCCTTCTCAGCCTCCTCGGGGTGTCGCTCGCTGTTGCAGCAAACGCGCCTCTTCGGGGCGACGTTGAGACTATTCTTGCCGAGGAACGCCTGACCGGTATCACCTGGGCGCTCGTTGATAGCACGAGGGGTGTGCGTACCGGCGTCGCGGGCCTGCGCGACGCTGCTGACGCCGTGCCCTTCGCAGCAGAGACGCGCGTTCACGTCGGCTCCCTGACCAAGGCCGTGCTGGCCACCGGCCTCCTCCAATTGGCGACGCAGGGTCGTATCAGCCTCGATGCACCGGCCATACGCTACTTGCCCGAGAGCTTCACCACCGAGGCGCCAGCCGATTTTGGCGCAACCACAGTACGCCATCTCCTGGACCATACCGCCGGCCTGAACGATGCCGATCTCTGGCAGCTATTCAGCGAACGCGTGGCGCCGGATACCCCTCTTCGCGCGGCCTTCCCCGACCCCGGCAAGCAGCTTCGGCCCAGATCGAAACCGGGGACGCAGTTCTCCTATTCCAACAGCGGCTACGCACTCCTGGGCATGATCATCGAAGCGGTCACCGGCGAGCGTTACGAAAGCTACCTCGACCGGAAACTGCTCGGCGCCCTGGGCATGCACGACAGTAGCTTTGCATTCACGAGTCAGGAGGGAAGTTACCGCGATCCCGCCCTGGCCTGGGGGCATGTGGACGATGGTTCACGCTATGCAGCCGCGCCCATGTTCCTGAGACCCTCCGGACAGTTCACGACCACCGCCGCCGATCTGGGGCATTTCGCCGCCTTTCTCATGGGCGACGGCCAGGTCGGCGACGCGCGCATCGTGGACGAAAAACTCATGCGGGCCCGCGGGAAGGCTTCCTCAACGAATGCGGGCCGGGCGGGCCTCGCCGCGGGCTATGCGCTAGGCCTGGGACGCCGCGACCGGCACGGCGTGGTGGGCTACTGCCACGGCGGCAACACCATCGGATTTGCGGCCATGCTGTGTGTGTTCCCGGACGAGCGCAAAGCCTTTGCTTACAGCGTGAATACCGACAGTGAGAGTGCCGACTACGGGCGCCTGGACCGGCGCTTTATCAGCGAACTCGACATTCCGATGGCAAAGGCTCCAACTACGGTCCGCGCCGCCGCTGACATCGATCACTGGAGCGGGAGCTACGTGCTCAGCCCCAATCGTTTTCAACAGTTTGCCTATCTCGACCGCTTGTTCGGCTCCCTAAGGATCAGCGCACACGAGGGCCACCTCACGCTGACGTCCCTCCAGCGCGAGCGGCGGCAACTCAGACCCAGCGCCGAGTACCGCTTTACCGCCAACGACCGCAGGACCGAGTCCCATGTCCTGTTGCGTGATGCCAGCGGCGCTTACTTCCTGAGCGATGGTTTTCAGAGCTACCGCAAACTATCGACGGTGTATCTCGCGGCGCACTGGCTGAGTCTCGTCCTGGGCCTCGCGGGCTTGGTGTGGATACTCATCGCGGGCAGCTTCCTCCTGCTGCGATGGCGCTCGCTGGCGCCGCGCCATGCGGGCTTCCCCGCGTACCTCGCACTGCTCAGCCTGCTGATACCGATACCGCTGTTCCTTCGCCAGTCCTTCCTGGCCCTGGGCGATCCGAACATCGCCAGCGTTTGCCTCGCCGGTGTCAGCCTTGCCGTGCCGCTGGGGATGGTTCTGAGTTTACGGCGCTTCGGGCAGCAGCCACGTCTGTCCCGCCTCGACCTGCTGTGGACCGCGGCCGCGGCGGGCTTACTTCAGTGGTGCGCCGTGCTCGCAGTGAACGGTATGCTGCCGCTGCGTCTCTGGGCTTGAAATCGGACCAACGCCGACGCGCCAGGCATTGGCGGTCCGACGATCCAACTTCAATAAGGCATGAGCCGGTAACCTGTGCGCACCGCGTCCGTGAGAGCCTGGAGCCTCTTACCGCAGTAGTTGTTGTGAATATGAAGCGTGAATGTTTCCAAACCAAGCGTGCGCGTCTCGCCCCGGAACAGGTAACGTTCAAACTTTCCCGGGCCGGGATCTAATCCCGGACCCGTGTGTCAAAGTTGCTTCGCAACTTCGCGAAGCGACAGCAGATCCGGGGAGGAACGTTTTGCCCGTCTCAATCCACCGCAACAGCCCGGCCTGGGCATTGCTGCCCTTCCTTGGGTCGCTGGCCGCGGGCGTAGCGGCCGATGAGTACACGGTCGACGCCGCCATAACGGCGGTCAGCGTCACCCGGAGCGGCGCCACCGTCACCCGAACCGCGACGCTCAATGTCGCGGCCGGGGAACACACGCTCGTTATGACCGGTCTGCCTGATTCCCTGGATTTGAGTCGTCTGGCCTTGAGCCTGGGTAGCGATTCGGTAGCCCTGGGCAGCGTACGCGGCCGGCGCGTCTATGGGGATGCGCTCACCGGCGAGTCGCAGCAGACGCTGCAGGACGACGTCGATGAACTGAGCTATCAACGTGGCCTGCTCGATGACTCCATCGCGGCCGCGGAGTCACAGCTCACCCTGTTGGAATCGCTGTCGCAGGGAAAGCTGGAATCGACTATCGACAGCGCGACCGCACTGTCGTCTCTGCTTACGCTGGTCGATGAGTCCGGCAATACGGCCCGACGCCGGATTCGCGATGCGCGGCGCGAAGCGACCGAATTGGCGCGATTGATCCAACAGAAGCAGGAACAGCTGGATCAGTTTGCGAGCTTCGAGCGATCGTCGCAGTCGGCAGTTGCTGCTATCGAGGCGACGCGCGCTCAGACGCTGATGCTGACCGCCACCTATCCGGTCCGTGGCGCTTCCTGGAACTGGGTGTATGAGGCGCGGTTGGAAACGGAACGCGGCTTTCTTGAGATCATTCGGAAGGTGGCTTTGGCACAGCAGACGGGGGAATCCTGGGACGACGTCGAGCTCACCATCAGCACGGCCAACACGGCTTCGCGGATTGCGCCCCCGGAGTACGTCGCTCAATCGGTAACTCTTCAGAGCGATCTGGCCCGCTATGCACAATCGGCCGCCTCAGCAGCAAGGCGTGCGGAGCCCGAAGTAGAGGAGGTTGTCGTCCAGGGCGCTTTCTTCGAATCTGCGATGGACGCCGTGGGAACGGAATACGAGGTGAGTTTTGCCGTGCCAGGGCGCGTATCAGTATCGACCGGGGCGGAACAGCAGCTCTTCGAAGTAGATCGACGCGGTACCGAAGTTGAACTCGTCGCAACAAGCCGACCGATCCGCGACGCCCACGCCTATCTGGAAGCGCGCTTTACGCACGACGAGGAATTCCCCATGCAGCCGGGACGTATGCTGTTCTATCGCGATGGCAGCTATATCGGCAGCCGGCCGATCGCCGGATTCCTGCCGGGCGAGGAATCCCGACTGCCGTTTGGAGTGGACTCTCGTATTCAGGTGAGAGTCATCGCCGACGAAGAGTCGTCTGATGCCCAGGGCAGCTTTTTCCGCACCGCCGTAGAAAACGTTCGTAAGCGAATCCTTATCACCAGCTTCCACGAGCAGGTGAAGGAGATCGATGTGTTCGCATCACTGCCCGTGTCTAAAAACGAGGATGTCGACGTGAGCTACGATGACGACGCGTCACGTCCGACGGAGCGCGCGGTGAACGACAATACGGGCGAAGATCGCTGGCGGCTTACGCTCGAGCCTGCTGAACAGCAGGTCATCAAGCACTTCTACTCGGTCCGCTATCCTCGCGCGGAGCGGCTGCTTTACGACTATCAGCCTTGACCTGCTTGAGCTATGACTTAGGGCAGCGCCACCACGTGCACATAGTCAATAAGATCATCGATGAGCGCCGAGGGATTACGGGGCCAGTGGTAGTCGACAATCCAGTCGATGTTACTGACGTAGTCATTGGTCTCTTCGGCGGGGTAGCAGCTGATGTGGATTTCCCCGGGCTGATTTTCGACGATGCCGAGTGTGTCCCCCGGCGCATTCAAGCAGGCCCGAAGGTCCATTGACTGCGTAGACGCAAACCCGGTCGCCACGATCACTTCAAAACCTCCTTCTCGGACGCGCAGGCTCGTTTCGAGTTTGCGCATGGTTTCAAGCTGATTCAGGCTTTCGCTGAAGACCCCGGGGCGTAGATGGGACTGGTAGTTGTCTGTGACGTACAGCGTCTGATCGAGGAGCCAGTCTTCTTCAACGAGCGCATCTCCAGCGGGCATGTCGCTGCAATCTCCGCCATCATTCTCGTTGGCTTCGATGGAAAAAAAGAAATCGCGAGAAGCGACGTCACCCGTACCCGCCACAGCGAAGGGGTAGACAACGCTGAAACTGCGGTTTCCCGACGGGTCTGTCACCGTTAATTCCTGCAGCTCCCAGTTCACTCCCCCCAGGGAAAAACGATAACCCGGCTCATAGGACTTCGCCGTGTAGCGAACAGCCGTGCTATCGCCGGGACGTAGATTGATCGGGTTGGCGACGCAGGGGGCAGCGTATGCCCAGGAAGCACTAAGGGTGGACGCCGTCGTCATCGCTGCCAGGAACAGACCAATAACTGCCCCGGATAGCGGCATCTCGCGACGGGGATGATTCGCCTGTTGCAGCACGGGCCACCTCGCTCACGGGGATTGTGTGGATGTATACCGAGGGTATGAGGAATTGGATTTTCGACGGACGTCGCATATCCGGTCGATTCGCAGTGGAGTCATCCGACTTCGCCAACCTCCAGCGATCACTACGCGGTTTGAGCAAAGATAGTTGTCGCGATTTCTGGCTGTCGCAGCTTGCGGCCAGGTTCGTGCCGTGGGAAAACGAACATCACTTCCCCGTATCCACCTGTTCACGCAGGTTTTCCATGAAGTCAAAGCGGCGCTCTTCGGTGGCGACCTCGCATGAGTAGGCATCGCCTGGATCGGCGCAGTTCAAGACCAGACCATCCGGATAGCTGTTGATGTTCTGGCAGGTGGCATGGAATCGGACGCCGGTGTCTCCGAGATCCTCGGAACGCAGCTTCTCGAGTTGGCAGCTCGTCTGATACGCAATGATTCTTACGACCTGGTACTCCGGAATATCCGCGTGAGCGGTCGCGGCCCACGAAAGCATGACAAGCGGTACGGCGCCGAAGCTTGCACCCCGCGCACTCACCAGTGTCTGGACATTGCTCACCGCGCGACCTTTGCGACCGCGCCAGCTTGCTTGGCCAATGTGGCCGGCAGCATTCGTGTGAGCGTCGCATCCCGCTTTACCAAGTGATGCCACAGGGCCGCCGCCGCGTGAAGAACGATGCAGGCAAGGAACACCCAGGCGAAGACTGCATGGGCGCTGCTTGCCGCCTCATGAAGCGGTTCGTTTTTTTCCATGACAGCGGGTATGAACGGCGCGCCAAAGACCCTCACCGAGCGGCCATAGGCGAGGGAACGCAGCACGCCGGTCACCACCATCCCTACCGGTAACAGA
Source organism: Pseudomonadota bacterium (assembly GCA_038748515.1). Lineage (GTDB taxonomy): Bacteria > Pseudomonadota > Gammaproteobacteria > Pseudomonadales > Halieaceae > Congregibacter. The sequence continues at coordinate 178,700 of JBCDIW010000006.1, forward strand.
AGCAAGAGGAAGTGCACGCATCGTACGACCCGTCTACGAATTGCTGTCTCGCTCTCGGACAAGGGCAGAAAACCATCGCGCATTCGCCGGGCGAGCCGAAGAAGGACGAAGACGGCGATCGCGACACCGGATGACTTGTGAAGCTGAATGAGCGCAACCTTCGCTTCACTGAAGGGCAGTGCGTCGAGATAAAAACCAAAGGCGAGCATGGCGAAAACCGCTACGGCAATGCCCCAGTGCAGCAGTTTCGACACCGGGTCATAGGCGGCGCTTTCTGCTTCAGATACCAGCTGTCCCGTCCGGGCTTCGACACCGCTCAATTCACTCATCGGAACTTCTCCTATTCGGAAGCGACTTCCGCTAGCGGGTCGAGCCAGATCTCCCAGCGGGCGCTGCCGTCGATCTGAAGGCTGTAGCGGCCGGGCTCCCTGATCAGGTAATCCCCCTCACCACCCCCGCCGAGATGCAGGTTCTGCAGCACGTCGCCACGCTCATTGAGCACATACAAGACGAAAATTACGCCCTGGCTGCGAAAGCGAAGGCGCGTTGGGTTGGCCAGGGCGAACTGTGGCGTGCGAAATCCCAGTTTGCCGGCGTAGTCGGGCGGTGCATTTTTCTTCGCGAGCAGGTCGTAGCAGGCGAGTCGTTCAACCTCCTGCAGTTCGGCGCGACATTCCTGAAGAGCCCCACGAAGATCATCGTCGGCGCTCTTCGTGGCCACGTTCCCAGTGCTTCCCCTGGCTTCCCCAGGCACAGTCCCTAAGAGCAGCGGCGCGCTGAAGAACGCGGCTTGCACCAGACGGATCGCTTTCACTCCGTCCCTTGTCGACGCATCTTCACACGGTTTTCAAACTCCCAGATCGGTGCTCCGGTCTGCCAGTCCAACGGACACCCGGTGCAACCATCCATCACCGCATCCTGGAAAATCGTGAAGCGCTGCTTGGTACCGGTGAAGTCGGCATCCGCCAGATTGGCGTTATAGAGCTTGGTTTCCTGGAGATCGGAGTTGATCAGCGAGGCGCCCGCGAGATTGATCTTGTTCGCGCGCATCATTTCCATCGTTGCGGCCCGGATCCTCGCCCGGCTCCAGTCCGCTCCCGAGGAGCGCGAGTGGGAGAGGTTGGCGCCGGAGAGGTTTGCCCGCCTGGCCTTGCTGCCCTGCATAAAGGCGATCTCGAGATTGGCACCCTCGAGATTTGCGTCATCCAGCGTGGCGCCTCGAAGATTTGCATGCCGCAGATCGGCGCGGGCGAGATCGGCCCCTTTCAGATTCGCACCGGCGAGATTCGCGCCTTTCAAATCGGCATGCCGCAAATCGGCACCCTCGCAGTTCGCCCGCGGCTTTATCTCGCATCCGTTGATGACCCAGGGCTCGGGGCGCGGCTCTTTGTTCACGATAAGCTCGTAGGCGCCGACGGTCGCCGGGCTGCACAGCAGCCACGCGAGCAGCGCGGTTCGAAGAGCGTCGCTTGATCGGTTCATGTGTTTGCTTCCTTCAAGTGAAAAAAGGCCCGTCGCTCAGCGACGGGCCTCATGGTTGCTACCCGGCGAAAGATCTCACTCCTGACTCCGGGCGAGGAGTTCGATCCCCTACTTGGACGCAACCTTCATGTTGGCCCTGACGTCGGCCAGTGCGAACACCCAGAACGATCCACCCTGGCTCACGGTCTTGGTCATCTCGGCCATATCACCGCCCCAAAGCGGGACCGCGCCGCCGTAGCCCGAGGCAAGAGCCAGGTACTGCACGCCGTCTACCTCGTAAACGATGGGCTGAGACACCACACCGGATCCAGTCTGGAAGCTCCAGAGCTCTTCACCCGTCTCGGCGTGGAACGCCTTCACGTATCCATCGCTGGTTCCCGCGAAAACGAGGTCACCCCCCGTCGTGACCACGCCGCCCCAGAGAGGCATGTGTTCCTTGTGCTCCCACACGATCTGGCCGTTGGTCGGATCGATGGCGCGCAGAGCCCCCACGTGCGTGTCGTACTTGCGCTTGATGCGGAAGCCCTGACCGAGGTAAGCGGAACCCTTCTTGTAGGTCACGTTTTCGGTCCAGTAATCCTCGCTCCAGTCATTGGAGGGGATGTAGAACAGCTCCGTATCCTGGTTGTAGGCCATCGGCATCCAGTTGGTACCACCGAGGAAATTCGGCGTAACCTGAATGACCTCGCCCTTGTCCTCACCCGGAGCGGGAGGCGGAGGACGCTGACCTTCCACTTCGCGGGGGCGTCCCTTGGCGACGTCCCATCCGGTGGCCCAGCTGATTTCCGGTACGAAGGGATAAATGCCAATGGCACCGCCTTCCTGCTTGGAGATCCTGCCGTCGCGCTTCGTCAGGTAGTCCAGATCGGTGACGAAGAAGAAACCGTTGCGGTCGGCGTGTGCGCCGGCGCGGACTTTTTTGCCGTCCACTTTCATCTCGAAGAGCGTGATCGGGTTGTTACCCGAGAAATCCCAGGCGTCGTTTGGTGTGTGCTGGAAGAAGCCCACAGGCTCACCGGTAGACGGCTCGATATAAACCTGGCCGGAGGTATAGAGGCTGTCGTAGTCCTGGAAGTTGTCGCCGTCGGAGCGGTACCAGGTGTTCCACGGAGCCGGGTTACCCGTCCCGATCACAATGGTGTTGGTTTTCACGTCATAGGTCGCGCTTTGCCAGGGAGCACCACCGCCGTGATTCCACGATTCCACCTTGGAGCCGTCCGGGTTGTTGGGCCAGGAGGGAGCACTCGGGTCACCCGTGGTCGTGGAGTTCTCACCGTGAAGACGACCCATGTGGCCCTCGACCAGCGGCCGCATCCAGATCTCCTCGCCGGTTTCCGTATCGCGGGCGTAGAGTCGACCGACAACACCGAATTCGTCACCGGAAGATCCATGGATCAGCATGACTTTCTTCGTCTTTTTGTCTCGAACAATCGTCGGCGCACCGGTCATGGTGTACCCGGCCGTGTGATCCTCGAACTTCTTCCGCCAGACCGGCTTACCCGTTTCTTTGTTCAGGGCGATGATCGCGGCGTCGAGCGTACCGAAGTAGACCTTGTCGCCGTAGAGCGCGGCCCCCCGGTTCACCACGTCGCAGCAGGGACGGATATCGTCGGGCAGACGAGCAGTGTAGGACCACTTGCGCTCACCGGTTTTCGCATCGAGGGCAAAAATCCGCGAGTAGGAAGCGGTAATGTAGAGCGTGCCGTCGTGCAACAGCGCCTGGGTCTCCTGACCGCGCTGCTTTTCGTCACCGAAAGAAAACGACCAGACCGGCTTGAGATTCTGAACGTTGTCCGTATTGATATCGTCGAGCTTGCTGTAGCGATGGTTGCGAACGCCCATGCCCCAGCTCACGACGGCATCGGTAGTTTTTTCGTCATTGACGATGTCTTTCCAGGTGACATCTTTCGCGTTCACTGCCGCCGAGGCCAAGCCCAGCGATGTCGCGGCGGTGGCCGCGGTCAAAGCTCGCATCGTGAAGCTTCCGCTTCTCGGGTTATTCATCGTGCATTCCCCCTGTGGGTTTATTGATTCAAGTCTTCGGCGGTGTACGAAGCTGTGGCCATCGTCGCTAACGCCAACGGGACTGTGTCGTCCAAACGGAGTGACGCCAGGTAACGAGTACGGCGAGGTAGCCGGGCGTCGCGCCACGGGGGCGCGTTGTCCAGGATCGATGCTACGGGGGCGATTTTGAGGATGTCCTGAGATCAGTCTGAATAAACTCTGAGATTCAGACGTACTTTGGTACTGCAACCGGCGTAGCCCTCAAGACAGGACTCGAAGACAGGTGGGGCTCAGCAGAGCTTGAAGCCGATACCTCGTACCGTTTTTATTTCGGGAGCGTCCGAACAGGCGGAGAGTTTTCTGCGCAGGTAGCCGACGTAGACATCGACCGTATTCAGGGTTACTTCCCGCTCCGAGCCCCAGGCCACCTGGAGCAGCTTCCCCCGGGACACGACCTGGCGTGAATGCCGCGTGAGGTAGGAAAGTACATCAAACTCGCGTCGCGTTAGCTCAAGCGCTACTTCCCCCACGGTAACCTCGCGGGCCAGCGGATTGACTTCGAGGGCACCAAACACGATCCGTGTCTCGTTAGGCTCCTGGTAATTGCGGCGCACCAGCGCTCCAAGTCTCGCAACAAGCTCATCGATTTCAAAAGGTTTGGTGATGTAGTCGTCGGCGCCGACTTCGAAACCTTCCAGTTTGTCCTCGAGCGTATCCCGGGCCGTGAGCATGCAGATCGGGGTCTTACTGCCCAGGTCGCGAATCTGCCGGCAGAGTTCGAAGCCGTCGATGTCGGGCAGCATGAGATCGAGGACGATGGCGTCGAAGTGAGACCCTTTGAGCATTTCCAATGCGGGCGTTCCGGCTCTCACCCACTCGAGCTGGATGTTGTGATTCCTCAGGCCGTTGCGAATAACGCGACCGATACCGGCATCATCTTCCACGAGGAGTGCGTAGATATCATCAGGTGTCTGCATTGTCCTGCTCGAAACGCGAAGCGGGGATGAGTGCTTCAGCCCAGCGCATTACGCATCGATTCTCCTCCCTGACAGCCCATCGGAGCATACGATCGTTGACTTTGGTTAATTCCTATAAATGGCATTCTCAGAGTTTTCTCATAATTATTTGGAATAACGTCTAGTCTACGCGAAGGCTGATAGCAACTGCCAGCGGTGCGTCTATGCCAAGAGATCCCGCGTGCCGACAGCTACTCCGATGACCTGGTTCGCGACTTCGGGGCGGAGCCATCGCAGCAACGTGGCCGGGATTCGTCCTGCGGACACGCGACCGGTGAACTCAAATCGTGCTCAAGGCTATAGGGCAGGTTCTCCTTTGGTCGCTGGCGGTGGGGAGTGCGCTAGGGCTAACATCTTGCACCCCTGAAACTCGATGCCGTAGCCGCGATGCCCTGTTCCCCCGCTCATCCCCAGAAACATGCAATGAAGCCCTTTCGACTTGCCTGCACCTGGTTCTTCATGGCTCAGGCCCCTCTTGTAGTCGCTCAGGACGGCATGGCCGAGCAGCGCATCGAGTCGGTGATCGTTACGGCGACGCGGGCGCCGATCGATGGGTCCCAGCTTCCGATTTCCTGGTCGAGTATTTCCGGAACCGATGTGGCGTTCACGTCGTTACAGCACAGCAATCAACTGTTTCAAAGGTCCGCCGGCACCTGGATCAGCCGTAACAACGGCCAGGAATCGCTGATCTCCATGCGCTCACCGGTATTCACAGGTCCGGGAAGCTGCGGCTCCTTTCTGACCGCGGCGGATGGCATCGAGCTGCGCGCACCGGGATTCTGCAACGTCAATCAACTCTTCGACGCGAATCTTGCCCAGGCGGGCGCGGTCGAGGTTTTGCGCGGGCCGGCCACGGCGGTGTACGGAAGCAACGCAATGCATGGCGTGATCAATTCGATTACCGCATCCGCCGAGACGTCACAGAACGCGATTCGCGTGGAGTCGGGTTCGCGGGACTTCTATCGCCTGCTCGCGGGTATCGCTCTTCCAGACTCCGGAACGGCCCTCAATGTTCAAGCCTCGACCTACGGCGGCTACCAGGACAACTCCGGCTACGACCAGCAGAAGTTCACCCTGCGCCAGGATCGCGAAGTCGGCGAGTGGTCCCTGAGTGGCGTGGTCGCGGGCTCCAATCTGAATCAGGAAACCGCAGGTTTCGTTCAGGGGTTTGAAATCTATGAGGATGAAGACGCCAGTGAGGAGAACCCGAACCCGGAAGCTTACCGCGACGCCAGTTCAATCCGCGCGCACCTGAGCGCCACCCGCGAGCTCGACAACGGAAGCAGTTTCACCATCACTCCCTATCTTCGTCACAACCGGATGGAGTTTCTGCAGCACTTTTTCCCCTGGCAGTCGCGCGAACGCAACGGCCATCGCAGTATCGGCCTGCAGACGGCCTATCGCGGTGACTCCGAGAACGTAGACTGGGTTATCGGCGCCGACGTGGACGCGACCTCGGGCTGGCTCAAGGAAGACCAGGCCGAGCCCTTCAGCCCCAATCTGCCCCAGGGCGTGCACTACGATTACGAAGTGGACGCTCTGGTGGTCGGTGGTTTTGTGCAGGGGGGCATCAATCTGAGTTCGCGCTGGCGCCTCGACGGTGGTTTGCGCGTGGATGAGACGCGCTATGACTACGACAACCAGACTGGCGACGGCGATGCCTGTGAGCCTGCGGCCACCGCCTGCCGTTTCTTTCGACCCTCCGACCGCGAGGACAACTTCACGAACTGGTCTGGCAACCTTGGCCTGAGCTACGACCTTGGCTCAGCGCTCGTGTACACCAGAATTGCCCGGGGTTACCGAGCACCGCAGACCGCGGAACTCTATCGCCTGCAGGCCGGCCAGCAGGTTGCGGATCTTGATTCGGAACAGATGGACAGTTTCGAGCTTGGCGTGCGCGGCGAGTTAGGCGTCGGCCTGCAGTACGCCGTTAACGCATTCTGGATGTCCAAGGACGATGTGATATTCCAGGACAGCGATCGCCAGAACGTAAGTGGCGCGAGCACCGATCACGAGGGCGTAGAGCTGGAGCTTTCCTGGCGGATAAATGATGTTTGGTACGCCGAGTTGGCAGGCTCCTATGCCGATCACCGCTATGCCAGTCCCATAGATCTTCGCGGGGTGCAGGGCGATATTGAGGGCAACATCATCGACACGGCGCCCAGGCACTTCGGCAGTGCACGAGTCGGGGCCAATGCTTTCATTGCGGCGCGGCCGGTGCGCGCTGAACTCGAGTTCATTTGGCTTGATGAGTACTACCTGAACCCAGAGAACACGGCCAGCTACGGGGGGCATGAACTGCTCAACCTGCGCGTGGACTGGTCCATTAGCCAACGTCTGAAAGCCAGTCTGGTTGCGACGAACCTAACGGATGAACGCTACGCCGAACGTGCGGATTTTGCCTTCGGAAACTATCGCTACTTCGTAGGGGAGCCGTTGAGCGCTGTGGTCGGGATTGCCTACGCTCTTGATTGATGCAGGGCTCCGCTCGCTTTATCGGGTATTCCCTCAATGACGTCCTCCATTACATCAATCGTGATATAGCGGTACGCCAGAACCCGCTTTAGGCGTGCATTCTCCTTCTTCATTCTTCATCTAACGAAGACGTCGGAGATCGGCGGCTTCAACCTCACCGTAGCGCTTGCGCCAGGCGTAGATCGTCACCTCACGGATTCCACGGGGCTTGGCCGCCTCGGACACCGGCTCTGTATCCGCCTCACGGAGAATCGGGGCCATCTGCCCTTCCGAAAAGCAACTGCTTCTCATGACACTCGCTCCTTTGCGGGGACAATCACTCAAGAAATGAATGACTCGAATGCCTCATGGCAGGTCATGACGTCGCTCAAAGCCTTCGGCAGATGCACACGTGGAGGAAGCAACGGCATTTTGCGCTCTGGATACCCCACCGATGATGGAACACCGTGGATCAAACACTGCTGGCGCCAGCTTCGACGGCTTAAACTAACTTAGGTGGCTTGCGGATTCGTCCTCGAAGGCGAATGTACCGGAGGTAACCGCAACTACTTCAGAGCCGACTACTTCGTCTGACGCGTGCTGATAATTTTCCGAGAAAGCGGAAACTGATCGTCAAAGTTATGCTGTATCCGAACTCACCTTTTTTCAACGCGATCAGTGAAAATTACAAAGGTTAGTTCCGGTAACGCGCTTTTGACAACGTATACCCCGAATGCGATCGACGTCACAGAAATACACATGTCATGACGATTTTCGCACGATCAGGCGTGGCGTACCGGGCCGTGCCATGAATACATCACCCAGCCAAGTTACATACTTCATTACCTGGAGCATTCGAGCCCGGAGTGCTCTGCGTCAGCTCGAGATTAGGTTTTTCATCTCCGGTTTCGAATCATCGCGCTTCCCGTTCAGACGCGTTTGTGTTTATCCGGGGACCGCTCGGCAGCGCGGATTTGTCAAAGAATTTTACAAAGGCCGTGGTTCTGTGTGTATCGCAGCAAGAAACATGCTTAATAACCAGACAGTAACCTGGAAGTTTGTGCGGCGATAGAAAGAAAGTCCTAACGAATACGCGTTCTTCGAAGTATCGAAGCGCATAAATTCCCTATGATTTAAGTGGTTGAATTGATCCTGCTTGTGCGTAGTATCTTTAGTGACGCTGTTTTTTTAAAAGAGAATATTAATGCGGTTTTTTGTTGTGTTCTTTGTCTTGGTTTCTGTCTTCACTCTAGCAAGTATCCCCGTACGGGCGGGCACAGTAGATTCGGGTAGCTCCTGCAATGCAATTACTCCGGCTCAGGCCACGCGGATAGAATGGCGGCCCCAGGGGCTTACTAACCGTGATGCAAACAATGATTGGTTCGTTGTTTGCCCCTTTGTCAGGAAAGCTGGTTACAGCGAACAGTTTTTTGCGCTTCGAGCCGTGAATATCTCGTCAAATGAACTTGAGTTGACATGTGATTTTCGCGAATGGGCAGATGAGACACAGCTGCAAAGCCAGCGAATATCCATTCCCGTGCCGGCCAGCTCGGGCGGGTATTTAACCTGGACAATGACGCCGGAAGACCCCGTATCGGTTATCAACGCAGTTTGTCAGCTACCTGCTGATGTTCGTATCGCGTCCTTGGACACCGGCTTCACCGGGCGATGCAATCTAGATGAACTGCGAGGCTTGTGGCAAACAACAAACGCTTCGGAGGCGGCGGGAATAGAAATCGCGGGATTTTTCTTCGAATCTGGAGGGCAAGTTGATGCGTTCCTGATCAATGCTGAGGAAATTCTCGAGGGTAAGGGCACATATACCGTGGATTCAGACGTCTGTTCTATCGAAATTGACTATCTATTCGACGGTGGATCGACGCCTATTCGTGGCAACGTTTTTGGCTTTCTGTCCGAGAACAAGCAATCGTTCAACGCAGCTTTTGTGAATGACGCCGGTTTTTTCAACAGCTTGAGTTTCGACAAACTGTTCACGACGTTTTTTGATTCTGAAGGAGAGCTCAGCATCAGCTCAAATCGCCGTGTATCAAGGTTGAGGGAATATACGAGAAGAATCAGCGGAGTCGTGAAGGGTTTGGCCGCTCCCAGTTCTTTACCCTGATGCGGACTGTGCCAAAGGCCGTTGCGGCGGCTCGGGCCCGAGAGCGTAGCGCCGGGTTCAGCGTCTTCGAAGAAGCGCAGCGACCTCCTCCATAGCGCCGACAAAATACTCTGGCTTGTCCGCGGCCAGACCAAGCAAAAGTCCTCCTTATATCGCACGCACTACTTGAATGGTCATGGCACGCTCTCCCGGTGGATCGCTCAGCCCAAGTTCGACGTGCTGCGAGCGACGTCAGCGAGCTAGCCGCGGTGCTGGCATTTTGGTGCTAGATCGTTCGGAGAGCTGAATCGATGTAAAGTCGTCGCAACGGCGGCTTCTTCTCTTTCGCCCACAGCCCCGAGGATCGTAGCGGGGCCTGGACGCGCCAGCGAGCCGGTGGGTGTCGAGATTTTTTATGCGTTTCAGATTTATGACAACCGCAGGCGCCAAAACTCGCGGCAGAACAGGTGCCTACGAAGCGTCTGTCACATAGCGTGACTCTTGCGCAGGCTGGCCGGTCCTGATTAGAAGCACCGGGACGCGCTTGTCTGCTTTGCCAACCCGCTGCCAACTTGTCGCAAGGAAACTACCGATGAACATGCTGCCCTCGGAATCAATCGCGCCAATCAACGCAGCCCTGCGATTGACGGGAAGGCTTTGCCGAGAGCACAAATGCCGTCGAAGTACGCTTCCTTACACGGCGAAGCGGCTTGGCGGACTCGCGTTGGGGGTTTTGGCGGTGAATGCTGGTGCGGTAACGCTGGTCCAGTGGGACACGGCTGCCAGTACCTCGAACCCCGCTCTCACCGCGACGACCTTCGATCCCTCCCTCATCCCAGACCAGCTTTCCGCCGGCGCCGGTCTTATCGCCAACAATGGCAGCACCTGGAACTGGCGCGGATGGGACACGGCGTCCACGAGCTTCGACGCCGCCGTCGCCGCGGACGATTTCTGGACCTGGGGCTTCGACGTAGGCGCAGCTTCCGTCACCCCCACCAGCATTGATATCCGCCTCGATCGGTCTGGCTCGGGCCCCGACGACTTTGAAATACAGGCGTCCGTCAACGGTGCCGCGCCCGTGTCCTTGTTGACCTTTGATTACGGCGATAGCGGCTCGGGCATCGACTTCGTCAGCGTCGACCTCTCCTCTATCGGCACGCTCAACGCCGGCGACTCCATCGTATTCAGGCTCGCCGCATTCAACTCTGAATCCAATGCCGGCACCTTCGATCTTGAGACAGTGGGCTTTGGGGGTAGCGACCCCCGCTCCCTGCGTATTTCCGGCACCGTGGGCGGGGCCGTCGACACACCACCCAGCGTGATCACCACCACCCCGGCCAATGGCGCGACCAACGTACAGGCCGACGCGAGTATCGAAATCGCATTCAACGAAGCGGTAACCGTTGGCGCCGGACTTTGGTTCGACATCGATTGCACCGTGAGCGGAAACGATTTGGCCGCCGTCGAATCCACCACTGACAGTACGACCTTCACCCTGGACCCGGTCAACGACTTTACGGCGGGTGAGACCTGCACGGTCGCGGTTATCGCGAGCGAGGTGCAGGACCAGGACGGCACGGCCGACAGCATGTCCGAGGACGCAAGCTTCAGCTTTACCGTTGCGACACCGTTCACCGCCGTGTTCATCAACGAATTGCACTACGACAATACGGGCGGTGACATCGACGAATTCGTTGAGGTTGCCGGCCCATCGGGGACGGACCTCACCGGCTGGTCTATTGTTCTCCACAACGGAAACGGGGGCGGCCCCTACAGTACGATCCCCCTGGCGGGGACCCTGGGCGATGACACCGGAACCGGCTTCGGGTTTATTGCCGTCGATACCCCAGGGATCCAGAACGGGAGCCCCGACGGTCTGGCGCTCGTCAATGCCGGCGGCGAGGCCGTGCAGTTTCTGTCCTACGAAGGAAGCTTCACGGCTACGAACGGTGCGGCAAATGGGCTCCTGTCCACGGATATCGGACAGTTTGAACCCACCGACACGCCCCTGGGCCTATCGCTGCAGCTCAGCGGGGACGGCACGGTTTATGAAGATTTCACCTGGGCCGAACCTGCCCCTAGCACGGCCGGCTGCGTTAACGGAGCGCAGACCTTCGCGGGCGGTGCGCTGCCCTGCGGCGAGGTAATCGCCCTCACCATTCCGCAGATCCAGGGCAGCGGCGCGGCCAGCGAAAGAGAGGGCCAGACCGTCAGTACCACCGGTATCGTTACCGGGGACTTCCAGGGCGTGCCTGGCTCCGAGCAGTTTCACCCGCAGCAATTGAGCGGCTTTTTCATCCAGGATGCCGACGGCGACGGCGACCCCGCCACCTCTGACGGCATCTTCGTATTCTGCGGCAGCTGCGCTACCGATGTTGGCATTGGCGATGAAGTCGCGGTGATCGGCGAGGTCGTGGAGTTCTTCGACAAGACCCAGATCAACGTAACCAGTGGATCCGTGGAGGTCCTCAGCACCGCTAATCCCCTGCCTGATGCAGCGCTGATCGACCTTCCCGTAAACGCCGTCGATGATCTTGAGGCTTTCGAGGGCATGCTGGTTACCTACGTGGATACGCTCACCGTGTCCGAATACTTCGAACTCAATCGTTTCGGCGAGGTGGTGCTGTACGAAGGTGGACGACCCTTTCAGTTCACACATACCAGCGAGCCCAGCGTGACCGGTTTCGCCGCTCACGAAACGGATCTCGCCCGGCGCCGGGTGATTCTCGACGACGACGCCAACGGCGAGAATCAGGCCCTGGAACAAGATCTGAATGTCTTCTATCCCATCCCGGGGCTGAGCATCACCAACTTCTTCCGCGGCGGCGATTCGATCTCCGGCTTGACCGGAGTACTGGACTTCGGATTTGGAAACTATCGCGTGCGCCCGGTAGTGGGGCAGTTCGACTACAGCTTGCAGCTCGAGAATCCTCGCCCCCCGACCCCGATCGATGTGGGCGGAACGATGTCGGTTGTGAGCGCCAATGTACTGAACTTCTTCCCCACCATCGACGTGACCGAAAGCGGGGAATCAGGAGACTGCGGACCGTCGCAGACCCTGGATTGCCGCGGCGCGGATTCGGCTCAGGAACTGCAGCGCCAGTCCGCCAAGCTGGCGGCCGCGCTCTGTGCGATCGACGGAGACATCGTTGGACTGAGCGAAATCGAGAACGATGCCTCCGGTTCGGCTTCGCTGCAGACTCTGGTCAACGCCCTCAATGCGACCAACGGTTGCGGAGCCTATACCTTTGTCAACGCGGGTCCCCTGGGAACCGACGCCATCAAGGTGGCCATGATCTACAAATCCGACACCGTAACGCCGGTCGGGCCGAGCTTTGTGGTCGATGACTCGGTCGATCCGGCCTACCGGGCGAACCTGAACCGCCCGACGCTCATACAGGTGTTTGAAGAGCAGGCGTCTGGAGAGCGGGTCATCGTGGCAGCACACCACCTCAAGTCCAAAGGCTCGGACTGCGATGATGTGGGCGATCCGGATCTGGGCGATGGACAGGGTAACTGCAGCCAGACGCGGGCCACGGCAGCGGGCATCGTGGCGGATTTCATCAACGACGTGGTCATACCGGGCGACGAGATCGCGGAGATTCCCCCGGCAGGAACGGACCGGGTGCTCGTCGTCGGCGACCTTAATGCCTACAAGAAAGAGGACGCGGTCACCGCGTTCATCGGGCGGGGCTACGTCGACCTCATCGAGGAATTCAACGGCAACGACGCGTACAGCTTCGTATTTGATGGGCAGCGCGGCTACCTGGACCACGCCCTCGGGCTGAACATCAGCGACGCGGTAACGGGCGTCACCGAGTGGCACATCAATGCCGACGAAATCAACCTGTTCGATTACAACGATGATGTACTCGATGAGCCGGGCGAGCCATTCTTCCGGGACTTTGAGGAGGAACCCGATAACCTTCCTCTGTTCGAGGCCAATGCGTTCCGCTCCTCAGACCACGACCCCGTTATCGTGGGCCTGGAATTCGGTCCGGCGTCCATGAGTGGAGACCTCGACGGCGATGGCAACGTGGATATGGACGACTACGCCGCGTTCCTGAGCGTGTTCCGCCGGCCGGCCAGCTTCAGCGCGCTGGCGGCCGCGGCGGATTACAACGACAACGGCGTCGTTGACCTTGCCGACTTCGGGATCTGGCGCGGGTTGTATCTCGCATTTCTCAACAACGGCCCCGCGGGATAGGACACGGGCGAGGCCATTGCCGAAGGAGTTGATCGACGCCGTGCATGGCCTTCAAACACCAAACGTTTAAGCGAAAACCAACATCGAGCAGAAAGTTATGAACACCATCTTAAGCAGGATTCTTGTCGCGGGCCTTGCCCTCCTGGGCTCACTCAGCGCCCAAAGCGCGGCGATACTTACCGCACCAGGCTCCGTTCTCCTGGGCGACGCCTTCGATGTCACAGTGGATTTTGATGTCATGCCCCCGCTCGAACCCACAGAAGTCGTCGTAGGCTTCGGCTTCGATGTGAGCGGACTGTCCGGCCTGAGTTTTACTGGTGCGACCGTTGACAGTGCATTCTTCGACTCGACATTCGGAACAAGCGTCGCGGGGACGAGCTTGTTTGGCGTCGCGTCGAACAGGCTGACACTGGCGACCCTCAGCTTCATAGCCGATACCGTCGGCGCGGCCGGCGCCTCCGTGTTTGGAGATCCGGCCGCCAGCCTGTTCAACGGGCTCTTGATTCAGGATTCACTGGACCCCTTCTCAACGAGAACGCTGACCATCGATGGTAATTTCAGCGTTCAGGTCCTGGATCCGGCTGTCGTTCCCCTGCCAGGAACGCTGATACTGCTTTCGGTGGGTCTTGCTGGCCTGCGTCGGAGTGCGGGCCAGTTGCGAGCGCCGTAGCGCAGGATTCAGTCGGCGTCCCGACTCACCATCTCCCGAATCGAATCCTCGATTTGGCCCCCACAGTACGTTCGCCCATAGCTCGCTTGCTGTGCGGCGACGTACCCGGCGAGAGACGGCTCGGAGCCAATCTTTAAACAAAGCGCCTGGGTGTTTGGTGCGCAATTAGCGACGTCCCCAGCGAGTTCCGGAATGCAGCGCGTCATGTTGCCCAGCAGGGCATAGACACCGATATCGGCAAAGCTGACCGTTTCCCGACCAAAGAAGCCGCGCTGTAGGGATGCTTCCAGAACCTGCAACCAGCGTGGGAAGCGCCGTGAACGGAACTCTGTCCACTCCTCTCGCGTCCACATCGATGAACCGTTGTAGCGGCAGATCTCCATCAGTATGTCATTGCAATCCATCAACGTTTTTAGGCCCATGGCGACGTCGGCATTGCTCTCGGGCATCAGGTCGAGCTCTGGCGCCGCATACAGAACGATGGCCGGCATCTGGCTAAGATTAAGGCCCGTTTCCCGGTCGTAGAGCGTCGGCGGGCCCATGAACGGCACGGCTTGTTCACCCGGAACAAGCTTCTGGCGCCTGCGGACTTCCGCGAAGTCTGAAACTTCGATCAGGGGGACATTTCGATAGGCAAAGAGGTAGCTGATGAAACAGCCCCTGAATGGCAGCGGCCAGTAAAGGAGTTCGTACCTTGCTTCAGATTCCGTCACGCAATCCTCCTGCATCTGTCGACAGAGGGTAGCGGTTGGTTTTACGACCGTCGCGTCGTGGAAGGAAGCGCGCGATGATCAATTCCGCACATACCGCGTTCAAAACCCAGGCTGTCACCATCACGGTGTCCCGGGTTAGCCCTTCCAGTTCCGTTCCCATGACTAGGGCCCAGGCAATTCCCAACACGGTCTGCGTCGAGGCGCCCTGCCCGATGGCGTAGGCGCGAGTCATGGCAGCCGCGTGCCGCTCGAACATACGATGGGCGGCGGCGTAGCCTGCCCAGACCAGGAGGACCATCATCGCGGGCGCCAGTATGAGCCTCGTGACGTAAAGCAGTTCTCCCTGCAAGGCGACAGCGAAGGCAAAGAAGTGCGTCATCCACAGCCCCGTGGCAGCGGAGATCAAGCCGGACACGAGGACTCCGTAGCCGAGCGACCGATGCCACAAGGGCCAGCGCCGCCGAACACTGGGCAGGAACTGCAGTACTCCACCTACACAAAAGAGCGCGCTGAACAGGGTGTGCGCCACGATCGGCAGGGGCGACACCAGGGCCCGCGGGTTTACGGGCACCACCCCCGGACCGCCAAGCAACTCTACCGCTCTGAGAATGCCGCCCACCACCGGAATCAGCGAATAGAGCAGCACGGACACCAGCAGCCAGATTTCCCAGCGACGCAACACGCCCGAACCTGCGGCGTCCTGAGCGCTACTCACCTGGGACTCGGGACCACCGGGCATCATCGCGACAATCCCAGTTTCACGCCGGCGAGGTAGCCGTACTGCGAATCGCCGTGTTCTGCCGCGAGATACGCATACAGCGTATTGGCGACCGCTTCCTCGCCAAGGCGTTCGTGCGTGTTGGCCTTCAGATAGGTCAGCTCGGCCTTCATTTCGCGGGAGGGATCGGCGATGTTCTCGGAGCGGGAGATGAGTTTCAGCGTGCGTTCGAAGTCCTCTCGTTCATAGGCCTTGTAGGCGTCCGCGAGCGATGTGCTCTGGATCAGGCTGGCGCAGGCGGCGGTGTTCAGGATGAACGCGAGCAGTACCAGCTTTCGCGTGATCATTGATTTGGTCTCCGTGATTGATTCGAAGGAGTTAACGGTAGGGAATGCTATCGATACATTTATCGAAGTAATATGCCCATCAAATCAAATCAGGTATGCATATACGCATGGATTGGCGTGCCCTCAAATTCGACTGGAATCGGGCCCGGGCGTTTCTGGTCACCGCGGAAGAAGGATCCCTCGCCGCCGCGGCGCGCGCCCTGGGCATGACCCAGCCCACGCTGGGACGACAGGTGGCCGCCCTTGAGCAGGAGATGGGTGTTCAGCTTTTCCAGCGGCGCGGGCGCGGGCTCGAGCTGACACCGAATGGTGTCCAGCTCGTCGAGCACGTGCGGACCATGGGGGAGGCTGCAAATCTTTTCTCGCTGGCGGCCACGGGGAAAGCTGAGAATGTCGAGGGCAGCATCTGCATCACGGCTTCGGAACTTGTGGCAACGTTCCTGCTCCCGCCGATGATCAAGAAACTTCGAACGCAAGAACCCGGTATCGAGATCGAGATTATCTCGACCAACGAAGAGACAAGCCTCAACAGACGCGAAGCCGACCTAGCGATCCGCAGCTTCAGGCCATCCCAGGGCGATCTGATCGTGCGCAAACTCCGCGATATGCGCGGCCACCTGTACGCGTCAAAGGAATATCTGCAGCGCCTCGGGAACCCGTCGCGTATCAGCCAGCTGAACAGCGCCCATTACATCGACTTCGAGCAATCCGGGATGCTCCTTGCCCTGCTCAACGCGCAGGGGTTTGAGCTGAGCGAGAAAAACTTCCCGGTGATCACGCGCAGTCACCTCCTCCAGTGGGAGCTGGTCAAGCTCGGCGTCGCCATTACCGGGACACTGGAAGAAATCGGAGACCCGGAGCCCTTGGTCGAGCGTATCGAAATGCCGGGCCTCGCTCTCTTCGAAGGCGTGCTGTGGATTGTCACGCACCAGGAGCTGCGCACGAGCCGCCGCGTCCAGCGGGTCTTCGAGTTCCTGGTCGACGAGTTTGGGCGGTACTAGGCGTGGCTCGTATACGGTAAAACCCGCGATACCGGCAGCTTCGGATCCCAGCGATCCGCGAAACACCAGATTATCCGCAAGCAGTTCCTCAGCACTCTCATACGCCTGCGCGTTCCACAGATCCTCGTAAAAACGGGTCACGAGTGATTCAGGCGCCATCGATGGAAGACTCGGTGTTTGCGAGCGAGCGCAGGCGGCGCTCGATCAGGGCACTGGAGCCTGGCGCGTCAGTGAGCTCAAGTGCCCGAAGCAGGGAATCGCGAGCGCCCGGCCTTCTCGCCTGCTCGAGCAGACTACCCTGTGCCACATACCATGGCGCGTAGTCGCACATTTCGTCCGGCAGCGCCGCCAGGCCCGCTTCCGGATCCCCGGCCTGGCCCAGAGCCAGCGCGCGATTCACCGCGACGACCGGACCCGGATCGATCTTTGCCAGCGCATCGTAGAGTTTCGCGATGGAGCTCCAATCGGTGACACCGTCGTAAAGACGCCTGGCATGGGTCAAATGGATCAGCGCCATGAGGCGCAGGCGACCGATGCCACCCTCAAAGGGTTGATCCAGCAAACGCTGCGCCGCTTCTATGCGCCGCCTGTCCCAGAGATTGGTGTCCTGCTCACTCAAGGGCAGGGCGCGCGCCGCATCGCGCGAGCGAGTGAATAGGATAAGCGCGGCGAGCCCAAGGGCCTCGCCCTCCGTGGGCAAGAGATCCGCGAGCATCAGGCAGAGGCGCTCCACCTCTTCGGCGAGATCGGGAAGGGCCTGGTCTCGATAGGCCGCCGTGTAGGCCTGCTCCAGAGCCAGCAGCATCGCCTCGACCCGCTCGGGCCAGAGATGACGTGGCGGCATCTCAAAGCGCAGTCCGGCCTCGCGGATTTTCGTCTTGGCCCGCGTGATTCGCTGGCGCACCGCATCGGGCTGCATGAGAAATCCGGATGCGATCGCCGCCACCTCGGTGCCCAAAACAATGCGCAGCGCCAGCATCGCCCGCGCCTCAAGCCCGATGGCCGGATGACAGCAGATAAACAGCAGGCGCAGACGTTCGTCAGGCACCGGCTCAGGAAATTCGATGAGCTCGAAGTCCTGGCTCATGGCGTAGTCCGCCTCCCGGGCCGCGGCGCGCGAGGTGCTGCGCTGCATGTCCAGGATCTTCCGTTTGCCCGTAACAAAGAGAAAGGCGGCCGGATCGTCGATGACCGGTTGGCGCAGCGCCGCTTCCACGGCCGCGGCAAAGCCCTCCTCGGCAAGGTCCAGGTCCCCGAAGCTCGCGGCAAGCGCGGCCACCACCCGGGGCCGCGCCGCCATGAGGGCTTCGCCTAGTCCTGCCAAACCGGCCTGACTTCCACCGCGCCGGTACCGGGGATCGGAATCTTGCGAGCCCAGGCGATGGCGCTGTCGAGATCGGCCACGTCGATGAGGTAGTACCCCCCCAGTTCCTCGTGGGTCTCGGGAAACGCGCCGTCGCGCAGGACCGGCTCACCTCCATTCTCGTAGCGCAGCGTGGTTGCCGTGTCGGCGGACTTGAGGCGATTTCCCGAGAACTCGACGCCGCTGGCATTCAGCTCCTCGATGAGCTTCATATGCCCGGCCAGGGTCGCTTCCATGAGCTTTCCGCCCTCTTTGCCGGCGTAAACGCTTTCGTCTTCGTTGATCAGCAGCAGGTATTGCATCTTCTGGTCTCCCGTTCTCCCGCCCCAGCGGCGGGGATCACAGTAAAGACGCCACCAGCGTAACCGATGCGACACTACGCATCAGCAAATAGAATTTTTTCCCGCGCAGGACACCGACTATGGTGGCCACGTGATCTGTCAGGAGCTCGCGCAGCCACCGGGACGCTCCGAATACAATACTGATCTGAGTTTTGGGTCCGAGCTTGAGTACGGCACGTTATAGTCACGGGTGGGCCGCACGCGCCCGAACGTCACGATACTGGCAAACGAGTTCATGACCGTCCCGGTTCTCTATTCCTTCCGCCGCTGTCCCTACGCGATTCGCGCGCGCATGGCGCTGGCCTACGCGGGGGTTCGCGTTGAGCTGCGGGAAGTGCTACTGCGGGATAAACCGATGGAGATGCTGCGCCTTTCGCCCAAAGGCACGGTTCCGGTACTTGTGCTCGAAGACGGTCGCGTCATCGATGAGAGTATCGATGTTATGCGCTGGGCATTACAGCAGAGCGACCCCGAAGGCTGGGCCCTCGGGGCAAGCCGTGCGGATCCGCTTATTGAGGTCAATGACGGTTCGTTCAAGAATCAACTGGACCGCTACAAGTATGCCGATCGCTACCCTGAGAAAGCGGCGGACGACTACCGGGATCTGGCCTGCGCGCACCTCGAAACCCTGGAAAGGCGTCTCGAGAGCACGGCCTTCCTTGCAGGCGACCGAGCCGGCTTCTGTGACGTCGCCCTGCTCCCCTTCATACGCCAGTTCGCCATGGTCGATCGAGGATGGTTCGACCGGGCTCCTTACCCCGCACTGCGCCGCTGGCTGGCGAACTGGCTGGACGGCGAGCTGTTTACTTCGGTGATGTTTAAACTTCCGCGCTGGGAGCCCGGCCAGGATCCCACGATCGCGGATTGGAAACGAAGTGCAGCCGGTAAGGTCTAGGTAAGGAGCTATCCGAAGCCAACAAGCCGAGCAGTCCCACGCGTAAACCCAGCATCGGGCTTAGCTCGACCCGCCCCCGCGGCGAGAGAACGCTGGACTGACTCGGGAGCCGCCGCGAACTGCTGTGCGGAAGGCCCCATTGCGCCCCAGGCGGATGCGAAACCGCCGAACCAGAACGGCTGCTGGAGCGACTCGGCTTCGTCTGGAAGCGTAACCGACCTGCTCGCAGCGATACGGCGATAGTCTGCAGCGCGCGGGCAGAATTGATCACCTTGACTATACTTTTGAGTGTTGGGAGCACGTCAATGGCCACGCTGTGGCCTACGGAGGGCCAACAGCGAGGCGCGAACGGATAACAACAGGCTCCGGGAGCAGACTCGGGGCAAGGAGAAACTATGTTGCGCTTCTACTTTCTCGGCGACGACCTCGATGATCTTGAAGCCGTGTCTTCGCAACTGCAAGCGGCCGGCATCGCCGCCGAGCAAATCTACGTCGTCACCGACAGCTATGACGAGGTCGACCGGCGGAACTTCAACCACGTGTGGTCCGTCGCGCGAAAAGATACCGTCCGCTCGGCAATCATCGGCGCCGTTGTCGGCGTATGTCTTGCGGCGTTGGTGCTGGCGCTTGCCTGGGCCAGCGGTATCGCAGAGAGCTACACCTGGACGCCATTCGTGTTTCTGGCGGTTGTCCTGCTCGGGTTCTCCACCTGGGAGGGCGGGCTCTGGGGCATCCAGGAGCCCCATCATGAGTTCAAGCAGTTTCAGTCAGAACTGGAGAATGGGCGCCACCTGCTTCTTGTGGAAGCCAGCCGTGCCCAGTCCGCGGCGCTGGACTCGGTATGCCAGAACAATCCTCGGCTTACTCCCGTCGGCGAAGGCAAAGCGGTCCCCGCCTTCATGCGCCTGGGCCACATCCTCTTCAACCGCTACCGCGCCTGGGGGCCCTGATCACCACAGGACCGGCGCGAACCACTAGGGCCGCTGCCGGCTCTGTCCTTCCCTTCATGCGGCTTGAGCCAAGGGCAACTGTCAAAGCAGTTTTCGGCGCGGCGGCCTGATCTGCTGCCGACCGAGCAGCACTTTTTCGCGAGTTCCGGCGTCGCCAGCTACGCGTGGACGTCTGCCGCAAATCATCACGCGTTGAATCCCGGTACCGCGGTGTTTCATGTCACCAATCTACTCCATCGTTTCCGAACAAAACGGGTGCATAGCAGAGACTCGTGACGCGCCATTGCGGCAATTGTGTGACCATACGCCGATCATCGTGAACTGGTCATTCCCCTTCACCTTCTGTTTTTCATCGTCTTCATAAATTAGGGTCGTCCGGGGAAAGACCGTAGCACCGTCACAGAGTCAGGAGAGCTCATCCCATGGCCGACACAGCAAGACTGCTCCTGTATGCCGTTCGATTCGAGGAGACCTATGTGGATGATGACTGGAGCCGACTGACGGAGTTTTTCACCGAAGATGCTTACTACAGCGACTCGATCGGCGAAGCGCACGGCCGGCAAGCCGTACTCAACTACATGAAAAACAGTCTGAATACGATAGATCGAACTTTTGACGAACGCGAACTCTCGCCGACCGGCCAGCTGCGTGCAGGAGAAGACTGGGTCGAGTTTGACTTTACCGCAACCTACAGACGCCATGGCTCCGATGACCTGCACATGAAAGGAGTCCACAGAGCAGAGTTTCGAGGGGAATTGATTAGCAGAATCTCAGTTCGTATTGACTGATCACAGCTTCGGTAGCGCAGAGCGCGTTTCCTCTAGGCCCATTGCATCGTCCCGGCCTTCCGATGCACCGCTTATGTCGAGTTGGCGGGCGTCGGACTGACAGAAGGTTGAGAAGGGAAGATAGAGGCACCGGTAACTCGAACACATAAGGCACGGTCCATGCGCGGATGGAGCGACCTTTGCGATATCACCGGAGAGGAGTTTCCAGATGAAAGTGTCTGCCGTTCAGCCCTTCGGTCGCCTGATCGAAGACGCCGGCGGTCCCACCTCTGAAGTGACCGATCAGGTGCGCCAATTCCTTGCCAACGAGGGTGTCTGCGTGATCCGTGGGTTATTGCTGACTGACGACGAGTTTGTGGCCTTTCTCGAACACCTGGGAACACTCACATTCACCGTCGGCGAGACGCCGGCACCCGAATGCAGGCAACTTAATCTCGTGACCAACGCCCATCGATCGCGACCACCGCGCAGTGTCTTCCATACAGACACCAGCTATGTCGCAAAGCCTCCCTCGATAACGGCATTGCGCGTGGTTGAATGTCCCTACTCGGGTGGAGAGACGCTTGTCACAAGCCAGTACCTGGCGTACGAGTCGCTGGCGCTCGCCTTACGTGAGCGACTGCAGTTGGCTGAGGTTCATCATGTGTTGACCGGGCTTGAAGTTGGCGACGATGCCGAGACAGAGTGCTGGCATCCACTGTTCCGTCGCCACCCTGTATCCGGCCAGGTTGCAATGTACCTCTCGACGCCCGAGCGATGTCAGGCGATCCGCGGTGTCACCGGTGATCCGAACATCAGTATCCAGACGCTCTACGAACACTGTACGCAAGAAAAATTCACTTACCGGCATCAGTGGCGACCTGGTGACTTACTACTCTGGGATAATCGATGCACGATGCACCGCGCAGACCACAGTGCAGTGAGTGGCACGCGGGTGATGCATCGCGGCATGTGTGCGGGCGAAGCACCCATACCGGCATTTACAACAGCGGAAAAAGGAAACTTGAACGTTTGAATTACAAGGCAATAGTCTTTGGCTCGATAGGTGTAATAGCGGAAACGTCTGAGCTTCAGCGCCAGTGCTTCAATGACGCGCTTGAGGAGGCCGGTGTCGAACGGGCTTTTAAAGCAGAAACGTACCGGGAGTTGCTTCAGGATTCAGGCGGGCGGAGGCGGCTTGCAAGCCTGTTGCGTAGCACCGAGGAAGACCCTGCGGTTATTGCGATCCATCGGCGCAAGACAGCACGTTTCCAGGAACGGCTCCGCGAAGGCAACTACCTGAAGCCCGATTTTGGCGTTTTCGTCCAGCACGCCTCGACGGCCGGCATAACTCTGGCCATCGCTTCCACGACCCAAGCAGCCACTATCGCCGCGCTGCTTGAACAGGGGAGCAAGGTGTCGGCTACCGATTTCAAGGTCATCCTGAGTTCCGATGACGTTGAGCACCCCAAACCTGCCCCTGACGTGTACATCGAGTGTTGCGCACGACTCGGAGTTTCGCCTCATGAGGCGTTGGTATTCGAGGACAGCGTGCCGAGTGTTGAAGCTGCGCTGGGAGCCGGTGTCGCCTGCTGTTTTATGCCTGGCGAGTTCCATCGCGGCCGAAGCTGTGACGGCGTAGCAGCTACCTACACAAGCTTCGCGGAAGCCGCTCAAGACCTGTTGCCGTAGCACTTTGTCGTAAGTCGTGCCGTGTCTTCTGGGGCAGGCTTTTCTACGTGATCGGCGGCGACTCCCGGCTAGCAGCGATCCGCGTCTGAGGCCATTGCCTCAGTAAGATCGGTGAGCTTCTAACTCAACCTCGATCAGGAATTGGGGCAGCGCAAATCCCTTGACTTCAAGCCAACTGCACGTCGGGACTCTGCCCCAATAGAGGTTCTTCCGTTACTCGCTCGAAACCTCGAGGGACGAGGCCATGTCAGCAGAAAAAACGTTCTCCACGATCACGTCCGCAAAGGTCAGCTCGTAATGAGCGAGTATCTTCAGTAAGCCTTGATAGACGTTGACCATCTGTTGGCGCATGTGTCCTAACGCGGTGGGATTGCCCTGATCGCCCCTGCTAACTCGAAATTCCACGCAAAACATCTAGGGATTACAGAACTCACAGTACATCGGGTCTTCTACCGTCTTCCCATCCGGATGCCGCCGCTCCTCGCGATGACCACAGTGTTCGCAGACCAGGATATGCCGCGATGCGGCGTTGGTCGGCAAACCACAGAGTCCGCAGGGCAGACCGCGCACTACGTCCGTGACGCGGAATCCAGGCCATGAGCAGGCCGGACAGGTGGATTCGACAAGTTCGACCAGCTTATTCGCAGCCGCACCGATGGCGGCCATGCGCGTCGGGTTGTGCATCGCACGCATGTCCGTTTCAACGAAGACTTCGCCGAAGCGCTGGCGGAGATCGTGGAACACCGACAGCAGCGCGGCCTCGTCGCGCAGGCCCTTGTGGATATGCTCGCGGCTATCGCGAGCCTTGCGGAGTATCAGTGCGTGGCTGGGGAACTGCGCCTTTGCCGCAAACTCCCGCAGGGCGCTTTCCTCCTGGAGGGTCGCCGTCGCGAAGTTGGTGGAAGTGCCAAGATCCCGTGCGACGAGTTCCAGATCGTTTTTCCTGTCCACCAGGACCAGCAGTTCCTCACCGCCGGGAACAAACACCATGACCGGATGAGGCCCGAAGGAACCCTCACTCGCCACCGCGAGATCGACGCCGGTCGCGTCCATGGCACGATGGCACTTCTCCCGCGCGGTGGAGACCGGGTCCATTGTGCGTTCCACCTCACCGGTGAACGTGCCGAGGAGATCCGTGTCCAGGTCGGGCGGCGTGACGCAGCGTACGCCCAATGCCGCCTCGAGCACGGGAGCGATGGCCTGCTCTTTTCCGTGCTTGGTCGCAACGACGAGAGTTCGTCCGGCAAACATGATTAGAGTCTGCATTCCACTCCCAACAATCAGCCGCCATCCTGACACATCGGGACTCACGATCGCCCGGGCACCATGGCCAGTGGCGCGGGACAGCAGGCTGGAGACGCAAAGCGCGAGCGCGGCAGCAGTTTGAAGTCTGCCTCTTTCGCAGCTGCGCACGGTCTTGGCAATCAATCGGCTTGTCGCGGTTTTGTTTGAGCAACGCCTGCCAGCGAGAAAGAGAACAAAAGCGTTTAAAAATGGCGGAAGATCAGCTCCTGCCAGACTCGGCGATCACCATGACCGGCAAAATTCCGGCATCGGCATGCACGCTGTGCTAGCGTTGGCCCATGCTCGCCGTAAAAACCCCGGATGGCCGCGAGGTCGGCTTTGCGCTGTCTGCAACTCCTGTCCTGGTGCTGGCCCTGCTCATCCTCTACGGGCTCCTGGCGCGGCCGCTGTTCCTTGCCCAGGCGCCAATTCCACTGGAAGTGGTTTTTCTTTGCGCCGCTTCCGCGGCCTTCATCCAGCTCCTGCTCATGGGCTATCCCTGGACGGCGATCCAGGGTGCGATTGTGAATCGACTGTCCCGGGCGATGCCGGGGATTTTCATTCTCTTCGCCATCGGTCTGATTGTCGGATCCTGGATGGTCTGCGGCACCATTCCCATGCTGGTGTACTACGGGGTGCTGATGATCGACCCGAGCTGGATCTATGTCCTTGCTTTTGCCGTAACCGCAATTTTCTCGACTTTGACCGGAACATCCTGGGGTTCGGCCGGAACCATCGGCGTGGTGATCATGGGTATCGGCGTGTCCGTCGGTGCCGCCGCGCCCATCGTCGCCGGTGCCGTGATCGGCGGCGCACTTTTTGGGGACAAGCTGTCTCCGCTTTCAGACACCACCAACTTTGCGGCCATCGGCGCTGAGGTTCCGCTCTTCGAACACATCCGCTCCATGCTCTGGACGACCGTTCCCTCGTCCATCGCCGCGCTACTTGTGTACAGCACCGTGGGTGCGATGTCGCAGCTGGATGGCGGTGAACGCAGCGCGGATATCGAAGCCTTCCTTTCCGGGCTCTCCAGCCTGTTCCGCTACCACGTGCTACTCCTGCTGCCCCCGGCCGTGGTACTCATCGGCTCGTTCCGACGCTGGCCCACGCTGCCCGTTCTTCTCGCATCCACGGGCACGGCGACGCTGCTCGCCCTGATCCTCCAGCCCTTTGCGACGGCCGACGTCTATGCGTCGCTCACCACCGGATTTGAGCTTTCCATGATGCCCGGGGCCGTGGTTCCGGACACGGTGCGCCAACTGGTGGAACGCGGTGGCCTCTACTCCATGCGTGAAGCCATCTTCGTCGCGTTTCTGGTGTTTCTCTTTGTCGGCGCCATTGATCTTCTAGACACCATGCCGCGGGTTGTGGGACGACTCTTCGCCTTCGCGCGCGGACGGATCGCCACCGTGCTCGCATCTCTGGGCGCCAGCGCCGTAACCAACGCCATGACCTCGAATCAGTCCGCCACGTCCTTCATCGTCGGTGACGCGTTCGGCCGGCGATTTGATGCTCTGGGCATTCCGCGGCCAGTCCTGTCGCGCTCCATCGAAGATCTGGGCACGATGATCGAAAGCCTGATTCCCTGGCACCCCACCGCGCTGTTCATGGTCGCCACGCTGGGCGTGTCCGTAGCGGACTACTGGCATTGGCAGGTGCTCTCCCTGACTAACTTTATTGTTGCTCCGGTGCTGGCGATCACCGGTATCGGCTGCTTCTATGCGGCCGCAGGCTCCGCCAGCGATGACGAAGTCCCGTTGAAAGCCGACGAGCCGTCGGCTCGTGCGGCCGGGCGAGAACCGGCGGCGTGAGTAACCACAAGCATGACTGGAAGCCGGCGACGCGTCTCATCCGCGACGGCGTGCACGCCGACGAACGTTTCGGCGCCGTTGTTCCACCGCTGTACCAGAACTCCACCTTCGCCTTCGATAGCTGGGATGCAATCGATGCCGCCTTCGAAGACCGCACCGGCACGCCGGTGTACTCGCGCCAGCTCAATCCCACGGTGCGCGCCGCCGAGGCACAGCTGGCGGCGCTGGCAGGGGTTGAAAGAGCGCGGCTCTTCGCCAGCGGCATGGCGGCCATCACCGCGGCCGTGCTGCACGGCCTGAGCGCCGGCGACCACGTCATCACCATCCGCAATGTATACGGACCCGCTGCCACGCTTCTGGGAACCTACCTGCCGGAGAAAATGGGCATCGAGACCCGCTACGTGGGCGGGGACAAACTCGCCGAAATCGAAGCGGCATTTACACAACGCACAAAACTCGTTTATCTGGAGAGCCCCGCTTCCGGAAAATTCGGCCTGCAGGACATCGCCGCTATTGCCGAGCTCGCACACCGGCGTGGTGCCCGCGTCGTCTGTGACAATACCTGGGCCACACCCCTTTTTCAGAATACGCTTGAACTCGGCGCCGACCTCGAGATCCACAGCGTCTCGAAGTACCTGGGCGGTCATTCCGATCTGGTGGGCGGAGTCGTGCTGGGTGCGGCCGAGGCCATCGACAGCATCGCCGTGAACGAGGGTGAACTGCTTGGCGGTCGCATGGCGCCCTTCGAGGCCTGGCTTCTTCTGCGCAGCCTGCGCACCCTGCCGGCCCGCATGGCGTTGCACCAGGCCAACGGACTGGCCGTCGCGCGCTTCCTCGAGACGCACCCGAAGGTCGCGCAGGTGCGACATCCCGGCCTTGAAAGTCATCCGCAGCACGCGCTCGCCCGGAGACAGCAGACCGGCTACTCGAGCCTCTTTGGCTTCCGGCTCGAAAGCACCGACCTGGCGGCCATCAAGCGCTTCTTTGATGCGACGGTGCTGTTCCAGCGTGCCGTCTCCTGGGGCGGACACGAAAGCCTGATCTATGCCCCGGCCATCAGCTATGCCAAGGAACAGCCACCGGAGCGGCTCGCGGCCATGGGTATCGATATCGGAGACATGCGAGTATCCGTCGGACTTGAAGACTCCGAAGATCTGATCGCCGATCTCGAGCAGGCGTTGGCGTCTATCTAGAGATTATGGCCTTCAACCCGTCGGGTTGAAGCGCAGTTCGCCGTCGCGCAGAACCCGCCAGCCGACGATGGGGTTGAAGTGATAGGGCCCGGACCCCGGTCCGCGTACTTTGAGGATGGCCTTGAGCGTGGGCTGAACGTAACCCGTCTCATCCGTGGCCCGGCTGAGCAGCTCCGTCGCCTGACCATCCCACTTCCAGGGCAGCCCAAAGCGCGTGTGCGCCTTGGGCAGCACCGGTCCCTGCAGCGTCGCATCCTGCCAGCGCCTGCCTCCGTCGCTGCTCACTTCGACCCGGCTTATACGGCCTCGACCGCTCCAGGCGATGCCGCGAAGCTCCTGCCAGCCCGGTTCGATCACCGCGGGGAAGGCCGGGTGTGTGATGATCGAACGCGCCTCGATTTCGAAGCTGAACTGACGAATGTAGCCGTCTCGCATGGGTTCCGTGTACTTCGACGTTTCATCCCGGGCCATGGACGGTCCGTCCGTGACTTCCAGCCGGCGCAGCCACTTCACGCTGGTGTTTCCTTCCCAGCCGGGAAGCAGCAGGCGCATCGGGTAGCCCTGGGCGGGACGAATGGCCTCGCCGTTCTGCGCATAGACAACGAGGGCGTC
Source organism: Pseudomonadota bacterium (assembly GCA_038748515.1). Taxonomy (GTDB): domain Bacteria; phylum Pseudomonadota; class Gammaproteobacteria; order Pseudomonadales; family Halieaceae; genus Congregibacter. Next base: position 206,321 of record JBCDIW010000006.1, read on the forward strand.
GTCCAGGCATTTTTCGAGAGGAATGCTCCGGCTCATAATGGCCGCATCGGAGCCCTCGGCGAGGACCCAGGAGCCGCCCGAACGCACGCCAGCCTCGCGCAGAAGCGTGATCAGGGGTACACCGGTCCACTCGCTCTGGCTGGTGAGGCCGCAAACCAGGTGCGGCGGCGAGAGCTCTCCCGCGGTGGGAAAGTAGTTGCCGGAGCACTCGATGAAGCAGGTCCGCGTCACCGACGGGTAGCGTTTAAGCTCCGCGACGCTCCATTTCAACGGACGTTCCACCATGCCATGGATAAAGAGTTCGTGACGCCCGGGATCGATTTCCGGGATACCGGCGTGGTGCCGTTCGAAGTGCAGATCGGCGGGCGTAATGGTGCCGTGGAGCAACTCCAGGGGGGTCAGCGAAACCACGCCAAAAGCGGGTGTACGCCCGATGGGCTCGAAGCCGGAGCGCTGCCCCAGGGCGGAGGGAACCCGTCCCTGCACCTTAGTGGGATCTGTTTCTGCCCCCTTTACGTCCATGCCCAGCAAGCCCGCGGCGGCTCCGCTGGCTGCCATGGCGAGAACCCTCCGGCGGCTGGTTTCGAGGGCGGCGTCTCTTGAATCTGCGCTCATGGCTGCTCCTGGGCTTCGCTGGCGGGGAGGAAGCGCTCGCGCGCAGGCATGTCGATCCGGGGTAGAGACCCGGCATCGAGCGTTTCCCCTTCCTTTACCAGCCCATTGAGATGGAGAACGTACGCCGTGACCGCGTACAGATCGTCGTTCGACAGCGAGCCGGGCTTGTCGAACGGCATCGCGCGACGCAGGTAGTCGAACAGCGTGGTGGCATAGGGCCAGTAGTTGCCCACCGTGCGTTTCAGAGATCGGTCCTCCGCCAGTTCCGCCGCCGAGTAGAGCGCCACACCTGCCAGCGAGCCGTTGGGACCATCGCGCCCCTCGCGGCCATGACATTGGACGCACGCTGCCTCGTAGACCATCCGCCCTTCTCGGGCGTTTCCCTCTCCTTCCGGGAGTCCACGGCCGTCGGGCATCACATCGATATCGATGCGGGCAACGGCGGCACGGTCTGCGGGCCTGCCAAGACCGTAGCCCTCTTGCGCGGTGTTTTGCGGCGCCGCGAACAGCTCTGGAGCGGTCAGGGCGACCGCGCTTGCCAGCGCCGGCAGGTGCGCCGCCAGACGGAGGTGCCACGGGCGCGCGAGGTGTTTTGTCATCGCATGGTCTCCGACCCGACGGCGCGTCGGGGGTATGGGGCCAGCCGGCTACGTACCGACGAAACAGGATCTTGCCACACCCGCCTATGGCTGCGCTGGTTTCCTCGCAGGAAACTGAAACGTAGACTGGTGCCATGACTTTCCAAACACAGAAATTGAGCCTCGCGCCGATCCTGATCCTGGTTCTGCTCACGTCCCCGGCCGCGACCGCGGTGGTCGATGAGGAGCGCTTCTCCGCCGAGGTCGAGCGCGGCATGGCGGACTGGCAGGTTCCGGGTCTGGCGGTGGCCGTGGTGGAGGAAGGCCGCGCCGCCTACGTCCGGGGATTCGGTCATGCGTCGATCGGGAGCGGCTCTTCGGTCACGGCGGACACCTTCTTTATCAATGCGTCGACGACCAAGGCCATGGTCGCCGCGGGCGTGCTCATGCTGGTCGACGATGGCCGCCTCGAACTAGACGATCTGCTCATCGACCACGTGCCGGAAATCCACTTCGCCGATCCCGCGTTGACGCCGCAGCTTACCTTGCGCGACCTGCTCACCCATCGTACTGGTCTTCCGTCGACAGACTTCTGGACCTTCAACCAGGGTATGCCCCTGGCCGAGCAGCTACCGCGGCTGCGCCACGTGGAGCCAGTGGCGGCACCCCGGGAGCGCAAGATCTACCAGAACACGATGTACGAACTCGCCGGTCTCGTCATCGAACGTGTAAGCGGTGAGCCCTGGGAGGCGTTCCTGCAGCGGCGGCTGTGGCGTCCCATCGGCATGCAGACCGTAGGCACGCGCGACGCGCTTGCCGAGGACTCTCCCCGGGCGCAGCCCTACGACGTTTTCGACGGCGAGCTGCGCGAGGTGAATCACTCCCTGCGTGAACACGTGAGCGACGCGGCGGGATCGGCCTGGTCCCGCGTCAGCGATATGGTGCTGTGGATCGAGTTTCTGCTTCGGGGCGGCGTCACGCAAAGCGGCGAGCGGCTGCTGTCCGAAGGGGCGCTGGAAGAAATGTTCACACCGCAGCAGCTGGTATCCCGGCGGGACTACTACCCCACTGTGGAGCTGACTGATCCCCACTGGATCAGCTATGGCCTCGGCTGGTATCAGCAGGACTTTCAGGGCCGTAAGATCGACTACCACACGGGCAGCCTGAACGGGGCAACGGCGATCGTCGGGCTCGACCGGGAGGCTGGCCGCGGCATGGTTATGCTGGCGAACCGCGGCGGTGCGGAACTGCGCCATGCCCTGCTCTGGTCGGTCATGGATCAGGGGAACGAAAGCGAGCGCCGTGACTGGGCTGCGGATGTCACTGCGCTGTATACGTCAAGGGCCCAAGAGCGCGAACGCAAACGCGCAGAGACGATGGCGGGGCGGCTGGACGCGCCACCGTCCCTCGACCTCGAGGCCTACGCGGGCCAATACGACAGCCCCCGCGGCGGCCCCCTGGAACTGCTTCGCGACGGCGACGGTCTGCGCCTGAACACGTCCGTTCGCACCTATCGCCTCACCCCGTGGCACGCCGATATTTTTCTGCTGATGCACGAGGACTGGGCCAATCCGGGCTTTGCGCGCTTCTCCCTTACGCCCGCGGGCAGGATCGATGGCGTTGAGGCGTTCGGTCTTGAGTTTGAGCGCATCGCAGACCCGGAGCCGTGATGCGCGAGCGCGTGCTCAGGTCTGCGCGCGCAATCGACCTGCGATTTCGCCGATCCACGGCAAGTGCTGGCGGCCAATGAAAAGCTGCCCGTCGATCGCATAGGCCGGCGCGTCCACGACGCCCAGGGCTTCGGCCTCGACCTGCGCCGCAGCGAGAGCGGCGGGCGCTGCATCGAGGTCGACACGACCCCTGTCCCCGCTTCTATCAAGGAGACGCTCGACGACATCGCGGCGGCTCAGATCCAGATGCTCAGACCAATAGGCCGCAAAGGCCTGCCGCACAAACGGCAGGGCGCCGCCGGACAGTTGAGCCAGCGCACCCAGAGCGAGATCCGTGTTGTGGCATTCAGCCGGGAAGCGCAGGTCGATACCCCGCAGGGTCGCGTAACGCTGATGAGTGGAACGTATCGCCCGGGCGCGGGCCTGCTCATGGGAACGCACGACCGCAGGATCGGCTCCCCTATCCGGCAAATCGCGGTCCTGGCAGAGATACGCTCGCCAGACAAGGTCGAGATCGAAGCGTTTTGCAAGGCTCAGCGTGGGCTCCACTGCGAGAAATGCGGCGGCTTCCTTGAAATCGATATATATCGTAAGCACGGGAGTCTACAGCTCGTAGGCGATATCGGGAGGCGTACCGTGACCGCCGGTCAGGACCCAGCGCAGGTAGGGCAGGTGCTCACGACCGTGGAAGACTTCGCCATCGAGCACGTAGCTCGGTACGCCAAAAATTCCCTGATCGTGAAACTGTGCGTGCATCCGGTCGTGCAGCACTCCCCCGGCTCCTTCGAGAAAAGTCGCAAATCCCCGGGAGTCCGCACCCGCCGCCTCGATACACTGCTGCACCGTATCCAGGCTTTCGATATCCAGCTCGCGGCGCCAAAACGGCAGAAAGACAGCGTTCAAATAGGCGCTTAACCGGGGCCGCGCAGTCCGCATCATCCAGAGGATGCCGATGTTGGCCATCCGCGAGTTCCAGATTTTCTCCGTGCCCTTGAGTACCAGCCCCTGGCGCTCCGCGTAGCGGCGCGCGTCGCCGTAGCTGTACCGAATCGCTTTCCAGGTCCTCTCGCTGCGTCCCCGGGATGTCACAACGCGACCGTCGCGCTTCTGTGCAGACCCCAGATAGCTGGGTATGTCGAGCGTGAGCGGCCGCCAGTCAAAGGACGCGCTCGTGGCGGCCTCCAGGTCCAGGGTCGGGCGCAACGCCACCAGCGCATACGGGCTCTTCACGTCCAGATAGACAATGAGCGGGGCTGAACTCTCGCGAGGGTGCATGGGCGGTACGCTTATCGGCTGGCGGGATCGTAACACCCCGTCCGTAGCAATCTATACTGCACAGCAACGACCCAGGACGCATCGTGTTTTTACCGTTTCGCCGAATCCGCCACGCGCTTCTCGAAGAGAACAAGCTGCGGCGCTACCTCACCTACGCGCTGGGCGAAGTGCTGCTGATCGTGTTCGGTATTCTGATTGCGTTGCAGCTTGAGAGCTGGCGACAGCAGGAAGCCGATGCGTCTCTTGAGCGGCTTTACCTCCGCGAACTCCTGGACGACCTCGAAGCCGACATTCAGCGGGCGGGAGGCTGGCTGGATCGCTACGATGGAAAGGTTGCCGGCCTCGAAACCGCCAAGCAGCTCTACTACGGGAAAATCGAAGACGCCCAGGATGCCGGAATGTTGCGTCTGATCAGCTACGGCGCTGTCGGCAGCCGGGGCCAACTGCTCGGTGACAGCCCGACCTTCGAGGACCTCGTCAGCACCGGCAATCTCAGCCTGCTCGGTAGCAGCGAGATCAAGAAAGAGACGGTGCGCTACTATGTGAACAGGCAGTTTCTCCAGAAGTACAGCGAGAGTCTGCGCAGCGACTATGCGTCCTACGTGAACGCTACCTACCCCTTCGATCCCCAGAATCCCGAAGCGGTGGATCCGCGTGATCTGGCGAGAGTTCTAGCCCGGTTTCGTCACGCGGAGTTCATCGATCTCGTCAATCAGGAACTCACCTATGCGCACACATTGCGCGGAGCGGTGGAAAACCAGATTGCCGACGCCGAAACCCTGAGCGACCTATTGAACACCCACCTCGGCGACAAGTGACCGGAAACGACCGCAGCACCGGCAATTTACCCGGGCCGCGATGGCCAAGCCCATCGAGTCAGGCCTTATGGAGCTCAAGAGCCGCCAGAGAGGTGCACGGATGAACGAACTCATGCGCCGACTGGAATTGCGCTGGCCGATTTTCCAAGCGCCCATGGCCGGCGTAAGCACACCCGAACTGGCGGCGGCCGTAAGCAACGCCGGTGGCCTCGGCGCCCTGGGGCTCGGAGCAGCGACCGTCGATGGCGCCAGGCAGCAGGTAGCGGCCGCGCGAGCACTAACCTTGGGTCCGCTGCATCTGAACTTCTTTTGTCACCCGCCGGCCACTCGCGACACTGCTGTAGAGAGGGCATGGATCGAGCGCTTTGAAGAGGACTTCCAAAGCCTCGGCGCACCAGCGCCGGCGGCTCTCCAGGAGGTCTACCCCAGCTTCATCGCATCGGGCGATTCGCTGGCGCTGATTGAGGCCACGCGACCGGAAGCGGTGAGCTTTCACTTCGGCCTGCCGGAAGCGGATGCGGTGAGGACGATTCGAGCGCTTGAGTGCCTGACGCTGGTAACGGTTACCAGTGTCGCTGAGGCACATGCCGCCGTTAACGCCGGGGTCGACGGTCTGATCGCTCAGGGTATCGAGGCCGGAGGGCATCGCGGGAATTTCGATGTGGCCGGCGAGGATGAGGAGATGACCACGGCCGAACTCGTTCCGGCGCTGCTCGCAAGCACCGAACTCCCCATCGTCGCCGCCGGCGGGATTATGGACGGCACCGATCTGCGCCGCATGCTCGACCTCGGTGCTGCCGCCGTCCAACTGGGAACGGCGTTTGTGCTGTGTCCCGAAGCGGCGACTAATGCGGATTACCGCTCACGGCTGCGCGCCGCCGACGCTGATGACACGTTACTGACCGCCGCGATCTCCGGTCGGCGTGCCCGGGGCATACGCAATCGACTCGTTGAGGTCAGCGAGAACTATCCGGAGCTTGCGGTGCCGGCCTATCCCGTGGCGTACGATCTGGCCAAGCAGCTCAACAGCGCCGCGCTGGCGAAGGGCGCGACTGGCTACGGCGCCTACTGGGCGGGTACTGGCGTGGCACGGGCGCGGGAACGGCCGGCGGCCGCTATCGTTGCGGCGCTCGCCGAGGAGGCCGGCCTGAAAGAGTCAGCCTGACTGTCTTCGACCGGCGTCCTGGTCGCCGGGCCGCCGCGAATCAACGACGCATGTCGGCGTAGACCGCATCGCCCCAACCGACGAGCAATCCGTTTTCAAAGACCAGGGGTGTGGTTTCATCGCGGGTCGTTTCGCCATCGGAATGGCGATGCTGGGTCCGATAGAAGAGCACGCGGATTTCTTCGCCATCCCGATTGAAGGCCTCCGAGTCATCCGGAGATCCAAGTTCGGCGATAACGACGCTGCGGGGGCTGCCGATCTCAAGGCGGGAGATAGCGGTGCGATTGATGCGCTGTTCCTGGCGCCAGGAGCTATCGGCGTGCTTGCCATCGACGTAGATGCAACCGGTCGCTGCGAGGGGCAGCAGGGCGATGAAGCATAGGCGGATGAGGGTTTTCACAGTCAGGATCCTTGTGGTTGTAAGGCTCTTCAGGCGGGCCCGGAGCGGGTCTCCTAATCATTCGACGCATCGACAAACGGCACAATGCCCGGCGCTGCAGCCCATCGCAGCACGATGGCAACTCACCGCATTGGCGTCTCCAGCCGAGGGGCAACCGCCTTCCCGGCAAAGTAATCCGGACAGACCGGACGCCCGTAGATTGGTTAAACTAGTTAATGCATTAACTAAATGACTTGTGAAAATCCATGAAACACGCCCGGACTGGAAAGGGGCAAAAGCGCAGTGATCTGGAGACCTCGTCGTGGTTCGCCGTGGTGCGGGCCTACGAAGAGTGCGCACGCCGCTACGCGCGAATGCTGGAGCACTTCGAGCTGACCACGAGTCAGTTCGATGCCCTCGTGGCGATCGAGCACCTGGGACTTGCGGCAATGCCCAAATCCATCGCCGAGCATTTGCTGGTGACACGCCCGAACGTAACGGGCCTCCTCCGGCGCCTTGAGGAGCGGGAGCTTATCCGCATGACCCCCCACGCATCGGATGGCCGGGCCCTCCTTTGTGGTCTTACGCCCACGGGTCGCCGCTGCGTTCGTTCGGCGCGGCGGGCGGCGGAGCGGTTCGTTCGCGCGCAGGCCGCACCGTTCTCGAATGGCGAGCTCCAGTCCCTCGAGGACCTGATGCGCGGCATGTATCGGCACCTCAAGACCATGGACCCGGACATCCTTGCCCAGGGCGAAGCCGAGGCCCGTCCTTGCGATGACCAGGGCATCGGAAACAAAGGCCGGGTCGCCGCCGGCGTCGGCGGAAGATCCGGATCATGACCCAGAAATCCATCAAAGCAGGACGTAACAAAATGAACCCACTTACAAGCGAACTCACACCCCCGAGCCGATCGCTGTTTCTCCTCGAATCCCGAGCCGCCCTGGATGCGGCCCGCATGCTGCCACCTCTGGTCGCCGCCAGCCTGGGCAAACGCGCGGAGATGCAGGACACACTGGTCATCGTTGTGCCGGGTTTCGGATCCGGAGACCGCTACACGCTGCCCCTGCGCCGTTTTCTCAAGCGCAAGGGCTTCGCGGCGGAAGGCTGGGGACTGGGTACCAATCTCGCCGGCACCGACATGCCCCATTCCCAGGAAGATCTCTCGGAGCGCTGGCAGTTCGAACATCGGACGGATTACCAGGGCGAAGCCGGTGTGCCGTTCCTGATCGATCGCTTCTATGAGCAGGTTCAGAAGCGTCACCGGGAGACGGGCAGGCAGATCGCGCTTATCGGTTGGAGCCTCGGTGGCTACGTGGCTCGGGAAGTCGCGCGGGATATGCCTGAGGCGGTAGAACGTGTGATAACCATGGGATCGCCAATCGTTGGCGGCCCGAAATACACGGCCGTCTCCTCGTTCTTCGGTCGCTCCGGGCAGGATCTGGACTGGATCGAAGAGGAAATTGCACGGCGCGAAAGCCGTCCCATCACACAGCCCATCACCGCGATTTTCAGCAAGACGGACGGCATAGTCGGATGGCAGGCGGCGATAGATCACTTCAGCCCGGGCGTCACCCACGTAGAGGTGGACGCGGCGCATCTCGGCATGGGTTTCAATCCCCAGATCTGGCAGGAGGTTCTCACGGCACTGCGTGCCGAACATTGAAGTGAAGCTGTTGTCCCTTTTCCCGGCTGCGGCGCTCCTCCTTTGCGCCGCATCGCTTGGGAGCGCGCCTCCCGAGGGTCGGGATCAGGCCGGCGAGGGACTGTACGACTTCGGCGGCGCGTCCGGGGAAGCTTTGATGCTCTATCGGCAGGGCTGGATCGAAATTCTGCGCTTCGGACGCTGGACCGAGGCCGAGCGTCTGTATCGGGAGGCCGTCGCAGCAGATCCCGATTTCCTCCTGGCGCAATCCGTTCTCGCGCGGATCACAGCGGATTCAGCCGAGCGCGATCGCCTGTACGCTGTCGTGCATAGCCGAAACGACGCCGTGGATGAACAGGGGCAGCTCCTTCTCCACACCTACCAGCGCACCCTGGAACTGTTTGCCCGGCGCGAGGCCGGATACACCGCAAGCGCCGATGATCGGCGGGCGATGGCGCGTCGCGCAGTGGCCGACTACCGGCGGTTCCTCGATAGCTCGCCGCGAGAATGGTCGGTGATCATCGAGTATATGGAGTGGGTCCATGCCCTGGAAGGAGCCGAAGCGGCCCTGCGGGTGGTCGAGGATCTGCGCGGCGCAGTCGATACACCGCTTTACTTCAGCTACTTCCCGGCGTGGTTTGAAGCCGAGCTTGGAAACCACGAGAGAGCCGCCGCCATGGCAGACGATTTCGCGGCCCGGCTCAATGACCCGGATGCCCCCCAGCCCTATTACCTTCGGGCTTTCCTTGCACAGCAGCGCGGCGAGCTGGAAGTTGCTCGACAGCAGATCGAGAAAGCCCTTAGGCTTGACCCCAGGCACCTCCTCGCGAGCCGTCTGCGAGCGGAAATCCTCGACTCGCTCGCGGAAGGCTGAATCTGAATCTGAACCCAAGATAGAAAAGCGCTATGAAACGGGGCCCGATGGCAGAATTGTCCCCTGCCTCAGCGTGCGGCGCGCTGCTACTGCTTCTGCTGCTTGCGGCGTGCAATCCCGCGGACACCAAGTACACCGTCGAGTTTCAAGCGACAACTCCGACGCTGGAGCCGCAAATCGGGACCCATGAGCTGCAGCTCGGCGCGACGCTGTTCATCAACCGGGGATTTCAGTGGCGCGACGGGCTTCTCCACATCCCTTCTGGCTATCGATCATCCGCGGCGGTGCCGACGCCACTGCTGATCTGGCTGCACGGCGGCGGTGGAAGCGCGAAGGACGCAAAAACCCTGTTTCCCGCGGCGGATGAGTTTGGCGTCGTGGTTCTGGCACCGGATTCTCGCCACAACACCTGGGACGGCATTGACAGTCCCTTTGGCCCGGACCCTAACTTCATTGAAAAGGCGCTGCGCTACACGGCCGAGCGGGTCCACATCGACCCGCAGCGGATTACCCTTGGCGGCCTCTCCGACGGAGCTTCTTACGCGCTGGCGATCGGGCGGAGCAACGGCGACCTGTTCCGCCATATCGTGGCCGTATCGCCCTGGCGCCTGAGGCCGCCGGGACCGGCCCAGGGCCAGCCACGCATCCTGGTCGCCCACGGTCGCAACGACAACGTCTACCCCGAATGGCATTCGCGACACGTCCTGGCACCGGGTCTGAGCGAAGCGGGGTACGACGTCACCTACCACGCGTTCGACGGGCCGCACGCGGTGACGGCAGCCGCGGCGCAAACCATCATGCGCTGGATCATCTCGGCGCCGGATCCGAACAGCGAGGAAGCGACAGCGCCGCCTTAAGGCGGACCGGGCGGCGCGGCGCCGGGCATCACGCCCGGCAAGGTTTCGGGGTCGGACACCGAGGGGAAGAAACCAACCTGGCGACGGGACAATCCCGTACCCGGGCCACCCTGGCGGAATGCTTTGGCGCCCCGACTCTTTTTGCTTTTGCTATCGCCTCGCGACATGCCTATTGGCTCTCCGGCAGGATCGAAGTCACGCAATGCGCCGCAATCTCGCGCAAGCGGCGCTCATCTACGTCCGCGCGCTGCAGAACTACGAGGCCGCGGACGGTGGCGACGAGCTGCCCGGCGGCGAGCCCCGGGTCACCGCCAAATTCGCCGGAGGATGCGGCCTCCCGGAATGCGCTTTCCACGAGCGACAGTACGCGGGAAATCAGGTCGGCGAAGGCCTGCTGCGCACGCTCACCCAGACCCTCACGATTGTGTTCCGCAACCTCCATCAGGCCTCGCGTTGTCGGGCAACCGCGCGGCGGCAGGCCTTGGCAAAAGTTCGCAATGGACACATCGCAGAATGCCAGCAGTCGATCGCGCAGGCAGCCCCGGGCCATCGCGGCTTCGACGCTGCCAAGGTAGCCATCCGCGTAGTGCGCGTAGGCGGCGAGGAAGATCGACTCTTTGTCGCCGTAGGCGTTGTAGAGGCTTCCGCGTCGCACTCCGGTCGCATGGGCGAGATCCGCCATCGTCGTGGCTCGCACCCCGCGGCGCCAGAACAGATCAAAAGCCGCTGCGAGCAGTGCGTCCTCGTCAAATTGTCTGGGTCGCATGAGCGTCCTCCCTTACAACGATGTACCGCAGTATTTGACACAGTGTCAAATACTGCGTGACACTGGCGGCTGACGCGTTCAGGACCACACCGGAGCCCTGATGTTCACACCTGCAAAAAACGCCACGCCGGCCGCTCTTTCCCGCCCCGACCGCTATGTGGTCTACGGCTGGCAGCGAAGCTACTTCACGCACAAGCTCACGGCCGCCCTGCACTTTCACCAGCTGCCCTGGGAATACAGGGACAAGACGGCGGAGAACGCAGACGAGCTTCGCCTGCGCTCCGGCACACACCAGATCCCCGTCCTGCACACGCCGGAGAACTGGATGATCGCGGATACAACCCCACTCCTGCAGCTTCTCGACGGCCGCAATCCGCAGCGCCGGCTCTTCCCCGCGGGTGCGGACGGTATTCGGGTACAGATCCTCGAAGAGTACTTCGATGAGTGGATCGCGCGCACGACCGTCCATTGGCGCTGGAATTATCGGGAGAACCATGAACTGCTGTCGATGGACGCGGCCCACGGTGATCGCGAGGCCGCGCAGGCGCTGGTCACCTGGGGCGGAAAGGTCTGCCGGGCCACGGGAGTGAGCTCGGAGATTCAGCAGCGCGCCGCCGAGGAGGAATATCATCGCATCATGGCGGCCGCCGAGGAACAGTTGGCTACGACGACCTTTCTTCTGGGTAATCGCCCGACCGCGGTGGACTGTATCGTCCTGGCGGGACTGCGCGCGCACTTTCTATACGACCCGGCGCCCAGGAAGGCGCTCGAGGGGCACTATCCGCGCGTCCTGGAATGGTGCTGCGAAAAGGCTGACAACTGGCCGGGGGACGGCGAGCTGGAAGACCTCGGGGAAAACGCTTTCTCGGCGTTTGTGCGCGAAGAAATGGCGAACACCTACGCCGCGTTCTCGATCGGCAACCGCCAGGCTCTGAGCAAGGGCGCCAGGGCGTTCGTCGTACCCATGTACGGGGAGGACGTGAGTTACCTGGCCCGACCCTACATCGAGCAGTCGCGCCGCATGATTGCCGACCGCATCGAAGCGGAACTCGACGCGCAGGCGCAGCAGTCGCTGCGCGACTGGCTCGGCTCAGCCGCGCTGATTGACTGCTTTTTCTAGGAGCCCATGCTCCGGGGCAGTCGGCTCCCTAGTGGCCGACATCCTGCCCGGGCACCCAGGGGGCACCAGCCGCCTGCAGCGCGGCCTCCAGCGATCCCAGCGTGTCGTCCCGCAGCGCTGCCGTGCGTGCCTCCAAGCCCGTTAAGCCTTCGGCACCCAGCCGCGCGCTCTCGCGCTGCTGGATTGTCGGTGGCATGCGCGAGTTAAGCGCCGTCGCCGCGAAGCTTATGCGGTCCGCGACACCGTGCACCGTGAACTCGCTCAAGCGCCGGCGCGCGGCGTTTCCGCGCAGCGATTCTCGCAGCGCGGCAAGCTCAGCTCCGGCAGCATCGACGCGCAAATACAAGTTCGGATCAGCGCCCGGGGCGGCATCCAGGGCCGCGCGGAGGTAGGGAAGACGTGCCTCGAAGTCCTCTAGGCTGCCATCCACCGCGGCGAGGCGGCGCTGTAGCCGGGTAACCTCCGCCTGGAAAGCCGCGGCCGCGTCGGGGTCCGAGCCCGCCGACATGTTTTCCAAAGTCACCAGGGAGAAGGACTGGGGCTGGCCCAGAGGCGTGACCCCGCTGGAGCTGACCTCAAGCAGGCGCGCCGTGTAGCGGCCCGGCGCGGCCAGGGGGCCCTGTGGATCAGACAGCCAGGGCGGCCGGAAACCCGGCACCTCAAGATCGATGGCATCCGGTGCAGCGCCCCGCATGTCCCAGGCGATGCGCTGGGTTCCGGACTCGGCGGCTACGGACATGCGCCGGATGATCGCGCCGTCCGCGCCGGCGATCTCCAGGAAATAACGCGGCTCAGATGCATGAGGTTCCGCCGCAAGGGTTTCCCAGCCGGGGAAGGGAACATCGTCCCCGCGGGCCGCGATTTCTCGCTCCGCGTCTCGTCTGTCGTCCCTCGCGGACTGTTTCACTTCATCAAGGTGCACGGTAAACACGGCGCCGGGCTGGGGATTGGGCGCGCGCCAGGCGTCGCTGCCCTGGGACGGCTGGCCGCGGGCCTGACCGGGACGCGAGGGGAGGTACCACCAGGCATCGCGTGTCGGGAAGAGCGTCGCCGGACCGTCACCGGGCAGACCGTCACCGCCGCTGCGCAGATCGGCCGCCATGGCCCGCAGCGGCACATAGTCGTCCAGAACATACACACCGCGGCCAAAGCTCGCGGCCACCAGGTCATCGTCGCGACGCTGCAGCTTCAGGTCGCGAAAGGAAACCGTGGGAACGCCCGCGGTAAAGCGGTTCCACTGCGTCCCGCCGTTGAGGCTGACGTAAATGCCGTTTTCGGCGGCGAGAAAGAGGAGTCCGGCTTCCACATCGTCCTGTGCCAGAGACCAGGTGAGGACACCGTTGGGGAGATCGCCGGAAATGTCCCGCCAGCTTTTGCCACCGTTCTGCGTGGCAAAGATCATGGGGCGGTAGTCGCCGGTCTTGTGGTTGTCGGCGATCACAAAAGCGCCGTCCGCCGTGTGCTGGGACGCAACGACCGCGTTGATGAAGGCGAGCTCGGGCAACTGAGGCGGGGTCACCGTCTGCCAGCTCTCGCCGCCGTCGGCACTGGTATGCACCAGACCGTCATCGCTGCCCACCCAGAGGCGCCCCGCCTGCAACGGAGATTCGGCGATCCCGGTGAGCGCCGCATAGCGCGACATGGCGCCCAGGTCCCAGAGCGCGTCGGTGCTGCGCACGCGATCGCCGACGGGCAGTTCGAAACGGTTGGTGCCGAGGGTGAGGTCGCCGCTGATCGCCGTCCAACTGCTGCCGCGGTCGTCGCTGCGCCAGAGCCGCTGCGAGCCGTAGTAGATGCGCCCGCTTCGGTGGGGACTGGTGAAGAGCGGCGCGTCCCAGTTCCAGCGCTCCGGTGCATCACCCGGCGCCGGCTGAGGCCGTATAGAAACGTTTTCACCGCTGGGGACGTGGTAGCGCACGAGGTTTCCGTTCTGGCTCATTTGGTAGAGCACATCGAGATCGAAGGGATCGAAGGCAACGCCGTAACCGTCGGCGCCGTAGGGTACGAGCCAGTCCTGGTTGCGGACGCCTTCCTCATTGAGCGTTCTTACCGGCCCAAGCAGCGTACCCAGATCCTGGGCGCCCACCAGCACGTTGTAGTAGGGGCTGTGATCGCTAACCGCCACCTTGTAGAACTGCGAGATCGGCAGATTCGGGAAATGACGCCAGCGCTGGCCGTTGTCGAAGGATTCGTACAGGCCTCCATCGGTGCCCGCGAGGAGGTGCCCGGCCTGCTCGGGGTCGATCCACAGCGCGTGATTGTCGCTGTGTTTGTCGCGGCCGGTTTCCAGGATCGAGAAGCTGTGGCCGCCGTCGCTGGTCGTGCGCATGAACACGTCCATCTGGTAGACGCGGTCGGCCTCCGTCGGTGAGGCTTCGATTTCCTGATAGTAGTGCGGCCCCGTACCCCCGGAGATGTATTCGTTGCGCCGGGTCCAACTCTCACCGCGATCCGTGCTCACGTAGAAGCCCTGCCTGCCATCGCTGGCTTCGATCGTCGCGTACACGCGATCCGCATCCGCGGGCGTAACGGCGAGGCCGATCTTGCCGATCTCGACGTCGTCGTCCGCTGAGGGCAGTCCCCGGGTGACCTCGCGCCAGCTTGCACCGCCGTCGCTGGACTTCCAGATTCCCGATCCCGCGCCGCCGGCGTGGAAGGACCAGACGGTGCGCCGACGCTCATAGGTAGCGGCATAGACGACCCCGGGATCGTCGGGATGGAACTCGAGGTCGGTGGCACCGGTATTCTCGTCTACGGCCAGAACCTGCGTCCAACTCGTGCCGCCGTCAGTGCTCCGGTACACACCGCGCTCGCCTCCGGACGACCACAGCGGCCCTTCGGCGGCGACGAGGATCGTGTCGGAATCTTCCGGGTGAATGAGGATGCGGCCGATGTGTTCAGAGCGCTCCAAGCCCATGTTTTCCCAGCTCAGACCGCCGTCGCGGCTGCGATAGACGCCGTCTCCCCAAGCTACATGGCGACCGCTGACATTCTCGCCGGTGCCCACCCAGACCACATCAGGATTGGATGGGTCGAGCGTCACCTCGCCCACCGAATAGCTCGGCTGATCGTCGAAAACCGGTGTGAAGGTGATGCCCGCGTTTTCCGTCTTCCATACACCGCCGGAACCCACGCCGATATACCAGGTCGCCGGACGCGCCGGGTGAATCGCGATATCGGCGATACGCCCGCCCATCATGGCCGGTCCGATGGCGCGCAGTTCCAGACCGTCAATGACCGAGTCAAGGGCGCTCTCTTTAGCCGCGAAGATGGTTGATGCGTTAAGGAGGAAGGCGAGGCCGGCGATGGCGCCGCATTTTGAAGCGTGATACTTGGCGGGGAATCGCATGAATGCAGCTCCGATCGTTCTTTTAGTGAAAGTGGTAACAACCGCACAAGCCCGACGCGGTCGGGCGTTGAGGGTCAAGCCAGTGCGGTAGTGCCGGTCCCGGTCGGCGCCGCAGCATAACGCGAAGCCGTCTGCCTGTGGCCGCGACAATCTCCAGATTTTGCCCAAACACCTTAGCCCCGGTCTTCTTCTGGTGCCGACGAACGCCCATAACCACGGAGGGCCCTAACGAAGCTCCAGCAGGCCACCGTCGACGGGGAGAATCTGACCCGTCATCCAGGCTGAGCGCGGTGATCCCAGGAAGTGCACTACCTCGGCGATCTCCCGCGCCTCGCCCCAGCGACCGATGGGGTAGCGGCCAATAACCTGCTCGAGCAGTTCATCGAAGTGGGCATCGTCCCGGGCCCGGGCGCGGAACTGGGACTCGGAGAGCGGCGTGCGCACGGCCCCCGGCGCCACCGCATTGGCGCGCACGCCTTTGTCTGCAAAGTCCGCGGCGATCTGCCGGGTCAGGGCGGCGATGGCGCCCTTTGCCGCCGTGTACGCCGCCACGCCTTTCATCCCGGAGAGAGCCACGGTGGACGTCGTAAAGACCAGGGCACCGGCGCCGCTTTCCAGAAGCCTGGGCAGCGTGGCGCGCGCGGTCAGGAAAGCGCCCGTCGCATTGATCTCCAGCGCCCGGCGCCAGTCTTCGAGGGACAGCGACAGGATGTCGCCTTCGACCATGACCCCGGCATTGGCCGCCACGCTGTCGATGCGCCCGGTTTCGGCGACCACGGTCTCGACCATGGACGTCACCGACTCCTCATCCGCGATATCCACCTCAACGGCGAAGGCGGTACCCGATGCGCGCTGAAGCTGCGCCGCCGTCTCCCGGGCGGACGCAAGATCTACATCCGCACAGGCGACGGCTGCGCCGTCTTCGGCAAAGCGTGTCGCGATGGCGCGGCCGATGCCCGAACCGGCGCCGGTGACAACGACGGTTTTGCCGACCAGATCGCTCAAAGCACCGGGTCGGCAGCGAAGATCTGCGGGTACATGAAGCGCATCGCTTCTTCGTCCATCTCCGTTTTGAAGGCATAGCGCTGAGCCAGGGACTTGGCGCGCTCCGCCGCGGGACGGGCGTCGATCTCCTGCATGAGGCGATCCAGATTCGGGTAGCGCTCCATGATGTTGTCGTCGGCGAGCATGTAGGTAAGGCGATCACCCCAGCCCCACACGGCCATGTCCACGATCGTGTATTGCTCGCCAAGCATGTACGGATGCCGAGCCAGCCGGTCGTCCACAATCTGCCAGTGACGCCGGGCTTCGAAGTCGTAGCGCTTGATGGCGTAGGGCACGATTTCCGGGGCGAAGTTGCGAAAGTGCACCGCCTGCCCGGAATAGGGCCCGACACCCGAGGCTACAAACATCAGCCAGGAAAGGAGACCGGCGCGCGATTCAGCATCGTCCGGGGGCAGAAACTGCCCCGTCTTTTCCGCGAGATAGAGAAGAATGGCGTTGCTGTCGAAGACCGCGTGACCCTCATCGATGATCGCCGGGACCTTCGCATTGGGGTTGATGGCCTTGAAGGTCGACGTATGCTGATCCCCCCGCTTGCTGTCGACGGGCAGGGGTTCGTACTCAAGCCCCGACTCTTCGAGAAACAAGGCCACCTTCATCGGATTGGGGGCTGCGTTGTAGAAAAACTTGAGCATGCCATCTCCCGCTTACTGCGATGCCACCGTGCTGGGACCGCGATCTTACCTGAGGCCGCGGGCTTTCCCGAGCCGGCGAAAACCCTGCATCCCGCCCGGGCTTTAGCGCGGCGCCTATAAGAGACCGAAGCAATCTATAAACGCGACGCTTTTTCGGTAAGCTACGCGGCCTCACCTAAGAACCCAGTCGTCTCCCCATGATGTTCGTCACCGCTAACCCCTACCGATGCAGCAGGCTCGCGCGTGTCTGTTATGCGGGAACCCGTATGCTTGCCGCGCTCTTACTCCTGACGCTTGCCACAGTGCCGGCTCGCGGCGCCACACCCCTGCCGATAGAAGCGCTTTTCGAATCTCCAGGACTCTTCGGCACTCCGCCTTCCACCCTGAAATGGTCGCCGGACGGTACGACCCTGGCGTTCCGCTGGGCCCGCCCCGGAGCCGGAGCGCGCTCGCTGTGGCTCGTCGATGCGGATGGCGCCAACCTGCGCCGCGCCGAGGAGGGCGTTGCCGCCGGCGTCAGCGAATTTGTGTGGCTTGAGGATGGCTCCGGCTTTCTGCTTCTCAGTGAGAGCAAGCTGTGGAGCCTCAAGCTGGATGGCGGTACGCGAAGCCTGGTTTCCGAGGTGGCACCGGGAGCACACGATCTGGGTCTGGCGCCCGATGGTCGCAGCGCCAGCTTCCTGCTCGCGGGCGATCTCGTGCTCATCGATCTTGAAAGCTCCACGACCAGGACCTTAAGCCGGGTGGGCATTGCACCTCTCTCCGTTCCGCCGACGGCGCGCTACAGTCGCCCGGAACGGGAAATCGGACCCGGGATCTGGGGCGGTCCCACCTACGCCTGGTCCCCGGACGGTGGCCTTATCGCCGTGCACCACGTTGACCGCCGACGCATGCGCAGCGTGCCCTTTCCCAATTACCTGGCGGATGAGACAAACCCCAATCCGGTTCGGCGCGGCTATCCGGGAGATAGCAACGAAGCCCGCCGCGTGGGACTGCTTGACCCGTCCGACGGCCGCCTCCGCCTGCTCGAGCTCGACGACCCCCAGAGCCACCAGATCGTTGGCTTCGCCTGGTCGGCGAGCAACGACCTGCTCATCGATGTCGCTTCCGACACTAATACGCTGCGACGGCTCTACGTGCTCCGCAGCGGAGAGTCGACGCCGGAGCTGATCTGGGAGAGTCGCCGCGATTCCCGTATTTACACGCGCTTCGCCGCGCGCTGGGCGGCCAATGGTCGCGACATCGTTGTGCTCAGCGACCACCAGGATTACTACGGGCTGTACCGTCTGCCCGCGCAGGCCGGCGCACAGCTCCAGCGCCTGGACGATCCGGACTATGACGTGCTCGGTCCGCCGAAAATTACGGGCAACGGAACTCTGATCTACGAAACGACGGCCGGTCGGCCCGCGGAGCAGCACATCATGCGCAGGCGCCCGGGAGCGGAAGTGGGCGCCCCGGAATACCTGACAACCCAGCCCGGTCATCACACGGCCTACCCGGCACCCTCGGGCGGTGCTGTCGCTATGCTGCGCAGCGATGATCGTTCACCGCCGGAGCTGTACATGCTCGCCGCCGGCGAGCGCGAGCTGCGGCGGGTAACGCAGTCCACGACGGATGCCTTCGGCGATTTTGCCCTAGCCCAGGTTCGCTATCTCAGCGTCCCGGCAACGGATGAGCGACCCGCTCTGGCTATCCGCCTCTCCGTCCCCGCGGACTTCGACGAAACGCGACGCTATCCCGTGCTCTTTGGACCCATGTATTCCAACACGGTGCGCAATCGCTGGGGCGCGGCCTACACGCTCATGCAGCAGGCGCTCACGCAGCGCGGCTATCTGGTTGTCCAGGTCGATGTGCGCGGCAGCACAGGCTACGGCCGCGACTTCCGCGAGGCCTTTCTGAACGACTTCGCTGGCGGCGATATCGAAGACATTGAGGATGCCGTGGAGCATCTCAAGGGCCTGCCCTACGTCGATGGCGATCGCCTGGGCATCTGGGGCAGCAGCTATGGCGGCACGCTTACAGTGTACACCCTGCTGAAAAAACCCGGGCTCTTTGCCGCGGGCGTGGGCGCGGCCTCCGCTGTCGATCCCTATTTTTTTGGCACCGACGATGTCGCCATCGTCCGCCGTCCCGGTGACGGTTCAGGCATCTTCGAGCGTCGCGCCGAAGACCTGGTCGCCAACCTGGAGGACGCGCTGCTCCTGGTGCACGGCATGCAGGATCAGGTGGTGCCGTTCAAGACGGTAGCATCGCTTGCGGATGCCTTTATCCGCGCCGGCAAGCCTATCGAAACGGCCTTCCTGCCCGGAGCAACGCACGGCTGGCGCCGAGAGCCGCCCTACGATCGCCACGTTTTCTCACGCATGGTCGAGTTTTTCGACCGCCACCTGAAGGCGCCGGCACGGGCCGACGCGCGGGCAAAGCCGAGCAACGAAACGCCTCTCGATCCCGACATCGTGGCCGCCATTGACTCCTTTGTGCGCGGGACTCCGTTCGAGGACGATCTCGATCCGGCGACGGCGCGCACGGGCCGCGCCCTGCCGCCCCTGCAGGCGAACTACGATGTCCAGCGCTACCACCTCAACCTGCGCGTGATGCCCAGCGACCACGCCATCGATGGCAGCGTCACGGTCGACTTCCTCGCCCTTGAGAATCTGCATTCGATCGAGCTGGACCTCGATCCCGATCTCACGGTTGATCGCGTGAACAGCGGCGACGACGATCTGGCCGTCGTGCGCAACGGCGATCGCTTTCGCATCGACCTGGCCAATCCCATGGCCGCGGGGGAACGCGCGACGGTGGTCGTCGAATACAGCGGCAAACCGCACGTCGCCCTGGTTCCGCCCTGGCACGGCGGCTTCGTATGGTCCGAGGTGGACGGCAAACCGTGGTTTGCCACCGCCGTACAGACCGAAGGCTGCGATTTGTGGTGGCCCTGCAAAGACAGCTATGCCGACAAGCCGGATTCAGGTATTGCCGTATCCATCACCGCGCCCGATTCCATCAGCGTTGCCTCCATCGGCAGACTGGCGCGCGTTGAAGATGCACAGGAGGGCTGGAAAACCTGGCACTGGGAATCCCGTCACCCCTACACGGGCTACGCGGTAGCGATCAACGGCGGACCCTTTGAGCGCGTTCGACGGCAGTACCGGGGAATCAACGGAACCCGCTTTGCGGTGGAGTTCTGGGCCCTTGAAAAAAACGCGGACAAGGCCGAGGCCCTTGTCGAGAGCGACGTAGTACCGGACCTGGAATTCTTCGAGCGACTCCTCGGGCCCTACCCCTGGGGTGACGAGAAAGCCGGCTTCGTAGAAACGCCCCATCTCGGTATGGAGCATCAGACCATCAACGGTTACGGAGAGCAGTACGCTCGCGGTCGCTACGGCTACGACTGGCTCCTGCACCACGAGCTCGCCCACGAGTGGTTCGGCAATATCATGACTCATGAGGGCCCCGAAGACGCCTGGCTCCACGAAGGCTACGCCGCCTACATGCAGGCCGTGTACGCCGAGGAGACCATGGGCTCCCTGGGCTACTTCGACCATCTGTACGGCGCATACACCAGCAACGCGAACTGCGCGGCCGTCGTCGACCCGGCGGTGGCGGACGTGGGAGAAGCCTTCGACAACCGCGACATCTACACCAAAGGCGCCTGGCTGCTGCACACGGTACGCAGGCACATCGGCGAGACAGCTTTCTGGCGCGGTACGCGCCGCCTGCTCTACGACACGGCGGAACCCTGGGATCTGAGCTATCCAATCCAGGCGCGCTACCGCTCCACGGACGACTTCATTCGCATCATGTCGGATGAAGCGGGTGAGGAGCTGCGCTGGCTCGTGGAAGGCATCCTCTACGACGGGGCCATGCCCGTGCTCGCGGTGGAGCGCGGCGACGGCGAGGCCCTTTTGACCTGGGAATTGAGCAGTGACCGTCCTTTTCCCATGCCGGTTACCGTGGCCATCAACGAGGAGCGCCGGCGCCTGACCATGGGGCCGCAGCCGACGCGCATCATCGTGCCGGATGACGCGCGCTTCGTCGTCGATCCGGACAGCGCGCTGTTCCGGTCCCTGCCCATCATCGGCGACTGCGCGGAGCAGACCGAGAACCGCGTCGATAGCCGCATCGAACGCTACAGCAAGATGGCCCGCGACTACGGCTGGCAGCGCCCCTAGCCCATGGATGCCTCACAGAACAGCGCGGACGCGGGTCTCAGCCGCCAGCTGGGCCTTGTGGGACTGGCGGCTACGGGTATCTGCTCGATGCTCGGCGCCTCGGTCTATGTGGTGCCGTTCATGATCCAGCGCAGCGTGCCCGGTATCGGGCCCTGGGTACTGCCGGCGTTCCTGTTCGCGGCCGTGCCCGCGCTTCTGGCGGCCCTCGCCTACGCCGTGCTGGCGTCCGCGATGCCCCGGGCCGGTGGCAGCTATCTCTATGCGAGTCGGGGACTGAATCCCTACCTGGGTTTCGTTGCAAGCTTCTCCCAGTGGTTTGGCCTGTCAATCGTTATCGGCGTGATTTCCTACGTCATCGTTCCCTTCCTGCGCGACATCGCCGTGGCCCTGGCCTGGGGGGGCGTGGCCGAGGCGCTGGATACGGGAGCGGTGCGGGTGGGACTGGCCCTGCTATTGCTGTGGCTGTTCGTCGGCGTGAATCTGCTGGGAGCGCGCTATTACGAACGAACGTTGATACCCCTGATGCTGCTGATGTTTGCGCTGGGGGGCATTGTCATCGTTACCGGCTTCAGCTTTGATCACAGCGACTTTGCCGCCGCGCTCATGACCCGGGAAGGACGCGGCCTCCCGGAGGCGGACGTCGGCGGTCTGACGATGGGTAATTTCCTCGCCGCCGCGGCCATTCTTTTTTCAAGTTTCATAGGCTTCGATGCCATCGCGCAGGCGGGCGGCGAAGCACGCAACCCGGGCCGGAACCTGCCCCTGGCTATCGCCATCGCAGTGCTGGGCGTCGGCAGCTATTACTTCGTATTCACCGCGGCCGTATATCACGCTGTACCCTGGTCCTTTGTCGCCGCGGAAGCCGCGCAGCGCGACGTCACGGCGCCCGGCCTGTTCGCCTACCTGCTGCCGACCGCCTGGGGCGCCGCCATCGTGGCCGGGGCGGCCATCGCCCTGATCAACGACCTCCCGGCCATGTTGCTTGCGGTGTCGCGACTCATGTTTGCCTGGGCCGGCGACGGCATCTTTCCCCGCGCCATCGCGCGCGTTCATCCCCGGCGCCACACGCCGCAAACCGCGATTCTCCTCTCCGGTGCCATGGCCAGCGTCGGCATCCTGGGCAGCCACTTCGCCGGCGATTTCTTTCTGGGCATCGACATCATGGTCACGTC
Source organism: Pseudomonadota bacterium (assembly GCA_038748515.1). Taxonomy (GTDB): domain Bacteria; phylum Pseudomonadota; class Gammaproteobacteria; order Pseudomonadales; family Halieaceae; genus Congregibacter. The sequence continues at coordinate 228,470 of JBCDIW010000006.1, forward strand.
GATGCTGGTGAACTTCCTGCTGATGTGCATCACCGTGATCAGCCTGCCGCGCCGCAATCCTGCCCTCGCCGAACGCATCAGCGTCCTTCAGGCCCCAAAGCTGCGCCGCTTCCTGGCGACCCTGGGCATGCTGTTCCTCGGAGGCTTTCTCATCGTTCACGTGTATCGCGATCTCACCGCGGACGTCGGCGCGTGGTACTTTCACTCGACCTGGGTATGGTTGATCGTGATGCTCCTGGGCAGCGCGATTTACTACCGAGAGTATGGGAAGCTGCGCCGCGCGGGCACCGACACGCAGGCGCTGTTTCACGAACTGCCGCCGGAATAGGACGCCCGGGGCACAGGCCCCAACCCTGGCGCCGACGGATCACGCACCAGGACTTCACTCCCTCTCGTTGTATTGGATAACCCATGCAGGACAGCACGCCGCAAGCACACCGTATCGACCTGGCTCCCGGGCTCAGCGTTTCCCGGGTCATCACCGGTCTCTGGCAGATCGCCGACATGGAGCGCGACGACCGCAGCGTGGATCTCGACGCCGCCGCGCAGAGCATGGATCCCTACGTTGACGCCGGCCTCAGCACCTTTGACATGGCGGATCACTACGGCTCTTCCGAGGAGATTGCCGGCATCTACGCCACCCGCTACGCCGCTACGCGCAGCGTACAGCGCCTGACCAAGTGGGTCCCGAAGCCCGGCGGCGCCAGCCGCGCGACGGTGCGCGAGGCCGTGGAGCGCGCGCGGACGCGGCTGCAGACCGAGAGCCTCGATCTGCTGCAGTACCACGCCTGGAACTACGCCGACCCCAGCTATCTCGACGATCTACTCTATTTGCAGGAACTGAAGGAAGAGGGCCTGATCGCAAACCTGGGTGTGACCAACTTCGATACGGCGCATTTACGCGTGGTGCTCGCAGCGGGCATCGAAATCGTCTCCAACCAGATCTGCTACTCGCTCCTCGATCAGCGCGCCGCGGGCGCCATGGCGGAGCTCTGCGATGAACGCGGCGTGAAACTGCTTGCCTTCGGCACGCTCGCCGGCGGATTCCTCAGCGAGCGCTGGCTTGCGCAACCGGAGCCCGCGATCGAGAAGCTCGAGACCTGGTCGCAGATGAAATACAAGCGCTATATCGATAGCGCCGGGGGCTGGGCCCCGTACCAGAACCTACTGCGCGTTCTTGGCGCTACCGCGGAGCGCCTCGACCTGTCGATGGCGAACGTGGCCAGCCGCTTCATTCTTGAGCAGAAGGCCGTGGGCTCCGTCATCATCGGTGCCCGCCTGGGACTGAGCGAGCATATCGACAGTAACCGACGGCTTCTCGATGTGGCCCTCGACGAGGACGCCCACCGCCAGATTCGCGAGGCGCTGGCCGCAATGACGCCCATACCCGGCGACTGTGGCGATGAGTACCGCAAGCCACCCTTTCTCACGGCCTCCGGAGATCTCAGCCATCACATCGATAGCCTCCCGCCGCCCTACCCCACGAAAAGCGGGAGCCGGGGCCAGACTTTAGCCTTGAGCGGCACGATCTGGGAGGACCTCGCCGGCTTTGCCCGGGCCGTACGCCACGGCAACCGCATCTGCGTATCGGGAACGACGGCAACGCACGGCGATCGCGTCGTCGGTCCCGGCGACCCCACCGCGCAGACGCACTATGTGATCGATAAGATCGAGGGTGCGCTGCAGAGCCTGGGCGGCGATTTGGAGAGCGTTGTCCGCACGCGCATCTTTATCCGTAACATGGACGACTGGGAGGCGGTGTCCCGCGTACACGGGCAGCGTTTTGCAGCGATTCAACCCGCCAATACGCTGGTTCGGGCCGAACTCGTAGGCGAGGAGTACCTCGTCGAGATCGAAGCCGAAGCCGTGCTGGGCGACGGCTGAGGCCGGGAGTTTTGGGTACGCGGCGGTGACGGCGCGAGCTGGGGACCGTTTCGAGCCGGTGGCAAGATCGGTGCGGGATAGCCGCCGGGTAATACTGGAGTAGCAGCGCGTTACTTATGGGTTAGTTATGGTCTGGTTCAAGCGCATCATGCTGTTCGGCGGCGTCGTGATCGTTCTCGAGCTGATCGCCTGGGTCGGCATTGTCACCCTCGGGCCCGACGCATTCCGCCAGATGCTGGCGTTCTACGATCCCCGTCCTGAGCGGGCGCAGGTGGTAGAGGAAGCCGGGGAAAACGGTGCCGTGAAACGCTGCGCCGTCTTTCGCGATGAGCTGCTGTGTATCGAAGAAGGCAGCGGAGCGCCCGGAAGCGACGCGGTGGCGTCGGCGGCGCCAGAGCCCGAGGACGCCTCCCGGCGCTGTGCGCGCTTTGAAGGCCAGGAAATCTGTATAGAGGAGGAACGCTGATGCCTGCATTCGTTCTGCTCGCCACCATGCTGATCACCGCCGGCGCCACGGCGCTGGGGATGTATCTCCTGGGCTCGGACCCCTCCGAAGACCGCATTCGCTGCGTTGAAGCAATGACAGAAGCCCTGCAGCCCCAGAGTGTGGAAGGCGTGCAGGACATCGTGCGCCAGTGCAAGGAACGCTTCGGCGAGTAACGTTCGCCGCCTGGGGCTAGGCGCCGTCCCCCGCGGTACCGAGCTGCGCTCTCAGGAAGGCGTAGATGTCTGCGTACTGCGACAGAACCTGCTCGCGCGTCGAGCCGATGCCGTGGCCGGAATCAAAATCTATACGCAGCAGCACCGGGGGATCGCCGGCATTGACCGCCTGAAGCCGGGCGGCCATTTTTCCGGACATCCAGGGATTCACCCGCGGATCATTGAATCCGTGAGTTAGAAGCGTTGCCGGGTAGCTCTGGTCATCCCGAATCTGGTGATAGGCACTCATTTCCAGAAGACCCGCGAAACCTTCACGCTCTGTAACGGTGCCGAATTCCTTGATATTGGGAACGCCGTTGGTCGTGGTTTCCGCGCGAATGGCATCGAGCATGCCGACCTGTATCACGGCCGCGCCAAACAGCTCGGGCCGGGTCGTAATCGACCGCCCGACGAGCACCCCCCCGGCGGAGCCGCCCATGGGCGCCATGTGTCGGGGCGACGTGTAGCCCTCGGCAACGAGATACTCGGCGCTGGCGATGAGGTCCAGCCAGGTGTTCGGTTTGTTTTCCATGCGCCCGGCGTAGTGCCACTCCTGACCGTACTCGCCTCCACCGCGCACGTGGGCGATGGCGAACACGCCGCCACGCTCGACCCAGCCCATGCGGATTGTCGAAAAACCCACATCCATGGAGATGCCGTAGGAGCCGTAGCCGTACACGATCGTCGGATTGGTTCCGTCCAGCTCGATGTCGGCGCGATGGAGAATCGACAGAGGTACCCGGGTGCCATCGTGTGACGTCACCAGGACCTCACGGGCCACAAAGCCCTCCATATCGTCAAAGGCGCCCTTGGGCACGAGGCCATCGTCGGTGTAGTCCCCCGTTGCCGGATCGTAGCGATAGCGAATCCCGCCCTGGATCCAGGAGCTTTCAAACACGCGCAGTCCCTCAAGCATGGGCGAAATGGCCGAGATATAGGCGGAGCCGCCCCGGGGCGTGACAAGCCGTTCGGGCTCCTCGCCGGGCACGTAGCGCAGCACGGCGCCGACACCGTCCACCATCACGTTGATGTACAGCGCGTCCCGGGCCGCGCTGAGGCCATCCAGCACCGTGTCGCCGGCGCCGATTACCTCCTGCGCCGCCGCGAAGTCCGGCTCGGCAAGCGACGTGGTCACCAGCTTGAAGCGCGGTGCTTCCAGGGCCGTCATCAGGTAGATTGAACCGCCGATACTGACGAAATCCGACACCAGGTCGCTCTCATCGCTGATCCGTGACCACAGGATCTCGTCCCCCAGCAGGGACGAGCGGGGCGCCGAGAACAGGGAAATTTCCCGGTTATCGCCGTGTTTGACCTTCAGCACCGCATAGTCCGAACCGGGGGTAATGACGATGCTCGGAAAGTCCGTATCCAGCAGGGGCAGATGTTCCGAAAGCCCATAGGCGGCAATCACGGAATCGTTCGCCGGGTCGGTGCCGAGGCGGTGGAAACGTACCGACGTCTGCTTGTAGATCTCCGTATCCGGTGCGTCTTCAGGAAGGTCTCGACGGCGGCTGTAGTAGAAACCGTCGCCCGCCTCATTCCACTGCGGCCGGTTGTATGCGGTTTCAATGTTGCCGATGGGCGCATCGATCACGTCCCCCGAGGCGACGTCCATAATGTGGTAGGTCGTCTCCTCGGAACCGCCCTGGGCCAGGCCGTAGACAATGTAACGCCCGTCCCAGGATGGCTGATAGATCTCCAGGGAATAGTGCTCATCGCCCTCGGACGCGAAAGCCTCCGGATCGACCAGCAGGCGCGGCTCCTCCGCATCGGCTGCGTGAACGTAGAGTTTGGCAAGATTCTCGCCGGCCTCGCGGCGCATGTAGAACACGTCGCCGCCCGGAAACTCCTTCACTGAGTAGGTGCGAAAGGGCGCGCCCTGATCCATTTCGACCAGTCGATCGAACAGCGCGCCTCGATCCGGCAGCGACGCAAAGTACTCTTCGGCGTAGGCGGCCTGACCCTCGAACCACTCGCGTACGTAGGGATCCTCGACCTCCTCCATGTAGCGGTAGGGATCGTCCACCTCGACGCCCCAATGCGTGTCCACTACGTTTTCGATCTTCGCTACGGGCGGACCCGCACTCTCTTCCTGCATATCCATATCCTTGGTCGTAGACGCGCTCTCGGGCGCATCCCGGGGGTCACACCCTGACATCGTTGCTAACAGCGGAAGGCTGACCACAAGCGTGGCCGTCAGGAGGCTCCTTGTCTTCAGACAGCTGGTCCTGTGCTGCATCGCGTTGACTCTCAAAAAAAGACGAGGCCGAATGATACACGCGCGCTACGCTCCCCTGAAAAACGACTTGTCTGCAACACATTAATGCTCCCAACGGTTGACCTGAACCGGCGGCGCGCAATACTCAAGCCGTGTGCTCATAACAACGCAGGAGAAAACTCCCATGACCGACCAGTTGAATCGCATAACGGAACATCAGTGCAGTCTTGCCCCGGCGAAGTACGATGATCTGAGTGTTCTTATGCTGAACTGTACGCTGACGCGCTCGCCAAACCTGTCTCATACGGAAGGGCTGATGCGCGTAGCGGAAGGCATCTTCAGTGCCAACGGCGTGACGGTGGAAACGCTCCGTCCCGTGGACTTTGAGATCCCGGCCGGCCTCGCGCACCCCGACTACACCGGCGTGGACGGCTACGCGCGCGATGACTGGCCGGCGCTTCAGGCAAAAATCGACGCCTGCGATATCCTCATTCTTGGAACCTCCGTATGGCTGGGCGAAAAGAGCTCGGTGTGCAACCGGGTACTGGAGCGTATGTACAGCTACACGCACGACTTCAATGCCAAGGGACAGTATCGGGACTACGGCAAGGTGGGCGCGACCCTGATTACGGGAAACGAAGACGGCGTCAAACACTGCGCCATGAACATACTCTTCTCCCTGTCCCATATTGGCTATACCGTGCCTCCCCAGGCCGACGCCGGCTGGATGGGTGAGGCGGGGCCCGGACCTTCCTATATGGACCCCGGCTCCGGCGGGCCGGAAAATGACTTCACGAATCGAAACACTACCTTTCTGGTGTGGAACTGCCTGCACCTGGCGCGCATGCTCAAGGATGCCGGCGGCATCCCGGCCCACGGGAACCAGCCGGAAGCCTGGGACGCCGGCTGCAAGACGGACTTCCAGAGCCCCGAGCACAAGCGATGAGCGAGGCGCAGAACTGGCATAAGGTCGCCGAGCTCGACGAGCTGCCGAATGGGCGCGTAAAAACCGTAACCGTAGGTACCACGTCCCTCGCGCTGGTCCAGTTTGACCATCAGTACAGCGCCATGGACAACCGCTGTCCTCACCAGGGCGGTCCCCTGGGCGAAGGCTCCATTGAAAAAGGGGTCGACGACAGGTGCTGGCTGCGCTGTCCCTGGCACGGCTGGGACTTCGATCCCCTGACGGGGAAGCCGCCGGGCGGCCACGAGGACTCGGGGCAAACGCTCTTCCCCGTCGACGTGCGCAGCGACGGAATCTATGTCGCCGTCGCCGACGCGCCGGTGCATGAAGCGACGGTCACCGATGTCATGGCCGAGACGCTCGTGAACTGGGGCGTAAAGCGCGTCTTCGGCATGGTCGGCCACTCAAACCTCGGGCTCGCGGACGCCCTGCGCCGTCAGACCCTGGCGGGCAGGCTCACCTACGTCGGCATCCGGCACGAGGGTGCCGCGGCCTTCGCCTGTTCGGGCTATGCCAAGCTCACCGGCCGACCCGCCGCCTGTCTGACCATCGCGGGCCCGGGCGCCACAAACCTTATGACCGGTCTGTGGGACGCCAAGGTCGATCGCGCGCCGGTCCTCGCGCTAACGGGGCAGGTGCAGACCCAGGTCTTTGGCCCGGGCGCCTTCCAGGACATCGACCTGCGCTCCGCCTTCGAAGCCGTGACGCGCTTCAGTCAGAGCGTGCTGCCCACCTCAAATCACGCCGAACTCGCGACCCTGGCCTGCAAGCACGCCATCGTCGAGCGCGACGTGGCCCATCTGATCTTCCCCGACGACGTGCAGACACTACCCGCCGGCGACGAGCAAGCCCAGGGGCCCGAGGGACGGCTTGGGGCGCCCGGTGTTGCGCCGGACGAGGCCTCCAGTGCGTCTGCTCTGAGGGCCCTTAACGCGGCACGCCGCCCCATGATCGTGGTGGGCTACGGTGCGCGGGAAGCCATGGACGAGATCATTCAGCTCGCGGAACGCCTCGCGGCGCCGGTAGTCACCACCTTCAAGGCCAAGGGCCAGATCTCCGACTTCCACCCCAACGCCGCTGGCGTGCTCGGACGCTCGGGGACGCCCATCGCCTCCTGGTTTATGAGCGAGTGTGACCTGATCATCGCCCTGGGCTCCTCCTTCTCGAACCACACGGGCATCGAGAAGAAGAAGCCCCTTATCCAGGTCGACTTCGAGCCCATGCAGCTTGGCAAGTTTCACCCGGTCGACTTCCCCGTCCTGGGAGAAATCAAACGCACCGTACAGGGCTGGCTTGATACCCTGCCCGAAACGACGGCCGCCGAAAACCAGATCCTCGAACTCGCCCAGCGCTGGTCCGCCTGGCGCGAAGAGAAACTCAGCCGTCAACGTGACGACCGGGGCAAAGGAGTGGGATCAGCGGCGCTGTTTGCCGCCCTTACGGAGGTCGCGCCGGCAGATGCCGTCATCGCCGTGGACGTGGGCAACAACACCTATTCCTTTGGGCGCTACTTTGAATGCCGGGGACAGCGCGTGCTGATGTCGGGCTATCTCGGATCCATTGGCTTCAGCCTCCCCGCCGCCCTTGGGGCCTGGTGCGCCACGCAGGATTTCGAAGAGTTTGCGGGACGCAAGGTGCTGTCGATTTCCGGGGACGGTGGTTTCGGGCAGTACCTGGCCGAGGTCACGACCCTCGCGAAGTACAACATGGACGTCACCCACATCCTGCTCAACAACGGCGAGCTGGGAAAGATCTCCAAGGAGCAGCGCGCCGGGGAATGGGACGTATGGGAGACGGACCTGCGCAACCCGAACTTTGCGAGCTACGCCGAGCTGTGCGGCGTGATGGGTGCCCGGGTGACAAACGCGGGGGATCTGGAAGGCGCGCTGCGCAGTGCCATAGAACATCCGGGTCCGGCGCTCGTGGAAGTTTTGACCGACGCCGAACTGGTTTAGGGGTAACCATGAGCCAAACGCTTGAGCTTCTTGTGGCACCGGGGAAGCTTGAGACAGCGCGTCGTCTCAGCCACGCGGCCGTTCAGTGGGCGTCTCGCGCGGCCCGGGCCAATCTCCCGGCGCTGCCCGACGACAGCCACTCGAATCTCGGCTGGAGCCACGGGCACACCGCACTGCTCTCCCATCGCCTCGACAGCGATCATCAGCTCGGATTCAGCTTCACCGAGGCGTCGCTGCTCTGGCTTCAGACGGGAGAAGTCACCCGATCTCAACCCGTAGCCGATCTCGATGATGCCGGCTTGGGCACAATCTGCGATAGCTGGCTGAACAGCGCAGGCCTGCGAAGCGCCACGCAAGCTGTTATGCCCTACGAGCTGGAAGCGGTGACCTATCGGCCTCTCCGGTCCGGGGAGCAAAGGCGCGCCCTGGAAACACTGGGTGCCTGGTTCGCGGCGACGCATAACACCCTCGAGAGTCTTATCGCCGAGTTTGGTGATGGTGCCCCCGGGGCACTGACGCCGCGCTGCTGGCCGCACCATTTTGACCTGGCTACGCTCTTCGCTCTCGAGAAAGGTGATCCGGAGCACGCGCGTTCCGTGGGCGTCGGCCTCTCGCCCGGGGATGCGGCCTATGAGGAGCCCTACCTGTATTGCAGTCCCTGGCCGGTGGCGGAGGAGCTTCCCCCTGCGCCCGATGAATTCCACTGGCACACCGACGGCTTTACCTCGCTGGTCTGCCCCATGAGCCGTCTTGGCTCGGCGGAGCAACTCGCGCCCCACGCTCGCGAGGCATTTGTTACGGTGTATACATCTCTCGTCTAAACCAAGGACCTCGCAAACCATGGCACAAAGCTTCTACAACAACAGCGCCGCTACCTACCTTCAGATTCTGGGAGGGGTCGCCGGCGTGCTCAAGCGCGGGGAGGATCACGCGGCGGAGTCGGGCCTCGATCTCGATGAACTCGTACGCATCCGCCTGCGTGACGACATGGCCCCCTTCAGTTTTCAGGTGATCTCCGTTTGGCATCACTCCATGGGAGGCCTCAAGGGTATGCAGGCCGGGCTGTTTGAACCGCCGCCGAAGATGAGTGGGATGACCTACCCGCGCCTCAAGGAACTCGTCGAGGAGGCGCAGGACTACATCAGTGGCCTCAGCGAAGAGGAAGTCAACGAAATCTCTGGCAAGGAGATGGTGTTCCGCATCGGCGAGCGTGACATACCGTTCACCACGGACAACTTTCTTATGTCCTTCTCCATGCCGAACTTCCTGTTCCACGCAACCACGACCTACGCCGTGCTGCGCATGCAGGGCGTCCCGCTGGGCAAGATGGACTTCCTTGGACAGCTTCGCGCCGGCGTATGAACAGCGGTATCAGCGACGGCGCAGCGCCGGAAATGGATCAACCTCTCGAGCTGTGGACCTTCGCAACGCCCAACGGCTGGAAGGTCAGCATCATGATCGAGGAGCTCCGGGAAGCCGGAGTCAGCCTGCCGGAAGTGGATGTGCGGGTTGTCGACATCATGCGCGGGGACCAGTTCGGCGAGGAATTCACGGCCCTGAACCCCAATCAGCGCATCCCCGCGCTGGCGCACGGCAACGTGAAGCTTATGGAGAGCTGCGCGATTCTTCTGTATCTCGGCGAAACCTTCCCCACCCCCCTGCTCCCGCAGGGCGACGGGCATTGGGACGCGGTCCAGTGGGTTTTCTGGCAGGCGGCCAACGTGGGGCCGGCGTTCGGCAATAAGCTCAGCTACACCCGCTACCTGGCGGATCTGCCGGAAGAGCAGCGGCGCCATCCCCTGGAGCGCTTCGGCGGTGAGGCGCAGCGCCTGCTGGGCGTTCTCGACCGCCAGCTGCAAGACCAAAGTTTCATCTGCGGTGATGTCTTCACGGTGGCCGACATCGCCTGCTTTCCCTGGGTGCGTGGTTGGAAGTGGAGCAAGATCGATATCACCGGTCACAGCAACGTAGTGCGATGGCTGAAGTCCGTGCGGGCGCGACCTGGCGTCGACCGGGGTCTCACCTACGGAGCGCCGCCCGGCGAAACGGACCAGTGGAGCGAGAAAACCAAGGCTCGCTACGCCAGCGGAGGTGCGCTCATCGCAGCCAACCGCCGCGAGGAGCCCGGCGGATAAGCTGCAAGCGGGCTCCTCGGCGGCGCCGCGACAACATCTGCCCGGGACCCCCTGTGCCACGCAAGGGTCACATGGACTGCTAGGCGGTCCTTTCCGCCTTTGCTAGGTTCGCCGGCTTCAGCTAATAAATCCCCACCTGTGAGGGGGTCACTCACCGTGATTACGCAGCCCGCCAACCTGCCCGCGCTCAGGATAGGCCCCCTGTCCATGGATTCCGACGCGGGAGACCTGACCGCCGAAGCGTACGTTCTGATCGGGCCCGACGGTACCGTGGAAAGCTGCTGGGGTGAATGGCAACAGGTGCTCGGCCACGACAGCGACCTCGCCGATCAGTCTTTTTCCACGGTGCTGCACCCCGCGGATGGGCACGCATTGCAATGGCTCCTGGAGCAGGAGCCCACCGATCATGATCCGACGCACTTCAGACATCTTCGCCTGAAGGACGCGGTCGGCGCGTATCGCGTTGTGGTGGCCATGCGGCACAAAGGCTCGTCCAGAATAGCGGGCAGACCCAGTGCGGACGCGACCGGCGACTGGGCGATCCTGAGGCTGCGCGATGCCCGCCAGGAACCGCACCAGATGGGCGACGTGGTTACGCCGCTGGTTTCGGTAATGATGGAGAGCACGGACGACTTCATCTACTTCAAGAACGAACACCACATCCTGCTCACCGGCAGTCGCAGCATTGCGGAAATGTGCGGCAAAGTTCGGCACTGGCGCGAACTCGCACGGAAGAGCGACTACGAACTGTTTCCGGAAGATCTCGCGGACCGCTACTACGCCCTCGAACAGCGCGTCTACGCGGGGGAAACCGCGGTGAAGGAAACGCATCCTTTCCTGCGTGCCGATGGAACAAACGGCTGGATTGATAATCGCAAGTATGCGGTCCACGACGCCCACGGCAGGGTCATCGGACTCTACGGTGTGGCGCGCGATATCACACCGCAGGTTGAAGCCGTGATCGCCCAGGAGCTCGCGGCCAGCGTGTTCGCATACAGCTCCGAGGGCATCGTCATCCTGGACGCCGAAGGTGTGGTGGTGGACGTCAACGCGGCCATGTGTCAAGGGCACGGCTACGAGCGCAGCGAACTGATCGGCCGATCGCTGCGCGAGGTGAAACACGCCGCCGACAGCGAAGAGACCTTCGCCGGCATCTGGGCTGAGCTGCGTAGGGTCGGTCGTTGGGAAGGGGAAGTGGTAACGAGCAGCCTCGGGGGCGCTCGGGAAGAAATGGCGCGGCTGAGCGCGGTACGCGACGAGCAAGGCAGGGCACACCACTACATCGGCCTCTACGCCGACATCACCAAGCTCAAAGAGCACGAGGCGCAGCTCGAGCGTATTGCCCACTTCGACCAGCTGACCGGCCTTGCGAATCGAAAACTCCTGGCCGACCGCCTCGAACAGGCCCTGGCGACCTGCGGTCGGCGCGGGTCGCAGCTGGCCATTGCCTACATGGATCTCGACGGATTCAAACAGATCAACGACAACCATAATCACCACGTGGGCGATCAGTTTCTCGTGAGCATCGCACGACGGCTCAAAACGGCGCTGCGCGAAACGGATACCCTCGCACGCGTGGGCGGCGATGAGTTCGTCGCCGTTGTCACGGATTTCGAAGACGCGTCCAAGCTTGAACCGGTAATCGCGCGTCTCCTTGAAGCGGCCGCGGTGCCGCTTACCCTGGGGGCCTCCAACACCGTACTCAACGCATCGATAAGTATTGGCGTCTCGCTTTATCCCCGGGACGGCACCGATGCCGACGTCCTGCTTCGGCACGCCGATCAGGCCATGTACATGGCGAAACATCGGGGCAAGAACAGCGCGCACTACTACGAATCCGGGGGCGCCGTCGATGACGTCTCCCGCGAGGATCTACGGCGCGCGATGGCTACGGGCGAGCTAACGCTGCGCTTTCAGCCAGCGGTTAACCTGGTTGACGGTTCCCTGGAGTGTTTTGAGGCCCTTGTGCGCTGGCATCATCCCCGGCGAGGCCTGCTCAAGCCAGCGGAGTTTCTGCCGTTGATCGAGCGCGAGCACCTGTCCATCGAAATGGGCGACTGGGTACTCACGGAGGCGGCACGGCAGGCCGATGTCTGGCATCGGCAGGGTCTCGACTGCCCGATCAGCGTCAACGTCAGTGGCGTTTATCTCCTGCACGAAAACTTTCTCCATACCCTGACGCGCCTCATGAATGCCCAGGACGCGAAACTGCAGATCGAACTGCTGGAGACGAGTGCCCTGGGCGATACGGAAGCTGTGGCGAGAATCGTCGAGGCATGCCGCAGGCTCGGTGTCAGCGTGTCCCTGGATGATTTTGGTACCGGTTTCTCCTCCCTGACCCACCTGCGCCGCCTACCGGTGAATACGGTGAAGATCGACGGCAGCTTTGTGCAGGCCATGCTCAAGGACCGCGAAGACTTCTCCATCGTTTCGTCAATCGTCGGGCTCTGCGCCGGCCTCGATCGCAAGGTCGTCGCGGAAGGTGTATGCAGCGCCGAGCACGCCAATGCGCTCCTGCGCATGGGCTGCACCCTGGGCCAGGGTTTTGCCATCGGCCGACCCATGCCCGCTGCCGAGGTAGCAGACTGGATAAAAGACTGGCGCCAAAGCCGACCCTGGCGTCTGTTCGTCCACGAAGGGGAAGCGACGACGAGCGCCGAAGGAGCCGAAACTTCCACTGGGGGTACGCTCAGCGATCGGCGGGTTGCCTTCTGAGCCTGACTCATCTGGCGACTGAGTAAGCTTGGTAAATGGCAGTACTCGATGCGCGTAGCACAGCTTACGAAACGGAGCGCTGGCGCAATCGCGCCGCTCTACCCATCGCCGTTCACAGTGCTCCTGAATCGCCTCGCTACCCTCGTGGCCGCCATCCACGCTGCTAGTCCCTCCCACTTCCTGATCTGGACGTCCCCGAACGCGGCGTAAGTTCCCGTTTTTTCAGGGGTTCATAAAAAATCTGACGTCATAGGAAGTTTCTTTCTCAAAACCCGTCAATATAGGTACCAGGTTTCGATACGAGGACCCACTCTTTTAGCTTCACCTAAGGGCCACAGAGCTGCAGGAGAAGCGATGCTTTAAATCGTGCAACCCGTCTGGCGGGCCGGTGTGTGCACGACTAACGCATAGCGAATTCCTGACAGGAGCACCTGCAATGACCCTTAGGAACCGAGAGTCACACTACGGCATTGGTATCGGTATTGTTATTGGTATTGGTATTGGAGAGGTGAGCTCATGACGCGCATCACTTCCCAATCCCCGGGCCAGCCTTCGCCGACCTTAGGCGGCGCCCACGAGTTCATCGACGTGCCGGGTAACGCCGCCAGTCGCGAGTACTTCGAACCGCTCGGCACCACGCCTGGCTCAGGCCAGACCATCAATGGCTCGGCCGCGGCCGAGACCCTCAGCGGCG
>JBCDIW010000007.1:0-240446 GCA_038748515.1 Pseudomonadota bacterium
CGCCGTGTTGCCCGACGCGTTGCCATACTCCACAACGTAATCAAACTGAGAGCCCGGTGATGCCGGGTCTACCTGAGGGTCGATGGCCAGCTGCAGCGACTGACTCTGAACGCGCACCGATCGGCTCAATGTCCCTACCAGTTCACCGTCCTCGTACAACTCCACGTCGAACGAGACATCTGTTCCGTCCGCTATGCTGTTTGATGCCAGCGTCGTGAATCCAACCTGTATCGACCCTCCGGGTGGGAGGCTGCCCAGATCATCCGTGCTCCATATCACGCGATCGCCAGGGTCACATCGGCTGACGCCTCCAACGCAGGATGGACTGAAGCTCGTGGTAATCAGGTCTCCAACGCCAATCGGCCAGTCGACTTCAATCGAGAGCAAGCCCGATGCGTTACTTCCGGTATTACTTAACGTCAACTGTCCATCAATCAGACCGCCTGGCTGTACCACACCCGGATTGATCTCCGCGGCCAATTCGATCGACGCTTCGGCTAATACAGAAACTGTTCCCAGAAAAAACGCGACAAGCTGGATTGCCAAAGAAGATCTGCAAAGCACTTTAAAGTCCTTGAGTTATTGCAATGGTAAATAATCACACAGTGACGCGTCTAACATATTGGCCATCCACTTCTTTCGTGCAAACAATACTCCCGGGAGAGAGTCGCATTAGAGAAGAAATGAGAGCAAGCGCTCACCCGACGAGTTAGGTGAATTGGTGCGAGAACAGTTTCGCTAGAGTCCACAAAAGCATTCTTTGATTTTTGCGTCATTAATGCCCTGATCAGCGAGAGGGTAGTCAAAAGCCCAGGACTTTGTTGCATAACCTTCAGTTCGCTAAGCGTGAAGGGTTACGGAACAGTCAAACGAGCGAACGAAAAACGTTCGATGCAGGTTGCCCGAATCATTCGCTGAATCACAATGATTGAACATTCCGTCGACTCAGTTTGTTTGCTTACGCGACGTCGACGGGCATGCGCGCTTTACCGCGTGAAACTCTTTTGTTAAACAGATCGACCGGAGCGTCGTCGATATGGCGCAATCAGTGCTTTATCCCTTTAGATCCTCAGAAACATGGTGCAATTCTGGCTGCATCATGCCGATGCAAAGATCAGGCCACGCCAGTAACGTCACGTGTTTGTCACTCGGCGCTGTACTCATACACGCATGCGCGTAAAAAAAACTGACACCATTTGCGAAGTCGAATTACTGCTTTTCGGTCCGATGCGCAACCGCGCAGCGTTGGGTGATGGAGTGCGAGAAAGAGGTCAATTTCAGCGATTCTGCCATGACACCTCGTAGCGGAATGCCGACCTCGTTCTAACCAGTAGACGATTAACTCAAAAACGCCTGCTGCTTTATCTCCGTAAGCTGATCCCGCAGGGCCGCCGCTTCCTCGAACTCAAGATTTTTGGCGTGCTCGTGCATCTTGGCCTCCATCTGCTCAAGGCGCCGCGCGAGAGCCGCGGGTGAGAGCTTTTGCAGCTCTTTGCCATAGGCCAGCGTCTCTTCGGCCACCTTGCCCTTGGCCCTGGTCTTGGTAGGCATCCGCCGGGCACCTTCCATGATGTCCTGCACGGATTTCTTTACACCTTTCGGCGTGATGTTATTGCGCTGGTTGTATTCGACCTGCTTCTCACGACGCCGCTCGGTCTCATCCATCGCGCGCTGCATTGACCCCGTAACGTTGTCCGCGTAGAGAATGGCGCGACCATTGAGATTACGTGCGGCGCGGCCGATAGTCTGGATGAGGGAACGGTCCGAGCGCAGGAAACCTTCTTTATCCGCATCGAGAATGGCGACGAGGGATACCTCTGGCATGTCCAGGCCCTCGCGCAACAGGTTGATGCCCACGAGCACGTCGAAGTTCCCCAGGCGCAGGTCGCGGATGATCTCGACCCGCTCGACCGTGTCGATATCGGAGTGCAGATAGCGGACGCGCACGTCGTGCTCCGTGAGGTACTCCGTGAGGTCCTCGGCCATGCGCTTGGTCAGCGTCGTCACCAGCACCCGATCGCCAGCATGCACCGTGCGATTGATTTCGCCCAGCAGATCGTCGACCTGCGTGGTCGCCGGCCGCACTTCCACTTCCGGATCCACGAGACCCGTGGGACGAACCACCTGCTCCACCACCTGCCCGGCATGGTCTTCTTCGTAGGGTCCCGGGGTGGCCGAGACGAACACCGCCTGAGGCAGGAGCTGCTCCCACTCCTCGAACCTCAATGGGCGGTTATCTAGGGCCGAGGGCAGACGAAAGCCATACTCCACCAGCGTCTCCTTGCGTGAGCGATCGCCGCGGTACATGGCGCCGATCTGCGGAATGCTGGCGTGGGACTCGTCGATAAACACCAGCGCGTTCTTGGGCAGGTACTCGTAGAGCGTTGGCGGCGGCTCCCCGGGGGCGCGACCGGACAGGTAGCGAGAATAGTTCTCCACGCCCTGACAGTAGCCCAGCTCGCGGATCATCTCGATGTCGTAGCGCGTGCGCTGGTTGAGGCGCTGCGCCTCAACCAACTTCTCCGCTTCCTTGAGCTGCGCCAGACGGTCCTCCAGCTCGACTTCGATCTCATCGACCGCGTTGAGCATGACGTCCCGGGACGTGACGTAGTGGGTCTTGGGGAAGATGGTTATGCGCGGCACCTTGGCGATGACGGCTCCCGTAAGCGGATCGAAGAGGCTGATGTTTTCTACCTCCTCGTCGAAAAGCTCCACGCGTATCGCTTCGGCCTCGGCCTCCGCTGGAAAAATGTCGATGACATCCCCGCGCACCCGGTAGGTACCCCGGGAAAAGTCGATGTCATTACGCGTGTACTGCAGCTCCGCAAGCTGTCGGAGCACGTTGCGCTGATCGATCATCTCGCCCCGGGAGATGTGCATGACCATGCGGAAGTAGGATTCCGGATCACCAAGGCCGTAGATCGCCGACACCGTCGCCACAACCAGACAGTCCTCCCGGGTCATCAGCGCCTTGGTCGCCGATAGGCGCATCTGTTCGATGTGATCGTTCACCGAAGCGTCCTTCTCGATGAACGTGTCGGAAGACGGCACGTATGCCTCGGGCTGGTAGTAGTCGTAGTAAGAAACGAAGTATTCGACGGCGTTGTCTGGGAAAAACTCACGGAACTCGCCGTAGAGCTGTGCGGCCAGGGTCTTGTTGTGCGCCATCACAATGGTGGGACGCTGCAGGCGCTCCACCACGTGCGCCATGGTGAAGGTCTTGCCGGAACCGGTGACGCCAAGCAGCGTTTGGGCGGCAAGGCCGGCCTCCAGCCCGTTCACTAGCGATTCGATCGCGGCTGGCTGATCTCCGGAGGGCTTGAAAGGTGAGGCGACGCGGAATGGTTTGCTCATAGGGGCGACATTTTAGCCATTTCCCGGAATCCGGCGAGCGATCGACGCTGTTCGCCGCAGGCTTAACGCGTATACTCGCGCGCCCCGTTTCACCGACGACCGCCCGTTGCGGTCAGGCCCACCCCATGAGCGATACCCAAGGAATCAGCTTCAGCGAGCTGGACCTCCCCCCGTTTCTCCAAAGCGCACTCCAGGAGGTCGGCTACGAGACGCCGTCTGCCATTCAGGCGGCGACGATCCCGTCCATGTTGCTGGGGACCGACGTGCTCGGCCAGGCGCAGACTGGCACGGGAAAGACGGCAGCGTTTGCCCTTCCCGTGCTTGCCCGTATCGACATGTCTTTCAAGAAGCCCCAGTGCCTGGTGCTCACGCCCACGCGGGAGCTTGCGATCCAGGTGGCTGAGGCTTTTCAGCGCTATGCGTCCAAGCTGAACGGCTTCCGTGTTCTGCCTATCTACGGCGGCGCTGACTACCGAGTACAGCTCAAGCAGCTGCAACGCGGGGTCCAGGTGATTGTGGGCACACCCGGCCGCGTGATGGACCACATGCGCCGCGGCAGTCTGGACATCTCACAGATTCGTACTCTGGTGCTCGACGAAGCTGACGAGATGCTGCGCATGGGTTTTATCGACGATGTGGAGTGGATTCTCGAGCAATCGCCTCCATCCCGACAGATCGCCTTGTTCTCCGCCACCATGCCCGACGCGATCCGGCGCATTGCCCGGGAACGCCTCTCCGAGCCGCACGAGGTCTCGATTCAGGTGGCCACGGTTACCAACGTCGATATCCGTCAGCGCGTGTGGATGATGGCCGGCGTGCACAAGCTCGACGCGCTCACGCGCATGCTTGAGGTCGAACCGATTGACGGCGCCATCATCTTCGTCCGCACCCGCCTCGCCACGACGGAGCTGGCTGAGAAGCTCCTCGCCCGCGGCTACTCCGCGGCGGCACTGAATGGTGACGTGCCCCAGAAGCAGCGGGAGGCCACCGTGCAGCGGCTGCGCGACGGCAAGCTGGACCTGCTCGTCGCCACGGACGTCGCCGCCCGCGGACTCGACGTCGAGCGCATCAGCCACGTCATCAACTACGACATTCCCTATGACGTCGAAGCCTACGTGCACCGCATCGGTCGTACCGGGCGCGCCGGTCGCAAGGGCGATGCCATTCTCTTTGCCGCCAATCGTGAGCGACGCCTTTTGCGCGCCATCGAGCGTGCCACGGGCAGCCCCATTGAAAAAATGGAGCTACCCACGGCCAGCGAGGTCACCGACAAACGAATAGAGGCTTTCAAGGCGAAGATCAGCGAGACTCTGGCGAGCCGGAATCTGGACGTATTCCGGGACGTGGTCGCAGCCTACCAACATGAGCACGGGGTCCCCATGGCTGACATCGCGGCGGCCCTGGGTGCCATGGCGCAGGGAAAGAAGCCCCTCGTGACAACGTCCGGTAAGAAAGAAGAGAAAACCGCCTCCGCCAGTAGGGAAGGCGACAAAAGAAAGGATCGTCCACGCCAGGCAAAGCCGAAGAAGGGCGCGGATGCGCCGGATGTGGGCATGGAGCGTTTCCGTATCGAGGTCGGGCATAAGCACGGCGTCAAGCCCGGCAATATTGTCGGCGCCATTGCGAATGAAGCGGAGCTGGACTCCGAATACATCGGCCGCATCGACATCCGCGACGATCATGCTTTCATCGACCTGCCCGAAGGTATGCCCAAGGAGACGTTCCAGCACTTGAAGGGTGTGTGGGTCAGCGGCGAGCGCCTGCGCATCACCCGGCTCGGTGCAAAGGGCAAAAAGCCCCCGCAGCGCAAAGTTAAAAAAGCAAAGCGCCCCAGAGTTGATTCCAGCGCGGAGGCTGATTAAAATCCGCCCTCCCGAATTCGGGGCTACTCCGCCTTAGCTCAGTTGGTAGAGCAAATGACTGTTAATCATTGGGTCGCTGGTTCGAGCCCAGCAGGCGGAGCCAAATAATAAAAAGGGGCAGCGTTAGCTGCCCCTTTTTATTATTTTTTTGCCTGCTGGGCGGAGGCCAGCAGGCGCCGTCGGGACGACGGTGCGTCGCGGAGCGCATGGATGCGCGGGAGCGACGAGGTGTTCGGTGGCGCTTTTGCTGAGTATGCCTCGGCGAGCCAGCGAACGACCGCAAGCTGTGCTTGCGGGCCGGGGGAGCCAACACAGCGCCTATTCGCTGGCCAACCCCCACCCGTGCGGCCGCATGGACTCTTAGGGACCTCGAACGAAACGCCGATACACGGCGCGAAGAACCAGAAATCAGATACAAGGAAACGAACTCTCGACATCATGCTGACCGCCAACCGACTCGAAAAGATCATGGAATTGGAGGACAACCTCCGCACGCAATATCAGGACAAGCTCGACGCCAAGGACAAGGAAATCGAGGCACTGACCGCTGAGAAAGAGAAGCTCAAGGCGGATATGCAGTCCACGATCGACAAGCAGTTGGAGCAACTCAAAGCGCTTTCGGGCAAAGCCGCGGTCAATGAGCGCGCCGAGCAGCAGAACCGTGAGCTCACGAATCGCTCCGAAAAGCTCCAGGCCGAGGCCAGCGACCTCAAAAAGCGCCTGAAGACGGTCCAGCGTGAAATGGTGGAAGTGAAAGAAGAGAACAAGAAACTCACCCAGTACGATCCTGCCCGCATGCGCAAGAATCTAGACGCCAACAAGAAGAAGCTCGCGGAGAAGACCAAGGCCGTCGATACCCTGCAGAAGTCCCTGAACCAGACCAAGCGTGAGAACGTGACGCTGGAGCAGAAGATCAAGGAACTTGAGGCCAAGCTCGCCGACACGGAGTCCGAGGACGAAGTGCAGGCTCAAGAAGAGCAAGCAGCGGCCTGATTGGTCTACGGGCACTTACCTGGGCTCCTTGACAACAGGGGCCCGAATCCAGACCTGTCCTCCTCATACTCTCTTACCGCGCGATTGCAGCGGTGGGATCTTTTCGAAGGCCCGGTGCCTAGCTAGCTTAGCTGTCTAACATGGCTGTCCAGCATGGCTATCCAACGTAGCCAGCTACGATGGCTTTAACTGGGCAAGCCTAACGCTGAGGCAGCCCCCCTTGGAGTCTGCCCGCAGCGCTGGCCGCGTTGATCAAGGACTGCCGCAGGGATTGGTGTTTGCGCTTGCGTCAAGGGCGAAGCAGTCCACCTCATAAGCCGGCGACTGAGGGAAGGCCACATCGTGAGCGTAGGAGCGCACCGTGCCATCGCCGGAGTCGAGGATTGTGAACACGGTGAAGTTGTTTGAGCTCAAAAACGGCAGATCTTCCGTGGCACCGTCCACCATGCGCATAAAGTCCTCACCATTGGCTACGCCGGTCGGCACCACGTCGGGACGCCCCTGGGGATCGCCAACGCGCGGATAGTCCTCCGGCGTCCAGAACTCTGGGTCTACCGTGTCGCCGGACTCCGGATCGGGATAGAAATTCCGAGCCCAGGTAACGCGGGGTCGCGTCTCAGCAAAGGGACCGAAGGAATTGCCCACGTTTGACGACTCGATGTAGTTCATACGCTCGCCGTCGGCCGACTCCACAAAGGTGCGACTCCAAACGTGGGAGTGGCCCGAGATAACCAGGTCGACGCCCGCGGCGAGCAGCTCTTCCTCGACCGCTATCCACAGGTCCTGGCTCCTTTCGTACTTGTACCGCACCTCCTCAATAGTGCCCGCCGTCGCTGCCGCGACGATGCTGTCCCAGACGTTTTGCTCGGCAGGAAAGGTGGTGACGATCGGAGAACTGCCGTCGGTGAAGCTGATGGTCGCTTCTGGATTCGCCATGACCGGCACAGAGTTATCACCGTAGCCGTGCATACTCTGGTGCGTCAGTACCACGTGGAAAGGGGCCGAGGTAAACGGCTGTTCCTGGAGTTGTTCACGCAACCAGTCACGCTGCAGCGAGCCTTCGGAGTAATCACCGAAGAACATGTCCCCGAAGCCCCAGCGATCCAGATCATTTACGGAAAGCGCCGGTTCCTTGAACTTACCGGGATTGTCGTTTTCGCCGAAGCCGTTGTTCCAGCTGCGCCAGACTCGCGATACGTTCATGGAGATTAGGGAAACGTTTCCGTAGCGAAGTGCGTAGTAGTTTTCCGGGTCTTCGCCTGCGATGTCATTCTCAGGCAGATTCCACATCTCATAATAGGTAACGTGATCGAAGGAGTTGCTGCGCACATACTCCTCCCGCGTCATCCCGGTAGACGCCTGCTCCCCGGGAGAGAGCTGGCTCCATTTCCAGTTTGCATACCAGCGCGGCTGCGGATCGTTGTCCTGTGTTCCCAGACTCTGGGTGCGATCGAAGATGCCGGGGCTTTCATGATTACCGATCGTCGCGAATAGCGGAGCGTGCTGCAGAATCTGGCCCCCGTCATAGGGATGCTCGGCCCGAATGCGCTTGTAGAACCCCTGCAGCGAGGGGAAAAATGCCGGGCGCCCCTCGGTACCGCGATAAAACCACTCGGACGCGCGGTTCGGAGTATCGACGAGATCTCCGGCAAAAAACACCGCATCAACCCGGCCCACGGTTTCCACAACCTTCTCAAAGTTTGCCGGAGCGTTCGCCCGGTTCTGCTGATCGCTGGTAATCAGAATCTTCACCGGCTGATCCGGGGAAGGCAGCGGCTGTAGCGAGAACAGCTGGCTCTTGAACTCGGCACCGTTGCTTTCAGTCGCCGCGTAGTAGGGTACGCGCCGATTGGCTTCCAAACCTGTGACGCGCGCCTCGTGGCGATAGATATCCTGCTCGACGACCGCCTCTCCCTCGATGGGCTCACCGACGCGACGGCCCTGGGGAAACTCCGATCCAGCATCTTCAAACATCTGTGACATGCGGGTCGTTGTGGCCGCGACCTCCGCGGAAAGGTCATCGCCGAACACGACTCGATGGGAGTCACCCGGCATTGTTGTGTACCAGACTACGCTCACTTCTCCATCGGCGGGTCCCGTGAGCATCGGGTCCGTGATGATCTGGTCGTTTTCCTCAAAGAAGGGCCCCACGAGCACCGTCGCTGTCGCGTTCTCACCTTGAGGTCCTGTTTCCCCTTGGATACCGGCGGGACCCTGGGGTCCGGTATCGCCGTCGTCGCCACAGCCCGAGAGAAATGCGGACAAGGCAAAAAACACTGCGCCACAGATGGATTTTCTTCGGAAATACATCGAATTGCTCCTTTTCAATAACAGACGCACACTGTGTGTGCCGGGGGACCTGCTAAGTCGGAGAAGCCCGCTATACAAAAGCCCCGATGTGTCACCGCAGTTAAGCGCGCGTGAAATTTTCATGACTGATAAGCTGGCGGTGCCTGTCGCCAAGAAGGGCCTTCGCTTGTGTACGCTGAGTCTGCAAACGCTTGTCGAAACAACAGCCTCGGAAGCAACACAACGCAGCGCATTCGCTGTTTCGAACGACTTTTGGAATCAACGCAGGAGCTACTTTGATACGCGTTCTTACACCGCTGTTCGTGACGACCGTGCTCGCCTTGCCCTCACCGGGCAGCGTCGCCCAACCGATCATCACACCCGGCGTAACAGCACCACTGACAGCCGCTGAAATCGCTCGCGCCTACCCCTCCGACGCGCTCGCCGGAGCCGCGGTTGATACACCGGTTTTGCTTAAGAGCAAGAAGGGGGTGTCGCTACGCGTGGTGAAGGTGGTGGAAGGTTTGTCTCATCCCGACGGTATGGTCTTCCTACCCGACCGACAAACTGTGTTGCTTACCGAACGTCCCGGTCGTTTGCGCCTGGTCAGGGACGGCGTGCTTGATCCTGCGCCGGTGACCGGACTGCCCGCCATCAACAACGTGGGACTGGGCGGTCTACACGACATAGCGCTTCACCCGGAGTTTGCAGACAATCGCCTCCTTTACATCAGCTACACAAAGGACCGGGAACCGCAGAAAGGCACAACACTGGCAATCCTGAGAGCGCGCTTTGCCGGCGACCGGCTCACTGAGGTTGAGGACATCCTCGTAACCGAGGCCTGGGAGAGTCCGCTCGGCACCTACGGCGGCAGACTGGCCTTCGGACCTGACGGCATGCTTTACATCAGCGTCGGTGACCGCGATGGCACGACGAGAAACGAACGGTCCAGCGCACGACCCAAGGCCCAGAAGCTCGACAGCCACATCGGCAAGATCCTACGCGTTCGGGATGATGGGTCGATCCCCGACGACAACCCCTTCGTCAATGACGCCAACGCCCTCGACGAGATTTACAGCTACGGCCACCGGAACGTGTACGGCATGGGCTGGGATCCGGAGACCGGCGTCATGTGGGCCTCCGAGTTTGGTCCCGCTGGAGGGGACGAGATCAACCGTGTTCTGCCGGGCCACAACTACGGCTGGCCGCTGGTCTCCCTGGGTCGACACTATTTCGGCAAACCTGTTTCCGAGCAGCCCTGGTATCGGGAAGGCATGGACATGCCAACATTTTTCTGGAATCCGCCCTTCAATCCGGCGGGCATGGTGTTCTACACCGGGGACGAGCTCCCGGAACTGCAAGGCAGTCTGATGATCGCGGGTGCCGGCACGAAGATCCTCGCCCAGATGGTGATCGAGGGCGATTTCATCAAACAGAGCGATACCATGCTGAGCGAACTGGGCGTGCGTTTTCGCGACATCCGCCAGGGCCCGGACGGGCTGATCTACGTGCTGACCGAGGGCCGTGCACGGGGTCCGGAAGACACGGACGGGATGCTTCTGCGTCTCGAACCGCCTCGCGAAGCCGACTAGCGCCTCGCGGCTCACTCCCGGACGTACCCGCGCACCCCGGGGAGGCCTCAAGCTGCGACGGAGGCGCCTACAGTCACTCGATACCCGCCGCCGCCAGGCCGTCGAGGTAGAGGCTGAGCTGAGCCGGATCCTTTAGGTAAAACAGCTTCTGTCGCGCAAACTCAAGGGAGAACGCGGGGACCGCTTTCCGCAGTTCCTCGCCAGCCGCTTCGGCCTCACGCGAGCGGCCAATGTGCGCGAGAGCGACTACCCGGTGGGCAATGGTCCAGTACTGGAAGTTGGGAATCCCCCGGGCATGATCGAGCCAGGTCAGGGCTCGCTCAAAGTCTCTCTTGAAGAGCAGTGCCAGAGCACCATAGGTGTAGAAAGCCCAGAGCTGCGGATCGTTGGGGCTCAGCTCGATGGACTTTTCGAAGTAGGCGAGAGATTCATCGTACTGGCCACCGTAGGCCAGCGAGTCACCCAGGGCACAATAGGCCACCGCAAGAGTGGGATTGAGTTCGATGGCCCGCTTGTTCTCAAGCAGGGCGCGATCATACTCACCCCGGGCGAGCAGCACCCGGGCGCGCAGTGCGTAGAATGTAGCGTTTCTGCCGTCGATGGCGACGGCTCTGTCACAGGCGTCTAGCGCTTCGTCGAGCTTCTCCTGGGTCGGCTCCGTCTCCCAATACACCATGCCCAGCACCGTGGCATAAGCCCACCAGACCCAGGCGTCTCCGAAACGCTCGTCGATCTCGCAGCTGCGCCGGAACAGGCTCTGGGCCTTGAGATTGTCATCTCCCGTAAAGCGGAAGAAGTGGTACATGCCCATGTGATAGCAGTCCCAGGCTTCGAGGGTCGCCGGCCGCGTGACGAGCACGCGATTGCGCTCCGCGTAACCAATTTCTGGTACCAGGCGTGCAACGATTTTCCCAGTGATGTCGTCCTGGAGCTGGAAGATGTCGGAAAACTCCCGATCAAAGCGCTCGGACCACAGGCTCCGGGAATTTGAGGCATCGACCAGGCTGACATTCACGCGCACGCGATCGCCGCTGCGCTGGGCCGTGCCCTCCACAACGTAGTCCACGTCGAGCTGGGCGCTTACGGCCTGGATGTCTATGCTGCTTCCCTTGAAGCCAAAGGCCGTGTTGCGCGCCACCACGTTCAGCCAATGGTACTTGCCCACATGACCCAGGATGTCCGTGGTGATGCCGTCTACCAGGTACTCCTGGTCGGGTTCACTCGACATGTTTACGAACGGGAGAATCAGTACTCTCGGGCTGCGGGAGTGCGTTGGCTCCTGCTTCACCGGCCCGGCTTCCGACGCTTCTTCGGCTCCGCCAGCGGCGAGTTCCCCCACGAAGCGAAAACCGCGCTTGTGCACGGTGCGGATCAGACGCTGGCGCTGGCCGTCATCGTCGAGGAGCTGGCGCAGGAGCTTCACGCGACTGCTCAGTGTTGCGTCCGAAACGATGCGGCCGCGCCACACCACGCTGTTGATCTCCTCCCGGGACACCACGCGCCCATGGTTGGCAAGGAGCAGGTCGAGGAGCTGCAGCACCTGGGGTTCGGTGTGGAGCAGTTCACCCGCGCGCCGCAGTTCCTGGGCTTCGGAATCAAAGGTGAAGTTGTCGAATTGATACAGCAGTCTTGAGCCTTTGTGCGTTGGAACTCTTCCTTGGGCGACGCTATACCAATCCCCAAGCTTTCTCCATAAAAAATCCCTGTCCTCTCCAAGCTTCGCGGGCGCACCGCCCCTAAGCTTCGCCCCACTCAAAGGCCGCCTGCGGTCTTGGACACCAAATTAACCGTTATCCCTTGGGGGGAGTCATCATGAGCACGGAACAGAAGTTTTTGATCAACTGCCAAAACGGCGCGAACGATGTTGAGCGCGCGACCATCTCTTTCATTCTTGCCGTTACCGCATCCAAGACGGCGGAGACGGCTGTGTTTATCTCGGCCGAAGCCAGTCGTCTGTGCTGCCGTGGCGGTAGCGACAACCTGATTGCCGAAGGCTACGAGTCGCTCAAGAGCCTTATCGGGGCCTTCCTGGCCAACGGCGGCCACATTTGGCTGTGCCCAGCCTGCGCCAAGGCAAAGGACATCAGCGAGGCCGATCTCATCGACGGCGCCGAGATCGCCGGCGCGCCCCGGACGATGGCGTTCATCGCCTCCGGCGCGCAGCTGCTCGCGTAAGCAGCCAGGAGTCCAGTCATGAGCAATGCAGTAGTTATAGAAGCCTGGAACACGGTGCTTTTCGACAAGTTCTCGCGCTTCAAGTACCTGTTCGTCGAAGGTTACGCGGCCATCAGCCAGGAGATACTCGGGCGCCGGGGCTTCGACCCCGATGCGCGGGTGCTCGACGTCGGCTGCGGCTTCGGAGATTGCACGATCGAGATCGCGCGCTCCGTAGGCGACAGCGGATCGGCAACGGGAGTGGACTGCGCCGCGAATTTCATCTCAGCGAGCCGCGACGCGGCCCATGATTCAGCCACGAAGAATGCGGCCTTCCTCGTGGCCGATGTCGAGGTGGATGACCTCCGCGGACCCTACGATGCCGCCTTCGCGCGCTTTGGCACCATGTTCTTCAACATGCCCGGCGCGGCGATGCGCAACATCCGTCGCTCCCTGGCCCCGGGCGCCCGCTTTACCCAGGTGGTATGGCGCAAGCGCGAGGACAATCCCTGGCTGCACGACGCCGAACGCTGCGCCCGCGAGATCGTTCCGGTGGTGGCCCATGAAGATACGGATGCAGTCCACTGCGGCCCCGGCCCCTTCTCCATGGCCGGCCCGGACCTGGTGAGCGACCTGCTGATCTCCGCAGGCTTCGAGCGCGTGCAGTTTGAGCGTTTTGATTCTGACATCTGCATCGGCAGAAACATCGAAGAGGCCGTGGAGTTTGCGCTGGAAATCGGTCCCGCCGGGGAAATCATTCGCCTCGCCGGGGAGACCGGAGAACAGCTTCGCCCCAAAGTAAAGGAGCGCCTCGTCGATGTTGTCGGGCGCTACCAACGGGACGACGGCAGCATCTGGGCGCCCTCCAGTGCCTGGTTCGTTACGGCCTACAACCCCGCATGATTGGGCGTCGCGAACGTTTCAACGGACCCAGGTAATCCCGCGACATCCTGGTGAAGCCCTCGCATGAGGGCTTTTAACTGTCGCCTCATCCTTGCGTGCCGACGCCGGCCGCGGGCTGCTGCTGCGTGATGCAGTGAATGCCCCCACCACCCCGGGCGATTTCATCGATGGGGATCGTGCGAATGGTCCGGCCCGGGAAATAGTCCTGGAGCCGTTCGCGGACCGCGTCGTCCGTGGGAACACCGTAGGCGGGCGCGATAATAGCCCCGTTCGCCATATAGAAATTCACATAGGACAGGCAGAAGTTGTCGCTCAGCGCGCTCTCGGCGGGGGCCTCAGGCAAGGTCCAGAGTTCGAGCGGTCGCCCCCGCGCATCGTGCTCGCCCTCCAGAGCGTGGCGGAGCTGGTCGAAGTATTCGCCCCGCGGATCGTCCGCATCGTCCGTGCTTTCGATGATGACGGTGCCCGGTTTCGCAAACATCGCCACGCCGTCCACATGGCCATCGGTTTCCTGATCCAGCGGATCACCGGGGAGCCAGATTACTTTCTCGACGCCAAGCTGCGCACAAAGCTCCCCGTCAATCTCCTCCCGCGACCACTCGGGGTTTCGATTGGCGTTTGGGAAACAGGTATCCGTGGTCAGGAGCGTGCCTTCCCCATCCACACAGATGCCTCCGCCCTCCGCGATAAGCGTCGATTTCAAAACAGGCAGGCCCAGATGCGCGAGGATATTTGCCGCCATGCGGGCATCATCGTCATAGGGATGATACTTGCCACCCCAGGCATTGAACTCGAAACACACGCCGGCAAGATCACCGTTTCCGTCGACAACGAAATTCGGGCCGCTGTCCCGCGCCCAGGAATCGTCGATAGGCATTTCGAGCAGCGCGATATCGGCGCCCAGGTAATCTCGGGCCTGCTGACGAAGCTTCGGCGGCACCACCATGGTCACCGGCTCAAACTCAGCAATAGCGTGCGCCACGTCGCGGTAAGCCGCGCAGGTGCCTTCGGGATTCGGCCACATGCCCTCGCGGCTTGGCCAGGCCATCCAGCATCTCTCATGAAGCTGCCACTCGGCAGGCATGCGATAGTTTTGCGTCATGGGACAAGCGCCGTGGTTGCTTAAGCGGCTGTCACCATAAAGAAATTGCCTGCCCTAGCCCAGTGCCCCAACATAGGCACTGCACTGGATCGGGGGCAGCCCGAGGGAGAGCAAATGCGACGTATCAGTGTTGCGGCCACTCAGATGGCCTGCTCCTGGGATAGGGAAGCTAACATCGCTACCGCGGAGCGTCTCGTCCGCCGCGCGGCAGAGGCCGGTGCCCAGCTCGTACTGATCCAGGAACTCTTTGAAGCCCCCTACTTCTGCATCGAGCAGTACGGCGGCCACTTTGACCTCGCGACCCCTGTGGACAACAACCCCCTGATCCGCCACTTTCAGAACCTGGCCGCGGAGCTGGAGGTCGTCCTCCCCATCAGCTGGTTTGAGCGATCCGGCAATACCTTTTTCAATTCCCTGTGCATGATCGATGCAAGCGGCGACGCCCTGGACGTGTATCGCAAAGCCCATATCCCCAATTCCATTGGCTACCAGGAAAAAACCTATTTCACCCCGGGAGATACGGGGTTCAAAGTCTGGGACACACGCTGCGGGCGTATCGGAGCGGGCATATGCTGGGATCAGTGGTTCCCGGAAGCGGCGCGGGCCATGGCACTCATGGGGGCCGAGGTACTGCTCTACCCCACGGCCATTGGCAGCGAGCCCGGTGATCCCGACCTGAACTCCCGGGAGCACTGGATGCGGGTGATGCAGGGCCACGCTGCGGCCAACATCATGCCCCTGGTCGCGTCGAACCGCATCGGCCGCGAGGTTGCGACGCAGGATGACTCGCTGACTCTGGACTTTTATGGCAGCTCCTTCATCGCAGACTATACGGGCGCCGTCGTAGAGCAGGCGGATGAAAACAGCGAGACCGTGCTTGTGGCGAACTTCGATCTCGACGAGATCGCCGACTACCGCCGTCAATGGGGCGTGTTCCGAGATCGTCGCACCGACCTCTACGGCGTCCTCCAAAGCCACGGTACGGGCTGACCCTTGGCACTGCCCCCGCCTACCACCTGGGCCACCGCGTTCCTGGGCTGTGTCACGCTCATTCCAATTCTGATTGGGCCGGTCATCACCGGCGTGCTCATAGACTCGGGGGGCCTTAGCGACTCACAGGCCGGCATGACGTCGGGCTTTGGCGCCGTCGGGTCCGTTTCCATCGCCCTCACCTGCGCCCTGTTCATGCACCGCTTACCGCTCCGGCGCCTCGCGGCCGGCGGACTGCTTCTGGCTATCGCCTGCAACAGCGCAGCGGCGTTCAGCTACACGGACTTGACGCTGTTTTACGCCTTCCGTGCCCTGAACGCGTTGGGTGAAGGTGCGGCCTATGCGGCGGTGATGAGTTCCTTCGCGCGGAAGGAACACTCGGAACAGGCCTACGGTCTGTTCATGATGCTCCAGTTCGGGATCGCCGGCGTGGCGCTCTGGGCCATCCCGACCTGGCTGCCCGACCTGTCCGTAAACCATCTCTACCTCAGCTTCGCGGCGCTACAACTTCTGGCTCTGCCCCTGGTCCTCAACCTTCCGAGTTCAGCGGCAGACGGTGCAGGAGTCAGAATTCGGGGCAGTGAATGGAAACTGCTCGTGACCGTTCCAGCGCTGGCCGGACTCGCCGCGCTGTGTTTCAGCGAGGCATCCAACGTGGGAACGGATGTCTACCTGGAGCGCATTGCCTATCACGGCGGACTTTCTGATGGAGAGATCGGTGCGTCGCTGGGCATCGCCTCCATGCTGGGGGTTCCCGGCGCCTTTGCGATTGTGCTGGTGGGATCACGCTTCGGCCATGCACTGCCGGTACTGGTGGGCTTCGCCGTGGGTGCGGTTTCGCTGCTGGGCATTCTGCAGGCGAACGGCTATGTGAGCTTCCTGCTGTTTACATCGATACACAGCGTCACCTGGGCCTTCGTAACACCCTACATCCAGAGTCTGCTCGCAGATCTTGACCCCGGCGGAGCCGTGGTGACCGCCGGCGGGATCGCGAGCGGCGCTGGTGCGGGTCTCGGACCGGCTGCCGCCGCGAGTCTGGTCACGGCAAACAACTACGGCGGCGTCCTCACCATGGGCCTCGTCACCTACGCCGTCGCGGCCGTGGCGATCGTGATCACGGCCCACGGGCTGCGCAAGGCCGCGGCTGCGTATTGAGCAAAGCTTCACGATGAAGGCGGCTCCTGGGTCACCAGTCGATAGATCGTTCTAACGCGCAACTGTCGATCCTCGGCCCAGACAGCGTGCTCCGATTTCTCATGGCGAAGCAAGCGCAATTCGTCCGGGGACCCCCGGCCCGTTTCCTCAACACGCCAGGACTCAATGCTCCGCACCGCCGTGCTGTCTCCAAGCGCCACGCCCCCCGGACCGACAAAGTGGAGCCAGGTGCCCGCGAGGCATACCGCGACGGCCCTGCTGCCATCGTTGTGTTCTACAGGCGCGGCGAAATCCAGGGCGCCGTCGTCATCAAAATCTCCCCCCAGCCAACGCGGCAGAAGCCACGCCCGGGGACGCCAGCCCGTGGGGAGGCCGCAGGCGTAGAGCTGCTCGCGCTCCTCGGTATCAAACTTCGTCGCGTTCACGAACGAGACGACCGCGTCCTCCGGCCAGGTGAGGCAGGCCTCAAAACGGATCCATACGGCGCGTGCCCGACGGTCTTGCGGATCGGGAAACGCATCAAGTCCCAGACCGTGTATGAAGAGCCAGCCGCGGCCGGACCCGGGAGATGGCAACGCGCTGGGAGCGGCTTTGATCCCGGCCGTTCCGCTTAAGGCCGGCTCAAACTCGAACAGCCGCAAACGTTGTGGCGCATTGACCGATCCATCATTGGGACCCGCGTTGGCGGCATCCCGGAAGTGCCAGCCAAAGAGATCGCGTGGATTGGCTCCGAAGCGCGGTGGGGTCATCGCAGAAAGGTCGAGGCCTGCAGCATCGCGAACTCGCAGCTTCCATCCGGCATCGGCCGGTTCGAGCGTCAGACTAAAACCTGGTGCCAGAAACGTATGGAATTTCTCTCCGCCGGAAAGCTCGCCGGAAACGTGTGCCAGGGTTCGACCAGTCGGCGCAGGTCCGCACGCCGGGGGAAGCTCGGCCGACCGGACAGCAACGGTAAAGGCAGAAAGAACGACGGGGAGTAAGCGAAGTGACAGCATCAGTCGCAGGACACGGCGCTGTCCGCAAGGCTCGACGCGATCGCCAAGGTGTGGGCCAGACGCGCGTAGCCCGGTGCCACAGCGAGACATTCCGCGTTCAGCAGCGCCGCGCCGGAACCCGCACCCTCAATCTGCCACATAAGCCTTTCCATTGAGCCACTTGGCGCCTGGTCTCTACACTCATCCGGCGGGTCTCCGTCGGGCAGGACCTCGCTCAAGCGACGCTGTACTTCGGCGCGAAGACGTCCGTGGCAGCTTCGTCCATCCGGGAGACTCGTGATCCAGTGTCGACGGATGGCGTCGACTTCGACGCGAGTTGATAGATAGGGGTCGAACGCGGGATCTCGCTCAAGCACAACAACGAATCGCGGAAGGCCCGCATAGGCTTCGTCCGGATCCCGTGTCGACTGGTCGATTTTCCAGGCGCCGCGGATGCCAAAGGCCAGGATTACGATCGCCGGCACGCCGAGGCACCATAGCGCTGGCGTTACCCACCGCGCCGGGAGCTTCCAGGCGGCCAGCGCTCCCAGCAGCAGTCCCGCCACACCCCCGGCCATGGCACCCAGCATGACCGTAGCTCCCCCAATCAGGGCATCCGCATCGCGTGCGCTCGCCACACCCGCTGCGCCACCGATCGCAATGCCCACGACGATCGCCGCGGGAACCAAGAGCCAAGGTGCCAGTTGCCTGGATCGCATGAAAAGCACGTCCCGCCCTCGGCGAGACGTTCACCTCACCCGAAAGCTGAGGTCAGGAAGGGGACCGATGCGCACCCGGACCTGGTCCCCGCGTCGAAGGGGCCCAACTCCTTCCGGCGTGCCGGTAAAAATCAAATCTCCCGCTTGGAGCTGGAACAGCTGCGAGAGCGCGATGATGATTTCGGGCACCGTCCAGATCATCGACGTGAGCGGCTCGTTCTGACGCTCTTCGCCGTTCACGAGGGTAATCAGTCGCGCATCGTCAAGCTGGTTCGGCGAGACTTCGGCAAGCGGAGCCAGCATGCCCACGGGGGCGGAAGCGTCAAATCCCTTTGCGACATCCCAGGGCGCACCGGCACTTTTTGCCGCGTCCTGTAAATCTCGGCGGGTCAGATCACAACCGCAGCCCTGCCCAAAGATCAGGGCACCCGCTTCCTCGCGCGAGGACAATTGGGTCCCGCCCCGCTGCAGGGCGATGACCAACTCACCCTCGAAGTGCAGACTGTCAGTGCCCGGAGGGTACGGCGCATCGGCACCGCCGGGCACCACCGCGTCCGCCGGCTTGCAGAAGAACACCGGCGGATCGGAGCGCGGATCGCCACCCATTTCCCGAACATGGTCCGCGTAGTTGCGTCCGATACAGAAAACGCGACGCACGGGAAAAAGGCCACCACCGAGTACGGGTACTGAAGTGGGGGCTGGGGGTGAAAACACAAACGGTTCTGACACGCGCGCTTCCTCGATTAAAACATGCGGGAGCAATGTATCCCCGTAGTGGGGCCGAGTCAGAGTATGCCGCTGCGTTTCACCTTTCGGAAAGAGGGCGTTTTGCGGCGTTCAAGCGTCGCCAGAGCTCAGCAGAGAAAGGTTGTCGCTGGCCTGACTGAGCTCACCACTCAGGTCGAGGGCCTTGCTGAAGTCGGCCCGGGCGCCACTCAGATCACCGCCGAGCGCTTTAAGCACGCCGATGTTCGACAGAGCGACGGCCTTGTCGCGGCGGATACGCGATTCCTCGGACAGTTTAAGAGCGTCGGCGCAGGCGGCGTCGGCCCTGTCAAAATCGCCGGTCATGGCGTAGGCAACGCAAAGATTATTACTGCTTTCGAATCGCTTGCGGCGCTGCCCCATCAGGCGCTCGATGGCGGATTCATAGTCCCCTGCGAGCACGGACTTGCCGCGAGCTCGATCAATCACAGCGGTCATCTGGTAGCCCGAGGCGGAATCGCTGGCCGCTTCGGCTTCAGCTTCAACAAACGGCGCGGCAAGTAGGGCGACGACGCTGAGCGACACGCAGGCGATGGCAGTTACTTTGGCTCGTGGTGTCATGGTTCAGCTCCCTGGTCATTGGTTCTGGTGCCGCACCGCCTCATGAGCGATGCGATCGCCGCGCAATGTAAAGTCCGCGACCCGGAGCGACAAACGAAAAGAAGTTGAAACTGAGCTGAGAAAATCTTGATGGTCGCGAGATCGACCAAACGGCGACCTGAACCTGGCCGCCCTATCTCACAAGTTCAGCGACCAAACGCCCTTTGAATCGGCTAGGCGTTTTTGCCCCGCAGTGGTTCATGTTCCTGAAACGTCTCAAGTACCCAGCGTCGCAATGCCTGCACCTCGGGCACTTCCGCTTTCGCAGCCGGATAGGCGAGGTAGTAGGACTCGGCCATATCGGCCGTTTCCTCGAACATGGGTACGAGAGCACCGTACTTGAACCAGTTGTCGCTCAGCGGCACCGGAACTAGAGCGGCGCCCACGCCTCGCTCCGCCGCCCGGGCGACAGCAATCATGGAGTCCACACGAACCACCGAAGTCGCCTCGGGCAAGGAAATCCCCGTACTCCGCGACCAGCTTGGCCAGGCCTCGGGGCGGCTCGTATGCACCAGGAGCGGGAACGGCTTGAGGGCTCCGGACTTCTCGTCGCGATAGCGTTTCAAAAAACCCGGCGAGCAGGCCGCAATCAGACGCAGGGGAAATAGTCGATCCGACCTGAGTTGGGAGGGCTGCTGACGGAACAGCCGAATGGACGCATCGGCGCTGGTGGGATGGCGCTCCGCCGTTTCGTCACTGGTATCGACAAAAATCTCGATACCGGGATTCTTTGCCGTGAAGTCCTCAAGCTGCGGCACGAAGCATTCACTGGCGAAGAACGGCTGCACCGATACGCGCAGCTGGCGCGGCGCCGCCGAGCTTTGCACCTCGGCAATGATATCGTCGATGCCCGCGATTGCGGGGTCTAGGGCCCGGTAGAGGCGCTCGCCCTGCTCGGTGAGGCGCAGCGAACGGCGTTCCCGCGTGAACAGCACGATACCGAGTTCGTCCTCCAGGCTCTTCACCTGGTGACTTACGGCGGAGGCGGTCACCGATAGCTCCTCTGCGGCCAGCGTATGATTGCAGTACTTGGCCGCTGTGCAGAAGATTCGCAGTCCGCGCAACGACGTTTTTCGGGGACTGACTTTCATAGCGTGGCAAGAGCCTCACCGAGCAGCTGCGCAAAGCGTGCGCGCCCGAGCAGGCGCACACTCAGCGCAGGGGGTTGCGGACCTGGGGCAGCGCCTGATCCCGAGCCCAGCCGTTTACCGCGGCAAGCTCTCGCTCTGTGATCTCAGCGAGCCGGGCGCGCTCCCTGGCCCACTGCTCCGCGAGATCGTCGAAGCGCTCACGAGCACCCCCGGTTACGGGTGCACCACCGTCCTCCACAACGTCCAGCAGATGACGCAGCTGTCCGTCGAGCTTCATGACCCAGGCATCCTCATCCTCGAAAGTCTCGTGGCGCAGCTCCGTAAGTTGGTCTTCCCAGGCGTCGATCGCGTCGACCGCGGCCGTTGCCAACGCCTGAAATTCGGTCGCTTCGTTCTGTGCCTGGAGTTCCAGCACACGCGTTCGAGCCTCCCGGGCGCCTTCCAGGCCGGCGAGGAGTTCCTCGAGCAGCGCCGCGATGCTTTGCTGCGTATCCACCCAGTCTGTGATTTGCGGCGCGCTGGCATCGACGCGTGGATCAGCGAGCACCTCAAACTCAAAGCTCGCCTCCGCGGCCGCTGCGGATACACGTACCGTATAGCGCCCTGGCGCAACGCTGGGACCGCCGTAGCCCTCGAACAGCGTATGTCCGTTTACGCAGCGCAGATCGTCCTCGTGGAGATCCCAGTACCAGCTCCGCAATCCCGCCTCGGTGCTGGGATAGTCGATGGTGAACGGGCGCCGCGGATCCATCCCCGCGATACGGCAACGATCGTGTTCTGATTCCATACTGCTGTAGTGGCGCAGCACTCGACCTGAGCCGTCCAGCACATCGATGGACAGCTCTTCTTCCTCCGCGAGGTCCGCAGAAAGGTAGTAGTAGATCGGCAGCTTCGAAGACGGGTTCGCACCCTCAAAGTCCTTCGTCTTGGGACTGGGTCGTCCCATGGCAAGGGCCGGCGGCGTGTACACATGCACAGACGAGGCCGCGTCTGCCGCGGCGGCCTGGCGCACTACGAAGAGGTCATCGAGCACCCAGAACGCCCGGCCCTGCGTCGCTACAGCCAGGGCATCCTCGCGCACGCGCAGATCCGTAACCGGCACAGTCGGCAGATTGAGATCCAGAGACTGCCACTCGGCGCCGTCGTTCCAGGACACGAACAGGCCCTTTTCCGTGCCCGCATACAGCAGGCCGGGAACCACCGGGTCTTCGCGAACCACGCGCACGAAGGCGTCCGCGGGCAGGCCCGTATCGATACGCTCCCAGCTCTCACCGTGATCGCGCGTTCGATAGATATAGGGTGCGAAATCGGCGAACTTATAACCGGTCATGGCAACCAGTGCCGTGCCCTCGGCGTGGGGAGAGAGCTCAATGGCATTCACCATTGCCTCACCCTCGTGCGGTGGTGATACGTCCGTCCAGTTCCTTCCGCCGTCGCGCGTCAGATTGAGCAGGCCGTCGTCGGCCCCGACCCAGATCGTGCCCTCCGCCTTTTCCGACTCGCTGATGTAGAAAATCGTGTGGTAGAACTCGGCGCCGACATTCTCCGGTGTAAAGGGTCCGCCGTTGCGTCCCAGGTGTGCCGGGTTGTTGCGGGTGAGATCGGGGCTGACCTCCTCCCAGCTCATACCGCGATCCACACTCTTCAGCAGGTACTGCGTACCGTAGTAGATCACCGACGGATCGTGCGGCGATGTAATTACCGGGGCATTCCAGTTGCTGCGGTACTTGAGGTTCATGGAATCCTCGCCGTACACGCGCTCCGGATAGGGCACCACGAAACGCTTCTTCTGCGTCGCCTCGTTGAACTCGGTCAGCGTGCCGTTGATCGTTGTCGCATAGATGAGCTGCGGGTCCTTTGGATCAAAGGCGATGTGCGCACTCTCACCGCCCCCGACCGCGTGGTAGTCGCCGCGGCCGATGCTGCCATCCCAGGTCCAGGCGGCAATCGATACGGTGGAGTTGTCCTGCTGCCCGCCGTAGAGACGCCAGGGCGTCTGCTCATCGGTAATCAGGCGGTAAAACTGCGCGGTAGGCTGGTTGTGGATGCTCGACCAGCTTTCCCCACCGTCCAGGGTCACGGTAGCGCCGCCGTCGTTCGCATTGATCATGATGCGGCTGTCTTGCGGATTGATCCAGTGGTCGTGATGATCGCCGTGCGGCATGTCGATTTTGCTGAACGTCTCACCGCCGTCGATGGACTTCATGAGCGGAACGTTCATAACCCAGACCGTGTCCGCGTTGGTCGGGTCCGCCGTGATGTGGATGTAATACCAGGCGCGCGTATGCAGGACGCGATGAGCATTGATATGTGCCCAGGTCTCACCGTAGTCGTCGCTGCGCCACAGGCCCCCTTCGCCCGGGCCTGCCTCGATCAGGGCGTAGATGCGCGACGGTTTACTCGCCGCCACGTCGATACCTACCTTGCCCACCTGCTCCGGCAGACCACCGCTGAGCTGCTCCCAGCTGTCGCCACCATCGGTCGATTTGTAGATACCACTCCCTTCGCCACCGGACTTGATAAACCAGGGCTTGCGGCCGTGGTGCCACATGGCGGCATAGAGGATGCGAGGGTTGGTCGGATCCAGGGAAAGGTCGGTGGCGCCCGTATCCGCATTTACCCGGAGCACCTGGGCCCAGCTGCGGCCTCCATCCCGGGTCCGGTAGACGCCGCGCTCGGTGTTGGGTGTCCAGATTTGTCCCTGCACGGCGACCCAGGCCGTGTCGGGATCGGTCGGATGGACTTCGATCTTGGCAATCTGCCCGGCTCGCGCCAGTCCCATGAAGGTAAAGGTCCGACCCGCATCGGTCGATTTCCAAAGGCCCTCACCCTGGCTGGTTGTCACGCCGCGAATGGGTGCTTCCCCGGTGCCCACGTAGATCACGTTGGGATCGGATGGCGCAACGGCGATCGCACCAATGGTGCCGACGGGTATCTGCCCGTCCGAGATATTTTCCCAACTTCCCCCGGCGTTCACGGTTTTCCAGACGCCACCGCCCGCGGCCCCCATGTAAAACAGGTGTGGACTATCGGCAACGCCGGTAACGGCGGTCACACGCCCGCCGCGCCAGGGGCCTACGAGACGGTACTCAAGACCATCCAGGAGTTCGGGACTGACGGCGGCGCCGGCAGTCCCGGGCATCCATGAGGCGCCGAGAAGAACGGCGGAAAGAAGCAGCTTGTACATGAATCGGTGCATCCGAAGGTTGAATAACGACGTGAATCCCGCACAGGGCGGGATGCACGCTATCGTCTGGAAGGCCTTAGCTCAAGGGGCGCGTCCGCGGCGTTCAGTCATCCGACACTGATTCCAGGCCCTGGGCCGTGAGCGCCGCATTGAGCTTCGGGAGCTCGCGGGCTACGACGCCGTCGAGGATTGTAAGCTGATCGTCCAGCTCTCCCTTTAACAGTGCGAACACATCCAGCTGTCCCTGCGTCGGGAGACCGTCGCCGCTTTCCGCGCTCTTTTGCAGATAGGCCAGGCGATTATTCAGCTTGATGGGAAAGTTCAGTGGGTCCTGGGGACTCACGTTTCTGACCTGGTAGAGCTCCTGCTCCACCGCGCTCAGATTCGCCTTGAAGGCTTCCGCCAGTTTTGCAAGCGAAGCCGCGGGGTCTTCACCGAGTTGTTCATCCAGCTGAGTCTTCATCTCGCGGATACGTATCACGGCGCGATTGGCAGCATCGATGGCATCGCGCACCTGGACGGTAAACTGGAACTGCTCGCGAATATGCTCCTCCGGCACGTCGAAGCGTGGATCGGCCTTGAGCATAAAACGCTGCGATTGCGTTTCGCCGTCCACGGTCATCTTGACCGTGTACTCACCGGGAGGCGCGATGGGCCCGAGCTGCGGTCGTCCTGACCAGATGATCATGCCCTCGAAATCCGCGGCACCGGCATAGCGATTATTCCAGGACCAGACGTTGAGCCCCTGAGCCGTCGTTGGATTCACCGGAAGGGCGCCGTACCAGCGCGCATAGGGGTCATCGACTTCTTCCAGTTCGGGCTCCGAACCGACTTTCTCCACAATCACCGTCCCTTCGCTGTCGATGATCGCGATGCTGACTTCCTCGGCCTCTTCCGCGAGGTAGTACTGCACGGAAGCATCCTGCACGCGACGCACGGCATAGAGCGGCTCGAAGAGGTGAAACTTCTTCTTTGCAATTTCCGCGGAGTACTCGCGCAGGGGCGCAATGTCGTCCAGCACGTAGATCGATCGACCGTGCGTGCCGGCAACGAGATCCTTGTCCGTAACCTGCAGATCGGCGATCTGCGTGTCGGGCATATTGAGCTGCAGGGAATGCCAGTTGGCGCCATCATCGAAGGACACGTAGACGGCGTGCTCGCCGGCGGCGAAGAGCAGACCCGCCTTCACCACGTCCTCCCGGATGGCGTGGATAAAGTCGTCCTCGCGGATGCCGCTGACTATCGAAGTCCAGCTCTCACCGTAGTCAGCGGTTTTCCAGATATAGGGCTTGCGGTCGCCCATCTGGTAGCGTTTCACCGCGATGTACGCCGTTCCCGGGCTATGCGGGGACTCGTCGATAATGCTGATGCGCGAGTGCTTGGGAAGATCGGGAGGCGTGATGTTCTTCCATGAGCGCCCGTGGTCCCTGGTGATGTGCACCAGACCGTCGTCGGAGCCGGCCCAGATCGTGTTTACGTCGTGCTGGGAAGGCTCGAGCGAGAACACCGTGGCATAGATTTCCGGGCCGTTCATGTCCATGGTGATGACGCCGCCGGTCTTGCCCAGGGTGTCCGGCTCGGCATAGGTCAGGTCCGGACTGATCCTGGACCAGCTCTGCCCCTCGTCCTCACTCATCCAGACGTGCTGCGAGCTGGTGTAGAGCCGCGAGGAATCCAGGGGGGAGAACACGATGGGAAAGGTCCACTGCCAGCGTTCCGGAAGAGCGCTCGCGGGTTCGCCGGAGAAGAAGCGCGGGTACACCTGAACGTCGCGCAGATACCCCGTCGCGCGATTGAAGCGGGTCAGAAGCGCACCCTGGCTACCGGCGTAGAACCAGTCGAGCTTTTCCGGGTGCTGCGCGATGTAGCCGCTCTCCCCACCGCCCGCTGGGTAGTAGTACTCCGACGACGGGCCCCGGGCCTGCCTGAAGTCCCAGCCTTCACTGGGGATACACAGGGTGGAATTGTCCTGCTGGGCACCACAGACGTGGTAGGGGAAGTCATTGGTAACCATGATGTGATAGAGCTGGGAGGTCGGAAAATCCTGGTCCGTCCAGCTCTCGCCGCCGTTGAGGGAAATGTTGCCGCCGCCGTCGTTCGAGTTCGCCATGCGCAGCGGATTGTTGGGGTCGATCCAAAGATCGTGGTTGTCCCCGTGCGGCACTTTTATGGTGATGTCGAAGGTCTCTCCGCCATCGGTAGACTTGTAGAAACCGGTATTGAGGGCGTAGACCGTATCGATGTCCTTGGGATCGGCAAAGACCCGGCTGTAGTAGAAAGCCCGCTGGCGAAGCTTGCGCTCGTCGTTGGTCTTGATCCAGGTCTCGCCCGCATCGTCGGAGCGGAATACGCCGCCCTCGGCCGACTCGACGATCGCCCACAGCCGACTTGAGTCAACGGGAGAAACGGTGATGCCGATCTTGCCGATGGGCTTGACCGGCATGCCCGGTTTATCCGTGAGCTCCTGCCAGGTATCGCCACCGTCGCTGGACTTCCAGAGTCCGCTCGCTCCGCCGCCGCCCCACATCTTCCAGGGTGTGCGGTACACCTCCCAGATCGTGGCGTAGAGCGTATCGGGGTTCCTGCGGTCGATAATCAGATCGGCGGCGCCGGTTTTGTCACTGACATGCAGCACGCGCTCCCAGCTCTCGCCACCGTTGCAGCTGCGAAACACGCCGCGCTGTTCGTTGGGTCCGTACGGGTGACCCAGGGCCGCGACGTAGACGACGTCCGGGTCCGAAGGATGCACGCGCACCCGAGAGATCGCCTGCGTGTCGCGCAGCCCGATGTTCTCCCAGTTTTCCCCTCCATCGATCGACTTGTAGACCCCATCGCCCTGCATGATGTTGCCGCGCAGCTGGGTCTCTCCGGTGCCGATGTAAACGATGTCGGGGTTGGTCTCGGCCACGGCCACGGCGCCGACGGAGGAACTCGTGAGCTGACCATCGGTCACGGGCTTCCAGTTCAGTCCACCGTCGACCGTCTTCCAGAGCCCACCGCCGACGGCGCCAAAGTAGTACTCGTTTTTCCTGCCCGGACTCCCGGAAACACCGAGGGAGCGACCGCCGCGTTTTGGTCCGATATTGCGCCATTCCATACCCTTGATGACGCTGCGATCGAACTCCGCTTCCTGGGCGGAAACGGGAGCGTGGATGGCGAAAAGACATAGGGAAGAAACCAGCAGGAGAACTGTATTTTTCATGATTAGACGTTGCCTGGTCGATAGATCGGGCTTGCCCCGGGGAATAGAAAAAGGAGAAGTCCCGGCCGCGGACGTGGTTGTCAGCGGCCGGGGAACAGCCGGCTAGTCGGTCGTGCTGACCAGCACCTGCGGCAGACTGCTCGCGCGGGTGTTGATCTCGGCCACCGCGCCGTTCATGAGCGCATCGTAGGCGGCTTCCGCCTCCGCCTTCTCTTCCTTGAGTTGCTCAATGCGTGCGCTCTGCGGCACGGTCGGCGCATTGACGGCGCCATTGATCGCCCCCATGAGCGAGCGAAGCTCGTCGCGCAGCCGCGGCTTCACGCGGTAGCTCATGGCCGGGGCGGGCCGTGTCAGCAGCGCCATTACGGCGTCGGCTTCCGTCATGGCACCGTCGATCATGGCGATCATCTCCGCGTCACTGTCCTCATCGAGCTTGGCCTTGAGTTCACCCATCTGACGCACGGCGGCTTCCGTGCCGTTCATCATTACATGCGTCTGCGA
Organism: Pseudomonadota bacterium; assembly: GCA_038748515.1. Classification (GTDB taxonomy): domain Bacteria; phylum Pseudomonadota; class Gammaproteobacteria; order Pseudomonadales; family Halieaceae; genus Congregibacter. The sequence goes on from JBCDIW010000007.1 coordinate 27,434, forward strand.
GAGCAGATCGCGCAGCGTCGCCGTCGCAGCCGCCTGAGCTTCGTAGCCTTCCTGCGAAAGGTCGAAGCGATGGTCGGCCTTCACGGTGAAGCTTGAGCTCATCGCTTTGCCGGCCACGGTTGCCTTGGCCGTATACGTTCCCGGTGCCGCGAAGGCGTGGATGGGATTCGTGTTCCAACCCGTCGTAGGCGGATTGTTCAGCGCCGTCGCGGCATCCTGGCGCAGGTCCCAGACAACGCGGTTGACGCCCGCCTCCAGTTCAACGTCCTCGAGCGTACGTACCGTCTCGCCCGCATTGTTCTGAATCTCCACGGTGACGGGGTCGTCCACAGCTTCGGCAACATAGAGATTGATGAAGGCGCCGTACTCGGGATTCGCGGCGCGGTAGCGACGCGTGCCCTGGGCTTCAAGCCGGCCGTGCATATGCCAGCGCGTCGCGTCGCGCACCGGGAACATGTGCGCCTTCGCATAGCGCGCGTCCGCCCACTGCTGCAGCGGACTCACGTCATCGAGGATCCAGGCTCCTCGTCCGTGGGTGCCGATGATCAGATCGCCCTCCCGCGGATGCACGCGTATATCGCGCACGGAAACCGGGGGCAGGTTGTTGGCAATGGATACCCAGGTCGCACCGCGATCCAGCGATGCGTAGATACCGTGCTCCATCCCCGCGTAGAGCAGATCGGGATTGCGCGGATCCTGGCGCACCACCTTGACGTAGTCATCCTGGGGCAGACCCCGGGCCAGGGACTTCCAAGTCGTGCCGAAATCCGTGGTCATGAATACGTAAGGACGGTAGTCGTCGCTGCGGTGATGATCCACGGTGACGAAGGCGGTACCGGCGTCGTGCTCGGAGGCGTGAATCTTGGAGATCCAGGCGAACTCCGGAAGTCCAGTCACGTTGTCTTTCACGTTCGCCCAGCTCTTGCCGTCGTCGCGGGTGATATGCAGGTTGCCGTCGTCCGTGCCGACCCAGATCACACCCTTCTGCACCGGTGACTCGTCGATATAGAGAATGGTGTTGTGGAACTCCGCCGCCGTGTTGTCCTGGTAGACCACGCCGCCGGAGGACGCCTGCTTCGACTTGTCGTTGTTCGTGAGATCGTCGCTGATCACTTCCCAGGAATGTCCGCGATCCCTGGAGCGGAACACCACGTTGCCGCCGAAGTAGATCGTTTCTCCGTCGTGGGGAGAGATGCTGAAGCCCGCGTCCCAGTTGAAGCGGTACTTGTGCTCGGCTATCGCATCACCGGCCGAGGCAACGATCTTGGGATAGGGGTGGATCGAACGGGCGCTGCCCGTTTCCGTATCGACGATATAGATGCCGCCGCCCTGCCAGGTACCGTAGGCGTAGCGCTCATCGCCGGGCACGGGCACGCCGAAGTAGCCGTCGCCGTAGGCGATGGGCACCCAGTCGCGCTTGAGGATCCCCGCTTCGCGAAGCGAGTTGCTCGGGCCGCACCAGGTGCCGTTATCCTGGAGTCCGCCGCAGACGTGGTAGGGGTCCCGGCCGTCCACGTAGAGCTGGTAGAACTGCGACAGCTCAACGTTGTTTATGAGGTCGAAACTCGCTCCCGCATCAAACGACAGCTGGTAGCCGCCGTCACTGCCACTCAGCACCCGCTTCGAGTTTTCCGGGTCTATCCAGAACGACTGGTGATCGCCGTGCACATCGGTGCCGATGCGCTCGAAGCTCTCGCCACCGTCGATGGACTTGAACAAGCGGCCGGAGAGTGAATAGAGGTGATCGGGGTTGTTTGGATCGACGTGCACATCGCTGTAGTAGAACGGCCGGAAGTTGATGTCCCGGTCGGCGTTGACCATACGCCAGGTCTCGCCACGGTCGTCGGACCGAAAGAGCGAGCCCTCGTCTTTCGTTTCCGTCATCAGGTAAAGCGTGGCCGGCTGGCTTTGCGCCACCGACACGCCAATACGCGCCATGGGACCTTCCGGCATGCCCTCTCCGTCCAGCTTGTCCCAGGTATCACCGCCATCCTTAGAGCGGTACAGGGCCGTCTCGCCATCACCGCCATCGAAGCGCCAGGGCTTGCGCCGGAAGGTCCACATGCCGGCGTAGAGGATGCGCGGGTTGGCCAGCTCCATGTCGATATCGGAGCATCCGGTATTCTCATCGATGTACAGCACCTTGTCCCAGCTGTTGCCACCGTCGGTGGTGCGGAAAACGCCACGATCCCGGTTCGGTCCGAACTGGCGGCCCAGGGCGCAGACCAGGGCGACATCGGGGTTGTCAGGATGAACCACGATTCGCTTGATTCGCTCTGTTTTGTCGAGACCCAGATGGGTCCAGCTGTCGCCCGCATCGTTGGAGCGGTAGATTCCGTGGCCGTAGCCGACACTGTTGCGGGGATCACCCTCGCCGGAGCCAAGCCAGATCACATTGCGATCGGAAGGCGCGATGGTGAGCGCACCAACGGAGTAGGACTTTTCGTCGGTGAACAGGGTGTCGAAGGTCACGCCGCCGTTGGTCGTGCGGAACACACCGCCGTCGGCGCCCGAGACGTAGAAAGTGGACGGATCACCGGGCACGCCGTCGATGTCGGTCACACGGCCACCCATATTCGCCGGGCCGATGGCTCGCCACTCGACGGACTGCATGGCCTCGGCAGCAGCGTCGGCGGGCGACTGCGCATGGGCGCTGCCTGCGAGACTTGCGACCAGGGAAAACCCTGCTATTGCGAGGGATACTTGGGACTTACTCTTATTAATCTGCATGGTTACCACTAACCTCCGGGACAGCGGACGCGAGGATACAAACGACAGACAACATGCTGCCGGGCACGCAAAGTAACGCTCGCTGCGAACGGACGCAAATCCTCGGTCGCGAATAGCCTCTGGAGCGGGTTTTCCGGCGATAATCGGTAGCCGGGAAGTCGTGAGCAGCGACGAAACCCGAGTGGAGATCGCACATCGCTCCCTTCATCGAGGACGGCGGCAGATCATGACCATGCAAACTACAAGGCTTCTTCAGATTTCGCGGGTGTGTGTCGCCGTAACGCTACTGGCACACCTGCTTGCGCTCATGATCAGCAACGTTGACGTGGCGTCATCGCCCATCAGCCAACTCAGCCGGGGAAGCACGGGCTGGTTGCACACGATGGGTCTTGCGGCGCTCGGCCTTGGTTGGCTCATCATTGGCAGCTTGTACTGGCGGCGAGATCACGGCTGGCTGTGGCGCGGCGGCTGCCTGCTGCTTCTCGCCTCCGTACCCGTGCTGCTGTTCGTCGCATCCTATTTCGCCACGGCGAGTGATGCGCGCCTGTTCGGACCCAGCGCAAACGATCCGCTCGCCGTGCTCGCGAGCGTTCTGGGCGTGGCCATGGGTGCCCTGCAGCTCGGCCTGCGGCGGCAGAATCCAGGGGTTGCGCGCGTCAACCTGTTGATCCTGGCGCTCTGGATAGCGCTGGTGCCGGTCGTTCCGTTCATCGGCGCCGATTGGCTGGGGGCTTACGAGCGTACGGTCGGCGCCCTGATGCTCTTGTGGACCCTGGCGCTGACAAAGCTGTGACACCCGTATCGGGAAGCACCGGAGCTATCCGGAGCTATATTGACAGCCCGGTGATCGATTCATAACGTCATAGGCATGATCTCTTCAACGATACGCGTCGCAGCCGTTTGCCTCACGCTGATTTCCTGTTCGCTGCCTGGCCTCGCGGTAGATGACCCGCCCGATGCCTATCCCGGTTACAGAGGGGCCTATCCCGGCTTCTCGCTGGTTCTCGACGAACGTTTCGACACGCTGGATGAAGCGGTATGGTCCGTGGGGGACGGCGCCGTAGGCACCGAGAGCATGTGTCGCTTCCAGAGGGACGGCGTGATGCTACGCGACGGCGTGCTGGAACTCGTCATCAAGGAGCAGCCGGTAGCGCCGAGCTGGTCGGAAAACCACCAAAAAATGAAAGCCGCCTATGACTATTTGTGCGGCGAACTCCGCACCCGTCCAGAAAAGCGCATCCGCTATGGCCGCATTGAGACGCGCATGCGCGCGCCCGATCGCGAAACGGCCTCGGGCTACGTTTCGTCGTTGTTCACTTACGTGAACGAAGCGAACGACCGGTATGACCGGGAATGGGAAGAGATCGACATTGAACTCGAAGGCGGACGACCCGATGCCTTCCAGGCGAACCTGATCTACGGCGTGGACGCCGAGGCCTGGACCGATACGCGTCGCTTCGGCGGCTGGGAACACAAGATCGACGTGGGCCCCGTGGACCGCTGGCGCGTCTTCGCCATCGAGTGGCTTCCCGAACGCATCAACTGGTACGTCGATGGCGAACTCGTGAAGGCGCTGCTGGCCAGCGACATGGACTGCCAACCGGCCTGCGTCGATCCGCAGACGCAGCCGACGCCGATACCCGATCAGCCGACTGATGTCATGATCAATTTCTGGATTCCCAACGACAAGATTCACGATGTGTTCGGTGGCAACAAACGACGTAACCGCTATCCCATGCGTACGCGCTACGACTGGCTGCGCATTTATCAGTACGACGAAGCGCCACTGGAAAACTGGGAAACGCTCTGATGCGAGCGGTGATCAGCCGCTGCTGCGATCCGAGCGGGATCGCACTGCGCTACCGCGCCTCGCCGGCTCCGAAAAATACGCGGTTCCTTGCGCCGGACTTGGCCACAACGATGTCGCTATAGCCATCTTCGTCGAGATCGCCGACGGCAAAGCCGTAGGTCGCGCCGTCGCTGTCCCCCAGGTCCAGGCGCGCAAAACCGCGATTACCGGCATTGAGAAAAACGCCGGTAGACGCCTCTACATAGCCGACGATGAGATCCGCTGCCCCATCACCGTTGAGTTCCGCCACGGCCAGGGCATAGGGGACGCGCGAGCCATCACCCAGGAGCTCGGGCTCGGAAAACCGGCCTTCGGCAAGACCGTAGTACAGGTAGGCACCCTGCCATGTGCTGGGCCCGTCGCGCTCGCCGTCTCCGCCTTCGGAATTGCCGGTGTAGATCGCCGCGATGTCGAGTCGCCCATCCCCATCGAAGTCAGCCACCGCCGTCGCGCGTACCGAAGCGGCGGCAGGGCCAAAGGGAACGGATTCAAAATCAAGCACGTCACCGGGCGTCTGCAGATAGACGGCGCTTTGTCCTCCATCGCGATGCGGCACCACGAGATCCAGAAGACCATCGGCATTGATATCCGCCGCTGTAATCGTGGTCGCTGATTCTCTCGACAGCTCCAGGCAGCTGGGGAACGCGCCGGCTCCGTCATTGATGCACAGGTGGTTCGGACTGCCCCCTTCTTCACGGCCGCGGTTGGCGACGATGACATCGGGGAAGCCGTCCCCGGAAACATCGGCAAGCGAAATGTTCCGGGTTTTCCAGCTCGAGTCTCCGAAGCTGCTCGCCTGCGCCAGCGTGCCACGACCATCGTTGAGATAAACGGGATTACGATCCGGACGGTCGTTGCTAACAACGAGGTCGAGGTCCCCATCGAGATCCAGATCCGCCAGAGCGCCCGTGTAGGAGCGATCGGCGGAAGCACCGATGTCGACGCTGCGCGGGAAGGCCCCGGTGCCATCCCCGAACAGAAGGCGATTTCTCACCGGCCAGTGGCGACCGCGGATCAGCACAATGTCGAGATGACCATCGCCGTTCACATCACCAACGCTGGCGTTTGCCGAGGTACTTTCCTCCGATTCCAGGTAGCTCAGGCACGGGTAGGCCAGCCCCTGCCCGAGGCGGAGCTTCTCGTTCTCACTGTCGCAGTCGGGCTGACCGTCGGCGCCCGCGCTCCACGCCCAGATCGGGACAAGCAACATTCCCAGAACTGTTCGACTTGTGCACATAGGCCCCCCGGACGCTCCCTTTTGCTGTCGCCAGCAAGTTTATTGGCCAGGCCAACCCGGGTCGACTAAGCTCGTCGGAAGCGGGGAATCACGCCGCTTTCTGTTGCCTGGGATGCAAATCGTCGACCGCGGCGCAGGGACTGGCCGTACCACCGGTACTGTCCCCGGCGGAATCGCCGCGACAATACTCGGGCCTGCTTGCGTTCAGGTCTTTGCACAACCATACCGGAGGCACGGCATGTACGTCGTTACCAATCGCGAGATCCTGGAGGGGAAGACCGGCCTGGAGCAGTTCGGCTCCAAACCCAATGTCCTGGGGCCCAACGAGCTGCGTATCGCCGAGATTACACGCGCCGCTAACGGCCGCTATAAAGTCGAGATTCTGCAGGACGAGCTGCCCAGGAGCGAAGCGGCGGGTTTGATTAAGGATCACAGTCTCGGACTCGATCCGGGAGCACAACACTACATCAGCCTGAAAGTGGCCGTGGACGTCACGCAGCGGGCGCGCAAGAAACGCTCCCACGTTCTCTTCTTCGTCCACGGCTTCAACAACGATATGAAAGACGTGATTGATCGGGCCTTTTACCTTCAGGAACACTACGGCATCGAAGTTGTGCCCTTCACCTGGCCGGCGAACGGCGGCGGTGCCAAGGGCGTCGTCTCCTACAAGTCCGACAAGCGCGATGCTCGCGCTTCCACCGGCGCCCTGGAGCGAGCCCTGAAGATCATGCGCGGCCATTTTCTTGAGATCACGGAAGCGTTGCGCCTTCAGCAGTACGAGAAAGCCCAGAGCAAGCACCCCGACAACGCCGAGGCTCGCGACGCGCTGTATACCCGGCTGCTGGCAAAGGAGTGCCCGTTTACGCTGAATGCCCTGTTCCACAGCATGGGAAACTACCTGCTCAAGCAGATGCTCAAGAGTTCAGCGGGCGAAGGCAATGAGCTGACCTTCGACAACATCGTCCTCGCCGCCGCCGACACCAATAATCAGGACCACAAGATCTGGGTCGACGAGATTCGCTTTCGGCACCGCCTCTTTGTCACCATTAACGAAAACGACTACGCCCTCAAGGCGTCCCGGGCCAAGCTCGGTTCCAATCAGCTCGCGCGCCTGGGTCACTATCTTCGCGGCCTGAATGCGGCCAACGCTCACTACGTCAACTTTACGTCGGCGCCCTGGGTTCGTAACTCCCACGGATACTTTGGTGAACCTGCGGAAAAGAACGCCGATGTGAAGGCGTTTTTCCAGAAGGCCTTTAGCGGCGAAGCGGCGGAAGCAGACCTAAAGTTCCGACCGGAAGGCAACTGGTACGAGGTCTAACCGTGCTGGCGCAGTCTATCGCTTTTGCTTCCCTGCTCGCGCTCGGGTCGCAGGCGCTGGCTCAGCAATCGATCTCCGAGGAAGAGGCGCAGGAAAGCCACACCGCGTTTCAGTCCATGCTGCTCAGAATCGCCGCGATGCAGTCTTCGAGCATCAGACCGGCACAGCTCGTAACTCTCTCGGAAGGACTGGACAGTCCCTGGGGTATGGCGTTTCTTCCCGACGACAGACTCCTCGTCACGGAAAAAGGGGGCGTCCTAACAATCCTCGATCTGCGGGGGAACAAGCTTGTTGCCAGCGTCGAGGGCTTGCCGCCGGTGGTCACCCGGGGCCAGGGTGGTTTACTCGACATCGCCGTAGACCCGAGTTTCGATAGCGATCCCTGGGTGTACTGGAGCTACAGCGAAGCGGGTACGGGTGATGCCGCCCGCCAGTCAGGTACGGCCGTGGCCCGCGGACGCCTGCAGTCGGATCGACTCGAAGATATCACCGTGATCTACCGTCAGCTGCCGAAAGGGTCGAGTAACGGCCACTTCGGCTCGCGACTCGCTTTCGGGTTGGATGGAACTCTCTTTGTCACACTTGGGGACCGAAGGTCTCTGAGCCTGGTCCAGGACCTTGCAACCGGGATCGGCAAAGTTGTGCGTATAAACCGCGATGGCAGTCTTCCCGCGGACAATCCCGAGTTTGCCAACGGTCGCTCGGCGTTGTGGAGCCTGGGTCATCGCAATCCCCAGGGAGCGGCGATTCACCCGGTCACCGGAGAGCTGTGGTTGTCGGAACATGGCCCGCAGGGGGGCGACGAGATAAACCGCGTGGCCGGTGGTGGCGATTATGGCTGGCCCACGATCAGCTATGGATGTGAATACGGCGAACCGGTCGGTGCGGCCTGTCAGATCGGCGGCGGCGTGCATGCGCCCGACTTCCTTGAGCCCATAAGCTACTGGGTACCCGTCTCCACGGCGCCCGCAGGCATCAGTTTCTACACCGGCACCCAGTTTCCCGAGTGGCAGGAAAGTCTTTTTGTTGCAGCGCTCGCTGGCCGGAGCCTGTGGCGCATCGCCCTAAGCAACGGTCAGCAGATCGGACGGGAAGCGCTATTCACTGAACTCGACGAGCGGATTCGAGATGTGAGCCAGGGACCCGACGGTGCGCTCTACTTTCTAACCGATAGCGGCAAGCTCATGCGCTATTCCCGATCCGCTGCGCCGGAGTGATGGTCACCAGATCGTCAGCCTGTATCGGTGCCCTCGAAACAGGCATTCCAGGAGGACTCCATGGCCGCCGCGCCTAGTTTTCGCAAGCGGGCCATGTTCGCGGCAGGGATCGACGACACGTCGGGGTGAGACGCCACCGCTTTGCTCACGCCCGCCTCTCGCAGCAGATGCAGCATCGGGTAGGGAGAGCGGTTGGTGTAGTTCGCCGCGTCGTCGCAGGTCGCGTTTTCGAAGCAGTATTCCGGATGGAAGCCTGCGAGTTGGAAAACACCCCGATCCCCGCGGGTCTCAAGGAGAGCGTCCGCGAGGTCAAGAAAATCCAGGTACGCTGAAAAATCCTGCAGCTGCTGAGGATGAATCAGCAGCGTTGTCTCAATACCCCGGTCCTTGCGCAACGTGGCAAGCTCGGCATCGAGGTCTGCCAGAAGCTGCTTTGCACTGAGCGCCGGGCTCACGGTGATGCGGACACGTCCAGCTTCCAGCTCCCGGCGTGCGAAGGGGCAAAGGTTAAGCCCGACAACGAGATCCCACACCCACTTCTCCACGACTCGCGCGGGATAGCTGCGATCCACACCCCCGTCCGTTTCGACGCTCATCTCATAAACCGCTGAAGTTCTCGGGACCGAACACGGCAGCACTGCTGCGAAACCCTCACTCAGATTCCAAGGCGGCCCGGATCAGAAGCATGCTCAGTCCCATCTCAGCGGCCTCAGGCACACCGGCAACGGTCGCAGACACAGGGCTGGAACCCAGTGAGGTATTTGCCACGGCGCTGCAATCGTAGCTTTGCTCATTGACCAGCCCACCAAACACGGCCTGGGTTGAGGTCGTGAATACTGTCTCCTCCCCACAGCTCACCGAGAACCCTAGAAAGTCATAGTTACCCAGGATCGCCGACGGCGCCAGCTGCACGGTGAGTTCCTCGTCCCAGCTGTCAATGCGCGCGATTTCCGGACGCGGAAGCGACAGGGTGGAGACCTCATAGGCGGACGATTCTCCGCTGTCGCCCGCGGAGTTGCTGGCACTCACCCGGCATTGATAGGACGTAGCGGGGGCGAGACCGGTCACCGTTAACGGTGAACCGCTGCCCGCGACGCTCGCGTCACCGCAGCGGCCTGTGAAACTTTCGATGGGCGCGCCGCCGTCGCTACCGGCCTGAAAAAACAGCTCCACACTATCCACGAGCGGCGCGGCGTCCGAGATGCTGGGCGGAGACGGTTCGGTGGCGTCGGGTACTAGCTGGGCGTAATAGTGGCGCACGTCGTTGATCGCGCGCGCCACATTGCCGCTGCCAGCGTTTCCGCAAACGAAACCGTTGCAGGTTAGTTCGGGATTGGAGAAGAAATCCACTTCGGGGTTGATGTACGACATCACGGTCCCGAAGCTGCCTGCCATGCCGTAACCATAGGCGTAGGGAAGGCGAGGCGTGATGGTCGTGTTCGGCAGGTCGTGCACGGCGCCGAAGTTATGGCCAAGTTCATGCGCCAGCGACAGATCACTACAGAAGAAACCGCCGTCGCTGCCCGAGCTTACAACGCTGTAGGTGTATCGGTACACGAAGCTTTGCGACGGAAACGCGCTGAAGGAGTTGTCGCCGATAACCCATGCCGTACCGCAGCCGCCGTGCGTAGCGCTATCGTAATCGCGAATGATCGTCACCATATCCGCGCCAAAAGTGGTGCGCAGATTCTGTATCTCGGAGCTGTTCGTGATCTCTCGGAGCACATTGGAGTTACGCGTCGCACTCGGCGTGTAGGGGCTGATGGCCGCGAGGGTAAAACTCAGGTCGATACCGCTCTGACCGTAGACCGTGTTGGTGAATGCAATAAGCTCATCGATACGCGCCGCCGCGTTGGGCAGCGCCGGCTCATAGAGCACCAGCAGCGTGATCTCGGAGTGCCCCGAGGGCGAGGCCGTTGACCAGGCGATGGGCGGCTCACTGAAGGTACTGGAGAGCTGCTCCACCATGTCTGACCGAGGCGGCAGCAGGTAATCGCTTTCGTCGTCGTGGTCGTGGTCGTGGTCGTGCGCCTGCTGCCCCGCGGCACCTGCCGAGGCCCCCAGCGCGATTATGGCCGCGATAAGGGGCAGGGCTGCGACGAAGCCACGCAGCGTCATGCTTTTCATGTTTCGGACTCAAATGGACTCGAACCGTTTTTTTGGTGACTTAGGAACGGTTCTTAGCGTGTTGCGTTGATATTCGCGCGCCCGCCCGCGCGCTGCCGAAACGCTATCGTGGCACGAAAGTCGTCCATTTACCTGTCCGAATTCGCCGAAATACTATGTTAAATCCATTTTTGTGACGCTTTGCAAACTATCGGCGCATTTTCAAGTCCGTTTTGCTCGAAGACTGACAGCCCCAGCCACAGCTCGGTCGATATGTTCCTTGGTGTTGTAAACGTGGGGACATAGTCTGAGGCCCCCGGTGGGCGCCGCGATTATCCCGAAATCCCGATACAGGCCCTCGAAAAACGCACCGCGCTGTTCGCGCGCGACGGCCGCTATGCACACACCACCGCTAAAGTTCGCCGACATTGGCGTAACCAGGGGCACGTCCGCCTCGGCAAGACCCTCTTTCAGCCTCGTCGCTAGCGTTGTCACGTGCGCCTCGACGGCCGCGGGCCCCAGCGCCTTGTGCATGGCGGCTGCGTCGGCCAAAGCCGCGAGCGCTGCATCGTCGCGCTGGCCAAGGGATTCAAACTTGCGTGCGCCGGTGAGGTCGCTCTCTTCATCAGCGCCCCAGCCATAGGAAACAACGCTCGGCCAGAGACGCTCCTGTGCCGCCTCGTGCACATAGAGCAGGCCCACTTCCTTGGGACCCATGAACCACTTATGCGCACTCGCGCTGAAGGAATCGCAGCCGACGTCCCGGAGATTGAGATCAACCGCCCCCCAGGTCTGAGCGCCGTCGATATGAAAATGTATGTCCCGCGCGCGACAGATTTCTCCAAGCGCTGTCACGGGGACTTTGAGGCCGGACACGTTCGAGATGTGGGTGACCGCGAGAACCCTGGTTCGCGGCGTAAGCTCCTGCAGAAAGGGATCAAGCAGATCATCCACCGCCGTCGGCGCCGCCGGGAGCCTGACACGGCGGACAAGCGCGCCTGTCCGCGCGGCGCGAACATCCCAGGCGACATTATTGCTGGGATGATTCTGCTCCCAGAGCACGATCTCGTCGCCCGGCGCCAGGTCGATCCCCGCACTCACAATGTTGTTGGCCTCGGAGGTGTTACGGACCAGCGCGATTTCCTCCCGAGACACGCCCAGCGGGGCCGCGATGGCCGCCCGGGATTCTTCGCGCAGGCCATTGAACCGGTCTCGATTCTGAAACGAACAGTCCGCGTCAATCATGCTCGTGTAGCGCGTCACGGCTTCCGCGACGCGCCGCGGCGACGGACACAGATTCGCCGCGTTCATCGGCACATGATCCTCATCAAAGGCGAAAGCCTCTCGCGCGTCCGTTGTCACATCAACGGCATGAACACGACGGGGACTCCCCGCGGCGGCGGCCAAAACACCCGCCCCAAGCAGGCCGAAGAACTGTCGGCGATTGGTTGGCATTCGTTATCTCTCCATCGATCCCTCGCTGGGATCGCTTGTTGAAAATTGTCGGCCAGGGCCGGGGTCGCTAGCGCTAAAGCGTAGCCCAAGGGGCGACACGGAGCACCCGCTTGCGCAAGGAGCAAGATCTCGAACCGCGCAAGGGGAAACCGCCGACGCTGTGCGCGCGGCAACCTGGACTCCCACGCGAGGAGCTCGGGATTGATCGAAGTCGAGGCGTGGTCAAGCCCGCCGCGACCCCTTAGGCTAGAGATCCCCAGGCAGCCGACCCACGCCGTCCATGATCGACCTGCGCAGCGACACCGTTACCCGCCCCACAGCCGCCATGCGCGACGCCATGGGTCGCGCCGAAACCGGCGACGATGTTTACGGCGAGGATCCCACGGTCAATGCCCTTGAAGCACTGGCCGCCGAGCTCACGGGAAAGGAAGCGGCGGTGTTCGCCCCGAGCGGAACGCAGAGCAACCTTATCGCGATTCTCAGCCACTGCCAGCGCGGTCATGAGTACATCGTTGGACGAACGGGTCACACCTACCTGTACGAAGGCGGCGGCGCCGCGGTGCTGGGTGGCGTTCAGCCCAATCCCCTGCCCTTTGCGGAAGATGGGAGCCTCCCGCTGGACGCGATCGAGGCGACGATCAAACCCGACGACCCGCACTACGCCATTACGCGACTCCTGTGCCTGGAGAACACCCAGGCCGGGAAAGTCCTACCCATGGCCTATCTCGACGCCTTCAGCGCCCTTGCCCAGCGTCACGGTTTACGCAGGCACCTCGACGGCGCCCGTGTTTTCAATGCCGCCGTCGCGCTCGAGGTTCCGGTGCGGGAGATCTGCGAGCATTTCGATACGGTCTCACTCTGCCTTTCCAAGGGCCTGGGTTGCCCCGTCGGCTCCGTACTGGTGGGGGACGCGGAGACGCTCCAGGCCGCGAGACGCTGGCGAAAGATGGTCGGCGGTGGTATGCGCCAGGCCGGCATACTCGCAGCAGCGGGCATCTTTGCCCTCGAAAATCACGTTGAGCGTCTCCGGGAGGACCACGGAAAGGCGGCGCGCGTCGGTGAGGAGCTCACCCAAATCCCGACGTTGGCGCTCCAGGAGCCTGTTCAAACCAACATGGTGATTCTTGCAGCGAACACCGACGTTTCCGCGCTGCAGGACCATCTCGCCCGGGACGGTATCCGGATCAGCGGTACGCGCTGGGTGTTTCATCTGGACGTGACAGACGAAGACGTCGATCGCCTGCTGGACAGCTGCCGCCGCTTTCGGCTTAACCACAGCCGGCCGGGCTGCGACGGCAGGACTCCTGAATCATGAGGTAGACCGGCAGTCCGGAAGCGCCAGGAACGTCACCGGCGTCCCGGGGATCACTCCCAAGATCAATTTCCTCGATATCACTGTAGCCATCGTTATCATCGTCGAGATCAAGGAGATCCGACACTAGATCACCGTCGCTGTCTGGCGGCACGTCGTCAGCATCCGTTGGCGACGTGCCATTGGCGATCTCATCCTGATCCAGATAGCCGTCGTTGTCGTCATCGGGATCGTCGGCATCACACAGCTCGTCGCCGTCGGCATTCGGACACGCAAGCGCGTTAAGGACGATATCGATCCCTCCCTGCAACACGGGCTGCGAGGGATCATCAGAACTTATCTGAAGGCGCACCGAGGAAAGCGAAGTCGGCGCAAGACTGTAGTTCACGTACACGTTCACAAGACTCGACTGACCGGGCTCAACGCCGAACTCGGTGGGCGAAACCTCAATCCAGGGCGCATCCACCGACGGGGCGATCCCGCTTACGTTGAGACGTTCACCACCGTCATTGAATACCGCGAAGGACTGATTCGCTCGATCGCCACTGCTTAGGCCGGCGGACACAAGGCTGAATTTTTGTGGCCCGATCGGCACGCCATCCCCAACCACCCGGGCCGTCCAGGTGCCGGGCTGCGCATCCCCAACCAACACTTGCTCGACATTGTCGATATCGTTGTCCCCCGTCGAGGCCGGTTGCGAGGGAAGAGCGCCGTTGAGCACATACGGTCGGTATACGGCCCCAGAGGGCGCTATCAGCAAGAGATCGAGGTCGTTGACCAGTGCTTGCCGCGCCGATGGTGACGCGCCCGGATCGGTCCACACCAGCGTGGCTTTCAGCGCTCCGCCGCTGTGCGGGAGGGCGTACTCAAGCACCTGACCATTGCCCACCGAGCCTTGTCGAAAAGCGCCGGCGGCTATGAGCTCCCGACTTGCGACGGCATCGATGATCCCCCAGCCCGTCGAAAAATCCGGTCCACTCGCGGCGAGATCCCGAGCGCCGTGAATCAGGAGATTCTTGAGAAGATCGGCGCTTGGCTGGGCTGCGCGCCGAGTAACAAAAAACTCCCGCAGCAGCGCCGAAGCGCCGGCCGCACTGGGCGAAGACATGGATGTTCCGCTGGAACGGTAGTAGCTGTTGCCGAGGCCCGTGGACTCCAGGTTACTGCCATTCGCGCAAAGGTCCGGCTTCACGCGTCCATCCAGCGTGGGCCCCCAGGAACTGAAGCTGGTCATGGTATCCGTATCGCTCAGAGCGCAGACCGTAACGATATTTTTGCTGTTTCCAACGTGGCCGATTGAGAGATAGTCGCCGTCACAACGAGTACCGCCGGAGGCACAGTCCGGCCCGTCGTTCCGGTCGTTGCCAGCGGATTTGAAGACGAGGACGTCCGTGTCGTACACAATGTTGTCGATCTCAGTCGACTCGCTGCCGTAGCGGCCAAACCCCCCGGCGCCATAGTCGACCCAGCTTCCCTGCTCCGAATCAAAAAACCATCCCGCGATGCGGCCGTAAGAATGATTGGAGATAGCAACAAGATTCCCGGACGCCGCACCGCGCAGCTCCGCCAGATCACTGTTCCAATCCCAGGAATAGAGGCGTGCACCCGGGGCCATACCGCGCGCGCTCGCACGCCCGCTACCGGAACCGGCCACCGTGCCGGCTACGTGCGTAGCATGACTCCCGGCAATGGCCGAGTCGACCACCGTGAGGCGACCGGCGAAATCCGCATGGGTATCTACCGTTCCGCCGTCCCAGATCCCAACCGCTACGGAATTACCCGCTAGGGCATCGGGCGGCGCTCTTAGAACATCAACGTTTAGGCGTTGGGCCGCCGTTTCGTTGTGTCGGATTCGCGGCGCAAGAGGAGCCTCGATCCAGCTAACACTGTCCAGAGCCGCGAGATCACGCAGGCGCTCGGCGGGGAGACTCACTTCGAGCCCGTGGCCATTGGCTATGCGGTGAAGGCGGACTCCGGGGCCAAGCCCGGCCAGGGAATCGCGAAGATCATCGAGACCGACATCAGCATAGGTGCCTACTCGAACGCGCAGGGTCCCATCCGTATTGCGTGCCCCCGCTTCCCCGTTCCCGGTCATAAGCTGCTTCGACATCTTCAGCTCCGCGGTCGGCACCATCGCCCATCGGACGCCGCTCGCCGCCTCGGCGGAAGAGAGGGCCCGGCTGCGATCAACCGACACGAGGAAAGTGCTACCAGCGACGTACTCAAGGAGATCGATCCCCGCCGCCTTGAGTTCTCTGCGCCGGCGGGCGTCGGGAAGCGTGTCGAACTGCATCAGCAAGTGTCGAGGTCCACCCAGCTTGAGTACGCTCTCGAGTTGCGGCGATTCCATCGCGGAGACGTCGATACTTCCGTTTTTCAATCGGAGTCGGAAATCCGAAGCCAGGGATGGCGCCTGACTGGAAATTACCGGTATCGGTGATGGCTGACTCGTTAGCGCGGTGGATGACTCCGCAGGAGCCGAGAAATCCAGACGCAACGGTGCCGCCCGGATTGCCGCAGGTTCAGAGGCGCAGGGTGTGACCCCGAGACTGATGAAGTATTCGGGAATCTCGTTGTTGTCGCCGAACTCATCGACCTGGAGGAAGTAGTCGCCGGCGGGAAGCGAATCGATGCCGCAGCGCCGCTGAATTCGTGAAAACAGCGAACTGCCGCTGTCATCATCAAAGTCCAGCTGCGCCAGACCTGAGTTGTAGAGCCACAGGCGGGTATCGGCGAAGGCACCCGAAGTCTCAATAAGAACCGCGCTCTCGGACGGCACACTAAAACGCAGCCAGTCATTGTCACCGGTAGGGCAGATGCTGCGAGACTGACTGCTATTGGCTAATAGGACCTTTGCCGACGCGGCGCTCCCGTCCGGCTCGAAGGGATCGCTGGGGCAGGACGCCGACAGACCGACGCTGACTTCCTTGGCCGATATGACGACTGCGTTGTCGTTGGTGTTGTACTCAATGGAGGTCGTCCTGGCGATCCACCCCACTTTGTATGTGCCGGGAGGTGTCGAAAAGGGAACGTTAAACCGTGCGGTACCGGAAGAGAATCGAAAGGCACGAATGCGACCAAGGTTGACTGATCCGATGAAAAAGTCAGAGCTCGCAATAAAATCGTCCCCGGACAGATAAAAGTCGAGCACCGTATCCGAGGCCTCGGCAAAGCCGACGTTCAAAATGTTGTAGGTCACCGTGATTTCTTCGCCAGGGTCGATGGCGGTCGGGAACACATCCTTCGTCGCAGAGGGGAACCAGTACTCGATCAGGTTCGGGCGCGCGATCGGCGGACGGGCACTCTCGTCTTCGTCAATCCAGTTGATCAGATCCTGAAGCTTGCCAGTCGTAAGTCTCGTTTGAACCGCACTACCCCGCCGGTCGGACGTCGAGATGATCGCGTTTGCGGTGTTCACGCCGTCACTGAATCTCCATACGGGACCACCGCTATGCCCGCCGTAGATCAGGGCGTTCATAAACACCTGCGTATCGGTAAACGAGGTCACATTTCCAAAATCGAATCCCCGGTATTGACCAAGCGCGCCGGCGGGAACGAACGGGGTTTCGACGGCATAGCCGGTAAAGTTCAGCGACGAAGCGATCGGCGCGGACGCTCGACCCATCCAGCCCGCGTGGTCCCCCTGGCGGCGATCGAGGGTAATGACCGCCCAGTTCTGCTCGAACTCCTGGTTGTTCGTCCATCCCGTGTACGAGCGCATAAACACCGCCTGCGCGACTCCGTAGGGATGGTCGGCCACGCCGAAGGGCTCTAGCTGATCTGTCTGAGCCGCCCATGCCCAGATGCGTGTAGCCCAGGCTCGATCGGCGGTACTCCCGTTGCCGTCGGGATCGTGGTTGTACACGCACGCACCTGCGGTGAGCAGATGGAACGAACCCGCCCCGAAAGCGCTGCAGGAGTAGTAGTGGAAACTGCCGGACTCCGAAGAGCGAAACTCAACGAGTAACTTATGCACGGTGGCCCAGGGTGAGTCCGTTGTATTCGTCAGGAGCGTCGGGGCAGTTGCGGCCTCCAGGACAAGATCATCCCCGCTTGCTCCGGGTTGTGCGAGGGCATAGTGAGACGATGGCGCGTTTGCGACCTTCGCCCCCGTCGAGTCGGCATCGGACGTCGCGCTTTCCCGCGGCATCGGTGCGATTGGCTCGCGCCCCCCCTCGTTCGACTCGGGTTGAAGTGGCAGACGTTCCGCCGCGGCGGCGTCCTCGTCGTTGCCAGCGCTCAGCGGCGTTAGCGGTATCGGCTGCACAACAGCCTGGGTGAGGCTCTCCTGTTCGAGGGACTCCACGGCTCGGTCTGCCAGCCGTGTTGTCGGGACCGGAGGCGCATTTTTGCTCCTGGCCTCAAGCCAGGCACGATCAACCTGATAGCCGACAGTCTGCGTATCGGCACCGGCGTCGACGCAGGCGAACAACGCCAGGGACAGTGCGACATGACGCAAGCCGCGGGTCCGCGGAATAGGGCAACGCTCAGTAACAGAGCGACCGGAAAAGATGGTACCGGAAACAAACACGCGACGTCGCAGCCCTAGCGATGAACTGTTGGCTTGAGGAAAGCCAGTAAGTGCCGCGAAGGCCCCCGACCTCGCACCGAGACGGCCTGCCAGGGCGATCATCGTAAGGAAGCCCACGATTGCGTTAGAGAGGCATTGAGAGCAGCGCAACGACTGCAAAACCTACGTAGTTGCCCAGAGCCAGACCGGCCGAGCCCACCAGGATCGCTGGCAGTTCGAGGTCGCTGCGGCCCAGACTTCGTGCCAAAGCGAGCGCCGAGGTAGCACCGCCGATATTGGCCTGGGAAGCCACCGCCGCCGTCGCTAGATCGAAGTGCAGAAAGCGCGCGGCGACAAACACGAAGGTACCGTGCACGATCACCAGCACAGTCACAAAGATCCCCAGAACCGGTGCAAGCTCGCCCATGCGCAGTAGTACTCGCAGGTCGCAAAGCGCTCCGATTACGGCCAGGAACAGGTACACGGCGAGAAGTCCCAGGAGACGGGTTCCCCGAAGCCGCTGAATGAAGGGCAGTTGGGCCAGTACCAGTGCCAGTGTGGAGAGTACAAGCACGGAGGGTACGTCAATGCCAAGGCTGCGGCGCAGCGCGTCCGCGGCAAGCTCGGAAACTAACAGCGCGGCGATGCCCAGGGCGGTGATCGCCGACAGATCAATAATCGTTGTGGTGTACGCGTGTTCGTCTTCACTCTGTGCGGCAGCTTCAGGCTCATCTGGAGTCGCCACCGCCGGCCAGAACGGCGCCAGCAGCCGTGGCAAGGTGACGCAGACAATCATCCACAGCGTTGTCATAGCATTGTCTACGGCCGCGGAACCTGCGTAGAGCGCGGCGTCTTTCATCACGCCATACTCGAGCGCGATGGCGTTGTAGTTGACGCTCCCGCCGATGTAAGTCCCCGTAAACATGCCGGTGAGGGGGGCGTGATTCTTTCCCAGCGCCGCCTCGCCACCCACCAGCCAGTGCCCAAGCAAGGCGCCGAGCGTTGTACCCACGGCCCCGATGAGGAACAGCGATAGGGTCGGGATACCCGCCTGACCGAGACTGCGCAGGTCCACGAGGAGCAGCAGCCAGAAAATACCCAGCGGTGCGACGTAGGCAAAGATTTCCCCGTAGAGCGGCGCGGAGGCACTGTAGGTCGGAATGAGGCCCAGATTGGCGACTAGGGCGGTAAGAACGATGACCAGCAGCGCCGGCCCCAGATGACGCAGCGGCGTTCGCGTGCCGAGCCATTCCGACAGGGCAATGAGCGCGGCGAGGACGGCGGCGATAGCGAGGGCGGTATTAAACATTCCGCTTATGGTAACCAGTCAACCTGAAGACTGCGCTACTTCTTGTACGGGCTGAGCAGCTGAGCTCCCCGCGCCATGCGTCCCTGCTGGTCATTGTCGCCAGCAATGACCGGTCCGCCACCCGCGAGCACCATGCCGCAGAGCAGCGCCCTGATGTGGCGATTGGATGCCATCAGCTTTGACTCCACACTAACCGCAGCCCGACCGTACGGCCCGGCTGGAGCGGCGCGAGCTCATCCGCCGTGGACCGGTACTCTTCATCAAAGAGGTTGTTGATGTAAATCTGGGTACGCCAGCGCGGTGCCGGCAGAGCGACACTTGCCCGGAGGTTCCATAGCGTCGCGGCGCCGAGGGGCAGCTCGCCGGGCCCATGGTCGTCGCGGCTTGGACGATGGCTCAGATCACTTTGCAGATCCCAGCCCGCCCCGCGCCAGGCGAGCACATAGCGCCACTCCGGTGGATTCAGATCGGCGAGCGCTTCCCCATCGTCCGTCTCACCCTCCTGCCACTGGTAGCTCAAGGTATGGGCGAAGGCGCCGCTGCGCAGTTCCACGGCGGCTTCGGCGCCGTGGATATCGGCGTCATCGATATTGCGGTGTCCCACGACATCCGGCGCCAGCACAAAACGCTCGATGTAGTCCGAGAGATCGCTCTGGTAGAGCGCGAGATTAACGGCCAGGGCCTGACCCGGCGGTTCGAAACGCAGGCCCAGCTCAGCCGAACGGCGCGTCTCCGGCTCCAGGGCCGGATTGCCCCGCACCTCACCGCGCGGCGTCACGCCATCGAAAAACCGCTCACTCAAGGTCGGAAAGCGATAGGCGCTGGCGATTTCGGCACCAAGATTCCAGCTCTCTCCCAAGCTGCGATCAAGGCGCAGGCTGGCGGACCAGCGATCTTCCTCGCGCGTATCCGCGCCCGCTGCCGCCTGGCGGATGTGGTCGACGCGCAGGCCTCCGCGCACTTCCACACCGCCGATGTCCCAGCTCTGATCCACAAAGATACCGAAGGTGTCTTCATCGCCTTCGACCAGGGATTGCTGGACAAGCAGGTCACCGTTTGCGTCGAACTCGGTGTCGCGAATATCGACGTCGTGGCGACCCAGCCACTCCATGCCCCAGGCACCGTCACCCCCGAGACTATCCAGGGAAGCGTGAAACAGTCCGCCGATGGTGTTAGCGCGGTACTCGGTCAGATTGCGACGCTGTCCCAGGCGCTCCGTGTCCGTCGTCCAGTCCTGGTAGTGGTGATAGGCGCGAAGCAACCAGCGATCCGAGGAGCGCAGTTCCAGGCGCGCCACGGAGTGATCGTCCCTGGGGGCCTCGCTGACGCGACTGTCCGGGAAGCCCCGATTGCTGCGACCCACATCCCGGGCAATGCTCGGCAACCAGGAATAGCGCAGCGACAGGCCGTCCATAGCCACGACACCGCGGACCAGTCCGGTCACCTGCTCGAAGGCCGTGTTGAGTTCCGTGCCGTCCGCCGCTTCCGCGTTTTCGGCCCGGCGCAGGCTGATGCCCGCGGCGAGACGCTCGCTATCTCCGGCGAGCGCGGTAAACGCAAACTGCTCGTCGTTGCTTCGACCATCGATGCTGACGCGTGCCCCATCGATATCCGCCGGTAGCAGGCTGACCACTCCGCCCATGGCCCCGGAGCCGTAGAGCGTCGATGCCGCCGCCTTGTCTACCACGATCTGCTCGAGGAGATCCGGCGGCACGAAAGAGACCGAGGTACCGGCACGCCGGTCCGTAAGGATCGGCACGCCGTCGAACTCGGTGCGGATGCGTGCCCTGCTGAAGCCGCGAACGCTGTAACTCTGGAGCAGACCGCCCTGCCCGTTCATGCTCACGCCGGGCAGCAAGGCGAGCCAATCAGCCGGCGTCCGGTTGAGACTGACCTGCTCTTCGTAGCCCAGCACATCAAAGCGTGATGCCGGCACGGCAAGCGCGGCTGTGTCGCGCCGACCCACGACTTCCACTTCCTCAAGCTCGGGCTGCGCGGCGGCGATTCCAGGTAAGACGGCAAGCGCCATCACCAATCCGCGCCGGGAACGGCGGACGGCGAAAAACCTCAGGGCGGCTTCGGGCAAGCAGGCGCGACAAGGTACAGGCAGAAGTTCGCTGGGATGCTTACAGTCCATGGGCCAGCGCGACTGTACGCGCTTCCGCCCTCGCGGGAAAGGCAAAGAATGTACAGCGGGCGCTGACTCCCGAACGCACCGTCTCCGGGGGGCCGGCAACGCGCGAACACCGGCCGGTCGACCCCGGGTCGTCAGCCTGGCGAAGAAAGCGCATGCGGCGATCCGATTGCCTTAGACCGCAGGACGCGTATCCTCACGCGCGTCCAAGGCGCAGGCACACATCGACGGCTGCGGTCGCGGTGTGCCTGCGCCGAGAGCTGGAATCAGTCAAACACACGGAACATACGGGAAAGTCAATGGAATATCGCAAGCTGGGTACGACGGATATGCAGGTCAGCGTGATCTGCCTGGGCACCATGACCTTTGGCGAACAGAATGATTACGCCCAAGCCGCCGAACAGCTCGACTATGCCGTCGCCCAGGGGGTCAATTTCATCGACGCCGCGGAGATGTACCCCGTTCCTCCGCGGGCGGAAACGCAGGGCGAAACGGAGCGCATCGTCGGGCGCTGGCTTCGAACCTCGGGCCGGCGTGCGGATGTGATCCTTGCCACCAAAGTGTCGGGACGCTACTTCCCCGGCAGTGACTTCGGCCACATTCGCGGTGGGCCGCGTCTGTCTCCCGAACAGATCGTCGCTGCCGTCGACGGATCCCTGGAGCGGCTGCAGACGGACTACATCGATCTGTACCAGGTGCACTGGCCCGAACGCGTAACCAATTACTTTGGCAGCTTCGGGTATCGGCACATGCCCGGCGAGGATATTCCGATCGAGGAAACGCTGGGTGCCCTCGACCAGCTCCAGCGCGCGGGCAAGGTCCGCGCCATCGGTATTTCCAACGAGACGCCCTGGGGCACGATGGAGTATCTGCGTCTGTCGCGGGAGCAGAACCTTGCTCGCGTGGTCTCGATTCAGAATCCTTACAGCCTGCTCAATCGCGCCTTTGAAGTCGGTCTCGCCGAGATGGCCATCCGGGAGCACGTCGGTTTGCTCGCCTATTCGCCCCTGGCGTTTGGCATGCTGAGCGGCAAGTATCTCGGGGGAGCGCGCCCGGAAGGCGCGCGGCTTACCCGCTTCGAGCGCTTTTCGCGGTATTCGAATCCCCAGGCCGAAGCGGCCACGGAGGCCTATGTAAAGCTCGCGCACGACGCGGGCCTGGACCCGGCGCAGATGGCTCTGGCATTTGTAAACGGGCGCCAGTTCACCACCAGCAACATCATCGGCGCGACAACGATGGAGCAGCTGCACTGCAACATCGCAAGCGCGGACCTGACCCTGGACAAAGATCTGCTCCGCCAGATCGACGCGGTCCACGCGCGGTACACTATCCCCGCCCCGTAACAACCCCGTAAGGAGAACAGCATCATGTCCAGCAGCTTTGGCGCCGACAGCTTCTTAATGCGCTGGCTTTTCGCCGTCGTTCTGGTTTTTGGAAGCTACAACCCGACGCCGTTTTCCTATGTCGGCTGGCTGCTCTCCGAGGAGTTCAGTTTTGGACCGCTTCCCGCACTCGCGGGACTGCTGCTCCTCAGCCTGTGGATCCTGTTCCTGCGCGCTACTTTTCTCTCCCTGGGCTGGCTGGGCGTTACCCTCGGGGCGGCGATCTTCGCCACCATGCTGTGGCTGCTGATCGACCTGGGTTTACTCAGCCTTGAGGCCACGGGGGCCCTTACCTGGATCGCGCTCCTGGTGCTTTCGCTGCTCCTCGGCCTTGGGATGTCCTGGTCTCATATCAGGCGCCGCCTCACGGGGCAGATCGACGTCGACGACGTGGAGGATTGAGTTCCGGCCGGAGCTGTAAAAAGAGCGCTCCCCCCGGACCAGCGGATCAGCGCGCCAGGGACACCGTGTCCGCGGCTTCCGAGGCACGTAAAGCGATACCGGCCCGATCGCTGAGCTGCGTGCTGCCATCCGGGCTGACGGCGCATACCACCACCTGATTTCCGGCGCCACGCGGCGTGACCATCATGCGCAGTTCCGTACGGGTTTCTTCCCGCTTGATGCTGCGCAGGCGCACGCGCGTGCCGTCGCCGTAGAGCACGTTGATGTCCGCCTTACAGTGTTCGAGATTTTCCCGGTCCTGTTTTCCGGCGAGAGCCGAGACGGCGCCCAGAGCCAGCAGCACGCCCAGCGTTGTCGCGAGTATTTTCTTCATGTCGAGGCCTCCTGTCGGCCATGGCATTGGTGACAGGAAAGACTATAGGGGCATCAAAAACGGAGCGTGATAGCGAAAATTGACCATGAGCGCTGCAATTTTGCAGCGACACTTCGCTGTAGGCGTCAGGCCACGGCCTGCGTATCGGTGTGGCTGGTATCAAAATGCGGCCGCAGGAGGGCTAGTTCTTCGGCAAGAATTTCGCGCAGAATGCGCATGCGCGCCGTGAGCTGCAGATCTTTGTGCGTCAGAACCCATAGATCGAGATAATGGTGCGCCTCCTCGCCGGGGACGCGCACGATGTCAGGCTCATCGCGGAACAGCACGCAGGGCGCGAAAATCATGCCCATCCGGTTGCGCACGGCTTCCACCTGAAAATTGATGTCCCCGACCACGTGGCGAACGGGAAGATGCCCGTTGCGACAGAATGTATGCCAGGGCTTATCGGGCACCGTGTCATCGTAGGCGATCCAGGTCAGGTGACTGACGTCTTCAGGACGCGCGGGATTCAGGAGGCTGCGGTGCACGTAGGGGGCGGCGGAGATCGCGGAAATACGCCGCCCGATGAGATTGTCGGGCGGCGTGGAACCCGTGCGAAAAACGCGGATAGCAATATCGGCCTCGCGGCGCCCCAGGTCCAGGGATTCGGGGCTTGTGATGATTTTCAGCTCGATACCGGGGTAGTCCTCGGCAAAGCGGGCGAGGCGCGGCATTATCACGGACAGGCCCGTGGCCGTGGGCAGGGTCAGGCGTATGAGCCCCTGCAGCTCCTGATCGTCGCCGCTGACGCGTCGCTCGGCCGCCAGCAGCAGGTCCTCGACCTGCTCCGCCGTCGGCAGGAGATTCTCCGCGCTCTGGGTCATGCGGTAACCCTCCGGCGTACGGTCAAAGAGCCGTGTTCCGAGTTCCCGTTCAAAATCGTCCAGGCGACGGGTAATCGTGGAGTTGCTTACGCCGAGTTCCTGCGCCGCACCCCGGGCCGAATGACGCCGTGCCAGGGCCAGAAGTATCTTGAGGTCGTCCCAGTCCATGGCTCAGCCCAAGCCCGCTGGCGAAGCTGCCAGGGGATCGCCGCGACTCACGGAGCGTAGGTGTCGGCGAGGGCCGCGATAAAGACGTCGAGATCCTGCTCGGGAAGATGGTTGATCCCCGCTGCGGCCGCGCGCCCGCCACCGGTCTCAAAGCGCCGGCACAGGGTGTCGGCATCGCGCTTGTCCTTTAGGGGCGCGCGAACACTGACCAGGAATCCCCCGGTCTTTTGGGTAAGCACGGCGTGCGCGCGAGCCGGGTGGGCGCGAGCCAGAGCATTGCCGTAAACGCCGCCCACACGCCGGGACCAGGGCGCATCCGGGAGTACGAACAGCGCCGCGTCGTCTCCTTCCCAATGGGGCTGAAGACCCTCAGCGCGGGCCATGTCGCCCTGATAACCCGCCTCCAGGCGCTCAAAGGTCGTCGCGGCTTCCGCGACAAAGGACTCGGGGTTGGGATAGGAGTGCAGGAGCTGATAGAGCTCGGCGGGATGGAAGTGAAGATCTTCGAGGGCGGCGCCGTAGCCGTTGTAGTTGATGTAAATCCCGAGACGTTGGCAGAGTTCAGTCGATGCCTCGGAAAGATCGGCGGCCCGGGCCGCCGCGCGCGCGCTGTTGTCCAGGTTGTCACCGAAGGCACCGACCACCGCCCAGGCCGCGTGCGCACCGCGCAGGCGCCCATTGACCAGGAGGCTGGTACAGACATCCGGCGCCGTATTGATCAGGGCATCCAGGCCCGCCGCCGCGGGAATCTCGCCCGCGTAGTGGTGATCGCAGTAGAACACGTCCGCGCCGGTGGCCAGCAGGGCTTCCAGCGGCTCGCGGTTCTTGTCCAGAGAAATGTCCAGCACCGTGATGCGCTCCGACGCACCGGGCTTCAAGCGCTCCAGGAGCTGGATATCACGTTTGACACCGGTGACGAGTTCCGCCGTGCGAGGCTCGGCCAGTCGCAGCTGCAGGAGCGCGCAGATGCCGTCGGCATCCCCATTGAATACGTCAAAATCCGCCATGGCCGGCAGTATGCCACCAAGCGGTGGCGAAGTTCAGACGAGATGCCGGCGCATCCCTCAGGCGTCCGCCGCGCTCTGGGGAAACAACGTCTTGACCTTTCCCTCGCGGCTGACCTCCACGACCGCGGGGCGACGCTTTCCGTCGCGCTCCCGCTTCACCCAAAGATGATCATGACGGATTTCGAGGCCTTTGAAGCCGCTGACGGAGTCGCGAAGAATGCGCGCGATGCCGTGACAGTCCATCGCCTCGCAGCGCAGCACGAGTTCCTTGATGGCGACACAGACCTGACCGTGACTGAGGCTCTCCTCCTCAGCTCGCATGATCATGGGATGGCCTGTGCCGCTGACCGAGGTGCCCAGGAGCAGCTCTTCGTGCAGCTTTTCCCCCGGGCGCAGCCCGATAAACTCGATATCCACGCTGTTGAAGCCGTCCCGCGCACTGCCCACTTCGTGACCGCTGAGGCGGATCATGCGCTTGGCGAGATCGACGATTCGAACCGGTTCACCCATGTCCAGGACGAACACATCGCCGCCCGTGCCCATGGCGCTGGCCTGAAGAACCAGCTGGGCCGCTTCCTGGATGCTCATGAAGTAGCGCGAGACCTCGGGATGGGTCACCGTGACGGGTCCACCGTCTTCGATCTGTTCTCGGAACAGCGGGACCACGGAACCCGAGGAACCCAGCACGTTGCCGAAGCGCACGATGCAGAAACGCGTGTCGGTCGCCTCGCCGGCCAGGCCCTGAAGTATCAGCTCCGCGAAGCGCTTGGACGCACCCATGATATTGGTGGGTCGCACCGCCTTGTCCGTGGAAACGAGCACAAAAGTCTCAACACCCGCCGCGCGCGCCGCCTCCGCCGCGTGCCAGGTACCGAACACGTTGTTGGCCACTCCCTCGGCGACGTTGTGCTCGACCATGGGCACGTGCTTATAGGCCGCGGCGTGATAGACCGTCTGCACACCGAAGGTGCGGAAAATCATCTCCATGCGTGCCTGGTCACGGACGGAGCCCAACAGGCAGACCGTTTCAATGTGCGTGCCTCGTTGCGCCTGCAGGTCGCGCAACTCGCGCTCGACGCGGTAGAGGGCATATTCCGAATTATCGAGAAGTACCAGCTCGCGCGGCCGCGCCTCGAGAATCTGGCGGCACAGCTCAGCGCCGATGGAACCACCGGCCCCGGTCACCATGATGACCTTTTCCGTGATGCAGTGGTCGATGAGTTCGGGATGGGGAGGAACGGGATCGCGCCCCAGGAGATCGTCGAGGTCAATGTCCTGGATCTGGCTTACCACCGCGGCCCCCGCTACCAGTTCGTTGATTTTCGGCACCGTGCGCACGTGCACCGGCAGTCCCACCAGGGAATTGATGATTTCGCGCCGCCGCTCGGAGGTCGCCGACGGAATCGCCAGCAGGATCTGCGTGATCGCGTGCTCGTCAACGAGGCGCTCCAGCTCGCGGGAATGCGCCACCTGCAGTCCGTTGATCACCGAGTGCGTAGCCCGGGCGTCGTCGTCAACGAACGCAACCACGCGATACTGGTCGCCGTGATGGAGGGCTGTCAGCAGCTGGCGGCCGGACTCGCCGGCGCCGTAAATCAGGACATTGCGGGAACTGGAGCGAAGTCGCGCCTGATAGCTGGCGCGCACAACCAGGCGCACGCCGCCGATGCCACACATGGCGACCGCCCAATACACAAAGGGCATGCTTCGTGGCACATCGGCCTGGGTGAAGAACACCGCCGCCCCCAGGGCCAGCGTCGAGTAGCTGACCGCCTGGATGATCGCCAGAATCGCCTGCTGGCCCATAAAGCGGATCACGGCGCGGTACAGCCCCATGCGCAGGAAGACGGCCCCGCTCGCGAGCAAGGTGAGCAGGGCACAGAACAGCTCGACCGCTCCCGGGGGTTTCGAGAATGCCTGGAATGGAAAACCGTAGGCTACGAAGAGGGCGAGGCTCACGAGCCCCATGTCCAGGGCCAGGATCATGCCCTGTTTTACGTTTCGAGGTACTTCGATGATCCGCAAGAGAGTTGATCTCCCTCCCTCAAACGCGCTGCGCAGGCCTTTGGCCAGAAGCTGTGCTGGTTCGGTCACTCGATTTTTCACTCCGCGCTGGTCTTGCGCTGTATGTCGTGGGTACTGGTCAGGCGCATGGCGCCTGTCGCACTGATCACGCGTCTCGATCGTCGCTCCGCTCGGGCGCACATTCGATCGTAGCGCTGGTCTTGCGCTGTACCGCCCTCGCGCTGGTCAGGCGCGATCGTAGTGGCCGGTATCCATTTTTTTGTACCGGCTCTTTGTAAACCGAAGCTTACTGCAAACGCCGTAAGCTGACCATGAGAAGTAGTTGCGGGAATAAACCCAGGAGCAAAATCGTCTCCCCCTTTTCTGGCATACGCTCCTGGAGCAGCGCAAGGGGAAGGAGCCAGAGAACGAACAAACCCAGCAAGGCCAGATCTACGAAGCCGTGCGATTGCCAGTGCCGGGCGAGGCGCTGGTAGGCGTGTTCACGATGCGCCTCGGCCAGCGCGGCCCCCCGCAGCGCGCGGGCCGCCAGGGTCCAGCTCGCATCCACGAGAAATGGGCTCATGAGCAGAAGCCACGCCGCTGCACTTACCCAGGCTTCACGCCAGGCCCAGAGCCCGAGGCAGCCCAGCAGCAGACCGGCACTCAAACTGCCCGCATCACCCATGAAGAGGCGCGCCGGCGGCCGGTTGAAGAACAGAAAACCCAGGTACGAGCCCGCAATGACGAGGGCAAAAATCTCGTACTGCGCACTGGCGCCGCCTTGCCGGGCGAGGTAGGCCATGGCCAGTGACACCAGCACGCACTGCGTGGCCGCCAGACCGTCGATGCCGTCCATGAAGTTGTAGAGATTGACCAGCCACGCCAGGGCCAGTCCCAGGATCAGCACGAGCCCCAGACCCCCCCATTGCCGAGGAGGCAACCAGATCGCGACCACCACCAGGGTGAGAACGAGGAAGAGCAGGAAACGCAGACGTGCGGGGAGCGGTCGAAGATCATCCCAGGCGCCAATCAGGCAGAGCAGCGTCGCCGCCGCGAGGGACAGAAGTGGTTCCCGGATCGACAGCATCATGTTGGTCGGCGCGGTGAGGACCAGCCCGAGGGCGGCCAGCGGCACGAGTACACCCAGCACAGCAATACCGCCGGAGCTGGGCGTCGCCTCCTCGTGCGAGCTGCGGTGATTGGGAGCGTCGAGCCAACCGTGGCGACGCGCTGACCGCAGGTAAACGGCGACGGCCAGCGCCGACAGCAACGCGGAGCCAATACCTCCCGCGATCGCGCTCACGAGCGGGTGCGATCCGAAATGGACTCAGCGCTCCGGTGCAGGCCGTTGCCGAGGCCCAGCGCCGATTCGAAGCTGTGGCGCGGAACGAAGCCCAGCTGCTTCAAGCCTTTTGAGGAGTAGAGCTCCTCGCCCGCGAGGCGCCGCCAGCTCGCGCCCCGGGGTGCCCGGCGCAGCGCGTCGACAAGCCCGCAGGCGGCGCGCCAGGCGAACAGCGGCGGCGACGGAAACCAGGGGTGACGATCCAGCGCGCGACACAGTGCGAGGTGCAGCCGACGCGTTGTGTACGCTTCGCCGTCACTCAGCACAACGGTAGACGGTGTTTCCTCCTCGGTGGAATCGAGCAATCGCAGTGCCAGGTCAACGACGTCGGAACGCGCGATGAGGCTTCTTGCGCCGCCGACGGGCGGTCGCGGCAAATGCCAGCGTACCCAGCGGTCGAGCAGCATCAGGTTGCCTTTCTCCGAGCCTCCGTACACCAGGGCCGGACGAACAATCACCAGGCGCATGGATGCCTCGCGACAGAGGACCGCGAGCTGCTCCTCGGCGAGCGCTTTGGACGCCGCGTAGTCGAGTTCTTCCGCGGCAGGGGATCGTGCCAGGGCGGCCTTGACGCTGCTGAAGAACACAAAGCGCGCGACCCCCGCCTCGAGAGCCCGCCGTGCCAGCGCCAGCGACGCATCCACGTTGACTCGCCGATAAGCAACCGCTCCCGCGCCCTGATGGGCAATGGCAGCGAGATGAAAAACGCAGTCAACGCCCTGCAGCGAGCGAGTACCGATGTCGCCGAGCTCGCCGTGCATCTCGAGCAGGCGCCGGTCCGATGGCGCAGGCGTAGGCCGTCGTCCGAGATGAGCCGTTACGCGACAGTCCCGCTTGAGCAGCGCACCCACCAGTGCCTCTCCGATGTATCCCGACGCCCCTGTGACCAGGCAATGCACTCCGACGCAGCCTCCCCTGACGACGCCGCCGCATGGTGCTGTGTGATGCGGAAAAAGAAAAGGGGGCCGGGGAGCCCCCAGGCAAGCGAATATTCAGCGAATGCGCAGCACATCCCGATTGCGCTCCACGGTAGCGCTGCCTATTCCACTCACCTCACTCAGCTCTTCGATGGATTCAAAGGGGCCGAACTGCTCGCGGTAGCGCACGATCGCCTCGGCGCGAGCGCCACCAATGCCGCTCAGCGTGTCTGCCAGTTCCGTCGCAGACGCGGTGTTGATATTGATTCGCGCCGTCTCAGCTTCCCTAAGCTCGACAGGCGGCGCGTCTTGGGCGAACACGGGTGGAGCAGCTTCGAGCGCGAGCGGCGCCGTGAGCATGAGCAAGGCGGAAAGCAAAGGTCGGCGACGCATCCGCATGCAGCGCCGGAATGGCTCGGGGCGTGCGGTGACCGTCGACGCTCCGAAGGCCTTGGATCGTTGTGCACACTTGGGGGATAAAGTTCGGGGAATCATGGCTGGACCTCCTTGTCTCGCCAGGTTTCTATTGGCCGTCGTTGAACACGTCTCGGACAACCGCTGAGCCAATCGCTTCAACAATCGCATGACGAATCGCATGACGAATCGCACGACGAATCGCCAGACGCCACGCAATTGGAGTGCTGCTGGCAGCGCGCGCGGGGCTCGAGGAGCCAGGATGGCCGGCATTGCCGCCGCGCGCCATCCCGCTAGCGCGAAGGGAAAGATAACAGGCGGCAAACGTGCCGCCCGGGGTATGCACAAAAAAGACGAATCAGCGCGCTCGCGTACGCCGGCTCTTCACTGGGAGGGCAGGATACTCTCGTTAATCTCGCGCAGAGCAGCACCGGGATCGGCCGCCGCGGTGATCGGCCGGCCGATAACGAGATAGTCGGCGCCGTCCGCCAGAGCAGCGCTCGGGGTAACCACGCGACGCTGATCGTCTGCCTGGCTGCCCGCCGGGCGGATACCGGGCGTCACGAGCAGAAAATCGTCGCGCAGGCCGGCGCGAAGCGTTTGTGCCTCGCGTGCCGAGCAAACAACGCCGGCGAGTCCGCAGTCCTCGCTCAGCGCAGCCAGGGCCATCACCTGGTCGGTAAGCGAGCGGCGGTAGCCAAGTTCCTTGAATTCATCCTCGGAAACGCTGGTCAGCACCGTAACGGCGATCAGCAACGGCGGCGTGGTGCTGCCGGCGACCGCTGCGGCCGCGGTCTCGAGCATGCGCCGACCACCGCCGGCGTGCACGTCAACCATCCACACGCCCAGAGCGGCAGCGCTGGCCAGCGCCGACGCCACGGTATTCGGAATATCGTGGAATTTGAGGTCAAGAAAAACCTCAAAACCGCTGCGCCTCAGCTCCTCAACGAGGCCGGGGCCCGCGGCGGTGAACAGTTCCTTGCCGACCTTTACCCGGCACTGTCGAGGATCGAGCTGTCGAACGAGTCGGAGCGCTGCACCGGCATCGGGGAAGTCCAGCGCCACAATCACCGGGGAAACCGAGGTTGTCACGGCGCTACTCCGTAGGGGCGGTGCGAATGGTGCGGAACGTGCCCCAGTACTTGCAGCCTGGGCAGAACCACAGTCGGTGCTTTGCGGAGAAGCCACAGTGATTGCAGCGAAACACCGGACGCTCGGCGATCAATCGATCGAGAAGCAGGCTCAGCATATCGAGCGATTCCCCCGTGGCCTCTCCAGGCGATGCCGGAAGCTGGAGTCGGATGAGCTTCAGCAAGCCACGCAACGACGGCGAGGTAGCCAGCTGCGCACTGAGAAAACCTTGCGCCGCCTCGTCGCCGGCGTCACGCTGCAGATCCTCCGCGACGGCGAGCATGAGGGGAGTCGAGGGGTGCTTGGCGAGACTCTCGCGGAGATAGCGGGACAGCTCTTCGTCGCGCCCGAGCGCGCCGTAGCAGTCGCGCAGAACCGGGATCGCCTCGGGCAGAAAATCAGCGTCCTGGGCTTCGATCCTCGCCAGAACGGTAATCGCCTCGCGGTGCAGGCCCGCGTCGGCTTTCAGCCGCCCGAGCTGCAGCGACGCGCGAGCGCAGGACGGGTCGCTGTCAAGGGCATTCCCGAGCAGTTCGCCGGCGCCCTTAAGATCGCCATCGGCCTGCGCCTCGGCGGCGAGTTCGCAGTAGAAGTGCGCGAGCTGCACCGTCACCGCCTGACCGCTCACCAGCGTCGGCTCTCCCGAAGGCGTGCCAAGCAGTCCCCGGCGCGGGAGAGACGCTCGCGCCTGCTCAATAGCTCGACGCCAATCGCGTTGCGACCGGTACAACTCGATGAGGTGCTGCCGGCTTATATCGCGCTGCTCCTCCGATTCCTCAAGCAGTTCCAGGAAGAGCTTTTCCGCACGATCGAGGAGCCCGGCGCTGATGTAGTCACGTGCAAGTTCGAGGTGCGCGATGTGCATCTGCGGCGCCGAAAGGTTGGGGCGGGCCAGGAGGTTCTGATGAATGCGGATGGCGCGGTCTACTTCGCCGCGACGTCGCAGCACGTTTCCCAGCGCGATATGCGTTTCCAGTGTTTCGCTATTAACTTCAAGGGCGCTGATGAAGTGATCCACGGCGCCGTCGGGGCGGCCGTCCAGCAGGTAGTTGAGCCCCCGGTAGTACTGGCTTGGGAGTGTCGGCGCCGCCACCGCAACGCTTTTTCCGCTTCGTCTCCCCAGCCACCATCCGCAGCCAACGGCGGAGAAGAGCAGCGCGAAGACGAGCAGGTCATCCACGCGTGGCGAGGTCCTGGCTGCGCAGCCTGTCTATTTCACCCTGGGCACCGGCAATCTGCCGCCGCGCCGCGATCAGGCGCGCGCGCAGCCGAAGCATGGCGAAGGACGACAGGAATACGCCAAGCACGCCGCCAAGGGCGAGGGCTCCGAGAACCCACAGCGCGATACTGCGCGGCGGCAGAGTCAGAACGAGGATGTCGAGCGGTACGGGTTCGGCATTCTGCAGAGCGAAAAGCACGCCCAGGGCGGCCATGGCGACGGCGAGGAGGAGAGCAAAGAGTTTGCGCAGAAATCCCATGATGTTTTCCTCACAGACCGGCCATGAGACCGGTGTTCACGCGGTCCCGCAGCTCCTTTCCGGGTTTGAAGTGGGGCACGTACTTGCCCTGAAGCTCCACCGTATCACCGGTCTTGGGGTTGCGTCCGCGGCGCGGCTCACGGTAGTGCAGCGAGAAGCTTCCGAAGCCGCGGATTTCTATGCGGCCTCCACTGCTGAGCGCCAGGGACATGTGTTCGATGATGGTCTTTACGGCGAGTTCTACGTCTTTCGTAGACAGCTGCGGCTGCTTGAGAGCAATCGCTTCGATGAGTTCGCTTTTGGTCATACGTCAGTCTGCCGCCCATGGTGAGATGCGTCGCAGGCTCCGTCCCCCAGATCCCGACGCGCGCCATTGTGGACGCTAAGCGAGAGTGACGCAACGTCTTATTTTATATGGAAAATTTACAGCGGTGGGAAGCGCCGTGGGCGGGCATTCGGGCCGAAATCCGGCGATCGAAGACCGGGAGGCGAGCG
Organism: Pseudomonadota bacterium; assembly: GCA_038748515.1. GTDB lineage: Bacteria > Pseudomonadota > Gammaproteobacteria > Pseudomonadales > Halieaceae > Congregibacter. The sequence continues at coordinate 60,593 of JBCDIW010000007.1, forward strand.
GCCTTCCTTCGAGCTGCTCGCGTAGGTCTATCGGTGCCCCGGCGGTGCTGTACTCGCTGAATCGTCGCCCAGATGCTTTCCGAAGCCGGGGAGGCAGGTGGCGGTGTCCTTTGGACTGCTCGCGTAGCTCCAGGAGGGCCTGCGCACTGTTCTAAGCACTCGACGGACGTCCAAAGGACACCGCCACCTACCTCCCCTCCGCCGTGCTAAGCCCCGGCCCTTTTAGTATGGGCAGTGCAACACGCCGACGCTGGGTGGCAGACCGGCGCCGTTCTGCTTGAGCGTCCGTCGAGCGCGCCGTTAAGAATCGCAGTGCCGATGGAGCTACGCGAGCAGCTCAAGTAGATCGGGGCCGGTCTGCCGACGCCCGCTACGAAGCAGTGGAAACTTGCGCAAAAAAAAAGGGCCCCTAGGGACCCTTTCTTCTTAGAAGGAGAGTTCAGCTTCCGCTGACGCTACTCTCGCACTGCTTGGCTTACTGCCCGCCCATCTGTGCCTTGATGAGGTCGCCAATGGTGCCCGGTGAAGTCGCCTCTTCCTGATCCTTCAGAGACTTCACGGCTTCCTGCTCGTCGTCGTAGTCCTTGGCCTTGATCGACAGTGAAACACCGCGATTCTTGCGGTCCACGGAGATGATCTTCGCTTCCACGCTGTCGCCGACCTTGAACTCGTTGCGCGCGTCTTCAACGCGCTCGCGACGGATATCCGAAGCCTTGAGGACGCCTTCCACTTCTTCGGCCAGCTTCACGGTAATCGCGCGCTGATCCACGGCGACGACTTCGCCGGTGACGATGCTACCGCGATCGTTGAGAGCGATGTAGTTGCCAAAGGGATCGTCTTCAAGCTGCTTGACGCCCAGGGAAATACGCTCGCGCTCCGGATCGATGGACAGGATGACCGTTTCGATCTCGTCGCCCTTTTTATAGCTGCGCACCGCCTCTTCGCCGGTCTCGTTCCAGCTGATATCGGACAGGTGCACGAGCCCGTCGATATTGCCTTCGAGGCCGATGAAAATGCCGAAGTCCGTAATGGACTTGATGACACCGGAGATACGGTCGCCCTTGCTGAAGCTCGAGGCGAAGGCGTCCCAGGGATTCTGCTGGCACTGCTTGATGCCCAGGGAGATGCGGCGGCGCTCTTCGTCGATATCGAGAACCATGACCTCGACCTCGTCGCCGAGCTGCACAACTTTGGAGGGATGGACATTCTTGTTGGTCCAGTCCATCTCGGACACGTGCACCAGGCCCTCAACGCCCTCTTCGATCTCGGCAAAGCAGCCGTAATCGGTGAGGTTCGTGACCTTGGCAATGACGCGGCTGCCCTCGGGATAGCGGCCCGTGATTTCCACCCAGGGATCGTCACCAAGCTGCTTGAGGCCGAGGGAAACGCGGTTCCGCTCGCGATCGAACTTGAGGACCTTGACGTCCATCTCCTGGCCGACTTCCACGATCTCGGAGGGATGCTTGATGCGCTTCCAGGCCATATCGGTGATGTGCAGCAGGCCGTCGACACCGCCGAGATCCACGAACGCACCGTAGTCGGTGAGGTTCTTGACCACGCCCTTGATGGTCTGCCCTTCCTGCAGGCTGCCCAGGAGCGCCTCACGCTCGGCGCTGTTGGCCTCTTCCATGACGGCGCGACGCGAAACCACCACGTTGTTGCGCTTCTGGTCGAGCTTGATGACTTTGAAGTCGAGCTCGCGGCCCTCGAGATGCGCCGTATCGCGCACCGGTCGCACGTCGACGAGAGAACCGGGGAGGAACGCGCGGATCGTGTTGATGTCCACCGTGAAGCCGCCCTTCACCTTGCCGTTGATCATGCCCTTAACGACATCTTCGGCGGCGAAAGCAGCCTCGAGATCTTTCCAGGCCTCGGCGCGCTTGGCCTTTTCCCGGGACAGCTTGGTCTCGCCGAAGCCGTCTTCAACGGTCTCCAGCGCCACCTGCACTTCGTCACCGACGGTAAGGGAGCATTCGCCCGAGGCATCGATAAACTGGGAGCGAGGGATGACACCTTCGGATTTCAGGCCGGCATGCACCGTTACCCACTCGCTGTCTATGTCGATCACAACGCCGGTAACGATCGCACCGGGCTGCATGTCGACGGTCTTCAAACTTTCTTCAAAAAGGTCGGCGAAAGATTCGCTCATTAGTTAGTTACCTATCTACGCCGCCCGCTAACACCTGGCTAACACCTGGCTAACACGCAGCTAACCGGCGGCTCTGTCTGTCGCTCGTCCAGCCCGAGCGGGTTCGTTGTCGTTTACCAGGGTTATCGGCGTCGCGGTTTCCGCGAGGGCGGTACCGCAGGGCTGGGTCGAACCGACCACTCTGGCGATTTAAGAGACGGGATGGCGCAACGGCCCGTCGTACGGAGCCGTGATCTGGGCCAGTCGTAGGGGCTCAGGCGTCAGGAGATCAGGGCCCGGGAGCGGGCCTGGCCGAGAACGATCCCGAGGACCTCTGCAGCTGTTCGCTCGGTGCTGTCAACGACGATAGCGTCGTTTGCGGGCAGCAACGGCGAGTCAGACCGGTTACGGTCACGCGCGTCTCTCTCCTCGATGGTCTCGAGAAGGCGCGGGAGACTAACACTTTCACCCTGGGCCAGCAACTGCTGCTGACGCCGCAGAGCCCGCGCCGAAGGGCTGGCCGTGAGAAAGATTTTCAGGTCCGCCGCAGGGAAAACCACCGTGCCCATATCACGGCCGTCGGCGACCAATCCCGGGGGGCTGGCGAAGCGCCGCTGACGATCCAGCAGCGCGGCCCGCACCGGTTGCATGGCGGCCACCTTCGACGCCAGCGCTCCACAGTCTTCGGTCCGGATGGCATCGGTGATGTCCGTGTCCGCGAGCATGACCCGGGTAAGGCCCTCGGCTGCCGGAATAAATCCCACATCCAGTTCCGCCGCGACGGCGGCGACGGCGGCTTCATCGTCCAGATCCACGCCGCCGCCCTTCGCCGCCTGGGCGGTAACGCGATACAGAGCGCCGCTGTCCAGCATGTGCCAGCCCAGGGTCTGCGCGAGGCTGAAGCACAGGGTGCCCTTCCCCGCGCCGCCGGGCCCGTCCACGGTGATGATGGGTACGCTCATTGCTCGGAATCCCGCACGGCGATCTTGAGCCCGGCCCCGCGCGCCGTGGAGTCAAAACCCGGGAAAGACGTCGCCACGTGTTCGCAATCGAGGATGCGGATTTCATTTTCGGCGCGCAGGGCGGCGACGGCGAAGGCCATGGCAATGCGATGATCGTGATGCGTCTGAATGACGCCGCCGCCGATGTCTCCCCCGGTAATCACGATACCGTCATCAAGCACGGTGTTGCTCACACCGAGAGTGCTGAGTCCCTCCGCCATACTCGCGATCCGGTCGCTTTCCTTGACCCGCAGTTCCTGGGCCCCGCGCAGCAGGGTCTCGCCCTCGGCGCAGGCCGCGGCAATGAAAAGCGCGGGGAACTCGTCGATGGCGAGGGGAACGAGTTCGAGGGGAATCTCGATGCCGCGAAGGGGAGCGTGGCGCACAAGAATATCGGCAACGGGTTCTCCGCCAATATTGCGCTGATTGCGCAGCTCGAGATCGGCGCCCATGAGTTCGAGGATACGCAGAACGCCGGTGCGCGTGGGATTGACACCGACGTGAGTCAGGAGCAGTTCGGAACCGGGCGCAATACTTGCCGCCACGAGGAAAAACGCGGCGGAGGAGATATCGGCCGGCACGTCGATTTCGCCGCCATGCAGGCGGCCGCCACCGCTAAGGCTGATTACCCCAGCCTTCTCCCGCACGTCGTACCCGAAGCCTCTCAGCATGCGCTCGGTGTGATCGCGGGTCGCCGCGGGCTCGGTGACGGAAGTCTCGCCGTCGGCAAACAGCCCCGCAAGCAGCACGCAGGATTTGACCTGGGCACTCGCCATCGGCAGATCGTAGTGGATTCCGCGCAGGGTCCCGCCGGAAATGCGCAGCGGCGGTCGGCCTCCCTCATGCGAGTCCATCTGGGCTCCCATGCGAGTGAGCGGCGTTATGACCCGCTGCATGGGACGCCGCATCAGCGATGCGTCTCCGATCAGTTCCGTCGCAAACGGCTGCCCGGCAAGAATGCCGGACAGGAGACGCATGCTGGTGCCAGAGTTGCCCATGTCCAGCGGCCCGGCAGGCGCGCGCAGGCCTCTGAGCCCCACGCCGGAGATTCGCAGCTCACCGCGCTGCGGACCCTCGATGGAGACGCCAAGGGCGCGAAATGCCGCCACCGTGGCCAGCGCATCCTCGCCCTGCAGGAAACCGCGAACAAGAGTTTCGTCCTCGGCCAGGGCGCCGAGCATGACCGACCGGTGCGAGATCGACTTGTCTCCGGGAACGCGAATCTCTCCATCCATGCTGCCCCCGGGGGCGACGAGGAACTCCACTGCTCAGACCTCCTGAGGCGTCAGTTCAGCCGACTGGCGGGCCAGGTAGCCGTCGCGGGCGGCCTTGGCCGCGCGAAAGGTACGCTCAAGCGCCTGCGCATCACCATCTTCAATCGCCCGGCGCAGCTTCGCCAGGTGAATCTCGAAATCGTTCAGCGCCGCCAGCAGTGCCGGGCCATTGGCCAGAGCGATATCGCGCCACATCACGGGATCGCTGGAAGCGATGCGCGTAAAGTCGCGGAAGCCTCCGGCGGCTAAACGAAAGATGTCATCGCTGGTCGGCGACTGCGCCAGGCTGTCGACGAGCGTATAGGCGAGAACGTGGGGAAGATGGCTTGTCGCAGCGAGCACGGCATCGTGCTCTTCTATGTCCATTGTGCTGACCCGTGCCCCGGTCACTTTCCACATGGCGGTCACGACATCGATGGCCGAAGGCGCGGTATTTGCGCGTGGAGTCAGGATCACGCGGTGGTCGCGGAACAGACCGCGGTCAGCGGCCGCGACGCCGGAGCGTTCCGAACCGGCGATGGGGTGCCCCGGAACCACGCGTTCGGCCGCAGCGCTGTCGACTTCATCCAGGACTCGGCAGAGCGGCGCTTTCACACTGGCGACGTCGGTCACAATCCGTGGTCCATCGGGTATCAGCAGCACGCGCCGCAGTAAATCGTCGCAGGCCAGGGTGGGCGCGGCGAGGACAAGGAGATCGACGGACGCAGCCAGCGCATCGAGAGCGTCGGCGGACCGGTCAATCACGCCCGTTCCCAGGCCCGAGCGCAGCGCTTCGGGATCAGGGTCCCAGGCGAGTATCTCCTTCGCGAACCCCGCGTCACGCAGGGCGAGAGCCAGCGAGCCGCCGATCATGCCGAGACCGGCGATACCCACACGTGGTGTTGATCCTGGGGAGTCCACAAAAGTCCGCTTAAAGAACGGCCCTCGGGTACGACCCGAGGGGCTTGAGGAGTATCGACTGCTCTTCGAGTTCACGCATGATGGTCGTCACCGGCGCATCCTGCAGATGGCCTTCGAATTCGATAAAGAACACGTAGGCCCACTTCTCCGTGCGTGAGGGCCGCGTATCGATGCGGGTCAGGCTGACGCCGTGTTTTCGGAAGGGGTCGAGCAGAGCGAAAAGCGCGCCGGGTTTGTTGTGGCTGGACACCACGATCGAGGTCTTGTCCGCGCCGCTCGGAGGCACTTCATTGCGACCTACCACGAGAAAGCGGGTTGTATTGTCCGCCGCGTCTTCGATGAAGTCGGCGAGGCGCTCAAGGCCGTAGGCATCCGCCGCCATATCGCCGGCGATCGCGGCTGTTCCAGCGGTCACCGAGGCGATGCGCGCGGCTTCGCCATTGCTGCTTACGGCCTGCTTCTCGACCTGCGGCCAGTGGATCTCCAGCCAGTTGCGGCACTGGGCCAGGGCCTGCTGATGGGCACAGATTCGAGTCACCGCGGACGCATCGGTACCGGGAGCCGCGAGCAGATGATGGCTGATGCGCAGTTCCACTTCGCCGGTAATTTTCAGCGCTGAGTCCATAAAGGAATCCAGCGTATGACTGACCATACCCTCGGTAGAATTCTCGACCGGCACGATGCCGTAGTCGCACTGCCCCGATTCCACCTCACTAAACACACTGTCGATAGTGACCTGGGGCACGCAGACTGCGGCATGACCAAAGTGCTTGAGGGCCGCTGCCTGGGTAAACGTTCCCTCGGGACCGAGGTAGGCAACCTGGAGCGGACGCTCAAGGGCAAGACAGGCCGACATGATTTCGCGAAAGACGTGGGCCACGGTAGGTCCGTCGAGGGGACCCGCATCACGTTCGATAATGCGCCGTAGCACCTGGGCCTCGCGCTCGGGTCGGTAGTAGACGACCTCGCGATTCGCCTCGCCCCGCACCCGCGCGGCCTGCACGTCCTCGAGTTTGATCGCGGCGACCCGCTGCGCGCAGCGGGCGCGCTCGGCGATGAGTTCCTGGATCCGCTGGTCGATGGCGTCGATGGCATCCCGCACCTGCGCCAGGTCACGTTCATCGGACACCGCCGCCGGATCGTCTGTGCCGTTATGCTGCTCTTCGCTCATCCGCGTTCCGCACCGGTTTCCTTATCCGCCCTCAGGCGTGGCGCTGCTCAAAGTCCCGCATGAAGTCCACGAGCGTATCGATGGCGGCCTGCGGGATCGCGTTGTAGAGGCTCGCGCGCATGCCGCCGACGGAACGGTGGCCCTTCAGGTTGAGGAGTCCGGCCGCCTTCGCTTCGTCGAGAAATGTCCCGTCGAGGTCTGGCGATGCCAGGGTAAAGGGAACGTTCATCCAGGATCGCGCCGACGGGTCGATGGGATTGGCATAGAAGGGGCTGTCGTCGATGGCTGCATAGAGAGTGTCGGCTTTTCTGCGGTTCCGCTCGGCCATGGCGGCGAGACCGCCCTCGGATTCCAGCCACTCGAACACCAGGCCCGCGAGGTAGATCGAGTACGTAGGCGGCGTGTTCAGCATGGACCCCGCCTCCTCGATCGCCTGCCAGTTCAGAAGCGCCGGGCAGGATGGTAGTGACCGACCGAAGAGCGAGCGGCGCACGATGACCAGGACGAGGCCGGCCGGACCAATATTTTTCTGCGCGCCGGCGTAGATCACGTCGTAGTCGTCGACGGCGATGGGCCGCGACAGCAAAGTCGAGGACATATCGGCGACCAGGGGCGCATCAGTGTCCGGAGTCCAGTGAAACTCGATGCCGTCGATGGTTTCATTCGGCGTGATATGGAGGTAGGCCGCGTCACCCGTCGTTTCCCACTCCGTCTGTGGCGGGATCGCCCGCGGCAGCTCGGCGGTCGCTGCGGCCACCTCGTGAACCTCACCGTAGCGGCGACCCTCGGCCATGGCCTTTCGCGACCACTGACCCGTGTTGGCATAAGCCAGGGGCCCGCCTGCCGCACCCAGATTGAGCGGCACGGCGGCGAACTGCGTGCTCGCCCCGCCCTGCACGAAGATAACCGCAAAGTCGTCGTCGATGCCGAGAAGACGGCGCAGGCTTGCTTCCGCCGCCGCCACCGTGTCCACCACTTCCTTCGAGCGGTGGCTCATTTCCATAAACGACATACCGCTGGCATGCCAGTCGAGCATCTCGGCCGAGGCGCGCGCCAGGACCGGTTCCGGGAGCGCAGCGGGTCCGGCGCAGAAGTTATAGGGGCGCGTCACTCGTCGCCGCCTCCGGTGACGGTATCGTCCGTTCCCGGGGCATTTCCGTCCGCTTCACCGCCAGTCCCACCGCTGCTATTTCCGCCGTCGCCACTCCCGCCGTCGCTAGTCGCATTGACTGACTCGTCATCGCCGGGCGTGGGCGAGCCCGCCGCGGCCTCGTCGGCGCTGCTGTCCGCTATTCGCTCCACGCGTACCAGGGTTTCACCGGCCTTGGTGCGAATGATGCGCACGCCCTGCGTATTGCGGCCAAGCTGGGACACTTCGTCCGCCGCCGTGCGCACCAGCGTGCCCTGGCTCGAAATCAGCATCAGTTCGTCGCCGCTGAACACCTGCAGCGCGCCGACGAGTTTGCCGTTGCGCTCCGAGGTCGCCATGGCGATCACGCCCTTGCCGGCCCGTCCCTTGGTGGGGAAGTCCTCCACGGCGGTGCGCTTCCCGTAGCCGTTCTCGCTAACGGTAAGCACGGTGCCCCGGGTATCGGGGATTAGCAGCGAAATCATGTTGTGCCCGTCTGCGAGATTGATACCGCGTACACCGCGGCTCGCCCGACCCATGGGGCGCACCTCGTCCTCGCGGAAGCGCATGGCCTTGCCTTCGCTGCTGAGCAGCATCACGTCGCTCGCACCGTCGGTGATCGCCGTTCCGACCAACACATCGCCCTCTTCCAGGAGTATGGCGCGCAGACCCGCGGAGCGCGGAGCGAAGCTCGCCAGATCGGTCTTCTTGACGAAGCCCCGCGCCGTGGCCATGAAGATAAAACGATTTTCCGTGGGCTCTTCCAGCGGCAGGATCGAGGTCACGCGCTCGCCTTCGTCCAACTGCAGCAGATTCACCATGGGTCGTCCGCGGGAGGTGCGGCCCGCCACGGGGATCATGTACACCTTCAGCCAGTAGACCTTGCCGAGATTGGTGAAGCACAGCAGCGTGTCGTGGGTGTTGGCGATGAGGAGGTGCTCGACAAAGTCCTCGTCCTTGACCGTGAGCGCGGCCTTGCCCATGCCGCCGCGGCGCTGCACCTGGTACTCGCCCAGGGGCTGGGTCTTGGCATAGCCGCCATGAGACAGGGTGACCACCCGGTCTTCCGGGGTGATCAGGTCTTCAGCCGTCAGGTCCTCCTGCGAGTCGCGGATTTCCGTGCGCCGCTCATCGCCAAACTCCGTCGCGATGTCTTCCAGTTCCTCGCGGATCACCGCCAGGAGTCGCTCCGGATCCTGGAGGATATCGAGGAGGTCCGCGATTTCGGCGAGCTTGTCCTGGTACTCCTTAAGCAATTTCTCGTGCTCAAGGCCCGTAAGGCGGTGCAGGCGCAGGTCGAGGATGGCCTGAGCCTGAGCGGGAGACAGGCGGTACTCGCCATCGTGCAGCCCGAACGAAGGATCGAGATCATCCGGCCTGCAGGCTTCGGCGCCGGCGCGTTCGAGCATGGAGGTGACTTCCCCGGGAAGCCAGCGCGCCGCGAGGAGCGCTTCCCGCGCCTCGGCCGGGCTCGGGGACGCCTTGATCATCTCGATAATGCGATCGATGTTCGCCAGGGCAATGGCCAGACCTTCCAGCACGTGGCCGCGTTCCCGGGCCTTGCGCAGCAGATACACCGTGCGCCGCGTAACGACCTCCCGGCGGTGGCGAAGGAACGCCTCGAGAATCTCCTTGAGGTTGAGCACGCGCGGCTGGCCGTCCACCAGGGCCACCATGTTGATGCCAAAGACGCTCTGCAACGCCGTCTGGGCGTAGAGGTTGTTCAGAACGACATCGCCGATCTCACCCCGACGCAGTTCGATGACGATGCGCAGGCCGTCCTTGTCCGACTCGTCGCGCAGCTCGCTGATGCCCTCGAGCTTCTTTTCCTTAACCAGCTCCGCGATGCGCTCAATAAGGCGCGCCTTGTTGAGCTGGTAGGGAATCTCGTGAACGATGATCGTGTCGCGGCCGCTCTTTTCGTCTGAGATCACCTCGGCGCGGGCGCGCACGTAGATCCGGCCGCGCCCCGTTCGGTAGGCCTGCACGATGCCAGCGCGGCCGTTGATGATGGCACCGGTGGGGAAGTCGGGTCCGGGCAGATAGCGCATCAGGCCATCGATGTCGGTGTCCGGCTCGTTGATCAGCGCCAGGCAGGCGTTCACGACCTCGCGGAGGTTGTGCGGCGGAATGTTGGTCGCCATGCCTACGGCGATGCCGGCCGAGCCGTTGACCAGGAGATTGGGAACCCGCGTGGGCAGCACCACCGGTATCTGTTCCGTCCCATCGTAGTTGTCTACGAAATCGACGGTTTCCTTGTCGAGGTCTGACAGCAGCGAATGAGAGATCTTCGCCATGCGGATTTCGGTGTAGCGCATAGCCGCCGCCGAGTCTCCGTCGATGGAGCCGAAGTTCCCCTGGCCATCAACGAGCATATAGCGCATGGAGAAAGGCTGGGCCATGCGCACGATGGTGTCGTAGACCGCTGAATCACCGTGGGGGTGGTACTTACCGATAACGTCTCCAACGACCCGCGCCGATTTTTTGTACGCCTTGTTCCAGTCGTTGTTGAGTTCGTTCATAGCGAAGAGCACGCGCCGATGAACGGGCTTGAGGCCGTCCCGGACGTCCGGCAGGGCGCGCCCGACGATCACGCTCATGGCGTAGTCGAGGTAGGACTGCTTGAGTTCGTCCTCGATCGTGACGGGGGAAATTTCTTTGGCTAACTCACCCATGAACGGTCCGTTTTTCAGGCCGTGAGGCGCTGCGCTCGTTGCGCACGTTCTCGAGGACGGTCAAAAGGACTTTCGCTACGACCTTCGCTGCGACGTTCACAGCGACTTTTCGTCACGACTTTCATTACGACTTTCCTAACGACGTCCACGGCGACCTTCGCCGCGGGCTTTCGCCGCGGATTTCACCGCGGATTTTCGTTGGGAAAGAAGGTCCTCAGGGTGCTCGGGGAAGCGTGGCAGAGCGGCTCACGGCGGGTCTTCGACATAAGCGCACAAGTATACCGGTTGAGGCCCCTGCAGGGCTATCGGGCAGCGGGCTATACTGCGCGTCCCCAAGCTCCGGCAAAAACGTCAGTCAACGGCCCCAAACCTTCATGAACGACGCGCCTGCGCCCGCCGACCTGATCGTTCGCGCGGGATGGATCATCCCTGTTGCCGCGAGCGGCGGCGTGCTCGCCGACCACGCTCTTGTCGTGCATGAAGGCCGTATAACGGCGCTCTGCGCCGGTCCCGACAGCGCCGATCTTGAATGCCGGGAACGGCTGCATCTTCCCGAACACGCTTTGCTGCCCGGACTGGTCAACGCCCATGGCCACTCGCCCATGAGCCTGCTGCGCGGTTACGCGGATGACCTGCCCCTGATGCCGTGGCTGGAGGAACATATCTGGCCGGCGGAGCAGACGCACGTCAGTGAAGAGTTCGTCCGAGATGGCGCGCGGCTCGCTCTGGCGGAAATGCTCCTCGCGGGCACCACGACCTACTCCGATATGTACTTTTTCCCCGCCGTCATCGCCGAAGTCGTTCGCGAGGCGGGCCTGCGATGCCAGCTCGCCGCTCCCATCATGGAGTTTCCCACCACCTACGGCCGCGGCAGCGACGACTACATCAGCAAGGCCCTGGCGCTACACGACGATCTCCGCGGCGAGGATCGCATCAGCGTGGCCCTCGGACCGCACGCACCGTACACCGTTTCCGCGGAGTCATTCGGCAAGATCGCCACCTACGCGGCTGAGCTCGACATGGCCATCCACATCCACCTGCACGAAACGCGCGGCGAAGTCCTCAGCCACGTCGAGGCGAGCGGAGAGCGGCCCATCGATACCCTCCAGCGCATCGGCGTGCTGGGGCCGCGCACGCAATGCGTGCACATGACGGACCTGGGGCGGCAGGATATTGAAACGCTGGTCAGCAGTGGAGCGCAGGTGGTGCACTGCCCGCAGTCAAATATGAAACTCGCATCGGGCACCTGCCCCACCACCGAACTGCTCAGCGCCGGCGTCAATGTGGCGCTGGGAACGGACGGAGCCGCTAGCAACAACAACCTGAACCTGTTCGACGAGATGCACAGCGCGGCTCTCCTTGCGAAATTGAACCGCGAGGATCCCGAGATTCTGCCGGCAGCCCAGGTGCTGCACCTGGCGACACTCGGCGGCGCGCAGGCTCTGGGCCTGGATGACAGGATAGGCACGCTTGAGCCTGGGAAAGACGCTGACATGATCGCCGTCGATCTGGCCGGCCCGGCCACGCAGCCGGTCTACAATCCAATTTCGCAACTTGTCTATGCCTGTAACGGCAGCGAGGTCACCCACAGCTGGGTAGCGGGTGAAGGCCTGGTCAGCGACCGACGCCTGATTACCGTGGACCATACGGCCGTACTGGCGAAGGCCCGGGAATGGGCCGCGAGGATCAAAGCATGAACCAACCCCTGAACGTCGACGATGCGGAAATCGCCAAATTCGAAGCGCTCGCCGCACGGTGGTGGGATCCGACCGGGGAGTTCCGGCCGCTACACGAAATCAACCCGCTGCGGGCTAACTGGATCGATGAGCGCGCGCCGGTCGCGGGGCAGCGGCTGCTCGACGTGGGCTGCGGCGGCGGAATACTCGCCGAGGCCATGGCGCTGCGCGGGGCCGACGTCCGGGGCATCGACATGGGCGAAGGCCCCCTCTCCGTGGCGCGGCTGCACCAGCTCGAGTCCGGTGTGGACGTCGACTATCGGCGCTGCACGGCGGAAGAACTCGCCGCGGAACAGCCGGAACACTACGACGTTGTCTGCTGTCTCGAGATGCTCGAACACGTCCCCGACCCGGGCGCTGTCATCAAGGCCTGCGCCGATCTTGCGCGCCCCGGCGCCCGGCTTTTCTTTTCGACGATCAACCGGAATCCCAAGGCCTACCTCTTCGCCATTGTGGGAGCGGAGCATATTCTCCGGCTGCTCCCGGCCGGGACGCACGAATACGCCAAGTTCATACGGCCCTCGGAACTTGCTCAGTGGATACGTGACGCGGGGCTGATTCCGGGCGAGATGACCGGCCTCACCTATAACCCGCTGAGCAAGCGCTACCGCCTGGTTCGCGACGACGTGAGCGTCAACTTCATGATGCAGGCACAGAAACCGGAGTGAAGCATCCGGGGGAGCGCCTGCGCGCCGTGGTTTTCGACCTCGACGGTACACTCGTGGACACGGCGGATGATTTCATACCCGTGGTACAGACACTTCGCTCAGAAGCGGGGCTGGAACGCATGAACGAAGAGCGCATCCGCGCCACGGTCTCTAACGGCGCCCGCGCTCTGGTGCGGCTCGCTCTCGGCCTCAGTGAGGATGATGACCAGTTCGAGGACCGTCGCCTGCGCCTGCTGGAGCTGTATGCCGCGATACTTGGTCAGCACGCTCGTACCTACCCGGGCATGCGCGACCTCCTGGCTGTCCTTGAGTCCCGCTCGATCGCCTGGGGCGTCGCCACCAATAAACCGCGACGGCTGACCCATGCGCTTCTCAAGACGCTGGAGCTTCGCCCTGGAAGCGTGGTCTGCCCCGAGGACGTAGCGCATCGAAAACCGCATCCCGAGAGCCTGGAGCGAGCCTGCCGGGAGCTGGACTGCCGTGCCAGGGATTCCGTGTACGTGGGCGATCATGCGCGCGATATCGAAGCCGGTCGCGGTGCCGGGCTCTACACGATCGCGGCGGCGTACGGCTACATCGAGCCCGGCGACACCGCGGCGGCCTGGGGCGCGGACGCCGTAATCAATCTCAGTACCGAGCTGCAGGACCATCTGTTTCCATGTGAAGCACGCGTCAAAGCCGCCGGGAGAGGCGTATGAGCGCTGCAGCAAAAGCGGTTCAAGGCGTACCGCACGACTACGCTACGTCGCCCGACGCCCTGGCCGGCCGTACGATCCTCGTCACCGGGGCGAGTGCCGGAATCGGAGCGGCGGCCGCGCGGAGCTACGCGGCCCACGGCGCGACGGTAATCCTCCTCGGTCGCGATATTCCACGCCTTGAATCCGTATATGACGCCATTGAAGATGCCGGCGGCCCGCAACCGGCGGCGGTGCCCTTTGACCTCTCACAGGACGACGAAGAGCCGTTTTATGAACTGGCGAACACCCTGAGGGAACAGTTCGAGTGCCTCGATGGCCTTCTCCTGAATGCCAGCGTTCTCGGAGAGCGCCGTCCCCTTGAACAGACCAGCTGGGATTCCTGGCGAAGCGTCATGCAAGTGAACGTACACAGTCAGTTCCTGACGCTGAAGGCCCTGATGCCGCTTCTCCACGAAGCGCAAAACCCTTCGGTGATCCTGACCAGCTCCGGCGTCGGCCGCCAGGGTCGAGCATTCTGGGGAGCTTACAGCGTGTCGAAATTCGCGACGGAGGCCATGATGCAGATTCTGGCCGCGGAAACCGAAAATACCGGCACCCTGCGCGTGAATTGCGTCAATCCTGGCGCGACGAATACGGCCATGCGCCGCGCCGCCTATCCCGCGGAGGATCCGGCGAGAAATCCGGCGCCGGAGGAGATCATGCGGACCTACCTCTATCTCATGGACGGCGCCAGCGCCGGCGTCACGGGCAACAGCTTCGACGCGCAGTAGCGGCCCGGGCGGTCGCTAACGCCCTCGACGCCCCGGGGCGCGGCCGGCACCTTTACCGCCGCCACTGCCTTTCTTGCCGCGACGGCGTTTTTCACGACGCTGTTCATCGCGGGTCGGCTTTGCCGTGTCTTTGAGCGGGAGGTTGGCCATACCGTAAAGCGTGGCAATCTCTTTTTCGCCGAGCTCGACGTACTGCCCTTTCTTTATCTTCGAGGGAATAAACAGTTCGCCGTAGCGCACACGCTTCAGCCGCGAGACCGTAAGGTCCTGGGATTCCCAGAGACGACGCACCTCGCGATTGCGTCCTTCCATGAGCACGACGTAGTACCACTGATTCGCGCCTTCTCCGCCGCCGGGCTGAATATCGCTGAAGCGGGCCACGCCGTCGTCGAGGAGCACACCCTCGCGCAGCGCCTGCAGTTTCTCCCCGGTCACCTCACCGAGCACGCGCACCATGTACTCGCGCTCTATCTGCGCGGCGGGGTGCATCAGCGCATTCGCCAGTTCACCGTCGGTGGTGAAGAGAAGGAGGCCAGACGTGTTGTAATCGAGACGACCCACGGAAATCCAGCGCCCGGACTTGACCTTCGGCAACCGCTCGAACACGGTGCGCCGTCCTTCTGGATCTTTGCGCGAACAGACTTCGCCTACCGGCTTGTGATACAGAAGGCAGCGGACTTCAGTGCCGCTGGCGACCACAACGGTGCGCCCGTCCACTTCCAGGTTCTGGCCGTCGGCGACCCGATCACCGAGCTTCGCCACGGCGCCGTCAATACGCACACGACCCTGTTCGATCCAGCGCTCCATTTCTCGCCGTGAGCCGAGGCCACTGCGCGCAAGGACCTTGTGCAGCTTCTCGCCCTTTCCTTCGCCGGCGGCGGGTTTTTTCTCCGGAGCGCCCATGTCAGTGTTTGTTGGCTTCCGGCTGAATCAGTTGCTCACGCGGAGCGGCAGCGTCCACGGTGGCTTCCGCAATGTCTTCCGCGACGTCTTCCGCCCGCGCGTCCGGCGCCTCGGCGGGGGGCAACGCCGCATCGGCTGTTACCGCTTCGGATGTTGTCTCGCCGCCGCCGGCATGGGCGTCTGGGGGCGCATCAGCCGAGTCCTTCACGACCGTGAGCCCTCCCGGGGTCGCGGACTTGTCAGCGCCTGGCTGAGACGCCTCGTTCGGGGACTCATCGGGCAGGGGGTCGAAACCGAGTTCGGCATTGAGCGTCTCAAGATCGCGGATGTCGGCCAGGGCCGGGAGTTGATCGAGACTCTTGAGACTGAAGTAATCCAGAAACTGGCGCGTCGTCGCATACATGGCCGGTCGCCCGGGAACGTCCCGGTGCCCCACGACGCGTATCCAGTCGCGCTCGTGAAGCGTGCGGATAATGTTGGTACTGACGGCGACGCCGCGAATTTCCTCGATCTCACCTCGCGTGATGGGCTGGCGGTAGGCAATAAGCGCGAGCGTCTCGAGCAGCGCCCGGGAATACTTCTGCGGACTCTCGTGCCAAAGTCGCCCCACCCAGGTGCTGTACTGTTCGCGCACCTGGAACCGAAAACCGCTCGCTACTTCCACCAACTCAAAACCGCGTCCGTCGCAGCGTTCTCCGATGGCGGCGAGCGCCGACTGAAGATCTTCGCGGGCCGGCCGCTCAGGCTCTTCGAACAGCGCGCCCAGGGCCGCCAGCGAGAGCGGTTTTCCGGCGGCCATCAGGGCCGCCTCCAGAATCGGAACCAGACCTTCGACGTCACTCATTCCGCGCGTCCCTTCACGTGAATGGGGCCAAAGTTTTCCGTCTGCACGATCTCCACGAGCGATTCCCTCATCAACTCCATAACCGCAAGGAAAGTCACGACCACCCCCAGCTTGCCCTCCTTCGCATTGAACAGACTGACGAACGGTACAAACTGCTGACCGCTTAACCTATCGAGCACTTCCGACATACGCTCCCGCGTCGACAGGGCTTCGCGCTGCACCTGGTGACTCTCGTACATCTGGGCCCGCTTGAGCACGTCCGAGAGAACGGTCAGCAGCTCGCGCATATCGACGTCCGGCGCCGGGCGTTTTTTCTCGATCGGCGGAGGAGCCGCCGAGGCCAGCCACGTGTCGCGCTCCACGCGGGGCAGTTCCTCGATGTCTTCCGCGGCCTTCTTGAACCGTTCGTATTCCTGCAGCCTCCGAATCAGTTGAGCCCGTGGGTCCTCCTCTTCTTCTTCCACCGGATTGGCGCGCGGCAACAGCATGCGCGACTTGATCTCGGCAAGCATGGCGGCCATAAGCAGGTATTCGGCGGCGAGTTCGAAGCGCATCGCATCCATGAGGTCCACGTACTGCATGTACTGCTCGGTGATGTGCGAGACATCGATATCGAGGATGTCCAGGTTCTGGCGGCGGATCAGGTAGAGCAGCAGGTCCAAGGGCCCTTCAAACGCCTCGAGGATCACCTCCAGCGCCTGCGGAGGGATGTACAGGTCTTTGGGAAGCTCGGTCACGGCCTTACCCATAACGACAGCGAAAGGCATCTCTCCCTGCTCCGGACCGGGCGCATCGTCCACCGGTGCCGTGGCGTCGTTCGCGGCGGTAGAGGTTTCGTGCGCTTCACGGTCAGAAGCCGGCTCGCCTGCTGTCGGGTTGACGGAGCCGTCTGCTTCCTGGGAGGGGTTTTGGGTCACGCGGGTACTCGAGAACAATGTGCTTGGGCGGCGCCGCTTCTCGGCCGCCGCAGAGGCGTAGGAACGGCTCTATTCGGTTGCGGGCATCATCCCTCGGCAGCGTTCCCGCCGGCCTTTATCCGAAGGTGCGGAGTATACCTCAGGCCAATTCGAAAGGCGTGGGATCGCCCTTTCCGGCGCGCAGCACCATGGGCAGATCATCGGCAAGGTCGACGACTGTTGTTGCCTCCATACCGCAGTAGCCGCCGTCAATCACCAGGTCGACCTGTCGCTCCAGGAGTTCACGGATTTCATAGGGGTCGATGAGTGGCAGTTCGTCGCCGGGCATGATGAGCGTGACGCTCATGAGCGGTTCACCGAGATCGACCAGCAGCGCATGGGCAACGGCGTTTTCCGGGACACGCAAACCGACGGTTCGGCGTTTGGGGTGCATGAGCCGCCGCGGCACCTCGCTCGTGGCGCGAAGGATAAATGTGTAGGGTCCCGGCGTGTGGTGCTTGAGCAGTCGGTAGACGCTGTTGTCGACCCGGGCATAGTTCGCGATCTCCGAGAGATCGCGACACATCAGTGTGAAATTGTGCCGATCGTCCAGGCGCCTTATCTGCCGGATTCGCTCAAGCGCCGCCTTCTCGCCGATCTGGCAGCCGAGGGCATAGGCGGAATCCGTCGGATAGGCGATCACACCACCGCCGCGCACGATGTCCGCCGCCTGACGGACCAGGCGTGGCTGAGGATTCTCCGGGTGAATCTGGAAAAACTGGCTCATGAGTGCCCGTGCCGCGCGCCGCGGCGTTTTGCTTTACAATGCGCGGCGTTCCGTCGCCAGAGCGCCGCGCGCGATTCTAGTGTCCCGTTCGATTGATTAGCAACGTTTGAGGTCACAGATTAGAACCGGCGTTCCAAACCTCATCAGAATCCATAACAGAACCCGGCCAATATTCTGCAGCGACCAGCACCGTCGGTAACACGGCCCGTCTCAGCCATCACATGAAACAACTCCTCGAATTCCTGCCCATCGTCCTGTTTTTTGTCGTCTATCAGCTCGACGGGGAGACCGTGACCTGGCGGGACTACAGCTATACCTTCGACGGCATCTTCAGTGCGACGGCCGTGCTTATCGCCGCGACCGCCGCTCAGATTGTTGTCTCGAGGATTCTCTCCGGCTTCTGGGAAAAGCGTGGGATCTGGACCTTTGTGGCCGTGGCGCTTTTTGGCGGCGCAACGCTGCTTCTGCGCGATCAGACCTTCATCCAGTGGAAGCCGACGATTTTCAACTGGGGTCTGGCCGTGGTGTTCATCGGCTTCCAGCTGTTCAGTCACCGCAGCCTCCTTGAGCGAGCCCTTGGAACACAGCTCACCCTGCCCAAGGCCGTCTGGACCCGGCTGAACCTACTGTGGATCGGCAACTTCCTGCTGGTCGGCGCTCTGAATCTGGTCGTCGCCTACCGCTTCAGCGAGGCGACCTGGGTTAGCTACAAGCTCTACTCCGCCATCGGGTTCACGCTGGTGCTTACGGTGCTGACCGCTTTACTGGTCAGCCCGCATCTTCAGGAGCAGGAAGCGTCGCAGGCCGGCGGCCGTGAGCACTGATCGGAGGCCGGGAAAAAGCTGGCTGCAGCCGGTACCCAACTGTCGGGAGCACGCATGTATTACGCGATTATCGCCGAGGACGTAGACAACAGCCTGGAGCTGCGCAAGCAGGTGCGACCCGAGCACCTCGCCCGCGTAGAAGTGCTCCGTGACGCCGGACGGGTCCTCGCCGCCGGACCACACCCCGCGGTTGACTCGGAAGACCCCGGCGAAGCCGGGTTTACGGGAAGCCTGATCATCGCCGACTTTGCCTCGCTGGCGGAAGCGGAACTCTGGGCCGCGGAAGATCCCTATACGACCAATGGGATCTTCCGCCAGGTAACGGTCAAACCCTTCAAATTGGTCATGCCATGACGCACCCGTACGACCTGGGTCGGCGCCTGGCGGCGTGGCTGCCGATGCTCGCTCTACTGGCCCTGGCGGCTTTCCCGGAACGGCTGCGGGCTCAGGAAGAGCAGCGCTACGTCAGCGACGAGGTATTCATCGCCCTCCACGCCGGCCCGGGCTCAAACTATCGCTGGCTGGGCCGCCTCATACCCGGAACGCAGCTGACGGAGAAACGTCTCTCGACCGACGGCAACTGGGCCGAGGTTGAAACCGAACGCGGCACCGTTGGCTGGGTACAGGCGGAGTATCTTGCCAGCGAACCACCGGCTCAGGTGCGCCTCCCCTCGGTGGTGCGCCAACTGGAGGATGCGGAACGCGAAGCCGCGGACATGCGCGATTCGCTCACCGACAGCGAAAGCGCGCGCCAGGCCCTGGAAAGCGAGCTCGCGACGACCGAGAGCAGTCTGCAGGAGGTATCGGAAGAACTGGCCCGACTGCGCCAGGTCTCCGGGAGTGCGATCGAGACCGCGGAAAACAACCGGCGCCTGGTCGAAGAGGTAGCGGGGATGCGCACGCAGATCGATACTCTCGAAGCCGACAATCTTCGCCTCCAGGAACGTGTCAGCAACAGTGCCTTTCTGGACGGCGCCCTCGCCGTCCTGCTCGGCGTCATCATCGCGCTGGTGGTACCGCGGCTCTGGCCGCGGCGCAAGCGCAGTTCAAGTTGGGCTTGACTATGCTCGCAACCATCTACGTAAACGCTCGGCGCCTGGGACACCCGGTTCTCCTGGCCGTCCTCGCTGTCTTGATCCAGGGCAACGCCCTCGCCCAGTCAAGCAGCGGTTTACCCAATCCGGAAGTGGTGGTCACAACCAATTACGGAAGCTTCACCCTGCGTCTGTTCCGCGACAAGGCACCCGCCACGGTGGAAAACTTTCTCGCTTACGTGAAGGATGATTTCTACAGCGGCACGATCTTCCACCGCGTTATACCCAATTTCATGATCCAGGGCGGTGGCATGACGGTCGACATGCAGGAAAAGGAAACGCGCGACCCGATCGTCAACGAGTCGCAGAACCGTCTGCATAACATTCGCGGCAGCGTCGCCATGGCGCGGACCTCAGACCCGGACTCCGCGACCGCGCAATTCTTCGTGAACCAGCGGACCAACCTGCGTCTCGACTGGCAGCCCGGGGCTCCGGGTTATACGGTGTTTGGGGAGGTCATCGACGGCATGGATGTGGTCGACTTCATCGCCAGTTCGCCGGTGCAGCAGGTCGGCCCCCACGGCAACGTTCCCGTCGACCCGGTGATCATAGAAAAGGTGGAGCGCAAGAGTCTGCTGTGATTGCGCTCTCCGTAAACCTCAACAAGCTGGCTCTGATTCGCAACTCCCGAGACACGCGCATTCCTGACATTCCCGCTCACGCGCAGCTGTGCATTGACGCCGGCGCCGACGGCATAACGGTGCATCCGCGACCGGATCAACGCCATATCCGCGCCGACGACTGCCGCGATCTCGCGGCGATGTTGAGCGTAGAGTTCAATATCGAAGGCAACCCCTTTGCGCCACCGCGCGCAAGCGATCGCGCGGGAGTGAGTGACTACCCGGGCTTTCTGGCACTGATTCGCGAACTGCGTCCGACGCAGTGCACCCTCGTTCCCGACGGCGACGCGCAGCTCACTTCCGATCACGGCTTTGATCTGCATAAGCAGGCAGACGATCTCGAGCCCATCCTCGCCGAACTGCGGAAGCTGGGTGTGCGCAGCAGCCTGTTCATGGATCCAGAGCCGGCGCAGATGAGCATTGCGGCCCAGATCGGTGCCGACCGCGTCGAGCTGTACACCGAGTCCTTTGCCCGGGTTGTCGATGAAGGCGGCGACGTCGACGCGAGCTTTGCCCGCTACCGGGGCGCCGCCGAGGCAGCGCTGGAGGCGGGGCTTGGCGTAAACGCCGGCCACGATTTAAACCTGCAGAATTTGCTGGTGTTCCGCGACCTGCCAGGCCTGCAGGAGGTATCCATCGGCCATGCGCTTACGGTCGATGCCCTGAGCATGGGCATGACCGCGGCCGTGGGTGCTTATCAGGCCGCCCTGGGCAAACGGTGACGGTCCCAGGCCCGGCGACGCTTGAGGAGCCGCCGCCCTATCTCATTCCGCACAATCCCGCGCCGGTGCGCATCGTTTTCGCCGACACGCACCTTCTCCTGATCGAAAAGCCGGACCTGCTCCTGTCCGTTCCCGGCCGCCACCCGCTGAATCGAGACTGCATGATCAGCCGGCTTCAGCAGAACTTTGCCGACGCCCTGGTGGTGCACCGGCTGGATCTCGACACATCCGGGGTCATGGTGGTTGCGCGGGGAAAAGCCATGCAGTGCGCCTTGTCGAAGCTCTTTCAGGAGCGCAAGGTGGACAAAGAGTACCGGGCCTGGGTCGCCGGCGAGGTCCGCAGGGAATCGGGCAGCATCGACCTGCCGATAGCCCGCGACTGGATCAATCGGCCGCGGCAAAAGATCTGCGCGGCCAGCGGTAAAAGTGCCCTCACCCACTATCGCGTTATCGAACGGCGCGATGGTCACAGCCTCCTCAGTCTGACCCCGGTCACCGGACGTTCACACCAGCTCCGGATCCATCTCCGCGAGATCGGCCACCCTATTCTTGGCTGCGATCTCTACGCGCCGCCGGCGGTGCTGGGCGCTGCACCGCGACTTATGCTCCACGCCGCGCGCATCGCCTTCCACCATCCCGCGACCGGCCTCGAAATCGTCGGACACAGCCGCGCGCCATTCTGAAGCTCGGGGCTAAAGATAGCTGCACCAGTCACTCCAGCTCCCGGCATAAAGACGCGCGCCGTCATAGCCGAGTTCGGCGAGGCTGAGCAGATTCACGCAGGCTGAGACCCCGGACCCGCAGTAGACGATAAGTTCATCGGCCTCAAGAAGCTCACCCCAGGTTTCGCGTAGCTGGGCGGGGCTCCGTATTCCGGTCTCGGCATCGACGAACTCCTTCCAGGGCAGATTTACGGCGCCGGGGATATGCCCGGCCACCGGATCGATCGGCTCTACCTCGCCCCGGTAGCGTGGACCTTCCCGGGCATCAACAAGGAGGGCGCCCTCGGCCTGGCGGTCAGCCAGGGCCTCGCGGTCAAAGCACCCGGGCCACTGCGCTGGCACCTCGGCAGCGGCACAGGGCTCGGCGTTTCCAGCTCCCGTCTCCGGCTCAGCGCCCAGAGCCAGCCAGGCGGCATAGCCACCCGCAAGAATCAGAGGTTCGACATAACCCAATGCCCGGAGCATCCACCAGGCGCGCGCGGCAAACAATCCGTCGGAATCGTCATAGAGCAGTACCTGCGTGCTTTGTCCGACGCCGTAGTCGGCAAGCACCCGGGCAAAGTTCGCCGGCGACGGCAGTGGATGGCGTCCCCCATGTTCGGCGACTGGCGCCGACATCTGCGTGGCCAGATCCAGAAAGTGAGCGCCGGGAACATGACCCTCGAGATAGGCCACGCGACCGGCGCCGCTGTCGGCCAGCGAGAAGCGACAATCGAGAATGCGGCCCTCGAAGGCCTGTACCTCGCCGGCACGGATAAATCGACTCATACTGTCACCGCGTAGATACAAGAACTGGCGATATACTTTGCCACAAACAACAGCGAGGACCGATCATTGGTCAGCAGCCGGCGTTCGCCCTCGGGCCTTGTCATTGTCGCCCGACCGAACCACTCCTCCAGTTGGAGAAACAACAAGGTCGTTCTCATGCTCATCTCGGTGCCGTCCCTGGGCGCGGCGATAGGCTTCACGGTGCTCGGCGCCTGGCCCATTCTGCCCTTTGCCGGCGCCGAGCTGGCGGGACTTGCCCTGGCTCTGTACTACGTGAACTGGAATCTCGAATACCGGCACGTGATCACGCTTGACGACGATTGCGTGCGCATCGACAAGGGACACTACGTGCCGCGCCGGCACTGGCGCTTCGAAAGAAGCCAGGCGGCGCTGGCCGTGACGCCCGAAAAACATCCCTGGGAAGGCCCGCGCATTGCGGTGCACGGCCGACAGGAAAGCGTGGCGGTGGGTGATTTTCTCAATCGCGACGACTGTCTTTCGCTGCTTGCCCTGCTGCGGAGTGAGCTGCGGGTTCGCACCCACGCGCCCCGATCCAATTTGCGGGCCTGAGGGGCGCAAAGATGAGCGAGAGCGCCGCCAGCAATGTTGGCTTCGTTAGCCTGGGCTGCCCCAAGGCGCTGGTAGATTCCGAGCGCATTCTGTCGCAGCTCAAGGCCGACGGTTACAACATCGTCGGCAGCTACGAAGATGCCGCGCTGGTGGTGGTCAATACCTGCGGCTTTATCGACAGCGCCAAGGAAGAGTCGCTGCAGGCCATCGGGGAAGCCATCGCCGAGAACGGCCACGTCATCGTCACAGGCTGCATGGGGCGCGGAGCCGATGCCGAGCGCATTCGCGACGAGCACCCCAAGGTGCTTTCCGTAACCGGTCCCGCCGCCTACGAGGAGGTAGTTTCCGCGGTCCACGAACACGTACCGGCACCGCCGGAGCGCGACCCCTTTGTCGACCTGATCCCGAGTTCCGCCGTGCGGCTGACACCGCGCCACTACGCGTACCTGAAGATCAGCGAGGGCTGCAATCATCGCTGCCGCTTCTGCATCATTCCGTCGATGCGCGGCGATCTCGTCAGCCGGCCCATTGGCGATGTCATGGACGAGGCGGAAGGCCTGGTGCGCAGCGGCGTTCGCGAGCTGCTGGTGATCTCCCAGGATACGAGCGCCTACGGCGTCGACCTGAAGTACCGCACCGGCTTCTGGCAGGGCCGGCCCCTCGCCACCCGCATGGAAAGCCTGTGCAACGCCCTGGGTGAGCTTGGAGTGTGGGTGCGGCTTCACTACGTGTACCCCTACCCGCACGTCGACAAAGTCATTCCGCTGATGGCCGAAGAGCGCGTGCTGCCCTACCTCGACATCCCTTTCCAGCACGGAAGCCCGACGGTGCTCAAGCGCATGCGCCGCCCGGCCGCGTCGGAGAAAGTGCTCGGGCGCATCCACGACTGGCGGCGTCAGTGCCCGGACCTCACGCTGCGCAGCACGTTCATCGTGGGTTTTCCCGGTGAAACCGAACAGGAATTTCAGGAACTGCTCGACTTTCTCGACGAAGCCCGCCTGGACCGGGTCGGCTGCTTTACCTACTCACCGGTGACCGGCGCCGCGGCCAACGAGCTGCCGAATCCGGTGCCGGAAGAGGTCAAGAAAGAACGCTACGAACGCTTCATGCTCAAGCAGCAGGCCATCAGCACGGAGCGACTGCGTGAAAAGGTCGGGCGGGAGATCGAAGTCATCGTGGACGACGTCGACGAACACGGCGCCACGGGTCGCTCCACCGCCGATGCTCCAGAGATCGACGGCGTCGTGCACATGCCCGGTGCCCGCGACCTCGTACCGGGGGACTGGGTGCGCGGCGTAGTATCGCGCTCGGACGAGTACGACCTCTGGATCGAGTGATCGCCGCGGGGGCCGAACGCGCGTGAACATTATCCTTGCGGAACCTGGAGAGATCGATGCCGGCGGGCGACTCCACCTCGGCGGTCGGCGTCTTCGTCACCTTCGCGACGTTCTTCGAGCCGTCCCCGGGGACAGCCTGCGCGTCGGCGAAATCGGTGGTCGGCTCGGTGCGGGTACGCTGCTTTCCATCAGTGAGGAACACGCGACCGTTGAGGTCACCCTGGACAGCGAGGCGCCGCCACCGCTCCCGGTTCACCTCGTGCTGGCCCTGCCACGCCCAAAGATGCTGCGTCGTATCCTTCGCAGTGTCACGGAACTGGGTGTCAAGCAAATCTATCTCATCCACAGCTTCCGCGTGGAGAAAAGCTACTGGCAGAGCCCGCTGCTCCAGGAGAACGCGCTTCACGCCAATCTGCGGGAAGGACTCGAACAGGCCGTGGATACGATTGCGCCCGAGCTACACCTGCGAAACCGCTTCCGTCCCTTTGTGGAAGACGAGTTGCCGGACCTTTGCCTTGGTCGCGAAGCGTTCCTTGCCGACCCGGCCGCGACTTCCGCCTACCCCAGCGACCCGCGCGGCGCCTGCGTACTCATCATCGGGCCGGAGGGCGGCTTCATACCCTTCGAGCGCGAGCTCCTCATCGCCTCCAGCGCACGCCCGGTGCACGTCGGGCACCGCATTCTGCGAGTTGAGACCGCCGTACAAAGCTGTCTCGGACGTCATCTGCCGGTCGGCGCTACGG
The DNA here is from genome assembly GCA_038748515.1 of Pseudomonadota bacterium. GTDB lineage: Bacteria > Pseudomonadota > Gammaproteobacteria > Pseudomonadales > Halieaceae > Congregibacter. The sequence continues at coordinate 85,573 of JBCDIW010000007.1, forward strand.
GCGCCGGATAACACCACGTCCGGCCCTGCGCCGCGACTTTGACCGGGATCAATTACCTCTCTCGCGAGGTCTTTTACCTTCAGCCCCTACGGTAGGGATCGCGAACACGCACCGGTTGCGGCGAGCACGTAGCGATCCCGGCGATGCCTATGGCGAAATGCAGGGGGAACAGCGAGATGCTTAGCGTAGCTGAAATCATGACCCGTGAGCCCTACACCCTGGGGCCCGATGACACGCTCCAGGACGCCGCGCGCCTGATGAGCGAGCACCATGTTCGCCACATCCCGGTGGTAAATGGCGAAGGCGCCGTGGTGGGAATCGTCTCCCATCGCGACGTGCTGGCCTCGAGCGACTCGCGCTTGGTTACCGGTGGTGACAGCGTGGAGAACCGCGATGCGTCCTACGTGGCTCTGTCCGCCGTCATGACCTCACCGGTGCAGACCGTCGACGAACACGAAGCGCTGCGCGCCGTCGCCGCTGTCCTGCACCAGCAGAAGATCGGCTGCCTGCCCGTCACCCGCGACAACGATCTTGTGGGGATCATCAGTTCCTCGGATTTTCTCGAGGTGGCTATGGCGCTCATGGAACAGCTGGAGCTGGCTGAGCCCGAGGAGGAGTTCTAGCCGGAAGCGCCAATACCTGCGGGGCAGGACACTCCCGTTCCCCCCAGGCCACAGTAACCGCCGGGGTTCTTTTCGAGATACTGCTGATGGTAATCCTCGGCGTAGTAGAAGGGGCCGGCGGCCGCAATCTCCGTGGTGATCTCGCCGTAGCCCGACGCCGAGAGCTGCGCCTGGAAGGCATCGCGACTGGTTTGCGCCGCCTCGCGCTGAGCCTCATCGAAAAAGTAGATAGCCGAACGGTACTGGGTGCCCAAGTCGTTTCCCTGACGCATACCCTGAGTGGGATCGTGTCCTTCCCAGAAAGTCTTGAGAAGGTCTGCGTAGCTGATCTGGCCCGGATCGAAGACCACCAGAACCGCCTCCGTGTGTCCCGTCTTCCCGGAACACACCTCGCGGTAACTGGGATTGGGCGTGTGCCCTCCGGCGTAGCCGACGGCCGTGGTGTAGACCCCGCTGAGGCGCCAGAACAGCCTCTCCACGCCCCAGAAGCAGCCCATGCCGAACACGGCCTGCTCCAGACCCTCAGGAAACGGTCCGCGCAGCGGCGCATCTAACAGCAGATGCCGATCAGCCACGGGCATGACCTCCTCACGACCGGGAAGTGCTTCCTCGGCGGCTGGAAGGGCGTGCTTGCGTCGTATATCAAAGAGTCCCATGAGTTCTTCTCCGTTTTCCATTCACGGCCGGGCGCCCGCCCGCGAGTGCAATCGCCGCGAGTTGCCGGTATCGGGAAGCGCGGCTCTGACGGGACCTCAGCACAGTGTAGCGCTATGGAGACCGACGAACGCCGCTCCGCTTCCCTTGGAGCCGCGTCGGCTAAGGTATACCATCTGGCCGTGTATCCGGTTCACCGACAGCATGTCCCGCAGCCCCACTAAGACCTCCCGCGGGGTCGACCCCGGGTCCCCCGTGAAGGGCGAGGTCCAGGCATTTCTGAAGCAGGCTCGCAACCTGCGCCGCTTCAATGCCGGTCGAGCCCGCCTGGTTTTCGCCATCGACGCCACCGCGAGCCGTCAGCCAACCTGGGATCTCGCCTGCGAATTACAGGCCGATATGTTTCGCGGTTCCGCGGACGTCGGCGCTCTGCAGGTGCAACTCGCCTACTACCGCGGCCTTGGCGAATTACACATGGGAGAATGGCAGAACGACACCGTGGCCCTGGCACGCAGCATGAGCCTCGTGCAGTGCGCGGCGGGACGAACGCAGATCGGTCGTCTGCTGGGGCGCGTCATCAGGGACAGCGCCAGCTCAGCCCGGGCACTTGTGTTCATAGGCGATGCCGTGGAGGAGTCTGCGGCGCGCCTTGAGGAACTGGCCGGTCAGAGCCGGCTCCACTCGATGCCCCTGTTCCTGTTCCAGGAGGGCCATGATCCCGAGGTGCGCCGCGTCTTCGAGACCATGGCCAGACTCAGCGGCGGCGCCTACAGCCAGTTCAACGAGAACAGCGCTGACCGGCTCCGGGACTTGCTCGGTGCCGTGGCCCGCTACGCCGCGGGAGGCCATGCCGCTCTTGAGAACAGCGCCACGCCGGCCGCGCGTGCACTGCTGAAACAACTGGATCGCTAAGCTAAACCGTGTCGCGTCTATTTCTTATCATCGCGGTCGCTGCCGTGTTCTATATTCTGCTGCGACGCATAGCCGCCATGCCGCCGCACCGGCGGCGCAGCGAATACCTGAAACTGGGGCTGGGTACGGCGCTGGTACTCACCGTACTCCTCGCCCTCGCGGGAAAGATGCACTGGCTGGGCGCTGCCATCACCGGATTGCTCGTCGCCGCGCGCCAGGCCCTCCCCGTGGTCATCCGTCTCTTTCCGCTCCTCAGCAGTCTCGGCGGCGGATCGGCCCGAGCGGCTAAGCGCTCCACCGTCACAACGCGTTTTCTGCGCATGCACCTGGACCACGAATCCGGGCAGCTCAGCGGTGAAGTACTCGAAGGTCCGTACCAGGACTGGAAACTGGAGGACATGAACCGGGAGCATCTGGAAGCACTCCGGGATCAGTGCCAGAGCGAGGATCCCGAGTCCCTCCAGCTTCTGGAAGGCTACCTGGAACAGCGGTTTGGCGCGGACTACGACGCCCCGGAACCGGAGACGCCCCCGCCACCTGGCGGCATGTCTCGCCAGGAAGCCTACGAAGTCCTTGGTCTTGACGATGACGCCGACGAGAATGCCATCACGGCCGCGCACCGCAGCCTGATGCAGAAGCTGCATCCCGACCGCGGCGGCTCGGACTATCTTGCCGCGAAAATCAATCAGGCCAAGGATCTGCTCCTCGGGCGCTGACCGAGGCCGTCCTTTCCCCACTCCATTCACGAGCAGACGGAGGAATCCCCGCATGAGCGAGCCCGTTTTTGTCATCCGCAATCAGCTTCAGCAGTTCTGGACCCGCGCCGGTGACTGGGTCGATGGGCGCGAGCCGCAGCGCCTGCTCAAGTTTCGCCACCGGGATGAGGCCCTGAACCAGCTGGTCGAACTCAGCGCTCGAGACATCGCGCTGCGCGGCGAAGTACTGCGGGCGGATATGGGAGAGCGGGGCGAGCCGGTCGTGGAGGCCAGCGAGCACCTCACGCCGACCCTGGCGGAGCTTGCGGCGGCGAAAGCCGCGGAGAAGGCTGCCGAAGACGCGGCAGCCGAACCGGCGCCGGGCGAAGCTGACGGGGGCGAGGACAGCGTTGATACAGCCGCTGACGCGTCGAGGGAACCGCAACTGCAGGCCGAGGTCTGAGCCCCTGAGGCGTGGCGGAAGAGACTCGGCTGTTCAGCAGTCTCGGACGCTGTGATTAAGCTCCGACTTGAAACGTGGCGCAGTGACCCTACTTCTATCTCAAGTTGCGGCAACACTGCCGCGGCGAAGCATTTCGATTCATCGACCGAATCGGGTACCCGCTAAAGGTATGAAGATATGATGCGAGTAATACTTTTCCTGGCCACAAATTTTGCGGTAATGATGCTTTTGAGCGTGGTTTTTTCGCTCCTTGGCCTCCAGGGCACCCTCGCTGCCAATGGCGTGGATCTGAACTTGCAGGCGTTGCTTTTGTTCTGCGGTGCCTTCGGCATGGGCGGCGCGATGATCTCGCTGTTTATATCCAAGTGGATGGCGAAACGCGGAACGGGCACCCAGATCATTCAGTCGCCGCGAAACCGGGACGAGCAGTGGCTCGTTGACACAGTTGCCGAACTGGCGAAAGAAGCGGGCATTGGCATGCCCGAAGTTGGTGTGTTTCCATCGGACGCTCCCAACGCATTCGCCACGGGTTGGAATCGCAATTCCGCGCTAGTGGCCGTTAGTACGGGGATGCTGCGTCGTTTTCCTGCGAACGAAATCAGAGCTGTTATCGGCCACGAAATCGGGCACGTAGCGAATGGCGATATGGTGACCCTTACCCTGATTCAGGGCGTCGTAAACACCTTTGTTATGTTCTTTGCGCGGATCATCGGCCACACCGTGGATAGGGTCGTGTTCAAAACCGAGCGTGGGTTTGGCCTTGGGTACTATTTTGCGACGTTCGCCGCACAGTTTGTCCTCGGCCTTTTTGCCAGCATGATCGTGTTCGCCTTTTCCCGCTGGCGTGAGTTTCGTGCCGACTCTGCCGGAGCGCGGCTGGCCGGTCGAGGGGATATGATTGCCGCTTTGGAGCGCTTGCGCGAAGGCGCAGCAGCGGCTGAGGACCTGCCCGGTGAGCTCACCGCGTTCGGGATCAGTCGCCAGCTGAAGCAGGGCTTCGGGGGGCTTATGAGTTCGCACCCGCCGCTTGATCAACGCATTGAGGCACTGCGCTCCGGGGCCTGACTTTCCAGGACGGCGCGGCCTCGGCGTCTCGACCCCGTGCCGCCTCAGTTCGCACAACAGGACACGATCGCATGACCACCTCAAGTCGATGGATTCGCTGGCCGGGCTTCGTCGCCTGGGCACTGCTTTTACTGCTGGGCGTGGCGGTGCTAATCGTACGCAGCGGTAACTGGGAGCTTGGGCTGGGCGTGTATGCGATTGCGGGTCTGGCCAGCCTGAGCCTCCTCGCCCTGTTTGCCGTTCTTTTTCTGATCCCGAAATTCAATGAGCAGCGAGGAGCCACACTCCGGTCGGCGCTTCCCGCGGTGCCCGGCGCCGTGCTCCTGGTTATGGCCATGCAGGGCGCTAAGCTTCCGCAGATTCACGACATCACCACCGATACGAACGATCCGCCCGTCTTCGAGGCGGCGCAGGCCCTGCGCGGTGAAAACAGCAATCCCATTTTTTTCGATGAAGAGGTATTGACCCAGCAACTGGAGGCCTATCCTGATCTCGCGCCGCTGCGCAGCCCACGCTCTTTCGCCAGCAGCTACAATCTCGCGCTGCGCACCGCCCAGGGCATGGGCTGGGACATCACGCGCGAAGATTCGAACGCGGGTTTCATTGAGGCCGTGGCCACGACCGCACTTATGCAGTTCAAGGATGATGTGGTGATCCGCGTGCGCACCAACGCCGATGGCAGCATCGTGGACCTGCGCTCCGTCTCCCGCGTAGGGCGGAGCGACCTCGGAGCCAATGCGGCGCGGATACGCAAGTTTCAGAAAGCCTTCCTAAAAGGCACCGAGGGCTGAACATGCGAAACCTGGGTATTTTGTTGACGGTCGTATTCGTTGCCGGAACCTTGGCGCTGCTTTCCGCCCGGGGCGACGAACCAGCGGCGCCGGAACTCGATTACCTCAGTTTCGCCACCGAAGACGAGGCCAATAGCACCGAGATCTTCCGTAAGGCCAGTCCCGCCGTGGTCTACGTCACGACGACCACCCTCGCCCGCCGTCGCTTTACCAACAACGTCACGGAAATCCCGCGCGGTTCCGGGACGGGTTTTGTGTGGCACGACAGCGGCCTGATAGTCACTAATTTTCACGTGATCGCCGGCGCAAACCGCATGCAGGTTACCTTCGCCGACGGAACCAGTTCTCCGGCGGAGCTCATTGGGAGGGCGCCGGAAAAGGACCTCGCGGTGCTTCGCCTTCTAGAGCCCCCGGAAGATCTGATCACCCTGCCCCTCGGCGACTCGACCGAGCTCTCCGTCGGGCGCAAGGTCCTCGCCATCGGCAACCCCTTCGGCCTGGATACGACGCTGACAACCGGAGTGGTCAGTGCCCTCGGACGTGAGATCAACGCACCCAGCGGACGACAGATTCGCGGTGTCATCCAGACCGACGCGGCGATCAATCCGGGCAACTCCGGTGGCCCGCTTCTGAACTCGCTGGGGCAATTGGTCGGAGTAAACACAGCGATCTACAGCCCAAGCGGGGCCAGCGCGGGTATCGGCTTCGCAATACCGGTGAACACGGTTCGTGAAGTCGTGCCCCAACTCATCAGCTACGGCCGCATCCTGCGGCCCATCATGGGCGTTGAACTGGCCAGCGATCGCTGGCGGCGGCGCTACCGGATTGAAGGTCTTCCAATCGTGCGCGTGTTCCCCGGCTTACCCGCTGATGAAGCCGGATTGGAAGGCGCGATGCGCAACCGGCGCGGTGAGATCGTGCTCGGTGACGTAATCATTGGCATTGATGATCGAGATGTGCGCAGCCATGACGATTACCTGTCGATTATGGAAGACCATAAAGCCGGCGATCAGGTCCGTGTGCGTACCCGGCGCGGCGACGAAGAACGCAGTGTTGAGGTCACGCTGGCGGAGTCTCAGTAAGCTCCGAAACTTCCAGGGCGGCACAGAAGTCGCGAAAGCGTTTGCACGCACGCTTGAGCAGTGTGCGTTCCTGCGCAAGACCGATGCGCACGAAGGGACGGGCTGAAGGACCAAAGGCTTCGCCGGGAATCACAGCTACGCCCTGCTTCTCGAGCAGGCCTTCGGCGAAGGCCTTACCGTCGAGACCGGTCCCGGACACGTCGCACATGATGAACATGCCGGCATGGGGACGCACGCAGCGCAGTTCCTCCACACCATCGAGGCGCTCGAGCACGAAATCGCGCCGCTGGCGGTATTCGTCGCGCATGGCGGCTACGTAAGCCTGATCGTTTTCCAGAGCGAAGGCGCTGGCGTCCTGAATGAACTGGGGACTGCCGAAGAGTGTCGCTCCGGCATAGGCCCCAAGGTGTTGAATGAGGGCCGGCGGCGCAACGACCCATCCGATGCGCCAGCCGCTCATGGCATGGGACTTCGACAAACCGTCAATCATAACGATATTGTCCAGACAGTCCGCGCTCGCCCGGGCCGATGAGTGCTTGCCCTCGTAGCAGAACATCGAATACACCTCATCGCAGACCAGCCACACGTTCCGCTTCCGGCAGTAGGCCGCGAGCTCGCGGATATCGGCACGGGGGATGATGGTACCCGTGGGATTCCCGGGCGTATTGATGAACAGGACGCGCGTATGCGCGTTGATGGCTTCTCGCAACGCGTCCAGGTCGAGAGAGAATCCCCGCTCCGCCACCAACGGTACGCTCTGCACCTTGACGCCGAGGGCCTGCAGAATCGGTCGATAACCCACATACATGGGCTCGGGCAGCACGATCTCGTCCCCCGGATCGAGGAGGCAGCTGAGCGCGGCATGAATGGCCGAGGTGGCACCGGGGAAGATGGCGACCTCGTCAACGCTGCAGGGGTACGGGGATGTCGCGGTCTCCAGATCCGCTACCGCCCGTCGCAGTTTGAGTTCGCCCAACGACGGAGAATAGTGCGTCCGTCCAACGCGCAGATAGCTCACCGCGTTGTCGATGATGGGTTCCGGGGTGCGAAAATCCGGGTCCCCAACGGATAGGAGGATCACGTCCGCGCCATCGCGCTGGAGTTCCAACGCTCGGTCGTGCACGGCCCACACCTCGCCGTCTTTCGCCGCGAGACGCTCCGTCAGATGTGCATAGCGGGGCGTGAAGCGCAATAGCGCCGGGGCCGGCTGGGAGCCCGGCGGTGTCGGTTGGGCGTCGCGGCTCATGGCTACTCGTTCTCGGGCTGGAATGCGATTATAGCTTCAGCACATCCTCATGAAGCGCGGTGTTTGCGCCCGGAAAACAACAAAGGGATCGGACCTTAATGAAACCCTGGCTACGCTGGAGTCTCCTGACACTCTTCCTCAGTGCGATGGTCATCATCCAGTTCATACCCGGAGAAGGCGAACCGGCACCGGCCGGGGAGCCGTCGAAGGAAAGCGAAGAACCCTGAGATGCCGACGAAGGCGCTTTCCGGGACCGGCTGAACGATCGTGCTGCAGCTTGAGATCAACACCGAGTGGCTGGCCATTGTCCTGGCGCTCTTCTACTTTCTGGCCCTGGGCAGCGCCGTCGAGGCGATCCTTAAGGCCCGCACCGCCCAGGGTGCCATCGCCTGGGTCGTGTCATTGCTCACCCTGCCCTATCTCACCGTTCCCCTGTATCTCGTGTTCGGGCGCAACCGCTTCGATGGCTACATGCTGGAAAGACAGCAGATCGAGGCCATTGCCGACGCGAGGCTGCGCGCTACGCGCAGCGAACTGCTGGATTTCAAAGCCGATGACGCCAACGCTGATTTCTACCGCAGTCTGCATCATCTGGCGCGACTGCCCACGGTACGCGGCAACGACGTGGAGTTGCTCGTCGATGGCCGGGCGACCTTCGAAAGCATCGCGGCCGGCATTGAAACAGCCCAGCACTACGTACTGTTCCAGTTCTACATCATTCGCGATGACGCTCTCGGACAGCGTCTCGGGGCGCTGCTAAGGGCCCGGGCCCGCGACGGCGTGCGTGTCTACATGCTCTACGACGAGGTCGGTTCGGCGGGCTTCGGACGCAGTGGGCTTTACCAGGACCTGCGGGACGAAGGTGTTCACATCGCGGCGTTCAATACCACGCAGGGTCGGCGCAATCGCCTGCAGCTGAATTTCCGCAACCATCGAAAGGTGGTGGTGGTTGATGGGCACCGTGCCTGGATCGGTGGACACAACGTTGGCGTGGAGTATCTCGGCAAAAATCCGAAGCGCGGCCCCTGGCGCGATACACACATCTGCATCCATGGCCCAGCGGTGATCGGGGCTGAGCTCACCTTCGCCACGGACTGGCTCTGGGCGCGCCGGGAACAGCTGCAGATCGACTGGAAGTTGCAACGCGAGGCCCCCGGTCGAAGCTCCGTGCTGCTCTTTCCGTCGGACCCCGCCAGCGATTTTGAAGAAGCCGGCCTCATGTTCCACCAGATCATCGCCCAGGCCCGGAAACGAATCTGGATCGCGAGCCCCTATTTTGTCCCCGATCGCGGCATCGTCGCCGCGCTGCAGCTCGCGGCGCTGCGCGGTGTCGACGTGCGGGTCATGATCCCCGACAAATCCGACGGCCCGGTCGTGGGCCTCGCCAACTGGTCCTTCACCCGCGAACTCATGCCCGCCGGCGTCGCCGTTTACCGCTATGAACCGGCCTTCATGCATCAGAAGGTCCTGCTGCTGGACCGCGAACTCGCCGGCGTCGGTACCGCCAACTTCGACAATCGCTCCTTCCGCCTCAACTTTGAAATCACGGCCCTGATCCACGACGCCGAATTCTGCGACGAAGTCGAAGCCATGCTCACCTCCGACTTCGCCCGCTCGCGCCAGGTAACCCCGGCCGAACTCAAGGACAAGCCTTTCTGGTTTCCCTTCGCGATTTCGGCTGCACGCTTAATGGCTCCGGTTCTCTAGCCCTACTGTGTTCGCCGCACGACGGATTCCAGGCTCTTCAGCAAAATTCATGAGCCAGGTCCTGGAAGCGACTCCCATCAGGAATCCGTAAGCCTTTTTTCGCGAGCACCCGAACCTTGAGGCAGCCGGAAGACGGCGTCGAAAAATGGCGCCGCTGTCTCAGGCCAGGGATAGGGCAAACACGCTTCACGGCCACCTGTTCGTCATCGCAATGCCGAAGCGGATCCTGACTCACAGGTTAGGGATTGGGGTAGCGAAAAGACGATCAGACGCCAACAGTACGATCGACGGTTTCCGCCGGGTTCAGGGCGCCAGCCGACGAGCTATCGCCTCGATATACGCGGGACTGGTGCCACAGCATCCGCCGACAATCGTCGCCCCGGCGTCGAACCAACCCATGGCGAAGTCCGCATATGCGCTCTCGTCCAGATCGTCACGAATCGCGAGAAGTCCGTCATTTACTCCTTTGCCGTCGAGGGTCCAATCCCTGGGAATGGGCATGAAGGTGTTTCCATAACCGCCACAGTACCGGACACCCAGGCCGGTGAGTGTCGGCATTGCCTCCCCGATTCGTTCCGGAGGACAGCAATTGACGAGCGCTGCCTCCACCCCGAGGTCGTGGATCGCGTCCCAGGCCGCCGCGATGGTCTCGCCGGAGCGCAAAGCACCCGGTTTGTGGTCGTCCAGAGTCCAGGCCACCCATACCGGTTTGCCGGTGCTACAGGCCGCGGTGGCCGCCGCTTTCGCTTCCCGTGCGCTGGACATGGTTTCGCAGAGCAACACATCGACGTTCTCAGCAAGTACGCTCGCCTGCTCCTCATAAAGCGGCAGGATCTCATCGTAGTCACCCACGAGGTCCGCGCGAAAGCTGCCGCGTAGCGGTGGCAGGGCGCCGGCAATCCGAACATGGCTCTGGCCGGAACGATCCCGGGCTTCTGCGGCCAGCTCGCAGGCCAGTACGTTCAGTTCGACAAAGCGATCTTCGATCCCGACCTTGGCCAGATCCCGGCGGATCACGCCGTAGCTGTTCGTGGTGATGACGTTCGCGCCGGCGCGAATATTGTCCAGGTGCACATCGACGACAACATCCGGCGCCGTCAGCAACGCGTTCGCTGACCAAATCGTCTCGGGTATCTCGACGCCGCGCAGGCGAAGTTCGCGGCCCATGGAGCCGTCAAGAATCAGCAGCTCAGCCGCTGCATTGCTCTCGTTCATCAAACCTCCCCTTTTTTATCGCTGTGTCGGGCGACTGCGCATGACGTTGCAGAGCGGCGCACTGGGGTGAGGGGCTGTGCGCACTTGTTCATCCAGCACCTGCACGGAACCATACTCCGCCGCGTAGGCCGGCCAGGGAGGCAGGCCATCCCCGTTAGGATCGCCGTGCATTGCGAAGTTGCTCCAATAACCGAGCAGGGTATCGGTGAGCTCCCGGTCGACGCTGTGGGTGGGCAACCAATCGTCATGTGTATCGAAGACATAGGGAAGCTCCGCCCCATGGTAGGCACCCATGGCTGCGCCCCGCTCTCCTTCACGCACACGACTGAAATAGTAGGCCCAGCTGCGACCACCTTTTCGCCGGACGTACTCCGCGAAATCGAGAGACGGACAGACGAAGGTCTCTGCGGTGGTCAGCCGGTCGAGCTTGACACTCTCGGTCAGGCCCTCGGGCAGGGCTTTCAGCATTGCATCCGCTATTGCCTTATCGGCCTGCTCCGCCCGCCAGCTTTGCAGTGAATCGTCCTCAGCCAGGTAGATCAGCCATTCGTCGGCATTGGTGCCGATGAGCAGGTCGATCGCTGGAACGGCGCCGTCACGCAGCTGCTGTGGCAGATCGGCGGGCATGCTGGCGCCGTCCACCACCGCGTCGTAAGCCTTGGCGGGGAGGACCGCCGATACCGCAGCCAGCAGTTGGCTCGCCGGCACCTTTCTCAATTCGGCGAGGCCGCCGTCCCTGCCCGGCCACGCATCCCCGATGCGTTCGTAGGTACTGAGCTCCTGCTCCCGATCGAGGCCGCCCTGCCAGACAGCCCAGCCTGCGCTCTGGTGAATGACACGCTGAAACAGACCCCGGGCATCCGGCATCGCCAGCAGCTGACTGATGTTGCTCGCCCCGGCGGATTCGCCCATGAGGGTGATGCGCTGAGTGTCGATACCCAAAGCCGGCGCTTGCTCGCGAAGCCAGCGGACCGCGGCCAGCAGATCGAGAAGCGCAAAGTTAGCCTCATCGAGCTCTGGATGGCTGAAGAAACCCAGGGGACCGAGGCGGTAAGCAACGCTGGCTACCACGAGCCCTTTTTCCGCTAGCCTTGCACCCAGGTAGTTTGGTTCGTAGGACCAGCCTGCCTTGTTGCTGCCCCCGTGAACGTAAATCAGCAGGGGCAGGCGCTCTTCCGGCGCCGTCGAGCGGGGACGCCACAGATTGAGATACAGGCAGTCTTCACTGATCTCGGGTACGGGAAAGCTGTCGGAGTCTCCGCCGAAGTCCGCGACCAATGACCGGTACCAGTCGATGATGTGCTGTTCCTGGGCACAGGCCGGGCGGAAATTCCGGGCCTGCAGCTCACCCGCGGGGAGCGGGAGCGGCTGCGGGGGCAGCCAACGCAGATCGCCGACGGGAGGTTTGGCAAAGGGGATTCCCCGGTATACCTCGCTGCGCCCACCGTCGGTCAGCTCACCCACCAGACGCGTCGCACCTACATCGATGTGCACCGCCTCTTCCTGCCCGGCAAATACCGCGAAGCTCATGACGGCGGACAAAAGAACCGGGGCCTTGCCCAGCGGCATTCGCCGCTGACGAGCGCGGCGCCTGCCCCGGATGAGGAGGCGTGTCGCCACGAAACCCTCAGCGAGTGGAGACCACCACACAGCCGCGAACCTCTCCCCGCTCAACAATCTCATGCGCTCTGACCATGTCGCTGAGAGGCAGCTTATCCGCAACACGGTGCTGCAGGTAGCCTTCCTCAAGCAGATGCTGGGTATCGGCGATGGCCTGCTGCTTCGCTTCCTCGGGCATGGCATAGACGATCACCATCCGCAGCGTAAGGTCCATGAACATCATGCGCCTGAAAGGGAGAGCCGGCTCGGGAACCGCGGTCGATGAATAGGTCGCGATCGTGGCGCCGGTGCGCAGGAAATCCAGAGCCTCCGGGAGATTGGCACCGAATTCCACCTCTACCAGGCGATCGACCCTTTCTCCGCCGGTCGCTGCCAGCACATCAGCGCTCCAGCCGACGCGCCGATGATTGACGACGTGATCCGCGCCGACGGCACGGCAGGCGGCCTCGTCCTCGGAATTGCTGGCTGTGGCAATCACCACGGCTCCACCCCATTTGGCCCATTGAATGGCGTAGTAACCCACACGGCCGGCGCCGCCGGTGACAACGATCACCCGGTCGGTCACGGGTCCGTCAGCGAACACACAGCGATGAGCCGTCATGATGGGGATACCGATACAGGCACCAACTTCGAAGCCTGCCGCGTCCGGCAGTCGCGGGGCGCGACGCGAGTCGAGGGCCACGTAGCCGGCGGCGGTTCCAAAGCGGCGGCCATATTGCGCCTCGTAAACGAACACGCGCTCGCCTATGCGCGCCGGATCGACACCGGGACCAACGGCCTCGATGACCCCGGCACCGTCACTATGAGGAATCACCAGCCCCGTATCGAGCAGGTCCGGAAAAGCGCCGGCGCGCTTTTTGACATCAGAGGGGTTTACACCGGTAGTTTCGAGGCGAACCAGCACCTCATCTTCCCCGGCGACGGGCACGGGCAGCTCGCCGCAGATCAGGCTGTCCGCCGCGGCACCGAATCGATCGAACCAGACTGCTTGCATGTAGCTGATACTCCTGGTGACAAAGATAAAACTAGATGTAGCTGGACAGGCTCTCCGTGTGCCCATCGACGCCGATGGCCTGCCCGGAAAGATTGCCTCCGAGGGGCGAGGCGAGAAATAGAGCCAGGTTTGCCACGTCCTCGGGATCGCAAAAACGGCGCAGCGAACTCTGGCTGGTATAGACCTCACGGACCGCAGCGGCGGGCACACCCCGCGATACGGCTTCCCTCGCTATTACGGTGTCTATCCGTTCTCCGGCCACGCTGCCCGGGCAGATCGCGTTCACGCGCACGCCGTGCGGGCCGAGCTCCATGGCCCAGGTCTTGGTCAGGCCGATCATGGCCCACTTGCAGGCGGTGTACGGCGATCGCAGCGGAAAACCAAAGAACGCCGCGTTGGACGCGATGTTGACGATCGCCGCGGCGCCCGCCTCCTTGAGGAGGGGTACGGCGCGCTTGGTGACGTAGAACTGCCCGTTCAGATCCACGGCCACGGTCTGGTCCCAGTCCTCGTCGTCAATGTCCTCGACGGCGGCCGTGGGCCCGGCGATGCCCGCGTTGTTAATCAACACGTCCAAGCGCCCGTAGCTCGTCGTAATTTCGGCGAACAGGCGTTCCACATCCTCGCGCTGGGCGATATCGGCGCAGGTGCCCCGCGCTCCCGGGTTGGCGTCGAGAAACGCCTGCAATACATCGGCATCCAGGTCGCACACGTGGACCCGGGCGCCGGCCTGGATAAAGGTCTCCGCGATGCAGCGACCGATGCCTGCGGCGCCTGCCGTGACGAGAACGACCCGACCGGGTTCGAGTGTCTGAATCGCTGAATTCATAGCGTGTTTGCCGCTGCATCGTATTGCGTGACGTGCGCATGCTGGCACCGCGAGCATGCACAAACAAACGACAATTCCGCACGGCTGAGTGAGATAAATTCACGCGTTAGAATGCGATCCACAGGCGCGCGGGACCGGCACCGGAATCAGGACAGGAAAGGGCATCATGGTAGCGACGCGACGGCGCAGACTCCCCTCGCTAAACGCCCTGCGTGCTTTCGAAGCCGCGGCGCGTCACATGAGCTTCAAAGATGCCGCCGAGGAACTGAATGTTTCCCAGTCGGCGGTCAGTCACCAGGTCAAGGCCCTGGAAGACACACTCGGCTTTCCGCTGTTCACGCGCGGCGTGCGCAGTATCGAACTGACCCGCCGCGGCCGGCTTTACTTCCCCGTGGTTCGCAGTGCTTTTGACGCGCTCGCTGAGGGCACGGATCTTCTCCTGAGCCGCCAATCGGCGCAGTCCCTGACGCTACAGGTCTATGCCACCTTTACGATCCGCTGGCTGCTGCCCCGCCTCGCGCGCTTTCATGCCGAGCACCCGGACCTGGAGATACGTTTGACTACCGCGCAATCGGATCCCAACTTTGCGCGGGACGATGTGGACGCCGCCATCATCGTCGCGGCAGAACCGCCGCCGAAGCTCGCCCGGGAATACCTCTTCAGTGCCGAGCTGTTCCCGGTTTGCAGCCCCGGCTTTCGGCAGCGCGTCGGGGAAAAAAGTACGCCCGGCGAGCTCAATTCCCGTCAGCTGCTGCAGGTCTATCCCTCGGCGGAAGACTGGCGCGTATGGCTCGCCGCTCAGAATCTACCGGAGCTGGACCCGGAACAGGGACTGCAGCTGGAGAGCTACGACGTGGCCATCGGAAGCGCGGTTGCGGGCATGGGCGTGGCGCTGGGGCAGCAGCCCTACGTGAGCCGGGATCTGGCGGCGGGCACGCTCGTCGAGATGTTTCCGGGATGTCGGGTCGCCAACCCAAGAAGCTGGTATCTCGTCTGGCGGCGCGAAAATGAATCCGATGAGAAAACTCTGCACTTCCTTCGCTGGATGCTGGCTGAGATCGAGGCCGACGACGACCTGCCGCGCGATCCCGGACTGAGTCAGCCGCCCTCGGGGTAACGTTCCAGCACCGGGCCCAGCGCGGCGCGAAGCGGATCCAGCCAGGCGCTGAAGGACTGCCACTGGCCCACGCCACTGCGGTAGATCGGCTGCCGCACCTGCTCCGAACTGGCGGTACGAACCTTCCGCTCCGTCTCGTGAAAGCTCAGGCAGGCCTCCTCGAACTTAAGTCCGCAGTGCTCAAGGAGTCGCCTCACCTGAGCCTCCGTGTCGCTGACCATGTCCTCGTACTGCACACGCAACACCTTGCCGGGCAGCACCTCGTCCCAGTGATCCATGATCTCAAGATAGTCGCGGTAGTAGCGACCGATGCGCTCCTGGCTGTAGCTGAAGCCCTGGCCCGAGGCGAACAGCTGCTTGAAGCCGCTGAAACAGCAGTCCATGGGGTGGCGGCGGGCGTCGATGATTGCGGCGTTCGGCAGGATCAGGTGAATGAGCCCGACATGGGTGAAGTTGTTTGGCATCTTGTCGATAAACCGCGGGCAGGACGTATGACGCTGTACCCGGGTGCGCTTCAGGTACTCCTCGCCCAGTTCCCGCAGTGCGGCGGGCCCCGAATTGGCGAGAGCGGAAGGGTAATTCGATGGATCATCCCGACGCCGCTTGCCGGCGATACGCCGGGCAATAGCGATGATGTCCGACAACTCAGCCGTGCCCTCGACCTGACTGTGGCTGGCGAGAATCTGCTCAATCAGCGTGGACCCGGCCCGCGGCAGGCCTACGATGAATATCGGGTCGGGTGCCGCGCAGCCTTCACTGCTTCGCCCGGCGAGAAAGTCCCGGGAAAAGAAATCGCGAAGCCCGATCACATCCTGATGAAAGCGCTCCGGCTCCCAGGGTACGCTGCGTCCGCGCACCTGGTTGCCCTTGACGTAGGCCGCCATGGCCACCTCGTGCTCACCACGGTCTTCGCGGGCCTTACCCAGGGCAAACAGAAGGTGGTAGTAATCGCGAAACGGACACGCCTCGTCGCGGAGCCGCGCTTCCATCGCATGGATCTGCGCATCGGAAAAGCGAAAGGTCTTGAGATTGGCGAGGCTCCAGTAGGCTTCTCCCACGCCAAGCTCGGCTGCCTGGCTGTATGCAACAATCGCCTCGTCGCCCCGGCCGAGGGCCCGCAGCGCGTGGCCGTAGCTGAGCCGCGCCTGGGCATGATCAGGCTTGCCGGCCAGGACGCGCTCGAAGATGGGCAGCGCCGCCTCGTGTTCGCTCAGTTCGACGAGATTGGCGGCCTTGAGCACCAACCAGCCAGCGTTATCTGCATCAAGCGCGAGCAACCGATCCAGCTCGCGCAACGCCTCGCTGTAGCGATGGCGTTTGTAAAGCGCGTTGGCGTAGGCGTAGCGCGCCGCGTGGTAGTCCGGCGCCAGCTCCAGGCAGCGTGCCAGCAAGGCCTCGGCGTCCTTGAGCGCTCCCAGGGACAAACCCACCTCGCCGAGCATGCGGATGCCGTTGACGTCCGAGGGGTTGTCGTGAACGTAGCGCCGCAGCACGCCCTCAGCCTTGCCGAGCCGTCCTGCCGCGACGTGTTCCGCAGCCTCCATGAGCCGCGGCGGAAAGTCCCCGGTGACCGGAACGCGTCTGCCGGTGGCGGTACTCAATCGAAGGTCATACCGAAGCTGACGCCCACGGTTCGCGGGCGGTTCACGGTCACCAGGCGACGGATGTCCACGCTGTTGATATACAGCTCCGCCACCTCGTCGGTGAGATTGTCCGCGAACAGCGTCGCGTACCAGCCCTCCCCTTCGACCCGGACGCTGGCGCTGAGCAGGCCGTAGCTGTCCATCTTTTCCCGGTTACTGAGGAAGATGTCGTTCCACATCTCATCGGTATAGGTGTAATTGAGCTGCAGCATCGTCGGCATAGCGCCGATCTGCGTGTTGTAGCGGGCCGTGGCGGTGTACTTGCTGTCCGGAGTGAAGGGCAGGTCCTGGCCGTCCGCCGCGTCTGGCTCCACGCTGTCGGTCCGCGCGAAGTAGTCTTCCGTGAGCTCGGCCTTGTTGTAGGCGTAGGCCAGGGAAAGCTCCAGAGCGTCGGTGACGAGGAACGTGCCATCGAGCTCCAGTCCGCGGCTTTCGGCGGCGCCGGCGTTGTCCACCAGACCCAGCAGCGAGATGTCCGGGTTGAAGAAGCCTATCTGGATATCGTCCCAGTCCATGAAGTAGGCCGCGGCGTTCAGGCGCAGGCGACCATCAAGCGAAGTGCTCTTGATCCCGGCCTCGTAGCTCTCCACGAAGTCGGGCTCGAAAGTCTCTCCCACACCCGGGGCCCGATTGGCGCCGCCGGGGCGGTAACCCTCGGCATAGGTGGCGTAGACCAGAACGTCCTCGTTGATCTCGTAGCTGAGGTTCAGTTTCAGGGTCCCGTCGCTGAACTTGGCCACGCTGTCCACGTTGTCCGGCGGACGCGTCGGGGAGCCGGCGAAGCAGCACTCGGGGAAGTAGATGGTGCCGGTAAAGCCCTGCAGCGTCGTTTCGCCATCGAAGTAGCGATAGCCGACGGTGCCGGAGAGCCTGTCCGTGAAACTGTAGGTCAGTTCGCCAAAGACCGAGACTTCCTCGTCTTCGCGCACCTGGTTGGTCTGGAAATACAGATCGTCGATGACCGCCGCATCCGGATTGATGGGAGGGATGGACCAGCGGCTGTCGAAGTCCGTTTCGATGTTCTGGTAGAAGCCGCCGACGATCCAGTCAAGCCGATCGCGGGTACCGGCGAGGCGCAGCTCGTGGGTCTGGTAGCTCAACTCCGATAGATTCGAATACTGGATGCTCGGATCTACGCAGGGTCCGAAGTAGGACACGTAGCAGGTGTAATAGGGCTCGACGGCGCCGTCGATGGAGTAGCTCGAGTAGTCGCTGTAGGCATCGTACTCGCGATCCAGGTAGGAACCGGCATAGGTGAGATCGGCGAAACCGAGATCACCCTCGACCGTCAGCGCAAACTGAGTCCATTCATCGTTGGTGGTGTCTTCAAAGAAGCGGCTGACCCTGAACTCCCCGAGCTCATCGGGATCATGGTCCCAGATGCCGTCCGCCTCCAGCTCCTGGTACATGACGCTGGCCGTCGCGGTCCAGCTGTCATTCAGGTCCACCTTCAGGGCGGCGCGCAGACCCTGCTTCTCCGCCTCATTGAAATCATCGCGCACAAAGCCGTCGTTCGTGCGCGTGATACCCGACAGTGGATAGGTGATGCTGTCCGGCACGGCGTCGATGAAGCCGCCATCGTCGTCCCACCACGCGGCGACCCGCAGCGCCATGCGATCACTGAGGGGCAGGTTCATAAAGCCTTCGGCCATCCAGCCGTCGCCGCCGCCGGAGATGGTTTCCGCGGTCAGGTCGAAGCCTGCCTCGAAGGCCTCCGTCGACGGTTGGTTGGTGATTATGCGCAGCGTACCGGCCTGACTCGCCGCCCCGTACAGTGTTCCCTGCGGACCCATCAGTACCTCGATGCGCTCGACGTCGTAAACATGAGGATCGAGGTTGAAACCGATCGCCGTGACCGGCTGCTCGTTGAGGTAGATTGCGACAGACGGCCCCTGCAGAGACTGGTTGCCGTTGCCCCCCTCGGAAATGCCGCGCATAAACAGCGAGGCCTGACCGGGACGACGCTGGGCGAAGGATACCGAGGGCAGCTGCTGCACATAGCCGGTGAAATCGTTGATGTTGAGATCGTCCAACGTGGACTGGCCCAGCGCCGTGATGCTGATCGGGACGTCCTGAAGGTTCTCGCTGCGCTTGGTCGCCGTCACGACGACCTCCTCGATGCGACCCGTCTCCTGCGCCTGCAGAGCCAGCGGCGAGGAAAGCGCCGCGAGCAGGGACAGCCGTGACGCGCTGCGAACGTGTTCAGCCAGGGGCGAGCGTTTGCTCGGCGCTGCGCGCGAAGCAACAGGCTGGCGGGCAATCAGGGGCTGTGCGTCCAGGGTTTTAGACACGGCAATCCTCCCAGCTTGTAATCGTTATTCATGGCGTTATGTGTCGCTGCAGCGCGATACTACGCAGCGTTTAGGTGCGCCTACAAGCGAGCTTAAGCCGGACTACGTATTAGTTTTTTTCAGCTATGGGCGTTGCCGGCACAGACTCGCGTTCGTGGCTGCCAAGGCTCTTCATCAGCGCCACCGTCGAAAGACCCGTTGTCAGCAGGATCGGCAGGGACGCGACGAGAACCGCAGTCTGCGCCACGCGCAGGCCCCCAATGTACATCAGCGTCACCGGAAGTATGGCAAGTGCGAACGCCCAGAAGCTGCGATGCCAGCGTGGTGGATCCTCGCCGGCGGCCAGGCGCAGACTGGCGCTGGAGGCCAGCGTGTAGGCGGCGGAATCGTAGGTCGTTGCGGAAAAAATAATGCTCACCAGGGCGAACAGCGCGATGGCCAGCGGCGCCAGCGGCAGCGTGTCGAAGCTTGCAACGATAGCCGCGTTGCCCCCGTCCTGCGCCAGGATGCCGACCACATCGACCTGCCCGGAAATCTGCAGGCTCATGGAGAGGTTCCCCAGCACCATATAGAACAGCGCACCGCCGAGACTGCCCCAGATCAGCATTCCCAGAACGACCTCGCGCAGCGTCCGGCCCCGCGAAATGCGTGTCACAAACAGCCCAACGAAGGGGCCGTAGGCGATCCACCAGGCCCAGTAAAACACGGTCCAGTCCTGTACGAAGGTGGAATCGGTGTAGGCGTCGGCCCAGGTCGCCATTATCAGGAAGTTCTGCGCCACCGTACCGAGCGCACTGAGCGACGACTCGACGATGAACAGCGTCGGTCCGGCTACAAACACAAACAGCAGCAGGCCCAGCGCCATCACCATGTTGGCTGAACTGAGGCGCTTGATGCCTTTTTCCAATCCCAGGAACACGCTCGCTGCAAAGGCCAGGACACAGACTCCGACCACGAACAGTTCCATGGCAAAGCTCGCCTCGATCCCTGTCAGTCTGGAAATCAACGCCGCAATCAAGGGCGTCGAAAATCCAAGGGAAGAGCCGGCGCCACCCACCAGGGCCAGCATGAACAGAAAGTCCATGCCCCGGGCCAGGGGGCTGTGTTCATGGCCCCGCAGCCAGTGATGGCAGGCCAGGCTGTACTTCAGCACCGTCGCCCGCTCACGGTAGTAGGGATAGGCGATAGCCAGCGTGGGCAGGCAGTAGAGCGCCCAGGCAATGAAACCCCAGTGAAAGAATCCGTAGGACGCAGCCCAGCGGGCGGCCTCGGGAGACATGGGCTCCGCATCAAAGGGAGGCGACTGGTAGTAGGTCGCCCACTCAATCGCCGACCAGTACATGAGCCCGGCGCCCACGCCGGCGCAAAACAGCATGGCGACCCAGCTGAACGTGCTGAACTCCGGCCGCTCTCCGTCGTGACCGAGAACGACGCCGCCATAGCGTCCGAAGGCAATCCACAGAACCAGCACCAGGGCACCGATACCGGCGAGCAGATAGAGCCAGCCAAAGGTACTGCTGATGAATGCGTAGCTTGTCAGCACAATGTCCGCGCCGCGCTCCGGTTCAAGAAGCAGTGGCACCGAAACGAGCAGGATGACGGCCAGTGTGGCTATGAAGTTACTGCGGTCGACGTTGGACTGCACGGTGGAGCCTGTTATTGGAGTGGCGCGCATCATGCTCCGACGATCGGGCAGCCGCAAGGGGCGAGTGGTGAAGCCCTCTCATCTACGGCATAAGCGGCAAAACGAGCAACGCAACGAGCGCAGTAAAGCATCCGGACCCTGATGAGCTGGCCATGTATGGCGATTAGCGAGGCGTCGAGTTTCGCCAGGCTTCCGGATCGATATCAAGATCACCCCATTCCTCAGGGTCCAACACCGGCTCCCGCCCCGCAGCAAGCTGCGAGTCGTAGTCCCGCAACAACCGCAATGCCAGCTTCGACATCCAGATAAGACCAATCAGATTAACTACGCCAAGCAGTCCCATCGTCAGGTCGGCGAAAGCAAATACCGTTCCGAGATCCTGCGCCGCACCCCAGAACACCAGCCCAAGCACGAGAATGCGAAATACGAAAAACAGACGCTGATTCTCTTCACTGAAATAGTTGAGGCTGTTTTCCCCGAGGTAGTAGTTGTACATGATCGAGCTGAAGGCAAAGAGGACCAGAGCGACGCTGACGAAGCTGCCGCCCCAGGGGCCGAGATGCGCCGCGAGCGCGTTCTGGGTCAGGGCGACTCCGGATACCTCGGGCCCCGCCGAGGCATAGATGTCCGAGAGAAGGATGATGAGCGCGGTACAGCTGCACATGATCAACGTGTCGATAAATACGCTGAAGGCCTGCACGATGCCCTGGTTCGCCGGGTGGCGGACCGTAGCCACGGCGGCGACATTCGGCGCGCTTCCAAGGCCGGCTTCGTTGCTGAACAGTCCTCGTTTAACCCCCTGCATGATCGCAACGCCGATTCCTCCACCCAGGGCCGAATCGAGACCAAAGGCGCTGCTGACTATCGTGGCAAACACGGCGGGCACGCGTTCGATATTCACGCCGATCACCAGAAGCGCGGCCGCGAAATAACCGACCGCCATGATGGGCACGATGACTTCCGCCACGGCGGCGATACGCTGGATTCCCCCGAAGAAAACGAAACCCAGGGACACGACCAGGAAGGCTCCGCTGATCCAGGTGGGTACGCCGAAGGAATCCTGAAGCGACGTCGCGACCACGTAAGACTGCACGGCGTTGAAGCCAAAGCCGAAGGTGACAAGCAGCAGCAGCGAATACACGATAGCCAGGCCGCGTTGATTCACACCGCGGCTCAGGTAGTAGGCCGGGCCACCACGGAAGCTGCCGTCGGGTTCGCGGCGCTTGTAAAGCTGAGCGAGGGAGCACTCAAAGAAGCTGGTCGCCATACCCATGAGGCCGATGAGCCACATCCAGAACACCGCTCCCGGACCGCCCAGCGTGATGGCCACGGCGACACCGGCAATATTGCCGCCGCCAACGCGTCCAGCAACGCTCACCACCAGCGCCTGGAAGGAACTGACCTGTCCCGGCTCGTGGTGCAGGGCGTCGCCGAGCACGCTGAACATACGTCCGAAGTAGCGGAACTGAACGAAGCGCGAGGCCACGGTGAAGTACACACCCAGACCGACGAGGAGCACGATCAGAACCCGGCCCCAGAGGAAATCGCTCACAGTGGCGAGCATGCCAGTGCTCCTATTCGCTAACGCCGAGTATGAAAATCACGAGCAGGGCCGGTGGCACGACATAGCGGATGAGCGCGAACCACAGCCGATAAGTGCTGGCCCCTAGAGTGGTGAACTCCTCGCGACTGAAGCGCTGCTGCATAAACCAGCCGGCAAACACAGCGATCATGAGTCCGCCCAGGGGCAGCAGAATCTGGTTGGAGAAATAGTCCATGATCGCATTGAAATTTCGATCCCCGAGACGCAGGCCGTCGAGCACGTTGTAGGAAAGGATGCTGAGAATGCTGAGCACGGCAATGCTGCCCACCACAAGCACGGCGCTGGCGTGTCGGCTGATGCTGTAGTGCTCCTCGATCCAGGCGTTCACCGATTCGATAAGACCGACCATGGATGTGATCCCGGCGACGGAGAGCATCAGGAAAAACAGCACGGCAAACACATGCCCCCCGGGCATGCTCGCGAAGGCGACGGGCAGCGTCTGGAAAATCAGGCCCGCGCCGGCCGCCGGGTCCAGACCGTTGGTGAAGACCGCAGGAAAGATCACCAGCCCCGCCAGCAGCGCCACGACAGTGTCGGCGCAGACGATGATCAGCACCGATTTGGTTATGGAAATCTCCCTCGGCAGATAGGAGCCGTAGGTCATCATCCCGCCCATCGCCACACCGATGGAGAAGAACGCCTGACCAATGGCGGCAAGCACGGTGGCGAAGGTTACCTTGCTGAAATCCGGAGTGAACAGCCAGGCAATGGCCTCGCTGAACCCGCCGGCAAAGAAGTTGAATGTCGCAAGTCCGAGGAGGAGGAGGAACATGAGCGGCATCATGATCGTTACCGCGCGCTCGATGCCGTCCTTTACTCCGGCAAAGATGATGTAGCCCGTAATCGCCAGACCGATGAGGGTCCAGAAAAGCATGCCGGCATTATCACCGAGAACGGCGCTGAACTGTGCCTCGGCAATGCCGGCATCAACGCCGGAAAAGCCGGTCGTCACCGCCTTGAACAGATACCAGAGCACCCAGCCCACCACCACCGAATAGACGATCTCTATGGTGTACGCGGCAAGCAGTCCCATGCCGCCGACCCACTTCCACTGGCGACTGCGTTCGCTTTCTTCGGCAACCCGGGCCATGGCGATGGGCGGCGCGCCGTCCCCGCGCCGTCCGATCATGAGCTCCGCCATGAGGATGGGAACACCGATAAGGAATGCGCAGGCCAGGTAGATCAGAACGAAGGCCGCACCTCCGTTCTCGCCCGTCACGTAGGGGAAACGCCAGATGTTTCCGAGGCCGACGGCGAAACCGACGGAAGCCATGAGAAAGGCAAAAGGAGAGGACCAGTGCGAGTTCGCACCGCCGGCTGTGGCCATGGTTTGGCTCCGTTCTAGCTTATTCGGGGCAGTCTACACAAAAGGTTTGGGGGCCACAGGGCGGCGTCGCGGCCCGGTTTCAAAGTGCGGCCGTAGACGCGTAGAGCCACTCCCGCGTCGCGGGATCTTCGAGCAGGGGACCGATTTCCCGTGCTACGCGGTCGTGATAGGCGTCGATCCAAGCGCGTTCGGAGGCGCTGAGTCTGGTGAGGTCAAGGAGCCGTCGATCAAAGGGAACCAGGGTCAAAGCTTCGAATCCCAGCATCGGACGCTCGTGGGACGCATCGGCAGCTTCGCGAACGACGACGAGGTTTTCGCAGCGAATGCCGAAGGCGTCGTCGCGGTAGTATCCCGGTTCATTACTAACGATCATGCCTGGCTGCAGGGCCGTGGCGTTCCAGAGTTTGGATATACGCTGGGGCCCCTCATGCACGCTTAAGAAGACACCCACCCCGTGTCCGGTCCCGTGGTCATAGTCCCGACCGCTCTGCCACAGATACTGCCTCGCCAGCACATCCAGGTGTGTTCCCGTTGTACCCGGCGGGAACAGCATCGAGTCGAGGGCGATATGCCCCTTGAGGACCAGCGTGAAAAGCTCACGCATCTCTGCGCTGGGTGTGCCGATCGCGACGGTGCGCGTGATATCCGTAGTCCCGTCGATGTACTGACCGCCACTGTCGACGAGGTAGAGACTCCCATCCTCAAGCGGCGCCGGATCGTTGTCGAGGTGGTTGTAGTGGCACATCGCCGCGTTGGCGGCAGCGGCCGAAATAGTGTCGAAGGACGGCTCCTGATATCCCGAGACCTCGGCTCGCAGGCTACCCAGGTGTTCCGCGAGTGTGGCCTCATCATGCAGCCGCCCGGCATCGACCTCCCCATCCAGCCACGCGAGAAAACGGATCACGGCAACCGCGTCTCGGCGATGGGCCTCGCGCGCTCCGGTGAGTTCAACGGAGTTTTTGCAGGCCTTGGGCAACTGTACCGGATCTTCGGCGACAAGCAGCCGCGCTCCCCCCGCTCGCAGCGTCTGCTGCGACCATGCATTGGCGGTTGTCGGATCGGCTAAAACGGTAGCGCCGGAGAAACTTCTCAGCAGCGCCTCGCCCTCCTCGGGACCCAGAAACTCGACGCCCGCACCAACATGCTCCGGCGCCGCCGACGATAGACGCCGGGGATCCACGACGACCTGCAGGGAACCGTCTGCGGACAGCACGGCATAGCTCAGCAGCACCGGGAGGCGAGGCACGTCGCGCCCCCGGAGATTCAGCAACCAACTCACGGATTCCGGCGCAAAGACGAGCGCGGCATCAGCGCCAAGCGTGACCAGGGATTTGGCAATACGCTCGCGCTTCGCGGCACTGCTCTCTCCGCTGTACTCGTCTCCGAGACACAGCGCGGTAGCTATCTGCTCGGCGGGGCGATCTTCCCAGCAGCGATCTACGGGGTTGTCGGTGTCCGCCAGGAGCTCCATCGCCGTCTCGCTGAGAAGCTGCGCGGTCTTGTTAAACCACTCCAGGGAGAACATGCGCGGATCCACGAGCACGCGAGAGCCCGCCGGCAGCTTCCGCGTCAGCCAGACCACCGGCGGCTCGTCTATCAGATCGTGAAAACTAAAGTCCTGCGCCGGAACCTGTCGCCGCACCTGCACGGTGTAGCGACCGTCTACAAAAATCGCGGCAACCTCGGCGGTAACCACGACAGCGCCGGCCGAGCCGGTGAATCCACTGAGCCAGCGCAGGCGCTCGTTGTGAGCCGGTATGTACTCGCCGAGATACTCGTCGGCGCGCGGTACGATGATCGCATCTACGGCGCGCCGGGCGAGCTCCGCGCGAAGAGCGGCAAGATGCCGACGCGTGGCCTCGAAGCGCGCGTCGCCAGGCGCTGCCATCGGCGAGTTCATCGCTCAGATTGGCTCGAAGTCTTCCTTGCCGACGCCGCAGTCCGGGCAGAGCCAATCCTCCGGAACGTCCTCCCAGCGTGTCCCCGGGGCAATCCCGTCGTCCGGCCAGCCTTCGGCTTCGTCATAGATGAGGCCGCAGACGATGCACTCGTACTTGCGGAATTGCTGTTCACTCATGTTTCACTTCCGGGATCTGGCAGGTGCTGCAGGATTTATGGAGGCGGTGAGCCAACGATTAGGTTGCCACCGAGGCGCAGACGATAGCCGTCTTCCGTCGGAGTGGCAAACAACTCCAGGGCTCTTTCGATCTCAGTGGCAAGGCGCGTAGCGGCATCGCCTATCCGTACATCCAGCTCGTAGCGCGTAGCGGCAAGCGTAACCGTACCGCGGGCCGGTACGGGACCGGCGATGGTGTCGACCCGGGCTCGGAGCTCCTGGCGCGCATCGCCGTCGATATCGGCAACGTAGCTGCCCAGGGTGTGATCAACCTGGGGCGCGTTCCAGCGTGCGTCCTGCAGCACGACCCGGCCTCTGGCTTCCGCCGGTAGGCCGTCGCGCAGCACAATTCTCTCGAACTGCAGGCCCACGCGGCCTTCCACGGCAAGCGGAGCCAGGGTCCGCAGGAGTCGTGCGTCGACGCTGGCGTCCAGGTCGCTCACAACGACG
The DNA here is from genome assembly GCA_038748515.1 of Pseudomonadota bacterium. Classification (GTDB taxonomy): domain Bacteria; phylum Pseudomonadota; class Gammaproteobacteria; order Pseudomonadales; family Halieaceae; genus Congregibacter. Next base: position 111,661 of record JBCDIW010000007.1, read on the forward strand.
CGACCGGGACGCCACGCAAGGCTCGCGCTGCCGCGCTGTGCTCCCCAGTTACTGTTCAGGGTTATACGCGGAGCAAGGGCGAGCAGGCTGCGAGGATGGAACTCCCAGTTCACCCTTCCCAGATGCATCATGCCGGCCCCGGTGCTGACCTGGGCGCGAGCGGCCTGACCATTGAGCAGGGATCCCGATACGCCGGACAGGCGCACCAGCTCCGCCGGCAGCAGCGCCGGAAGCAAACGCGCCGGCAGTGTCGATGCGCCAAACACAAGCAGCACCAGCCCGACGGCTGTCAGCCCAAGAGCCCGCTTCACTGCAATGCCGCGATTCGTACCGTCGCGCTGACGGTGCCTGCAAGCTGGGTCTGGCTCAGAGACAATTCCTCGACAAGGAGTCCCTGACTGTCCTCGAGCGCGTGCAACCAGCGCAGCAGAGGTTCGAGAGCCGCGGTTTCAAAGCGTACCTGCACGCCACCGCGGCTGTTTGGCTGCAGGCGGCTCGGCCGCAGACCAAAGCGTTCCGCGGAACGGTTGACCGTGGCGGTGAGATTGCGACCCGCACTCGGCGCGGAACCTGCGGTCTTGCGCAGTTCGCTGATTTCCGTCGCCAGGCCGTCGACGCGGGCAAGCGCCGTCGCCGTGGCGATGTTGCGCTCCACCATTTCCTCGCGAGCGTTGCCGAGGGGCATAAGCACCAGCAGGACGAACGCGTAAAGCGTCACGGCGGCCGTCATGAGCAGAAGCGCGAGCTGCTCCCGCGGGCTGAAGCGCAGGAACCAGTCCTTCATTGCGACGACTCCAGACGCAGACGCGCGCGGACCGCTTCACCGCTGCGCGACGAACTCTCCAGCGTGGCACCGAGGCCTCGGGACGCAAGACCGGCCCGCAGTTCTTCCACCGCGTTGAAGTCCGGTGCGAGAAGGTTGAGACGCAGTTCGCTGCGCGCCTGGCTGTAGGTCAGGCTGGCGAGCTGCACACCGGACAGCTCCGCCACTCCGGACGCGAGGGGCGCGAGCGCCGCGGAGAACGTACTTCCAGCTTCGCCACCACGCAGTCCGGCGAGTTGTTGCCGCAGCTGGCGCTCCGCGTCGACCAGGTTACCGCGGGGATTGACGCCCCGGTACACGGTTTCGATCTCGCGCCGCAGCGACTCGTTTTCGCGTTCCAGACGGCGCAGATCGAGCCAACCGGAGGCGATGTGCAATACCAGGGCAACTCCGACCAGGGCTGCAACGGAGCGCCACTGGGACCACCAGCGCGTGTACGGGAGCCGAGGTGCATAGTTGCCCTGGAGAAGGTCCAGGGTCGGGGTCTCATCAGCCAGCCACAGCGCCGCGCTGAGATCACCGCGGCGCCACTCAGCAAGATCGCGCAGATCGTCGGGAAGGCAGGCCAGCGACTCGGCCTCGTCGAGGCCGTAAACAACAAGGCGCTCGGGAGTGTGCTGGGCGACAAGACCACCGAGCAACATCGGCACCAGGGACAATTCGATGCGTGATCCCGCATAGGCTCCCCAGCGAATCAACGCGCTATCGCCTTCGAGGACGAGCACCCATTCGCCGTTCTTGCGGGGCAACAGCAGCGGCTCGGGGACCCAGGGCAGGAGGTCCGCAAACTCCGCGAGCCTTTCGTGCCATGCTTCCATCGACGCATGCGCAACCACGGCCACGGCGCAGCGATCACGCTCGTACATCCGCCGGGCGAAATGCAACGTCTCGATATCGTCCGTGAAACTGTCTTCGAGCCGGTAAGGGAGCGAGGTATCCAGATGACGCCGCTCTTCCGCGGCGACGTCGATCTCCAGCAAGCGAACATCCCCGCCGGGCGCCGCAAAAATAACATGGTGCTGGCGTCGCGAAAGCTCTGCCAGCAGCGCGCTGCGATTCTCCTCGGAGTCGAGCGCGGTGGGCTCCATGCCTGGACGTAACCAGCACAGCTGGCCGTCGCGCTGGGCAAGCACGGACCGGTTTTCGCTCACGGCTGGTTCTCTCCGGGGGACGGCGGCAGATCGTAGAAACTGGCGTCGAGACGCTGGATCACGGTAATCACATCGGCTTCGCGACGCAGCACACTGTACCGACGCGCCTCCCGATCAGCAATCTCGACCCGCGCCGTAAGCAGGAAGTAAGAGGACGTCTCACCGAGCATTTCAGAGATCTGAGCCGTTGAGGCGCCGTTGAACTCGGGCTGCTGGAGAAACTCGGCCAGATCCGTAAACCCGCCATCGCTGCGGCGCTCCACGATGGCCTGGACCTCTCCGGGCCTCAGGGGCTCGAGGTTTCCATCGACATTCAGCGCCTGCAACACGCCCGGTGGTGCCGTATGGATGTTTATCTTTGCCGGCTGCTGCGGCCACACCGTAACCAGGGGCCGCAGGGCCTCGTAGATTTCCGGTGTCACATTCGCCACGGCACGCAGCTCGCTGACGCTGGCCATGGGGCGATCCGCGGGACGATAGGACGGGGTCAATCCTATGTAGTAAGGAGCTTCGGCACCATTCAGCCGCGGTTCGCTGTCGGGATCGATCCAGTCGGCAATCGATTCCACGATGGTCTGCGCCGCGAAGGTGTCCATCTCGGCGCCCTCGATACTCTGAAGAAGACGGATGAAAATCTGCTGAGGCGCGCTGTAAGCCCCCGCTTCCTCCCCCGCCTGCGGCGCGCCACCCAGACTGTTGAGGTTGAACCGTCCCTGCAGGTCTTCCAGTCCACCGATAAGCCAGCCACCCTCATCGAGAGGATAGGGCTGCGGGGGCTGGGCCCAGATCTCATCCAGGGAATCACGGGGCACGTCACTTGCGGCATCGGCTTCGGCGTCGAGGGCGAGAGCTCGAGCGGCCAGTTCCTCGGCGCCGCGCAAATAGGCGTCTCGCTGGGCGCCCAGCAGTACATTGGACACGCGTTTGTAGTTGATCAGGAAGTCGCGCTGCAGCGCCACGAGGAGCGTGGCGCACAACGCAAAGACCAGCAGCGCCACGACCAGAGCGACGCCGCGCTGCCGTTTTGGTCTAGCGCTCCGGGAGTTCATAGATCCTCCGCAGCTCGCCTAGATCGTCCAACTGCAGGCGCAGTTCCAGCGCGACCGGAGCCTGGGGCAGGGCCTGCTGCCCCGCACCCGGCTGGGCGACCCAGTTCAGCGCCCAGGCCCGGGTATCCACCACGAAATCGCGGTCGACCCGCAGTTCCTCAATCGTGGGCAGAAAGCGCACTTCCATGGACTCTATGCCGTCCATGAGACGAACACGCTGCAGTTCCGCATCGACGGATCGGTCCAGAGTTGTATTGTAGGCGCGCCACAGCGAGCCCTCTTCCACGAAGTAGTGCACACGCTGCAAATCGCTCCGAGGCAGCTGCAGACTGTTGTGCCAACCCGCACGCGTCACGCTCAATGGATAGAGTGCCAGCGGCCCGCCCGCCATGGAGGGCTGCCAGTTGCCAAACTCATCGCGCACCGGCCGCTCGACAAACTGTCTGAGGTCGCGATCGATGATGTCGAAACTGCGACCGAGATCCCGCGTGCGCTCGCCGCTGTCGCGCAGTGCCTCGGAGCCGGTAAGTACATTGCTGATCCCGGTGTACGCGGCCCCGGCGACAAAGGCGGTGATCGCCATGGCGATCAGCACCTCGAGAAGCGTGAAGCCGCCCTCACGCATCAGCTTTCCCGCTCCGCGCTGAGGAATGCGACCAGGGTAAACAATGAACCCGCGTTCTCTCCCTCGCGATCACTCACGCGAATCTCTATACGGGAGAACTCGGGGACTTCGGTAGCCGTGGTCACGATCTGCCAGTACCAGTCGCGCTCGGCCAGCACCTCGCTGCCGGTCAATCGTCCTCGCAGGCTTTCGCGACCCCCGCGCAGGGCCAGACGAAGCTCCGTGAGCCGGTTGCCGGCAACAAGCCGTGCAAGGGAACGCTCCCTGAGGTAGGCCGTGCCATCAAGCTGCTGATCCAGGGTGAACAAAAGCGCCGGGACGGTGAGCGCCACGATAATCAAGGCGACCATCACCTCGACGAGCGTAAAACCGCGGCTCCTAGCGCGCATTCGCGTAGCTGTCCTCGGATTCAAAGGCGTCGCCGCGGAACACCTCGAATCGTCCCAGGGCATCCCAGGTCGCTCGCCACAGGAGCTCATCACTTGCTTCGTCGACGAGCATCAACTCACCCGTCTGCGTTTCACCGCTGGCCGTGAGCAGCCATTGAGGCTGGCGTCCCGCCTGCTCGTCCTGAGCCTCCGCGGACAGCAAGGCCACGTCCGTAGCATCGAGGCTGAGAAACAGTTCGGTGCCCGGGGGAAACTCAATCGGCTCGTACAGCTCGAGATCGTCGATCGGTGCCCGCCAGCCGGCGACACGCCGTTGGCGCCAGATGGCTCGGTGCACCGGCTCGCCGCGTTCATTGCTATCGAGAACGAAAAGAACGCCGTAGTCGCTGCCGGAGGCCGTGGCTTCGTCGAGCGCGAGACCGGCGACGGCCAGCAGCCGATCGAGGGTCTGGCGCTGCTCGCGCTCCCGGCCGCCGGTGTCGAGGTTCAGGGAAACGAGACTGGTCAGCAGGACTACGACGAACAGCACTACCAGAATTTCTATGAGGCTGAAGCCGGCATTATGTTTGCCGCACCGCGCCTTCAAGCTGGCACTGCGCGGGTACACCGGCTCAGCTTTCGTCTTCCGACCAGTTGCCGATATCCGCATTCTGGGCATCTCCACCGGCAAGACCATCCGCACCGAGGGTATAGATATCTACCTCGCCTCGATCACCAGGACTCAGATAGAGATAGGGGCGATCCCAGGGATCACGGGGGACCTCGCCCAGATAGCCGCCAGTCTTGAAGTTTCGCGGTATGGGATCGATGGCGCTGGGGCTAACGAGAGCCTCAAGCCCCTGCTCCGTACTTGGATAAACGTAGTTGTCCAGACGGTAGATTTTAAGGGCGGTTTCAATAGCCTTAAAGTCCGCCCGCGCCTTCTTTATCCGCGCATCGTCGGCCTGATTCAGCACCGTTGGCGCCACGATACTGACCAGTAATCCCATGATCACCAGCACCACGAGCACTTCCACAAGGGAAAAACCTCGCGCACCTTTTCCGCCTGCACACATTCTCATCGCTTACCTCACCAGTGTGTTCATTTCGAAGATGGGGAGCATTATCGCCAGCACTATCATAAGCACCATTCCCCCCATGAAGACGACCATTAGCGGCTCAAACAGACCGAGCACCGTTCCCAGAGTCATCTCGAGTTCCCGCTCCTGGTTTTGCGCCGATCGTTCGAGCATGTTCTCAAGTTCACCGCTGCTTTCCCCGCTCGCCACCATGTGTACCATCATCGGTGGGAAGTGGCCGGCACGCGTCAATGCTTTGCTCAGGCTACTGCCCTCGGCTACCTGCACCGCGACTTCCTCGCTGGCCTCACGCAGTACGAGGTTCTGCAGCACCTGCCCGGCTATTCGCAGGGCCTCCAGCAGCGGAACACCGCTGGCCATCAGGATGCTGAGCGTGGACGCGAATCTCGCTGTGTCCAGAGCAATGATCAGCCCGGAGACAGCGGGAAGACGAAGCAGAATCCCATGCCAGCGTCGCCGGCGGCCCGGGTCCCGGAGCAGACGCCGAACCAGGACCACAAAGGCGACTACGCCAATGACCAGCCAAAGACTGTAGGCACGCAGAAAGTCACTGGTGACGATGAGCGCCTTGGTAAGTACGGGAAGCTCTCGGTTGCTCTGTGAAAAAATGCCCACCAGTTCGGGCACAACAAAGACCATAAGCGCAACGATAACGGCAACGGCCACGCCGAGAAGAATGAACGGGTAGATCATAGCCATGCGCAGCTTTTGAGAGCTGTGCTGGCGCTGTTCGGCGTGGTCCGCAAGACGCTCGAGTACCGCCCCCAGGAATCCAGCGCGCTCCCCCGCGGCCACCATGGCGCGATACATATCGTTGAATACCTGAGGGTAATCGGCAAGGGCGTAAGCCAGGGTATGGCCTTCGCTGACGCGGGAGCGCACCTGCAGGAGCATGGCTTTAGCTCTGGGCTTTCGTGTCTGCTCTGACGCCGCCTGGAGGCAGTCAGCAAGAGGTAGGTTGGACTGGACAAGCGTCGCAAGCTGTCGGGTCATCAGCGCGAGTTCGCCGGTCTTGATACGCGTGGGCAGCAGACGTTGCCGCAGTTCGCTGTTGGCCGCCTCGGCGCGAACCGCCGTCTGGACTTCGATGGGCCTGAGCTTCTGGTTGCGTAACTGAGCGCGAACCTGGCGTTCCGAGTCGGCTTCCAACACACCCCGGACGAGCTTGCCGCCGGGATTGAGAGCACGGTATCGAAACGCTGGCATCGGGACCCGGTGTCCTGTCCGGCTAACCGGCCGCGGTGACGCGCAGCACTTCCTGCAGGCTCGTATCGCCGGCGAGGACGCGCTGGCGGCCGTCGTCAAGGATGCTGGCCGAATGCTTGCGAGCGCTGCGCGTCATTTCCTGCTCGGCGGCCCCGTCGTGAATCAGCGTTCGCAGTGTCTCATTGACTTCGATGAGCTCGTAAATCGCAGTACGGCCCCGGTAGCCCGAGCCGTTGCAGCGGGGGCAGCCCACGGGGTGATAGATCTTCTGGTCAGGCGCCACGCTCTCAAGTCCCAGGAGTTCCGCCTCCTGTTCGGTGATGGGCTCGGCCCGGCGACAATCGGGACACAGCAGGCGCACCAGACGCTGGGCCATGACGGCGAGAAGACTGGACGAGAGCAGGAACGTCTCTACGCCCATGTCCTGCAGTCTCGTCACGGCACCAATAGCCGTGTTTGTGTGCAGCGTGGACAGCACAAGGTGCCCGGTGAGTGACGCCTGGACGGCGATCTCCGCCGTCTCGAGATCGCGGATCTCGCCGACCATGACCACGTCCGGATCCTGGCGCAGAATTGCGCGCAGCCCGCGCGCAAAGGTCATATCCACTTTGGTATTGACCTGCGTCTGACCCACGCCCGGGAGCATGTACTCGACCGGGTCTTCGATGGTCATGATGTTCCGCGCGCTGTCGTTGATGTCCGAGAGACCGGCGTACAGCGTGGTGGTCTTTCCCGAGCCCGTGGGGCCGGTCACGAGAATAATGCCGTGCGGGTTATGCAGCGACTGCCGGAAACCCTCGAAGACGGCTTCCGGCATGGCGAGCTGCTCAAGCTTGAGCTGCCCGGACTGCTTGTCCAGGAGACGCAGCACCACGCGCTCGCCGTAGGCGGATGGGAGCGTGGACATGCGGATGTCCACGGCGTGGCCCGCGAGGCGGATGGAGATACGCCCGTCCTGGGGCACACGGCGCTCGGCGATGTCCAGGCGCGCCATGACCTTGAGCCGGGAAACCAGGAGTGGACCGAGCATGCGCTGCGGCGACAGAACCTCGGACAAAACGCCGTCGATGCGGTAGCGCACGCTGAGCTTGTCTTCAAAGGTCTCAATGTGGATATCCGATGCCTTCTCGCGCACAGCCTCGGACAGAATGGCGTTGATCAGGCGGATGATGGGCGCATCGTCTTCCGCGTCCATGAGATCACCGGCGTCGGGGATCTCCTCGGCGAGACGACTGAGATCGACGTCGGAGCTCAGGTCCGCGGCCATCTGCACGGCCTCACTATTGTCGCGCTGATAGGCGCGCGTCAGGCGAACCTGAAAATCCGCCGCTGGAAGACTCTGCAGCCTAAGCCCCGGGCCCACTCGCCGCCGAAGTTCAAGCAGCACCTCCGGAGCCAGGGACCCTTCGTGGAGCACGCAGTCCTGGTTATCCGGGTCCAGGACCACGCGGTGTTCCTTGGCGTAGGCAAAAGGCAGTTTCAGCGGTCCGGTGTCGACAGCGACGTCGTCCACGGCCGCAGTCACGTCCTCTTCCACCTCTAGTCCGGCTTCAAGAACGCTCATGGCGAGTCCGGAAGCTCAGGGCGCACACTTTCGCGGATCACCTCGAGCTGGCGAATCTGTTCTTCCCAGTCCGGAAGGACGGGCATCTCCTGGTCATCATAGAACTGCAGGCCCGCCTCCCGCAGCTTGCGCTGGCGCTCGCGAATTACGCGATATTTCAAAGCCGTGGCGCCGGCCAGCTGGGTCTCGTCGCGAATGATCGTGGGGCGGATAAAAATCAGCAGATTGGTCTTGGTGATTGAGGTCGAGTCATTGCGAAACAGGCGTCCGAGCAGGGGTATATCGCCCAGCAGCGGTACACGCTGTTCGCTGGCCTGCACGTCATCCTTGATCAATCCACCCAGTACAACCACGCGACCGTCGCCAGCCAGAACCTTGGTCTGGAGGCGACGTTCATTGGTGATGAGATCGGCCGCCGCCGCCGAAGCGAGAACGGTAGCTCCGGTAAGAGAGTTGACCTCCTGCTCGATATCCAGCACCACCGAATCGCCTTCGTTGATCTGCGGCGTCACCGTGAGCGTGATACCCACACTCTGACGCTCGATGGTCTGGAAGGGGTTTTGCGCGCCGTTGGCGGCACCGGTATTGGTAAACGCTCCCGTGACAAACGGCACTTCCTGGCCGACCGTAATGAACGCTTCCTCGTTGTCCAGCGTAAGCAGGGTCGGCGTCGACAGTATGTTGGCGTTCTGCTGATCTTCGAGCGCGTTGAGAATAACGGTCATGGAGAGATCATCGTCCACTACGCCCCATCCCAGGGTCGTTCCCGGTGTCTGGGACAGAGCCCCGGCCAGGCTACCGATATCAAAGTCGCCGACGGTAGCGGCGCTGTCGCCATCCGAATCGCCGGGCGCGAGCGCACCGACAATGGTGCGGGCGCGGACATCCCGGGAGTCGATATTGCTGCCGAACAGGCCCTCGTCGTTGGCGAAGAGCCACTGCAGGCCAAGGTTCTGCCCATCGATGACTTCAAGCTCGACGATAATCGCCTCAACGAGCACCTGGGCGCGGCGAATATCGAGACGTTCGACGACGGCCTCGAGCGCTGCCATCTCGTCGGCGTCGGCGGTGATGATCAGGGAATTAGTGCCCTCGTCCGCCTCGATCGTGGCCGTGCTTTCGGTGGTCCGGTTGGGCCTCCCTTCGCTTGTGTCCAGCTTGCTAATGTTCTGCATGACCCGGGTAAGCACCTCGGCGATCTCCACCGCCTGCGCGTACTCGAGATAAATCACCTTAACGTTGCCGGTTTGCTCCAGTGGTGTATCGACGTAGTCGATAAGCTTGCGGATACGCGCCCGCTGAAGCTCGTCGCCGGTGACCAGCACACTGTTGGTCCGCTTGTCGGGAACCAGCAGCACGTCAACTTCTCCCCCGTTCGCCTTGGCCTCCGAGGCGTTCAGGGTCTCCAGCATGCGCACTACGTCCTCGGCCACGGCGTGGCGCAGGGCAATAACGTCGGTTTCCTGCACCGCCGATTGATCCATGCGCTCGATGATCTCGCGGATGCGAGCGATGTTGGCGGCGACGTCGGAAATGATAATGGCGTTACTCGGGGCGTAGGCGGCCATGTGCGCCTGCTGCGGTACCAGAGGTCTGAGCACGGGAATCAGCTTCGCGGCCGAGATGTTGTCCAGGCGCAGAACCTGGGTCACGTATTCGTCGTTGACCGAGCTCGACAGCCCGCTGCCGGCAACGGGTACGGAAGCCGACCGTGCGTCCTTGTTCTGAATGACGCGGATCACTCCGCCGGAGCGAACCGCCGTGTAACCGTGCACATCCAGTATCGACAGAAAGAGATCGTAGAGTTCGCTCGAGTTCACCGGTCGCGACGAAACAACCTTTACCTTTCCCTTTACGGTCGGATCCACGACGATCGTGGTGTTCGTCGCCTCGGCCACGAATTTGATCAGCTCCTGGATATCCGTCTCTTTCAGGTTGACGGTGAAGTCCTGTGCCGAGGCCGCCAGCGCCCAGAGCAGGCAAAGCGCTCCCGCTGCGCTGCGCAGCGCAGGGAAGACGCACGAGACCTGGCGGGACCGGGCATGGGGATGCGGCCGCCGGCGCCGTAGAAGCCGCCCATGGAGCAATCGTGGCGTCATGAGCCATCCTCCTCAAGGTTGACACTGAGGGTGATGGGTTGACCGTCGCGCTCCAATTCAAAGGAAGCCGATGTCGCGGAGCGCATGGTCTGATAGAGCCGCATGGTGTTCGCGGGATCTGCGAGACTGAGCCCGTTGATTCCCGTTACCAGATCCCCGGATTGAAAACCCAGCGCGGAGAACGCTGCTGCCGAGCGACCCGGTACCACGCGATAGCCGCGGAGCTGTTCTCCCTCGCGCACGGCGCTGACGCGCACCACGTCTACCAGGGACTCGGGGTTTTCGTAGAGGCGTCTGCGATAACGAGATGCCACGGCGGAGGCATCCTGGTCGGCATGCTCATCATTTTCCTCGTCATTCGCACGCGGATCCGGGACAGCCCGGGGGACCGCCGCGGGCGGCGACGTCACGGGGGCGGCCGCCGCCGTGCGGCGCAGGGAGCTTTCGTCAAACAGCCGGAGAAGTTCGTAGCGGCCGCCGTTATCAAGGACAATCATTTCCGGCAAGACTTTGGCCAGAACCACGTCTCCGGAAACCGGAAGATCGTCGCCCACCTGATAGAGCTCCTGCTGGTTGTTGTTTTCGATGATCGCCTGCCCCAGACCGGCGTCGGTAGCTGCGACCACGCCGCGAAGCGTCAAGGGAAGGCGACTCTCCGGCGCCCCGTCCTCGATACCCGCCAGCGCCGAAGCCGCCTCGGCCTCGGCAGCAGCCGCGGCCTCCGCGTCCAGGACGACATCGGGCGCGCTTTCACCGGGCACCCCGAAAAGGTGGCTTGCGGCCAGCGCGTCAATGTCCACGCCGGGGCGGGCGAGCTGTGCGACGCTGTTGTTCATGGGATTAATGACGTTGACCACCGGAAGTGCGGGGGCCTCGGGGAAGAAACTCCAGGCCGCCCGCCACAGGGAGGCGACCATCCAGACGATAAGGAGTCCGTAGAGGACGAAACGCAGGCGCGGAAGTATGTCGGGTCGGGTCGCGATCGCCACCAGGGCCGCACCGGCGTTAGCGGTCTGCGTAAGGCCGGTCGCAAGCCGTGTTTGCCAAAGCTCCGTCACCATCGTTCCCAGCCTTGCCGTAGTCCAGCGGCCAGGGCCCCGAAATCAGGACGCTCCGCAGGACGCGCAATTGAAGAGCATGATTGTGACACTACTGTGAAACACCCCTCCGAGTGCGAAAAGGGTCCACCGTATCGGTCCCTCTTTCGCCCTGGCATCCGCGTCGCAGCTCACTCCTGCGCGCGATAGTAATCCATAAGAATCTGCGCTACTTCTGGACGTGAGAATTCCGGTGGCGGCGCAATGCCCTTGCCGAGCATTTCTCGAACCGCCGTTCCCGACAGCAGCACGAAATCCTCCTTCTCGTGATCCGGCGCGTCCCGCATCATCACAACGCGGTCCAGCTTGCGGCTATAGGCCGTGTGGTCGGCGCGATAAATGTCGATCTCAAGAGCATCGGCGGGCACTTCGTCATCAAAGATGGTCTGCGCGTCAAAGCCACCGTAGTAGTCCCCTACGCCAGCATGGTCGCGGCCGACTATGAGGTGCGTGCAGCCACAGTTTTGCCGGAATACCGCGTGCAGCACTGCTTCGCGCGGACCGGCATAGAGCATGTCGAATCCATAGCCGGTAATCATCACGGTATTGGGTGGGAAGTAGACCTCGACCATCTTGCGGATCGAGGCGTCACGTACTTCCGCTGGAATATCGCCGGGCTTGAGCTTGCCCAGGAGCATGTGAATCAGGATGCCGTCGGCCTCCAGATCTTTCAGGGCCATGCGGCAGAGCTCTTCGTGGGCTCGATGCATGGGGTTGCGCGTCTGAAAAGCCACCACCTTCTCCCAACCGCGCTCGACGATCTCAGCGCGAATGTCGTAGGCCGTGCGAAAGGTGTCTGGAAACTCGGAGGCGAAGTAGGAAAAACTCAGCACCTGGATCGGGCCCGAAACGAGTCGCCGTCCCTGCGAGAGGAAGGTGGCCACCCCCGGATGGTCCGGATCGAGCGTGCGGAATACCTTTTCGGCGATGGCGTTCATCTGCTCATCGCTGGCCTCATCGACCGAGGTAACGTCCATAATGGCCAGCACCGGGTGCCCTTCGGCGTTCGGATCGCGCAGCGCTAGGCGCTGGCCCGCCGTCACGGAGGTGTCTTGCGTAATGTTCAAGATGGGAACGGGCCAGAAGAGTCCCGATGACGTGTGCATGGTCTCGGCGACGGACAGTGCGTCCGCCAGGGTCATGTAGCCCGATAACGGGTTGAAGTAGCCGGCGCCGAGCATGACCGCGTTCGCGGCCGCCGCCGAACTCAGTAGCAGCGACGGCAGACTCTCGGCCTCGGCGGCGAGATCGCGTCGGGTGCTTTCATCCATGACGTAAAGCGGCTTCAGCACGTCAGATCCGTGGGGCTGAATCATGTAATTTCCTCAGAACAAAAACTAATCTCAAAACGTGTTTGCGAATCGTCTCGCAAAGTGATGACAATTCCGGGCCGTGCTCTTCCGGGCCGTGCGGTGGCCGGTTGCGTAAAACCGGGCGGGTCAGCGCCGCCCGCAACGCCATAAGCTGAATGCTAAGGGCGCAAACGCCAAGCGCGTTCAATGTCAGTTGTCTGTTTTTTCCGTTGCTGCTCGATACCTGTTTCGCACAAGCCTCTACGTGAAAGCCATGCCACTCCGTCGGTCGGAACTGTCTGCCGCAGATCGGGATCCGAAACAGCAGTGACCCGAAGCGGCGCGCGCGACCCCGGGGGTCAGGTGGCGGGGATCAGTCCGCGGCGCTCAAGTTCGGCGAGAATGAGCGTTACTTCCTCATCAAGGCTCTGCTGATCGGAATGCAGGTGCAGTTCCGGCTTTGTCGGTGCCTCGTAAGGATCATCGATGCCTGTAAAGTTCCTGATCTCCCCGGCCCGCGCTTTCTTGTAAAGCCCTTTCGGATCGCGGGCTTCGGCAGACTCGAGACTGCAGTCCACGTACACCTCGATGAATTCGATCCCCGAGGCCTCGTGAAGTTCACGAACGCCGTCGCGATCGGCCACATAAGGACTGATAAAGCTGGAGAGGGCAAGCACGCCCGCATCGGCAAAAAGCTTTGCGACCTCGCCAATGCGACGGATGTTCTCCGCGCGGTCCTCGGCCGAGAAACCCAGGTTCTTGTTGATGCCCATACGGACGTTGTCGCCGTCGAGGCGGTACGCCAGGACGCCACGCTCGTGCAGCACGCCTTCCAGCTCCACGGCAACGGTGCTCTTGCCGCTTCCCGAAAGGCCCGTAAACCAGATGGTGGCGCCACGGTGGCCAAGGATTTTGGCCCGGTGATCGCGCGTGATGTCGCCCTCGTGCCAGTGCACGTTTGTTGCTTTTTGCTCCGCCATGGATGGGTCTCAGAGATCGATCAGAAAGGAGCCATGGTAACACGGCGACCACCGCAACTCAGACCATGAGCAAGCCCAAACGTGAGACGGACACCGCATTACCGCCGGCGCGAAGAACCTTGGCGAGGCCTGCGCTGGCCGAAGACAGCATCTGCTCCGCGAGGCGCTCGGGGGAGTCGAGTTGGTAGGCCGTCGGGTCCCAGCAGACCAGGCCGGCGCTCAGGGCAATCTCGATAACAGCGCCGCGTCCGTCGTCGATGGGGTTGGCGGCAACCTGCTGCCGCAGACGCTCGGCGATATCGTGCGCCTGGGGCTCACCGCAGTCCGGGAGAAGGACCGTGAACCGGGAATTCGAAGTGCGTGTCATGACGTCGGTACTGCGCAGCTCCTGCTGCAAACGCTCCGCCACGTTGCGCATGACAAGATTGATCGCGAGCTCGCCGCGACTGCGTCCAATTTCGTCGAGGTCGTCGATGCAGATCAGCTGCAGAGCGAGCGGCGTTTCCGTACGGCCGGCGCGGGCAATCTCCCGCGCGAGTTCGCGCTGCAGCGCTCGCGTATTGCCGGTCTCGGTCACGGAGTCGAGAAGCGCCAGCTGCTCCGACCGTTGCTGCGCCTGGACCCGCAGCAGGCTGCTGGCGATCAACTGAGCAAGCAGAGCGAAGAGGCGCAGGTCGTCTCGACTGTAATCCTGCATACCGTCCACAAGCGCGACGTGGTAACTCCCCAGCAGGCGGCTTCCGTCCCAGAGGGGCATCACTACAGCACCCAGGGCCGACGGCGCGGCCCGCAGCACGCGGAACATGCGCGGATCTTCCAGATCAAGGAGCGTGACCTCTGGCGTGTCGTCGAAAAGGTCGTAGAGCGAGTAGCTGTCCTTGAGCAGCCCCAGTTCTTCACGATGGCGATGACGGGCCGGCAGCAGCGAAGCGATGTGACCTTCCGGGTCCAGGAGACGCAGCTCTGCTCCCTCGGTCGCAAAGCCCACGGGCAGCTCCGTCAGCAGGTACTGCACGAGGGGCGCCAGCGAATCAAATGACAGTAGAAGGCGCTGGGCATCCTCCAGACAGTTCAGAATGTGGCGGTGAAGTGTGACCAGGGATACATCGGCTACAGGCTCCGGCGGTGCCTTGGGAAGCTCCGTCAGATCAATGTACGTTATCGCGGGGTCATTATCGTCGTCGTCCTTTCTCACCGTCGTCATTTTTCGCCAAGCGGGTGTGACACGCATTGTACTATAATGGTCACACCAATCGGGGGCGGCAGTAGCCTGAGACGCACGCGCCAAGCGTGATGCGGACCCTTTGAACCTGATCCGGACAATACCGGCGGAGGAAAGGTTGGTGGCGCGTAACTACGCGCGGCGGGCTTGGCCGGAACCGCTACGACGGTCCGGATTGTCGCACCAGCAAACCGTGCGATCCGATGCCGATGTACCGCCGCTTTGCATTGTCTCTGCATTAGCTTTTGCATTGCCTTGACAGAGACCCTGCACAGACTTTGCGTTCGCGCCACGAAGCTGCTCCGCCTGCTGACAGCGGAGCACCAATGACCAGGCAACACCGATCCAACGCGCGTACGACAATCCTCTCCTCGACATCGCCCATCGCTGAAATCAGCGAACCGGAAAGCCGTTACCAGGCGATGAGCGCCGCTTCGCCCCCCGCGGGGAACTTAGCCTCCGCCCTACGCCGGCGGTGCGCGACGGGGAGCGCGGTCGCACCCTCAAAACTCACTCTGCGGGATCACGGCTTGGCAGCGCGCTCATTGATCGCCGCACTGCTGCTCGTTCCGGCGACGGGCCCCTGGGCCCAGACGGATTCCCCGGAGCGGGACCCAATGAGCATGTCCGATCCTCTGCGGATCGAAGAGGTCGTGGTTACCGCTGAGCTCCGGGATTTGCCGTGGCTGCGCCAACCGGGCTCGACATCGGTCGTCAGCGGTGAATTGGCGGCGAAACGCAACGCGGTCCATCTCGAAAACCTGCTGCGGCTGACTCCCAACGTGAATATCGCCGGGGGGAGCTCCCGGGCGCGGTTTTTCCAGGTCCGGGGAATCGGCGAGCGAAGCCAGTTTGTGGAGCCGCTCAACCCCTCCGTAGGCGTGCTGATAGACAATATCGACTTTAGTGGTCTCGGCACCGCCGCCATGCTCTACGACATCGAACAGGTGGAAGTACTCCGTGGTCCCCAGGGCACCCTCCACGGCGCCAACGCGCTCGCCGGCCTGATCAATCTTCGCAGTGCCGAGCCCGAGGACCGCTTTGGCGCTCGCATCAACGCCACCGTCGGCGACTACGGGCGACGCGAACTTGGCGCCAGCATCACGGGGCCCCTGGTCGGGGACACGCTGCTTTACCGAGTCGCCGCTTACGAACACCGCAGCGATGGCTTCATCGACAATGCGTTCCTGGGCCGCGATGACACTAATGAACGCCAGGAACAGCTGCTTCGCGGTCGCTTGCGCTGGTCGCCATCGGATACGCAGCGCGTTGACATAAGCCTGTTGCGCACCGATACGGATAACGGCTACGACGCTTTTTCCCTGGACAACACTCGCGTCACGCTGTCGGATGAGCCGGGCCGGGACCGGCAACAGAGTGACGCCATCGGCCTGCATTACACCCGGGATGGGGACGCGCTGCGGGTCGAGCTCCTTGCGAGCGCCGCCGATAGCGACAGCGAATACAGCTACGACGAGGACTGGAGCTTTGAAGGAATAGCGCCGGGCCTCGAGTATTCGTCTTTCGATCGCTACCTCCGGGAACGGCGCAGCTACAGCGCCCAGCTGCGCTTGAGCAACAACCGGGCCATCGAAACGGACCTCGGTGCCCTGCACTGGGTCGCGGGCGTCTACAGCCTGGACGACGATGAAGCGCTGCGCCGGCAATACACTTTTCTTAGCGAGGATTTCCGCAGTCGCTTCGATGTGCGCACCGTCGCCGTTTTCGGTCAGGCGGAGCTCGAGCTCAGCGAGGCCTGGACCGTCGTCGCGGGCCTTCGTCTGGCCCGGCGGGACATGGAGTACAGCGATTCACAGGATGTCGACAGCAATCCTGAAGAAACCCTGTGGGGCGGCAAACTTTCAGTCAGCTACGATACGGGGGATCGGGGGCTTGTGTACGCCGCCGTCTCCCGGGGCTACCGCGCCGGAGGCGTCAACGCCGGCATCCTCGCCTATCCGGATCCCGACGGCGACCTCGCAGGGCGCCTTGATCCCCTGCGTTTTTTCGACACGGAAGAACTGTATAACTTCGAAGTGGGGCACAAAGGTGTATTCCTCGATGGCCGCCTGAGCAGCGCCCTTACGCTGTTCTATATGGACCGGGGAGACCAGCAGGTCCGAGGCTCGCTGGTCATTCCGCGAGACGACAACAGCACGGCCTTTGTCGACTTCACGGACAACGCGGCTGACGGGTACAACCTCGGCGTCGAGTGGGAACTGCGCGCCAGCGCAACTCCGAAACTTGAGCTCTACGGCAGCGTTGGTCTCCTCCGGGCGCGCTTCCAGGACTACATCAACGCCGATGGTCGTGATCTCGACGGTCGCGACCAGGCCCATGCACCGCGCTATCAGTTCGCGGTCGGCGCCAGCTACCAGCTTTTCAGCCGATTCCTTCTCGACGCGCAGTACGAGGGACGCGACGCCTTCTTCTTCTCGGACCGCCACGATGCGAAATCCTCGTCCTTCGGGATTTTTAATCTGCGCGCCGCATGGCAGCAGGAGCGCTGGGAGCTGTCGCTGTGGGCGCGCAATCTCTTCGATGAAGACTACTTCACGCGCGGCTTCGGCAGCTTCGGCAATGATCCACGCAAGGGCTACGTGGTAGAGGAATACCGGCAGTTCGGCGAACCCCGGCAGCTCGCGGCGAGCCTGGAACTGCGCTTCTGAGCACGGTGCTAGAAGCGGTCGCGGTCGCCCTCGGCCTTCTCTACCTCGTGCTCGCCATTCGCGAGCAGCGTAGCGGCTGGGTGGCCGGCGGTCTGGCGTCGCTGCTGTTTCTTCTCCTGTTCTGGCGGGCGTCCCTGCCCATGCAGGCGCTGCTGCAGGTGTACTACGTATTGGTGTCGATACACGGCTTTCTGCACTGGGGCCCGAAACGGGCGACCGCAGCACCGAGACCGCACCGCGTATCGGTGCAGATCCACCTGCTGTACCTCGGCGCGTGGCTAGCGGCTGCCGGTCTCGTACTTGCACTGCGACCGGCCGGGGATACGCTGCCGGTCATCCTCGACAGCGTTACCAGTATCGGCGGCGTGCTTGCTACCTGGCTGGTAGCGCGCAAAGTCCTGGAGAGCTGGCTTTACTGGATCATCATCGACCTGTTATCCATGCTGCTCTATGTGCATTCCGCGCTGTACGCGACCGCGGCACTCTATGCGCTATATACAGTCCTGGCTTACGTGGGTTTCAGGGAATGGCGGAAACATCTGATCGCGACGTCCAAGCACGCTGCCGTCGCGTAATCGAGAATTTCCGACGCTGGGCGCCGGACGAACCTCAGGCTCCGCGGGTGAGTGACTGCCTGAACGACGGCCATAGCAATGTCGCCCTGCTTCTCACCGGTCGCCAGGCTCGCTGGGTGTTACGGCTGACTCCGCCGGAACCTTCTCACGGCGTGGATCGCCGCCGGGAGTTGCTCTTCCACGAACGTGCCGCCGCCGCGGGCCTTGCGCCCAGGGTGCTCTTTCACGACCTTACGGCGGGAATCCTGATCACCGCGTTTGTGGAGGCGTCGTCAGAGGAGGCGGCCGTCGCACGGACTGCGAAAGCAGACCCCCGCGATGACCCCCAGTCCCTCGCAGCCCTGCTTCGCGCTATTCACAAATTGAATCCGGCGCTCCCAAGCGTCCTGGAACGCGATGGGGGAAGCCGGCTCGACACCCCGGCCTACCTGCGCGAGTGGCGATCCTCGCTCAACCACGATCCCCTTGAATCCCTGGACTGTGCCGAACACAAAGCGCTCGCGGCGTGCAGCGAGCGACTGGCGGCGGCGCCCGCAGAAAACTGCCTGTGCCACAACGATCTGATCCGTGCCAACCGCGTACACGATGGCCAGCACCTGCTCGCCATCGACTGGGAGTACGCCAGCCTCGGAGACCCTTTCTTTGACCTCGCCAACGCGGCCTGGGAGCTTGCGTCGGCGCAGCAGGTGGAACTCCTCCGCCACTACCTGGGGCGACGCGAGGCGCCCCTGGAAGCGCGGCGCTTTGCGGACCAACGCTGTCTGCAGGCGGCTATCGCGTGCTGCTGGCATGCGGTCCGCGGGCAGGCTGCCCTAGCGTCAAAGGCCCGAGAACGGCTGCGCAACGAGCTTGAGCACAGGAATGAAAAGACGTGACACACGGGATCAAAAATATCGCCCGGGGGAGCGAGCCGGCGCGCTGGTTCATCCTTGGGGCCGGCTGCCTCGGCACGGTGCTCGCGTTTCGCCTGTCCCGGGCGGGCATCCCCTGTACGCTCCTTGGACACCGCGGGGCCGACGAACGGCGCGTCCTTCTGGACGGCGACCTTCACCGGGTCCACGTCGAGGCGCTTGACGCACAGGCCCCGCAATCCATCGGACGCCTCCTGCTCACCACGAAAGCCGGCCAGATCGATGCGGCACTACAGCTCGCCGGACCTAAACTGGACACCGGCGCCACCCTCCTTACACCGGCCAACGGCCTCGGTTTTGCGAAGTTCCTGGAAACGGGCGGCGTTGAGCTGCCCCTTCAGCGGGCCGTGAGCACGATGGCTGCTTTTCGAGACGAGGCGGGACATATCGTGCTGGCAGCCATCGGCGATACGCGCGTCGGCGTCCAGGGCGTTGCGCGCCAACCCGCCCTCTGGTTCAGCGACAGCCTTTCGCGGCTCCCGGACTGGCAGTGGGAGCCGGACATTGCGGCGGCTATCGAGCGCAAATTTGCGATCAACTGCATTATCAACCCGCTCACCGCGCAGCGGCGCTGCCTCAACGGTGACTTGCTCGACCAGGGCGAGGGGGAGCGGCTCCTTGAACAGCTTGCCGGCGAAGTGGAAACGAATCTCCAGGCCCTGGGCCTGTGGCACAAAGCCGCCTCCCTCTACCGTGATGTCCGGAGGGTCTGCCGCGCAACCGCCGTGAACCGCTCATCCATGCTCCAGGACGTCCTGGCCGGCCGGCCCACGGAGATCGACTACCTCACGGGAGAGCTGCTGCGCCGACGGGCGTACCTGGACTCGCCGCCGCCGGCGCCGCTTTCCGAGGCGCTCTACAAACAGCTCCGGGAACGGCTTATTCCAGAAGATAGCTGAGTTGTGCCTCCACAAGACGCTCGATACCCGCGCGCAGTTCTTCCCCGGGAGCACTGGCGGGCAATTCGAACGTCTGACGGCTTTCGTCGATAAGGCGATGTCCCACGAGCTCCACGAGGCAGTCCTCGCTCTCGCAGCTCAGGGCAAGACTCAGCCGTCGCTTGGCAATACACACGTCGCGCAGGCCACCCTCGCTCACGGTGAGTCGTGAATCGCTGTCGACACCGCGGCCCAGAACCATAGCTCGCCCGGCTTGCCGCTTGACCATCGATGTCAACGACTCGTGGAGTGCGCCGGGGTTTGATCCAGCAAGCAGCCGCCGCGCACCCGGTTCGATGTAGGGCGCTTCCACCGCGATGCACTGCCCGGGACGCGAAGCGTACATTCCCGCGAAAAGCGGCGCGCCGAGCAAAAGCAGCACCATGCAGCCGCGTGCTCCGACAGAGCGTTGATGCCAGAGTTCGAGCAGCCCGTCAGCGAGTCTTCGGGGCAGGGGCAGTCGGCGCAGAGAGGCGGGCAGGGCGGCGACCGTTGATTGCTCTGGAGAGCTTCTCCCGGCTGCCATCGCCCGCGCACCCAGGTCGCCGGGAGCGGGCAACTGAACGCGTATCGCCCGCAGCCGGTCTTGCAGCGTCGCACCCGCTGGTGGGCGGTGCTCGGGCTGCGGTGCGAGAAGATCGAGAAGCAGATCCTGCAGCAGGCCCCGGGCTGACGCCGGCGTAGCTGCCAGACGCGGCCTTTCCTGAAGCCCCAGGAGCAGCTTCGGGCGATCAACCCTTCCCTCCTGCTCAAAGGGGTGCGCACCGGTAAGCATGCGATACAGCAGCAGTCCAAGGGCGAAGGTGTCGCTGCGAGCGTCAATCTCGGCGCCCCGGAGCTGCTCGGGACTCAGGGCAAATTCGCTGCCCGCTTCCGGACGCGTACCGCTGTAAACAGCCGCCCCAAGATCAATCAGGACGGCGCGACTGTCGTCGCCGACGATCACATTCGCCGCGGACACGTCGCCATGGACGAAGCCGGCGAGGCGCAGCGCGCCGAGAGCCGACGCCAGATCGCTGGTAAGGGCGACGGCATCCGCGGCGGGCAGGCGGTCTTCGCAACTCAGCAATTGCTCGAGGCTGCAGCCCGGTACGTAGCGGGTAACGAGTGCCAGCCGCCCCCCGTGCGCGACGACGTCCAGAACGTCACAGAGTCGTGCGCACTCCAGCTTCGCGAGGCGCCACGCCTCGCGCTGCAGACGAAGGCGCGAGCGCAGACCGCCCTCGTAGGGATAGATCTTGATGCAAACCCGGCGCTGCAGACGCGTGTCCAGAGCGAGCAGAACGCGGCCCTGTCCGCCCTCCCTGAAGCCGCGCAACACCCGATAGGGAGCGAGGTCCCGTCCCACTCTAGAGGCCGGCCTCCTCCGTACCCGCTTTCTCACCGCCGGAATCCCTGGGCGTGGGAGTACCCGGAGCCATTCCGCCGGCCCGCAGCCTGGCCTGCAATCCGCGCTGGGAGATTTTCAGGCGCTGCGCTGTGGCGATTAAGTCACCGCGGGTGCTGTCCAGCGCTCGCAGAAGCTCGACCAGTGGCACATCGGCCGCCAGACGGCAACGTGGCGATAGTTTGATGCGCCGATAGACCGCGGCGCGGGACACGCCGAGTCGGCGTGCCATGGCCGCCACCTCGAAACCGGCGGCGTCCCAGACCTCGGCAAAGGCAGTATCGTCGAGGTCGGCCAGTCGTCCGGGCTCGCCGTAGACCACCGTCTCGATGCGCTCCGGCGGGCTGGTTTCCTCGGCAATGCAATTGTCCGGGTCCGGAGCGGCGGCCGGAGCAAGACGTTTCCGCAGCGCTCCGAGGGCCTTCGGAGCACCCTCCACAAGCGAGGCCTCCACCTCTCCCACCAGGTGTTCCAACTCGCGCACATTGCCGGGCCATGGGTGAGCGAGAAGGAGCTCGAAGAGCCGGACCCAGCGTGCATTGTCGCTCGCCGATAGAGGCTGTCGGTGCGGAGCGCAACCGCGGCGTTCGAGAAAAAGCAGTGCGAGGAGACCGATGTCCTCCGCGCGCTCCGCGAGAGCGGGAAGGCGCAGCTCTTTCCCCGCCAGGCGATGGCGAAGGGCCTGGCGAAAAGCAAAGCCGGGTTCGTCCGGATCACGCTCCATCGCGGCGACGACGCCCAGCTCGACGCGCTCCGCCGGTCCTCCCAGCACCTGCACTTCACGCTCCTGGAGCGCCCGGAGAAGGAGTGGTTGCAGGCTGGGAGACGCATCACCGATCTCATCGAGGAACAGGGTCCCGCCCGCGGCGCGTTGAAAGTAGCCTTCCCGGTGAGCGTCAGCGCCGGTGAAGGCCCCGCGGCGGGTGCCGAAGAGACTCGCGGCCGCGAGGTCCGGGGGAATCGCCGCTACGTTCACGGGTACCCAGGGGCCCCTTGCCCGAGGCCCAAGTTCGTGTAGTGCCCGGGCCACCAACTCCTTTCCAGTGCCAGTGGCGCCGATGAGGAGCACATCTTCGCCGCGCCGGGCGGCGCTGTGCACAGCGCGATGCAGATTGCGCATGGCGCGGCCCGTGCCAACCAGGGTCTCGAGGGTCGCCGACCCTTCGCTTTCAGCACTGGCATCCGCGCTGGCGCCGGGCAACAGCCGAACGTGCAGAAGCACCTGCTCGGCGAGAGCGACCGCGAAGCCCCGCAGCAGCTGCTCGGCGCTGATCTGTAGGGACTTCGCGACCGCCTGACCGTCCACGCGCAGACGCGATGTACCGCGGGGTCGATGAAGAAACCAGGCGCCGTCTTCGCAGACCAGTCGACACGCCTGGCGGCTTAGGTGGGCGTCGCCGAGGCCGACGGCTTCCCGATTCACCGTGGTGAACAGCGGCTCGTGGCGACCCATGGTGAATCCCGGTGCCGCCGTGCCCTCTTGCGCCTGAAGTTCGACCACCGCGCCGATAAGCTCGCGATCGGGATGCCAGACCACCACGAGCTGCCAGGCGTCTCCGGCCGTCTCGTCTTCGTTCGCGAACGCGGGCAGCGGACGCGTGCGCGCATGGGCCTCCGTCATGGCGGGCTTGCCCGTCTCGACCTTGCGCTCTCGCGGATTAGTCTTTCCTGCGCCTTTCAACCGTCTGGCTCCCCGTCGCTGCATCGACACCAGGAGAGCCTAGCAGGTGAGACCAGCGCACCGCCCGCTGGCATCGCGCGTTGGCTGAAATTAGCGGTTCGCACGTTGCTGCCGGCGCAGATCCGAGCGCAATCGAGGCCAGGAAAACGCGGGACCGGGATCAGTCTTCCGCCCCGGAGCGATATCGCTGTGCCCGACGATCGAGGCCGCGTTCAGCGTGGAGTAGCGCTGCCGCAGATCACCCACGAGCGCAGCCAGCGCTTCATATTGCGCCTCGTCATAGGCTTTTGTGTCCGTCCCCTCCAGCTCCACACCCAGACTGAAATCATTGCACCGACTGCGCCCTGCCCAGGACGAGACACCGGCGTGCCAGGCGCGGCGGCGGCAGGAGACGAACTGCGTCAGCTCCCCACGACGATCAATGAGGAAGTGCGCGGAGACGCGCAGCCCCTCCAGCCCGGCGTAGTATTCATGGGCCGTGCAGTCCAGCTGATTGCAGAACAGCGCCTCGATGGCACCGGTGCCGAACCGGCCCGGAGGCAGCGAGATATTGTGCACGACGATGAGCTCCGGCCCACAGCCTGCGGGGCGGTCATCGAAATTCGGCGACGCTACACGCCGCGCATCGCGGTGCCAGCCGTCTGCATCGATAAGATCAGCCATAGCGTCATTGTGCGAAGGCACGTCGTGGGCGACAAGACCCACCCTCTTCCCGTATCCGCATTGGGTTGCCACTGGTACCATGCGTCCTCGTTTCAAAGCCCCGGTTCCATGTCTTTTACCCCCACCCCTCCCTCCGCCGCCGTCGTCCAGACCCATGTTGACGCCGCCCTGCGCGAAGACCTTGGCAGCGGAGACATCACGGCCGAACTGCTCCCGGAGAGCGAACGCGCGGTGGCGCGCGTGATCTGCCGCGAATCGGGTGTACTGTGCGGTACGCCGTGGGTGAATTCGGTGTTCACCACGATCGATGGCCAGGTCGAGCTGCACTGGAATCTCAAAGACGGGGACGCGTTCAATGAAGGCGCACAGCTCTTCGAACTGCGCGGCCCGGCGCGAGCGCTGCTGAGCGGAGAGCGCACAGCCCTGAACTTTCTCCAGACCCTGTCCGGCACGGCCACGCGCTCTCGGCACTACGCCGACCTTGTGAGGGGCAGCGGCGTGCGTCTCCTGGATACGCGCAAGACCCTCCCCGGACTTCGCGAGGCACAGAAATATGCCGTGCGCTGCGGCGGCTGTTTCAACCATCGCATGGGCCTGTACGACGCCTATCTGATCAAGGAAAACCACATCCTCGCCTGCGGCGGTATCCACAGCGCCGTTATCCGGGCCCACGAGCAGGCTCCGGGCAAGGCGGTGGAAGTCGAGGTGGAAACACTGGACGAACTGGATGAAGCGGTTGATGCGGGATGCGATCGCGTGATGCTCGACAACTTCAGCCTGGATGATCTTCGTGAGGCCGTGCGCCGAACCGACGGTCGGGTCGAACTCGAGGCATCGGGCAACGTCACCGAGGCGACGCTGCCGACGATCGCGACGACCGGCGTCGATTTCATATCCATCGGAGCCCTCACGAAAGACTGCAGGGCCCTTGATCTGTCAATGCGCGTGGTCTGAAGAATTGGCGCTCAGCGCTGGCTCTCAGTCCTTGAGCAGCGCGGCACGGCTGACCAGCACGCCATTGCGATCGGCGTAGATGTGGTCGCCCGGGCACACGGTGGTGCCGCCGATATCGATGGCCACCTCACGCTGGCCCTCGCCGCGTTTATCGGTTTTCTGCGGGCAACACCCCAGCGCCTTCACGCCAAGATCCAGGGTATCGAGGATTTCAACGTCGCGCACAGCGCCGGCGATTACCAGACCGCTCCAGCCGTTCTCCACAGCATGTGCGGCGAGCATATCGCCGAGGAGCGCACGTCTTCGGGACTCGCCCCCGTCTACAACGATCACCCGTCCGTCGCCGACCGTTTGCACAAGCTCCTTTACCAGGGAGTTGTCCTCGAAGCACTTCACGGTGACGGCCTGACCGCAAAAACGCGTGCGCCCGCCGAAGTCACGCCACGGGAGGAGGAGCGCCCGGGCATCCGGCGCTTCGTCGGCGAGGTCCGGCGTACTGAAGTCGGGTGTCGTCACAGCCAGCCCACGGGGAAGTCTGTCAACGGGCCACCGGCGGCGGCAACGGCACCGGCATAGGATTCGCAGCGCGGCAGAATGCTGCTGGCATAGAACGCCGCGGTCGCTATCTTGCGTGCATAAAAATCGCGATCACTGCCGGCGGCGAGCTGGCGCTCCGCGACGACGGCACCCCGGGCAAGCTGCCAGCCGCCAAATAGGAAGCCGGTCTGCATCAAGTAATCGAAAGCCGCGCCCCGCGCCGCTTCGGGACTGTTCGCGGTCATTTGTAGAACCGCCTCCGTCGACGCCGTCTGCAGAGCGGCGGCGTCCAGAAGGCGCTGTCCGATGGTCGCCATACGCCCGCCGAATTCGCGCATGGCGCGGGCATCGGAACGCAGCTCATCGAGAACCTCCGCCATGGCGCTGCCGCCGTCACGGGCGAGCTTGCGGCCCACGAGATCGGCGGCCTGAATGCCGTTCGTGCCCTCGTAGATCGACGTGATTCGGACGTCGCGCAGGTACTGCGCGGCGCCCGTTTCCTCGACATAGCCCATACCCCCGTGCACCTGCACACCGAGGGATGTGAGTTCCTGCCCGGTCTCCGTCATCCAGCCCTTGATCACGGGAATCATCAGGTCTATGCGGGCCTTCGCCGAAGAACGCTGCTCCTCGCTGCCGTGGTGCGCGAGGTCCATGGTCACCGCTTCGCTGTAAGCCAGAGCGCGCATGGCCTCGGTGAGGGCACGCTGCGTGAGGAGCATGCGCTTGACGTCGGCGTGCTGGATAATCGGTACACCTCCCTGCACACGCTCGTGAGCGTAGGCGACCGCCTGTTGGTAGGAACCCTCAGACGCGCCCAGACCCTGGATCCCCACTTTGAGCCGGGCCTCGTTCATCATGGTGAACATGCAGTTAAGGCCGCGATTCTCCTCGCCCACGAGGTAGCCCACGGCGCCGCCCTCATCGCCGTAGGCCATCACACAAGTGGGGCTGCCGTGAATGCCGAGCTTGTGCTCCGTGGACACGGGACGCAGATCGTTCATCTCACCGAGGCTTCCGTCCTCGTTCACGAGGTACTTGGGCACGAGGAACAGAGAAATCCCTCCGGACCCTTCTGGCGCGTCGGGCAGGCGCGCGAGCACGAGGTGAATGATGTTTTCCGCCGCGTCGTGATCGCCCCAGGTGATGTAGATCTTCTGGCCCGTGATCAGATAGTGATCGTCGCGACGCTCGGCGCGAGTCTTCATCGGTCCGAGGTCGGAGCCCGCTCCGGCCTCGGTAAGGTTCATTGTGCCGGTCCACTGGCCGCTGTGGAGTTTGTCGAGGTAGCGTTCCTTGAGCGCGTCGCTGGCGTGCGCGGCGATAGCGAGGGCCGCACCGCTGCTCAGAAACGGGGCCAGGGCAAAGGCCATATCCGCGCTGTTCCACATCTCCGCGGCGGCCGTTCCGTAGACTTCCGGCAGGCCCTGGCCGCCCCAGTTGGCGTCCGCGGAAATGCCGAACCAGCCGCCCTCCGCCAGCGCCTGGAGCGCTTGCGCATAGCCTGGAGAAATAGTGACCTTGCCGTCCTCACAGCGCGCCGGGTTCATATCCCCGACGCGGCGCAGCGGGGCGAGCACTTCGCCGGCAAGACGCGCTCCTTCATCAAGAAGC
Source organism: Pseudomonadota bacterium (assembly GCA_038748515.1). Lineage (GTDB taxonomy): Bacteria > Pseudomonadota > Gammaproteobacteria > Pseudomonadales > Halieaceae > Congregibacter. Next base: position 138,166 of record JBCDIW010000007.1, read on the forward strand.
GCCGTGGTGAGCTCCTCCCCGACGCCGAGATCGCTAAAGCGCGGCAGCGTACCCAGACGCCCCCCGGCATCCAGGACTTCATCGATCAGAAAACTCATGTCTTCCACGGGCGCTCTATACATGCGTTGGCTCCTTGGTTGGGGGGACCGGACTGGGAACGGTAGACCGTCCCCGGGGGCGGTCCTTGGCGGGGCCGAAGTATAGAGGCTTGGCATGACCGCTTCATCATCGCGATACTGCGCGCCTCACACCGACTTACCTGAGCGCCGCCGGATCCGTTCATGAATCTGCACCGCATAGATCTCAATCTGCTCGTGTACCTCGATGCCTTGCTGCGTGAGCGCAACGTGACGCAGGCGGCACAGCAGCTGAATCTGTCACAGCCGGCCATGAGCAACGGACTGCGGCGTCTGCGAACCTTGTTCGACGACCCGCTGCTCGTGCGCACGTCCGAGGGCATGATGCCTACCGAGCGTGCCCTTGAGCTTGAACCCCTGGTGCGCGACGCCCTCACGCGCATCGATCAGGCTGTGCAGCCCCGTTCCGAGTTCAGACCTTCGAGCGCCGAGGGCGTTTTTCGCATCATGGCCAGCGACTACGCCGAATCCACCCTGTTTCCCTCGGTACTCGCCGCCCTCCGCGATCAGGCACCGGGGGTAACGCTGGATATCATGACGCCCTCGGACGTCAGCTTCCTCGACGTTGAGCGCGGCAAGGTCGATATGATCATCAACCGCTTCGACACCATGCCGCAGTCCTTTCATCAAATTCCCCTGTGGGAAGACAGCTTCTCCTGCCTCCTCAGTCCAAACCACCCTGTCCTCGACGACTTCACCCTGGACAACTACCTTAAAGCCGATCACGTCTGGGTGAGCAAAACGGGCATGGGCGTCGGCGTTGGCGTGAATCCGGACGACGTTCAGCGCCTTGGCTGGGTCGACGCCGCTCTGGACAAGTTGGGACGCAAGCGCCAGATCAGGGTATTCACCCGGCACTATCAGGCGGCCATGACCCTCGCCGAACACAACGACCTGATCGTGACCCTGCCGACCCGCGCCGCGCTGCTCAAACGCGACAACCCGCGCCTGGTGCGCCGCGATCCGCCGCTGGAGATTCCGCCCCTTGAGTTGAAGATGGCCTGGAGCCCGCTGTTGCAGCACAACCCGGGGAATCAGTGGCTGCGCCGATTGATTACGTCCATTGCCCGAAACATCGCCGCGGCCGACGAAACCAGCGCTTGATCCCGCCGACTTTGCCCTGCCGTCCTTGTCGGCGCAAAATTCACACCGCAAATGCTGAGGATCAAAGTCATCCGCTTGGGGAATCTTGCCCTGGCCCCTACACTGGCCGGTCGAGTCAGCTTGCAGCGGAGTGGAGAGCAATGACGGAGCGGGTAACGCGCGCTGGACTTCAGGTCGCCACGGTGATCGCCGATCTCGTGGAAAAGGAAATTTGTCCCGGCACAGGCGTCGAGAGCGCCGCCGTCTGGGAGTCCCTCGCCGCAATCATCACCGAACTGCAACCGCGCAATGAGGCCCTCCTCGCCGAGCGCGAAAGCCTGCAGGCCAAAATCGATGGATGGCACCAGGAGCACCCCGGCGCCGATTATGATCGTGCGGCGTACCGCAGCTTCCTGGAGGAAATCGGCTACCTGCTCCCGGAACCCGCTCCCTTCTCCGTAAGTACCGCGAATGTCGATGAAGAAGTCGCCCGTATCTCCGGCCCGCAGCTCGTAGTCCCGGTCATGAATGCCCGCTACGCCCTCAACGCGGCGAATGCGCGCTGGGGCAGCCTCTACGACGCGCTCTACGGCACGGACGCAATCGCCGAAGACGACGGTGCCGAGCGCAGCGGCACCTACAATCCCGTACGCGGAGAGCGCGTGATCGCCTGGGCCCGCACCTTCCTCGACACGCACTTCACGCTGGCTTCCGGAAGTCACGCCGCTGCCACCGCCTACCGGCTCCGGGACGGCAGGCTTGAGGTTGAGGGCGGCGACGGCGTAAGCGGCCTCGCGGAGCCGGATCAGCTGCGCGGCTATCGAGGTGACGCCGATGCACCTGAAGCGATTCTCCTTCGTCACAACGGTCTGCATGTCGAAATCCAGATCGATGCCGCCAGCCCTATCGGATCCACCGACCCGGCGGGCGTCAAGGACCTGCTTCTCGAGTCCGCGGTGAGCACCATCCAGGACTGCGAGGACTCGGTTGCAGCGGTCGATGCCGAGGACAAGGCGATTGTCTACCGGAACTGGCTCGGCCTGATGAAGGGCGATCTCAAAGAAAGCTTCAGCAAAGGCGGCGAAACCCTCACGCGAGCGCTGAATCCGGATCGACGGTACACCGCGGTGGACGGCGGTGAGCTGGTGCTCCACGGCCGCAGCCTGCTGTTCGTGCGCAACGTCGGCCATCTCATGACCAACGAGGCGATCCTTGACGGCGATGGGCGAGAAATCCCCGAGGGCATCATGGATGCCATGTTCACCTCACTGATCGCCCTGCACGACCTGCGCGGTGACGGCGAACTGCATAACTCGCGGCGCGGCAGTGTTTACATAGTAAAGCCGAAGATGCATGGACCGGATGAAGTCAGCTTCACCGTGGACCTCTTCAGCCGCGTGGAAGACGCCCTTAACCTGCCGCGAAACACCCTGAAGCTAGGAATCATGGACGAGGAGCGACGCACCACAGTCAATCTCAAGGCGTGTATCCACCGGGCCCGCGAGCGTGTCGCCTTCATCAACACCGGCTTCCTGGATCGCACCGGCGACGAGATTCACACCAGCATGGCCGCCGGTGCCGTTACTCCCAAGGGCGACATGAAGGCCGAGACCTGGATCAAGGCCTACGAAGACTACAACGTGGATACGGGCCTCGCCTGTGGCCTCCCTGGCCACGCCCAGATCGGCAAAGGCATGTGGGCGATGCCGGACCTCATGGCCGCAATGCTGGAACAGAAGATTGGCCATCCCCGCTCCGGCGCGACCACGGCATGGGTGCCGTCGCCTACGGCGGCCACGCTGCACGCTACCCACTATCACGACGTCAGCGTAGCCGACGTGCAGGCTGAGCTCGCGAAGCGCGCACCGGCTTCGGTGGACGACATTCTCGCCATCCCCCTGAGCGGAGCCGCGGGGCTGGATGCGCACGCGATCCAGCGGGAGCTGGACAACAGCGCGCAGGGTATTCTCGGCTACGTCGTACGCTGGGTGGAGCAGGGCGTGGGCTGCTCCAAGGTGCCCGATATCAACAACGTGGGGCTTATGGAGGACCGGGCAACGCTGCGCATCTCATCACAGCACATCGCCAACTGGCTCGCGCACGGGGTGTGCTCCGAGGAGCAGGTCCGGGAAACGTTGAAGCGTATGGCCGTGGTCGTGGATGAACAAAATGGCGGCGACCCCGCCTACCGGCCGATGGCGCCCGAGTTTGAGAACAGTGTGGCATTCCAGGCGGCCTGCGACCTTGTCTTCCGGGGCAAGGAGCAGCCCAGCGGCTACACCGAGCCCGTGCTCCATGCGCGCCGTCGCGAATTTAAGGCACGCGCGGCGGCGTAGACGAGAGAAGGCAGGCCGGTCGTGCCGACATCCTGTCGACACCCCCGCGTAGCTCAAGCGCCGCTGGCGAGCGCCTCCAGCGGAGCCGCGTACTCGTAGCCGAGGGCCTCGGCCACAGCCTCGTAGGTGATGCTGCCGTTGTGCACGTTCAGGCCATTGCGCAGGTGTGCGTCTTCCTGGAGGGCGCGGTGCACACCCTTATCGGCCAGGGCGGCAACGTAGGGCAGGGTCGCGTTGGTCAGGGCCAGCGTCGAGGTTCGAGCCACGCCTCCGGGCATATTGGCGACGCAGTAGTGCACCACGTCGTCAACCAGGTAACAGGGATCCTCGTGGGTCGTTGGTCGCGACGTTTCGAAACAACCGCCCTGATCGATGGCGACGTCCACGAGCACCGAACCCGGCTTCATACGTCGCACCAGCTCGCCCGTGATCAGCTTTGGCGCCGCAGCGCCGGGAATGAGTACGGCGCCGATTACCAGGTCCGCTTGCAGCGCCAGGCGCTCAAGAGCATCGGCTGTGGAGAACAGGGTTTTCAAGCGGCCGCCAAAGATCATGTCGAGTTCTTTGAGACGCGCTATGGAACGGTCCACGATGGTGACGTCCGCGCCCAGGCCCATGGCCATACGGGCTGCGTTGATGCCCACCACACCACCGCCGATGACCAGCACCCGCGCCGGCTCGACGCCGGGCACGCCCCCCAGCAGCGTGCCGCTGCCACCCTGGGACTTCTCAAGGCTGTGGCAGCCCGCCTGGATCGACATGCGCCCGGCGACCTCGCTCATCGGTGCCAGTAGGGGAAGTCCACCCTGGGGGCTGGTTACGGTTTCGTAGGCGATCGCGGTGGCCCGCGACTCAACGAGCAGACGGGTTTGCTCGGGATCCGGGGCCAGATGCAAATAGGTGAACAGCAGTTGACCCGGCCGCAGCATCCGGCACTCCTCAGGCTGGGGCTCCTTTACCTTGACGATCATCTCGGCTTCGGTGAACACGGTGGCCGCGTCGGGTGCGAGTTCGGCACCGGCGGCCTTGTACTGTCCGTCATCAAAGCCTATGGCAGCGCCGCCTCCGCTCTGAATCAGGACACGATGCCCACCGCCAACCAGTTCTCCGACGCCGGCGGGCGTCAGTCCGATGCGGAATTCGTTGTTTTTTATTTCCTGGGGTACACCGATGAGCATGGCGGCCTAGCTCCTGTTTTCGTTCACTTTACTGTAGTGGCCGACTTCGGCCGAGCGGCGCGAAGCTTACCGGTGCGCGGACCCAGGCGCCCTACCTCCTTGGGGTGGCCCATCGGTCCGTGATGGGGGTCACTCGTCTCCGTCCGTCTGCACGTCCTTGTACTGCAGATTGGTTAGCTGCTCGGACAGGAGGCCAAGGAGGAAGATGATGACTCCGGATGACACGAGTAGGGCGCTCATGTTGGTGAAGCGCCAGGTCTGGGTACCGACAACGGTGACGGCATAGTTGAGAAAACCGAGGCCGGCAACGGTGACCGCAAAAGGGAAATAGACCTTGAGCGGCGAATAGAGCGTGCCGATCTTGAAGATAATCAGCAGAAAACGAAGACCATCGCGGAGCACATTGATGTGACTGCGACCTTCGCGCCGGGCCACATCAATGGGAAGGAACGCCACTGAATAGCCGGCCCGGTAAAAGGCCATGGTTGATGTCGTGGGATAGCTGAACCCATTGGGAAGCAGGTAAAGAAAGCTCAGGAAGCGCCGTCGATCCACAGCGCGAAAACCGGAAGTCAGATCATCGATCTTCTGCCCGACCATCCAGCTGGCCAGGCTGTTGTAAAACCCATTCGCGGTCCAGCGTGCCACGCTGGCCTGGGAAGCGAGACCGGCTCGAGCACCAACGACAAGATCGTAGCCCTCCCCAAAGCGTTGAAGGAGCCTTTCGACATCGTCGGGATTGTGCTGGCCGTCCCCATCCATGAAGACGAGCACATCACCGCAGGCCTCGCGCGCACCGCGCTTGATCGCCGCCCCGTTGCCCTTGCTGTAGGGCTGCGCAACAACCCTTGCGCCCGAGTCCCGCGCAAGGGAACCCGTGTCGTCGTCAGAACCATCGTCCACAACAATAAGCTCGAAGTCCGGGTAGCGCTGATGCAGCCTCGCCACAACGGAACCGATGGTCGCGGCTTCGTTCTTGGCGGGAATAACTATGCTGACCTTCACATACGCCTCCTCTGCGCTGCAGGCGTCCTGGTGCACCGAGCCCGCGCTCCTTTATCGTTGCGCCACCGTTGCACCTCAGCCTTCACCGAGTCGCCCCGGTCTTTTCCGGAGAGCTCTCGTCGGGAGCGCCCCAGGGGTGAGCTTAGCCCGATGGGCCTGATCCGGGGGGCCTGGTCCGGCGGTCCTGGTCCGGCGGTCCTGGTCCGGTGGGCTTCAGTCCGACGCGCCCGAATCCGGTACGCCCGGGGGAGTTGACTCCGCTTCAGATTCAATGCCGAGAAGAGCGGGAGCCGCGTATTCGAGGAAAGTGCGTTCCACGACGGACAAACCACCGCGTTCCACCAGCGCCCGGAGCTGCGCGCTGCTGCTTTCGTAAGCAACGGCATCGCCCGTTTCCAACGACGCTTCTATTTTAAGCATAACGAAGATGACGTTGTCCGGCTTGAGCTCCGATGCCATGGAGGCGTAGATATACATCTCCAGGTAATTCTCGAGCGCTCGCTCGAAGTTCGCCAGATCCTGCAGCACAGAGGCCTTGAAACGCAGCGGACGCACCGCTGCTCTCTCTCCCGCTGCCACGACATCTTTCACCCACGCCGAGACACCAACCCAATCTCCGTCGGCGCACACCTTCTGCTCCACTAACTTACGCAGCGACCGCCCCACGGAGCTTCGTATCGGATGATCGATAACCGCATCGATGGGAGGTAGACCGGCGGTCAAGGACTCCCCCGCGTAGCAGGCGGCCGCCACGCGCAGCAGGCCGAGGTCGCCGATGTTCAGCGCCCGGGCAGCCGGTTCGCTGCGCGAAAAATCGTAGGCGCGCTGTATGCTCGTCATCGCCTCCGCGTAGCGTCCGGCGTCGGCCAGTCCCAGGGCGAATTCGGAGTGCACCCGCGAGGACCGCGGATGGCCGGCGAGGTGATGCTGGAGCAGCTTGGTTCTACTGCTCCAGCGCTCGGTAAAATTCCAGCAGGAAAATACCAGCGAAAGCGCAAGGACGAACAAAGCGACGTTTGCCAGACCGCCGACACCACCGGTCGCTTCCCGGGCATTCAGCCGGGCGAGAATCCCCACGAGAGCGATGCAGAGACCGATGCTGGGCGTGTAGTTGCGGTGCTCGAAGTAAATCTCAAGCGGGATAAAGCTGCCCTCAAGACTGTGGCCCAGCAGAAAAAGAGCCAGGCCAGCCGCGACCAGATCGGCTTCGCCGCGCCACAGGCAGCGAGCGATCCATGTTGCTGCCAAAGCCAGCGGCAGCAAGGGCAGCCAGAAGCGTGAAAGGCTCCCGGCATCGGTAACCACCTGATAGTCGTCGTGTATGAGCCCCAGCCTTCCCGTATCGGGAACGAAGAACTGGCGCAGATAATCGACAATCACGGCTGGCGCGGACAACAGTCGGTCCGCGAGCCCGAAATTGCGCAAGCTGTAGCGCAGCTCCGCATTGTTGTATTCGAGCAGGCCCAGCGCGGCGAAACCCAGTGCTCCCACGCCGAGCAGCAGCAGGGCCGGAATCCTGAATCGCCCACCGACAAGCGGTGCGAGCAGTAGCAACTCAAGTAAGGCAAGGTAGAAAGGAACCAGGGCACCGACTTCCTTGGCAAACGGGGCGGCAAGCACAGACAACAGGCAAAGCGCCCAGGCGGCGGTTCGACTGCGTCGTGAGGTGGCCGTACGCGCCAGCACGTAGCCAAGCATGGCGAGCAGCGCAAAAAAACAGGTGAGGGAAGCCATGCGCTGGACGATGTAAAGCACCGTACTCGCTTTCTGCGGAGTGCATGCCCAGAGCAGGGCGGCCAGCGATGCAAGCAGCAACGGCTTGCGCGCGTTTACCAGACGCAGCAACGAGAACAAAAGAGCACAGACCAGCAGACTGTTGATGGCGTGCAGCGCAAGACCCACCCGCTGTGAGAACTCCGGCGTCGCAGCAAACATCACTTGCTCTATCGCGAAGGTAAGAATGGTGAGCGGGCGACCTAGCGGCCCGGATTTATCGCTGAATACTACGTACCAGAAGTAATCGGGATTGCTGCGCAAGATTTGCACGGGCTGGACTGTGGTGGCGTCGTCGAACAAAAAGCCCGCACCGACACCCGGGGAAAAACACACCCAACAGGCCATGAGCAATGCGACGGCTGCACCGAGAAAGTAAGCAGTACGGGATAACGATTGATTGAAAAGCACGGACATCAGGTACGGCTAGTGGGTTTTCCATTGCCCCTCAAGGGCATCATGAGGCCAGGTTCGGGTGATGAGGCCACAACGGCCGGGAGTTTCCCGGCTCCGAAAGGATGCCGCAGGAGTGCCACAACCATTGAGGGATGCGCGGACAGCAGGGGCACGTGAAGTCACAGATTAGGACGCAAAAAAAACCCCGGCGTCGCCGGGGTTTTCGATGCTGCCGATCTTAGGTCAGATCGTCGCGGCACGAAGCGGGGAGGAACTTACGCAGCGTTGCATCTGCGGGGCCACACTCCCACTGCACACGGCGAGAGTTCTCATTAAGCGTCCCGCGAAGACGAACCGTCATAGAAGCGGCATCTCCAAGCTGCGTCGTGTTGGACGTGATCAGCTCATACGTGATGACCGTAGTCGTCGCATTGGGGATGTCGGCCGAGAGAATGACCGACTCGACGCCGAAATTGCCGGTGAGGATGCCGGCCTGGTCAGCGTCAGCGGGCATTGATCCGCGAGCCGCCGCAAACTCAGCAATCGTCGTCTTGGCTTCGGCCATCGTGGCGAGTGCTTCAGACATACGGGCACGGACGGTGTAGTCCTGGTAGGCCGGCAGCGCGATGGCTGCGAGAATGCCGACGATCGCAATCACGATCATAAGTTCGATCAGGGTAAAGCCCTGCTGGGCCTTGCGTACTTGCATGCTTTTCATGGTCTTGTCCTCTGGGAACATGTGAATTTCGTCTGGGCCGCCAGTGGGCAGTCCGGCTGTTGCTTCGCCTCCGGCGCTGTCTTGTCAGGGACTCGACGTCCCGGGCAACCTGCGTGCCGAAGTTTCCACCAGTACCGCTAGCGCTGCCGGCAGGCTGCGTAAGTTGACTGACAGCTCCCGACAATGCACATCCCGGGCCAACCTGTGCAAAAAAAAGTTTTTTCCTTTTTTTTCAGAATCTTAGCGCCAGAAAGGGAGTGCCGCAGAATTCCGCGCCGATACCGAGTGCATTGCGCATGCAGACCAAAGCTGACAATTCTTGTCACTCCCTGTCCCATGCGGGCAAAAGCACGCGGCGAGATCGCGCCGCCAGAACAAAAAATGCCAAAGAAAATACATACTTGCGTGCACCAGGCGGGTTATTCCGGCGCGGCGCCTGGGGGTATACTAAGGTTCAATGCGGCCGGTACGAACGGATGAACGAACGAGTCAGCGGCAAACCCTCAGGATTGGCTGGACGCCTGGTCATCGAGGGCCTGATGGACGCAGAGCAGGCCAACAAAGCCCAGGCCGCTGCCGCCGACGAACGCATTCCGCTCGTTCGTTATCTGGTCGACGAAGTCAAGATCGACAGCCGGCGCCTGGTGCGCATCGCGTCACAGGAGTTCGGCGCCCCGCGCTTCGATATCGAAGCATTCGACTTCCAGTTTCTGCCTCAGGGCCTTGTTGAGCCCGACCTCGTCACCAAGCACCACGCGTTACCTCTCTACAGCCGCGGCAAACGGCTCTTTATCGCCGTTTCTGATCCGACCAATCTCTCCGCCCTCGACGAGATCAAGTTCCATACGGGCCTGTCTACCGAGGCGATCCTCGTGGACGAGCGCAGCCTGCAAAAGGCCATAAGCCACTGGACCGATGCTCAGGACGATCTGGGGGGCGGGCTGGATGATCTGGAATCCGCCGAGCTCGACGATATTGACGTCGGCGCTGTCGAAGAGGACGCCGCGGCGGACGAGGACTCAAACGTCGACGAAACGCCGATCGTACGCTTCGTCAACAAAGTACTCGTGGACGCGATCAAGCAGGGTGCCTCAGACATCCACTTCGAGCCCTATGAAAAAGACTATCGGGTGCGCTTCCGTACCGACGGGGTACTGCAGGAAGTGGTTCGACCGCCGCGCAACCTCGCGCCGCGCCTCTCGGCACGCCTGAAAGTCATGTCGCAGATGGATATCTCGGAACGGCGCGTACCCCAGGATGGCCGAATCCAGATGAAGCTTTCCAAGAATCGGGCTATCGACTTCCGCGTGAACACGCTGCCGACGCTGTTTGGCGAAAAAATCGTACTGCGGATTCTAGACCCGACCAGCGCGCAGATGGGTATCGATGCGCTCGGCTACGAAGCCGAACAAAAGGACATGTACCTTAAAGCGCTCCATGAGCCCCAGGGCATGATCCTGGTCACGGGGCCCACCGGCTCCGGGAAGACCGTGTCCCTTTACACGGGACTCAATATCCTCAACGAGCCCGAAAGGAATATTTCCACTGCGGAGGATCCGGTAGAGATCAACCTCTCCGGGATCAACCAGGTGCACGTGAACGCGAAAGTGGGACTCAACTTCGCCGAGGCGCTGCGTTCCTTCCTGCGACAGGACCCGGATATCATCATGGTCGGTGAGATTCGCGATCTTGAGACGGCTGAAATCGCCATCAAGGCGGCGCAGACGGGCCACCTTGTTCTGTCGACTCTGCACACCAACAGCGCCGCCGAGACCATTACTCGTCTGCTGAATATGGGTGTTCCCGCTTTTAACGTCGCCACTTCCGTGTCTCTGATCATTGCCCAGCGTCTCGGACGACGCCTGTGTAAAGAGTGTTGTGCGCCCGCCGACATCCCGAAAGAGATCCTTCTGGAAGAAGGCTTCACGGAAGAAATGCTGGAGTCGGCGACGATCATGAGCGCCGTTGGTTGTGATCTGTGTAACGATGGTTACAAGGGCCGGGTGGGTATTTATGAAGTAGTTCGCATTAATCAGGAGCTTGCGAGCATTATCATGGGCGGCGGAAACTCTCTGGAGATTTCACGAAAGGCCCGAGAGCTTGGCTTTGACGATTTGCGTGTATCGGCACTTAAAAAATGCGCAGCAGGTCTGATCAGCCTGGAAGAAGTGAACCGCGTAACCGTTGACTAAGGTGATTGGTTTCTTGCCGGTCCGCGAGTTTCGGCGGCCGGGGGCTTGTACTCGAGCCCGTCGAATTCGTAAAGGGCTCTGTGGATAATCCGCAAACCTGGCATTGCTAGAGGTCAATCCCCCAGGAGATGTCCAAGAGCGGTGCCCGGGACGTCGCGGTAAGTTGCCGTTAGACGGCGCCAGTAATCGGCGCCAAACGAGGCCAAAAGCAAGAAAGCAGTCTGGTGTGCCAGTTCGCAAGCGTCGACTTCGCATACGTCCGATCACATTAGCGGCCCGTAGTGACGTAGAGTCGGAGACTCAAAAAGTCGGCGGTTCGACGCAGCACCCCAGGTGGGCGAAATCCAACCGCACGGCATAGGGACTTGCGAAGCAACCGGCGGCGGTCTATCAAATCCTGAAGCGAGTGGTGAATTAAGCGATGGCAACAACGGCGACCAGCGAACCGTTCCTCTGGGCCGGCACCGATAAAAACGGACGCCAGACCAAAGGTGAAATTAACGCGCCCTCGCAGGCCATGGCGCGCGCCCAGCTGCGTCAGCGCGGCATCACGCCTCGCTCGGTGCGGCGCAAACCCAAGCCGCTCTTCAGCGCGCGCAAGAAGCCGATCAAGCCTGCCGACATAGCCGTCTTTACGAGACAGCTGGCGACGATGATGAAAGCCGGGGTGCCCCTGGTACAAAGCTTTGACATCGTTACCGACGGCGTCGAAAACCCCTCCGTGCGCGAACTGATTACGAAGATTAAGAATGATGTGGCGGCGGGCAGTGGCCTTGCACCCGCGCTGGAGAAGTATCCCCGCCATTTCGATGAGCTTTTCTGCTCCCTGGTCGGTGCTGGAGAATCGGCGGGTACTCTGGAGACCATGCTTGACCGCGTGGCCACCTACAAGGAAAAGACGGAGGCCCTGAAAGCCAAAATCAAGAAGGCTCTCACCTATCCCATCGCCGTTATCGTGGTGGCTCTTGTGGTGACCGGCATTTTGCTGGTGAAGGTTGTCCCGCAGTTTGCGGTGACTTTCCAGAGTTTTGGTGCGGATCTTCCAGCCTTCACCCTGTTCGTTCTCCGTTTATCGAACTTCATGCAGGCCTGGTGGTTCATCATCCTGGGAGCCATCGTCGCCAGTGTCTACACCTTTAAGGAAGCGCGTTTGCGATCCGTGGCTTTTGCGGAAAACATCGACAGGCTCATGCTTAAGCTGCCCATTTTTGGGATGATCGTCCACGATGCCGTGGTAGCTCGCTTCTCCCGAACCCTGGCTACAACCTTTAATGCCGGTGTTCCGCTGGTTGAAGCATTGGAGTCGACCGCCGGCGCAGCCGGTAACGCTGTTTACAGCAAAGCGATTCTCCAGATCCGCGATGACGTGACTACGGGATCGTCGCTCTACCAGTCGATAAAGAGCACCGGCCTCTTCCCGAATATGCTTCTCCAGATGGTGTCCATCGGTGAAGAGTCCGGGCAGCTCGATGAGATGCTCGACAAAGTCGCGACCCACTATGAAGAAGCCGTGGACAACGCCGTGGACAGCCTCAGCTCGCTGATGGAGCCCATGATCATGGCCATCCTTGGCATACTCGTCGGTGGACTCATGATTGCGATGTACCTGCCGATCTTCATGCTGGGATCCGTTATCTGAAGCCTGCCCTGGGCGGGACAACGCTGGCAGCATACCCATGAACCCCCTTGGCGATATCCTCGCTCGCGAGCCCCTGTACCTTGCGCTGGTGCTGGCGCTTCTGGGTCTCATTGTCGGCAGCTTCCTGAATGTGGTGATTCTGCGCCTGCCGCGCATGCTGCAGCGTGAGTGGAAACAGGATTGTCGCGCGCTCCTGGAACTGCCCGAGGAAGACGCGGAACAAGATCGCTTCTCCCTGGCGTATCCAGATTCGCAGTGTCCGAGCTGCGGCGCGCCGATCCGAGCCTGGCAAAATATCCCGGTGCTCAGCTACTTGCTGCTGCGCGGCCGCTGCGCGAACTGCGGAGTCTCCATAGGCCTTCGCTACCCCTTTGTGGAGGCGCTCACCGCGGTGATGAGCGTATGCGTCGGCTTGTTCATTCCCTGGGGGCCCGCTCTCCTGGCCTATCTCGGCCTGACCTGGGCGTTGATTGCCCTGGCGGGGATCGATATCGACACCCAGCTCCTTCCCGACGACATCACCCTACCGCTGCTGTGGGCGGGTCTTGGCTTCAACCTGTTCACCGGTACCGTTACGCTGGAGGATGCGGTGATCGGCGCCATGGCCGGCTACCTGCTGCTCTGGTCCGTTTACTGGCTGTTCCGTATCGTGACAGGCAAGGAGGGTATGGGCTTTGGTGACTTCAAGCTCCTCGCCGCGCTGGGCGCCTGGATGGGTTGGCAGAGTCTGCCGCTGATCGTCATCATGTCTTCCGCGGTGGGAGCCGTGCTCGGTATGCTGATCCTCGCGCTGCGACGTCAGGGACGCAGCCAGCCCCTGCCCTTTGGGCCGTACCTCGCTGCCGCGGGATGGATCGTGCTGCTCTGGGGCGATGCCATCTCCGCCGCCGTCATGCCCGGCCTGGGTGGCTAGGAAACGGCATGAAGCGACAGCCCCGCGTAGGCGTAACCGGCGGCATTGGCAGCGGCAAGAGCGCGCTCACGGAACGATTGAAGGCCCTGGGTATCGACATCGTGGACGCCGACCGGGTGGCCCGTGAAATTGTCGAGCCCGGCACGGCAGCGCTCAGCGCGATTACCGATCGTTACGGAGCGCAGATACTTCAGGCCGACGGGTCCCTGGACCGTCCCGCGTTGCGCCAGATCGTATTTACTGACTCTGAAGAACGGGACTGGCTGGAAACCCTGACACACCCCCTCATCGGCCATCGCATCGTTGAGCAGCTCGCCGCGGCAACCTCTCCCTACGTCGTCCTGGCGTCACCGCTACTTCTGGAAGGGTCGCAGCACGAGCTTGTGGAACACGTAGTCGTCGTTGACGTGCCCGAGTCCGTGCAGCTGCGCCGTGCCAGCGCCAGGGACAACAATCCGGAAGAGCTGGTGAAGCAAATCATGGCCGCGCAGTTGCCGCGCGAAGAGCGGCTGGCGCGCGCCGATACAATCGTGGATAACAGCGGCACGCTGGAAGATCTCGACGAACAGGCGCGGCAGCTGCACCACGAGCTGCTCGAGCTCAGCGACAGGAGTCTCGCAGAGAGATCGCTCTGAGTCGTTCCACGATGGGCATGTTGGCCTTGGGGAATGCGTACTCCAGTAGCTCCTGCACTGGAACCCAGCGCATGGGCTGACCTTCACAGGGCACGGGATCCCCGCCGAATTCGTGCACGAGATGGACATCAAGACGTACGCGCTTGTCACCGTAGTCGTGCTCGACGATAAGCAGGCGTGCGTGGGACTGCAATTCTATCGCCAGCTCTTCGCGGAGTTCGCGGGCCAGGGCCGCGGCGATCGTTTCACCGTCCTCGCGCTTGCCGCCGGGGAACTCCCAGAGGCCGCCCTGGTGGGCATCGGCGTGGCGCTGGGTAAGCAGGATGCGCCCCTCCTCATCGCGCAGCACGGCCACGGCCACGTCGACCGTGGCCCGGAGATCAGCTGCGGTATTCGGCATTTATGCGGACGTAGTCGTAAGAAAAATCAGAGGTCCACACCGTGTCGCGGGCGGAGCCGCGGCCGAGATCCACCTCCAGTGACACTTCCTTCCTGGCCATGACTTCGGAGACCCGCGCTTCATCATAGTCCGGCGAACGGGCACCGCCCTCGGCGATGAGCAGCCCTCCGAGGCGAATGCTTACCGCATTCACATCGAGATTTTCTATGGGCGCCCGGCCAACAGCGGCGAGGATTCGTCCCCAGTTCGGATCCCCGGCAAACAAAGCCGTCTTGACCAGCGGCGAATGGGCTACGGTAAAAGCGACATCGAGACATTCAAGAGGCGAGGCGCCCCCGCAAACCTCTACCGCGACAAAACGACTGGCGCCTTCACCATCGCGCACGAGACCCTGGGCCAGTTCAAGGCAGAGGCTGTCGAGGGCCCGGGCGAGAGCCTGGGCAAGATCGCTTCCCGCTTGGCAGGCACTGTTCCCAGCGGCTCCCGTGGCAGCAAGGAGGACGGCGTCGTTGGTCGACGTATCACCATCGACAGTGATGCGATGAAAGGAGCGCTCCACGGCGGCGCCCAGCAGCTCCTGCAGCAGGTCGCGGTCAGCGGCAACGTCGGTTGCCAGGAAGGCGAGCATGGTTGCCATGTTGGGCCGGAGCATGCCCGCGCCTTTCGCCATACCTTTGATGCAGTAACTTTTGCCATCAACTTCGAAGCGACGCCCGGCGATCTTGGGCGTCGTGTCCGTGGTGAGGATTCCCCAGGACGCATCGTCCCAGCCGTCACCGCTGCATGCCGCAAGCAGAGCGGGCAGGGCCTGGGTGAGCCTATCGATGGGAAGATCTTCGCCGATGACTCCCGTGGAAAAGGGGAGCACCTCTTCAGCCTCGATGCCTTCCAGGGCGGCCGCCCGGGCGCAACTCTCACGCGCCACCGCTAGTCCCGCAGCGCCCGTTCCGGCGTTGGCGTTTCCGGTATTGATGAGGACGAGACGTGGGCGGCCCGAAGTTCGCTGCAGGTGTTCGCGGGCAACCTGAACCGGTGCCGCACAGAACGCATTGCGCGTGAAAACGGCTGCCGCCTGCGTCC
Source organism: Pseudomonadota bacterium (assembly GCA_038748515.1). Taxonomy (GTDB): domain Bacteria; phylum Pseudomonadota; class Gammaproteobacteria; order Pseudomonadales; family Halieaceae; genus Congregibacter. The sequence continues at coordinate 153,651 of JBCDIW010000007.1, forward strand.
CCGGCGCGAGGCGCAGCGCAACCAGATCCCGGCGATCGGGGTAACGGATTTCAGCCTCGACGGCGCCGAGGCTAACGCCTGCCACGGCGGCTTCGTCGGGAGTGGTCATGCTAGAGCGCGCCGTGGCACTGCTTGTATTTCTTGCCGCTGCCGCAGGGGCAGGGTTCATTGCGACCGACCTTGGGCTGATCGCGCGTAAACGGCTGTGCCGGAGCGGCGCCGGTGCCCGCACCCGCCTCATGGCCCGAAGCCGCCCCCGGCGAACGTGCGGCGGGAGAGTCCGGCGGCATGGCGGAAGCTTCAGCGTGCTGGAACGCCAGCTTTGCCTTTTCCGCGGCCTCGCGGCGCTGCTGCTCGATCAGTGCCGCTTCGTCACGCCGTTGGATCTGAACATGGCTTAGAAACTTTATGACTTCATGTTTGAGGTTGGAGAGCAGTTCCTGGAACAGCTCGAAGGACTCGCGCTTGTACTCCTGCTTGGGGTTTTTCTGCGCGTAAGCGCGCAGGTGGATGCCCTGGCGCAACTGGTCCATGGTTGCCAGGTGTTCCTTCCAGAGCGTATCGAGGACCTGCAGCATGATCTGCTTTTCGATGCGCTGCATGTCGGGCCCCACCTCCGCGGACTTCTTCTCGTAGGCCTCCTGCACGGTGGAGACAATGCGCTCGCGAATGGCTTCTTCGTGGAGCTTGTCATCCTCCTCGAGCCACTGCTGCACCGGCAGCGGCTGAGCGAAATCGGCTTCGAGCTGTCGCTCAAGCCCGGGGATATCCCACTGCTCTTCCACGCTCATGGGTGGCACGAATGAATCTATACACTCATTGACCACATCCGCACGGATTGCGGTGATAGTCTCGGAGATATCCGCGTCACCGAGTAGGTCGTTCCGCTGTTGGTAGATGATCTGACGCTGATCGTTGGCGACATCGTCGTACTCAAGGAGCTGCTTGCGAATATCGAAGTTGCGTCCCTCGACCTTGCGCTGGGCCTTTTCGATAGCGTTGGTGACCATGCGATGCTCGATGGCCTCGCCTTTCTCCATGCCCAGGGCCTGCATGAAGTTTTTCACCCGCTCCGACGCAAAGATGCGCATCAGATTGTCTTCCAGCGACAGGTAGAAGCGCGAGGCGCCGGCATCACCCTGACGGCCGGCCCGACCACGCAGCTGATTGTCGATGCGCCGCGACTCGTGCCGTTCGGTGCCAAAGATGTGTAGGCCGCCCGCCTCCAGCACCTTCGCGTGGCGCTCCTCCCAGTCCTTTCGGATCTCCGCGAGTTTCTCTTCACCGGCGCCTTCGGCCGTGCGCAGCTCCGCCTCAAGGTTGCCGCCGAGCACAATGTCCGTCCCGCGGCCCGCCATATTGGTGGCAATGGTTACAACGCCTGGCCGGCCGGCCTGAGCGATGATTTCCGCCTCCTGGGCATGAAACTTAGCATTGAGCACCTTGTGCTCGATCTTGGACTTGCGAAACCGCGCGGACAACTCCTCCGAAGTCTCCACGGAGGCCGTGCCTACCAGTGCGGGCGCCCCCGCTTCGATGGTATGCACCACATCTTCAACGATGGCGTCGAACTTCTCCTCGCGAGACAGGAACACGAGGTCATTGAAGTCCTTGCGAACCATGGCCTTGTTGGTGGGAATCACCACCACCTCCAGACCGTAGATCTGACGGAACTCAAAGGCCTCCGTATCCGCCGTACCGGTCATGCCGGCCAGTTTGCCGTAGATGCGGAAATAGTTCTGGAAGGTGGTCGAGGCCAGCGTCTGGCTTTCGCTCTGGATACTGACCCCTTCCTTGGCTTCGATGGCCTGATGCAGACCTTCGGAGAGGCGCCGGCCTGGCATGGTGCGCCCCGTGTGTTCATCGATAAGCACGACCTGGCCCTGCTGAACGATGTACTCGACATCGCGCTGGAAGAGGACGTGGGCACGCAGACCGGTATGCACGTGATGAAGTAGTGCGAGGTTGGTGGAGGCATAGAGGCTATCGCCCTCCTCCAGAAGCTTCTCGCTAACGAGCATATCTTCCACAAACTCGTGGCCCATCTCCGTGAGCTCGACCTGGCGGAGCTTTTCATCGACGGTGTAGTGCCCTTCCTGACCCTCTTCGTCGCGGGCGAGGCGCGGCACGAGTTGGTTGATGCGCTTATAGAGTTCGGAGCTGTCCTGGGCCGCGCCTGAGATAATCAACGGCGTCCGGGCCTCATCGATCAGAATCGAGTCCACCTCGTCGACGATGGCAAAGCTCAGCGCACCCTGCAGCTTGTCCTGCAGCGAGAACGCCATGTTGTCGCGCAGATAGTCGAAGCCGAACTCGTTGTTTGTGCCGTAGATAACGTCGGACTGGTAGGCAAGGCGCTTTTCCTCCTGACTCTGACCGGATCGCACCACGCCGACGCTGAGCCCGAGAAAGTTGTACAGGGGCCCCATCCATTCGGCGTCACGGCCGGCGAGGTAGTCGTTCACGGTGACCAGGTGCACGGCGTCGCCGCTGAGGGCATTCAGGTAGGCGGGCAGGGTTGCCACCAGCGTTTTGCCCTCGCCGGTGCGCATCTCAGCGATCTTGCCCTCATGAAGCGCGATGCCACCGATCAGCTGTACGTCAAAGTGGCGCATGCCCATGACCCTGCGGCCGGCTTCGCGGGCCACCGCGAACGCTTCGGGAAGAATGTCATCGAGGCTTGTGCCCTCAGCCAGGCGCTCGCGGAACTTGTCCGTATGCGCGGCGAGATCAGCGTCGGAAAGCGCCTTTAGATCATCCTCAAGCGCGTTTATGCGCCGCACCGTCTTGCGCATGCGCTTGAGCTCGCGATCGTTGCGTGTTCCGAAAACCTTTTTTAGTGCTTTGTTGATCATTCAGTTACTGCCATGGAAACGCTGACTTCTTTATATGGGGTCTGTCTCACGATTACCTAGGGACGGGCGCCTACGACCTCGCACCCTGGCCCTAAGTTGCGGACCGCCGTTGGCGCAGTCTGCGGCGTCACCGCCAGGAGGCCCGTCGTCCCGAGCGTGGCCCAAAGGCGCACTTCGCACGTGTCGACCGTCGACACCAGGCTGAGGCCCTGCTTGCAGGGCTCACCGTTCTCAGCTGACCGCAAGAGTCCACAACTGTTCGTAACTGTTAGCAACCGTTCGCAACAGTTCGTGACTTACAGCGGACGCTGTTCTCAGACCGAAATTCTTGAGACCTGTGAAGCAGGCAAAAGTGCCGGTTAGGGGGAGTCAGCTTGAAAAAACGGCGCGAAATTTTGGCACAGACGTCGAAGCAATGCCATCGGCCGCGGCGGAGCTCATGCCCTCATTTCAGGCCGCTGTTTTTACCGCCATCCATGCCGCCATTCGTGCCGCTGCCGAATCAGATAGCGAGGCGAGGCGCTGGGGCCGGAACGTAGGAGATCGGCGCGCGCTCAGGATCGTCGAAGGTCACCATCTCCCAGGCGTCGTCCCGAGCCATCAAGGCTCGCAGTGACGCATTGTTCAGCGCATGTCCCGACTTGTGTGCCCGAAACTCCCCGATCAGACCGTAGCCCAGAAGATAGAGGTCGCCGATGGCATCCAGGACTTTGTGCTTCACGAACTCGTCGTCGTAGCGAAGCCCGTCCTGATTGAGAATCCGGTACTCGTCGACGACGATTGCGTTGTCAACGCTACCGCCACGCGCCAGTCCTTTGGAGCGCAGATACTCTATTTCATGCATGAAGCCGAAGGTTCGCGCACGACTGATTTCTTTGACGAAGGACGTGCTGGAGAAGTCGATTTCGGCATGAGCCTTGCGGTCGCGAAACACCGGATGGTCGAAATCGATCGAGAAGGAGACTTTGAAGCCATCAAAGGGAAGGAAGCTGGCTTTTTTGTCTCCGTCCTCGACCGTTACCGGGCGCTTGATGCGGATGAACTTTTTTGCGGCGGGTTGCTCTTCGATACCCGCTGACTGGATCAGGAACACAAACGGCCCGGCGCTGCCATCCATAATGGGCACCTCGCTGGCGCTCACGTCGACGTAGGCATTGTCTATGCCCAGTCCCGCCATCGCCGAAAGCAGATGCTCAACGGTGGACACGCGATGCCCATCGATCATAAGCGTTGTGGACAGCGTGGTGTCGCCGACGTTGGACGCGGTGGCAGGCACTTCGACCACAGGATTGAGATCCGTACGGCGGAACACGATGCCCGTGTCGATGGGAGCAGGAGCCAGGGTGAGGTACACCTTTTCGCCCGTGTGCAAGCCGATGCCCGTAGCCTTGATGGCATTGCGCAGAGTCCGCTGTCGAATCATACAACCTCCCTGTTCATGTCCCACACCACGGTCATGCGATGCACGCGGCATTGCAGAACCACCTTCTCTCCACCTACCGCTTCCTGCCGCGTCGCTTGAGCGCGCCACATCCACGAAACGCGCCCCGCCCTAAGACTCCGGGACGACGCGATTGTTCCGCAGGCCCCCTACCGCCGCTGTCTTCGCCACTTACCGGGCCGATCGCTCGCCCTCAGCCGCGTAAGCCAATGCGACGTTAGTCGGCTTGGCGTCGCAGAAACGCCGGGATATCGAAATACTCCTCACCCAGCTTCTCGGCCGTCGCTCTCGCTCCTCCGCGCGCCTGGCGACGCTGCGGCGGCATGTCGTATTCGCCGTAGTTGGGCGATGGGGCTGTGCTCCCTTCGTCCGCGGCTTCGCCTCCCGCATCGCCCCGTTCCATCGTGCCGGCGCCGGGTAGTTCCCCGGCGCGATCAGGCGTACGTTCTACGCCGCCCGCGCGCATCGCTCGCGGAGTATCAACCACCTGAAGCCGGGCCCGCGCCACGGCACTGCCCAGACCCGTTGCTACCACGGTAACGCGCAGTTCATCCTGCAGTTCGGGGTCGATCACGGTTCCCACGACGACCGTGGCCTCTTCCGAGGCAAATTCTTCTATCGTGTCGCCGACCTCGGAGAATTCGCCGAGGGACAGATCAAGACCGGCGGTGATATTGACCAGAATGCCGCGCGCACCTTCGAGATCGATATCATCGAGGAGCGGGCTGTTGATGGCGCGTTCGGCTGCTTCGCGCGCCCGGTTCTCGCCGCGTGAGCTTCCGGTGCCCATCATGGCCATTCCCATTTCGGACATCACCGTACGCACGTCAGCAAAATCTACGTTGATCATGCCGGGTCGAATTATTAGGTCTGCAATGCCCTGAACCGCGCCCAAGAGTACATCATTCGCCTCTCTGAAGGCATCGAGGAGGCTGGTATTTTTCCCCAAAACCTCCAGCAGTTTTTCGTTCGGAATCGTGATCAGGGAATCGACATGCTGCTGCAGTTCGCCCAGTCCTGCCTCGGCGATGGTCTGACGCTTCCGACCTTCAAAACTGAAGGGACGGGTGACCACCGCCACCGTGAGAATGCCCAGCTCGCGGGCGACTTCTGCCACGATCGGGGCGCCGCCCGTGCCCGTGCCGCCGCCCATGCCGGCGGTGATGAACACCATGTCGGCCCCGCGCAGGGATTCGGCGATCCGCTCGCGATCTTCCATGGCCGCCGCACGACCGATTTCCGGGTTGGCGCCGGCGCCGAGGCCCTTGGTGATCTCGCCGCCCAGCTGCAGCACGGTCGGTGAGTCCACGTCAGAAAGTGCCTGGGCGTCCGTATTGGCACAGATGAAATCGACACCTTCGACGGCGTTCTCAATCATGTGCTTAACGGCGTTGCCGCCGCCCCCGCCCACCCCGATCACCTTGATGACGGCACTCTGCGGTACGTTATCTACCAGTTCAAACATAGCTATCTTCCCCTTCGTTGCAGCCGCTCGTTCGCGGCGTTCCTTCCCAAGAAACTGTTGCTGCGCCCTCGCAGACGCTCCTAAAAGCTTTCCCGCAGCCAGGTCAGCATGCGTGACCACCAGGCCTCGCCCGGCGAGGTCGTCCGTCCCGCGCGACCGTCGCCGGCGTGCCTCGCGCCGTAGAGCAGCAGGCCGACCGACGTCGAATACACCGGGTTGCGCACAATGTCCGCCAGGCCCTCAATGCTTGCCGGGTAACCCACGCGCACGGGCATATGAAAGATCTCTTCGGCGAGCTCCGCCGCGCCTTCCATCTTTGACGTGCCCCCGGTCAGGACGATGCCCGAGGGAATCAGGTCTTCGTAGCCGGAGCGGCGCAGTTCGGCCTGGATCAGCGTGAACAGTTCGTCGTAGCGTGGCTCGACCACCTCGGCGAGCGACTGGCGTGACAGATCGCGCGGCGGACGGTCACCCACCGATGGCACCTTGATGGTCTGATCCGCTCCGGCGAGCTGCGTGAGGGCGCAGGCGTAGCGGATTTTGATCTCCTCGGCATGCTGCGACGGCGTGCGCAGTGCCATGGCGATGTCGTTGGTTACCTGGTCTCCGGCGATGGGTATGACGCCGGTATGGCGAATGGAGCCCTCGGTAAAGATCGCGATATCCGTGGTGCCACCGCCGATGTCGACCAGACACACGCCGAGTTCCCGCTCATCGTCGGTGAGGACGGAATAGCTGGACGCGAGTTGCTCCAGGATGATGTCTTCGACGTCCAGGCCGCAGCGGCGTATGCATTTCTCGATGTTCTGCGCCGCGTTCACGGCGCAGGTCACCAGGTGCACCTTCGCCTCAAGGCGCACGCCCGACATACCCTGGGGCTCTTTAATCCCCTCCTGGCTGTCGATCACGTATTCCTGCGGCAGCACGTGCAGCACTTTCTGGTCCGCAGGTATGGCGACGGCGCGCGCGGCGTCGAGTACGCGCTCAAGATCGAGCTCCACGACCTCCTGTTCCTTGATGGCCACGATCCCGTGGGAGTTGAGGCTGCGGATATGCGAACCGGCGATCCCGACATAGACGGAGTGAATCTGGCAGCCGGCCATGAGCTCGGCTTCGTCCACGGCGCGCTGAATGGACTGCACGGTGGACTCGATATTGACGACCACGCCCTTCTTCATCCCTTTGGACGGATGGCTGCCAATGCCCACGACCTCGATGCTGCCGTCCGGCGCCAACTCACCAACGATCGCCACTACCTTTGAGGTGCCGATATCGAGTCCGACAATCATGCGCCTGTCCTTTGCCCCTGCCTTCACTGGTCTACCTGTCCCCCGATGCCGCGCTGAGTCCCGCCACCTGCTCGACCTCTTCAATAGCCACGGCGGCACCCGTTTCGTAGCGCAGATCCACGCGGCGGACCGCGGTATCGCTATGCACCAGCTCGCCCCGCCACAGCTCCACAAATCTCTGCAGCCGCCCGCGGAACTCGCGGTCCCCAAGCTGCAGCGTCGTACCGTTGTTGAGCGTTACCGCCAGCTGGCCAAAATCGTCTTCGGCGAGCGCCACCGGCATTAGCGCCAGCGGCGCAAGGTCGAGGCGCAGCTGCTGGTAGTGGCTCATGAGCCTCGCTGCGCTGCCTTCGGGTCCGCGAATGGCGGGCAGATCCGCCCAACGCTTGGCATCTGCTACTTCGATTACCCGCGCCTCGTGATTCAGGTAGGCCGACGCACCCCAGCGCGCGATGGGTACCTGCTCGACCACGCGGACCTCCAGCGTGTCGGGAAAACGTCGCCGGAGTTCGGCGCGATGTACCCAGGGCATGGACTCCAGGTCCTCACGCAGAGCACCGAGGTCAAGAAACAAGAGCCCGGCGTCCAGCTCTCCCGCCAGCGCCTCGCGGACCGCCGCATGACGCAGGTTTTCCAGCTTGCCGCCGACCACGATGCGTTCGACCGGCAGAGCACGAAGCGCTTCGAGGGCGAGCAGGGCAACGCCGGCCATGGCGGCGAGGGAGAAAAGAAACACACCGCGCTGCAGCATCGCCAGGCATTGAGCAATCAGTTGCTGCAGTGAACCGCGCTCCCGCTTCGACTTCGCATTCCGAGAGCGTTTTCGTGTGTGCGCAGCCATCAGCCGCTCTCCCCACCACGCGCCGCGGACCAGGACAGCCAGAGGATTTCCTCGACGAGCCCGGGCAGCGCTATCCCGGCTGCTGCCGCGGCCATGGGCACAAGGCTGTGGGTGGTCATCCCGGGCACGGTGTTCACCTCAAGGATCTGGAACTGCCCCGCACTGTCGCGCATCACATCGACACGCCCCCAGATAGCACCCCCTACCTCGCGGAATGCGCGCAACGCGAGCCCGGTGAGGGCGTGCTCTTCTTCCCCACTCAATCCGCAGGGGATGTGATACCGGGTAGCATCGGAGTGGTACTTCGCCTCGTAGTCGTAAAACGTGCTTGCCGCCTCGATGCGGATGGGCGGCAGGCCGCGATTCCCCAGGATGGCGACGGTGTACTCGGGACCGTCGATAAAGCGCTCGGCGATCACCTCACTGTCGTACGCCCGGGCCAGCTCGAGGGCGTCGGCGACCTCCGCCTGGGAACCCACCCGGCTCATGCCGAGGCTGGACCCTTCGCAGGCCGGCTTGAGAAAGAGCGAGCCCCAGGCGGCCAGGGCGCTCAATAGCTCTTCCTCGCTGTCAATTACCGCAAAGTCCGCCGTCGGCAGCCCCACCTCGCGCCATAGACGCTTGCAGCGCAGCTTGTCCATGGCCAGCGCCGAACCGAGAACGCCGCTGCCCGTACCCACGATACCCAGCGCCTCCAGCAGGCCCTGGGTGACGCCGTCTTCACCTCCGGCTCCGTGCTGCAGGTTGAATGCGAGCTCAATACCTTCGAGTTGAGTCCACCAGCGGGTTTCACCGGTATCGATGGGCCGCGGGTCAAAGCCGCCGTCGCTCAGGGCCTGGAGTACGCTGCGCGCCCCCGCGAGTGACACCTCGCGTTCGCCGGACCGCCCGCCGAAGAGCAGGGCCAGAGGAATCTGCCGCAAGGCGTCGCGATCGGTCATTGCTCCGCCTCCGCGGCGAGAAGCCGCTGCGTGAGACGTCCGATGTCCCCGGCCCCCTGGGTGATCAGCACGTCGCCGTCGCGAAGCTGTTCGCCAAGAAGTGTGTCTATGAGGTCGAGCTGACCCACGTAGAGCGGGTCGATGGCACCGCGCTGGCGAATCGAGCGGGCCAGGGAGCGACTATCGGCGCCGGCGATGGGTTCCTCGCCCGCGGCATACACCTCGAGCAGGAGCAGGTGATCGACCTGGGACAGCACGCTCACAAAGTCGTCGTAGAGATCGCGTGTCCGGGTAAAGCGGTGTGGCTGGTAGAGCATCACCAGTCGTCGACCGGGGAACGCCTGGCGCGCCGAGTCCAGCGTCGCCGCCACCTCGGTGGGGTGATGGCCATAGTCGTCGACCAGGGTGACGCGACGGCCGCCGAGTTCCTGGTCGGCGTACACCGAGAAGCGACGGCCGACACCGCTGAATGTCTCCAGGGTCTCATGGATAACCGCATCTTCAATGCCCTGGTCCGTCGCCACGGCGATCGCCGCCGCCGCGTTCAGCACATTGTGGCGACCGGGCATGTTGAGGGTGATATCCAGCGCCGCATGACCCTCGGGACGCTCAAGGCGGAACCGACTCCGGAGCCCCGCCGCCTCGAAGTCCGCAATGCGGTAGTCGGCGCCCTCCCTGAAGCCATAGCCCAGGATTGGACGACCGAGTTCCTCCCGCAGGGCGGCAAGCACCGGGTCATCCAAGCAAAGAACGGCGAGTCCGTAGAAAGGCAGGTTGTGCAGAAACTCCACGAAGGTCTGGCGCAGTCGGGTGAAGTCTCCACCGTAGGTCTCCATGTGGTCCGCTTCGATATTGGTCACCACCGTGACCATGGGCTGCAGATGCAGAAAGGAGGCATCGCTTTCATCGGCCTCCGCAATCAGAAAACGCCCCGCGCCGAGCCGGGCATGCGAGCCCGTGCTGTTCACGCGCCCTCCAATCACGAAAGTGGGATCGAGATCGGCGGCGCCAAACAGGGCGGCGATCAGGCTGGTGGTCGACGTCTTGCCGTGCGTACCGGCAACGGCAATTCCATAGCGGTGCCGCATAAGCTCGGCGAGCATTTCGGCGCGCGGTACCACCGGAATGCGCTGCTCCCGCGCGGCGATCAGCTCCGCGTTATCGGTCCGCACGGCGCTGGAAATCACGACCACGTCGGCACCGCTCACGGCGGCGGCGTCGTGACCGAGAACGATGGCAACGCCCATATCTGCGAGACGTCGCGTCGCACTGCTTTCGCGAAGATCGGAGCCACTGACGCTGAATCCCAGGTTTACCAGCACCTCGGCAATTCCGCTCATGCCACTGCCGCCCACGCCTACCATGTGGATTCGGTGCACGCGCCGCATCTCGGCGCTGCGCTGAATCACGGGAGCCGTCATGACAGCAGCTCCTCGGCACAGTCGGCGAGGTCGCGGGTTGCGTTGGGGCGGGCGCAAGCGAGAGCGGCGCGCGCCATCGCGGCAAGGCGCTCGCCGTCGTCCAGCAGCGCGCGCAGCTCGCCTTCGATACGATCCGCGAGTTCCGCCTGGGGCAGGAGCAGGGCCGCCCCCGCATCTGCGAGGAATCGCGCATTGGCGGTCTGGTGATCGTCGATGGCGTTCGGCAAAGGTATGAGAACGGAGGGTCGACCGGTCGCGGCGAGTTCAGCGATCGTCAACGCACCGGCTCGACAGACCACGAGGTCGGCCCAACCGTAGGCGGCGGCCATGTCCTCGACAAAGGGCAGCACTTCGTAGCCGGGGATTCCGGCGACGCCCGAAGACTGCAGCGCCTCCACGTGCGCAGGACCGCACTGATGACGCCAGTGACAGCGGCTGCCCAGCGTCCGCGCCACTGGCGGAAGCGCGTCATTCAGGGCCTTGGCGCCGAGACTGCCGCCGAGCACGAGGATATGCAGGGGCCGCTCTGCGTCCCAGGACCAGGGATAGCCGCCTGCCACGCCGAGGACTTCCTCGCGGACGGGGTTGCCAAGATAGCGGGCATCGCGATGCGCACTGAGGACCCCGGGAAACCCGGTGGCAACGCGGTTGGCGAAGCGGGCCAGGAGCCGGTTGGCGCTCCCCGCGACAGCGTTCTGTTCCTGGAGAAGGAGCGGCCGCCCAAGACAGCGCGCCGCAAGCGCTGCGGGCACCGACGCATAGCCACCGAGACCGACGACGAACCTCGGTCGATAGCGGAGCACCAGGGCCAAAGACAACAGCAGGGACCAGCTGAGCAGCATCATGGCGCGCAGCTGGTCCAGAAGGTTCTTTCCCCGCAGGCCGCGCATGGGGAGGGTGTGCAGGGGCAGCCGCGCCTGGGGGACAACACGAGCCTCCAGTCCGCGCGCGGTGCCGACCCAACGCGGCGCGTAGCCTCGATCGCGAAGGGACAAAGCCAGGGCCAGGGCGGGATAGACATGTCCCCCCGTTCCTCCGGCGAGGACGAATACACAGGGGGCCGCGCTCATGAGCCACGCCTCCGCTGCGGCGCCCGAGAATCCGTGGCCACGCGCAGGACCAGTCCCAGCAGTGCGCAGCAGGTGATCAGGCTGGTGCCGCCGTAGCTGACCAGCGGCAGGGTCAGCCCCTTCGTTGGCAGCAGACCGGAGCTGACACCCATGTTCACAAAGGCCTGACCGGAGAACATCAGGGCAACCCCAAAGCACAGATACGCGGCGAAGCTGTCGCGGCGCTCGAGCGCCCTGCGCCCCAGGAAGAAGATGCGCAACACCAGGGCGAGGAAAAGCAGGATCAGGACGAGCGCACCGATGAACCCGGTTTCCTCCGCCCAGATGGAAAAAACGAAATCCGTGTGGGCCTCGGGAAGATAGAAAAGTTTCTGCACGCTGTTGCCGAGGCCAACGCCGAGCCATTCACCACGCCCGAAGGCGATCAGCGACTGAACGAGCTGGAAGCCAGCACCATAGGGGTCGGCCCAGGGGTCGGTGTAGGCGATGAGCCGCTGCAGTCGGTAGGGCGCCGCCTGGATCAGGAACACCCCAAGCAGGCCCGTCGCCGTGACGATCAGTGCCAGATGCGCCAGGCGCATGCCGGCCAGAAAGAGCATGCCGAACGCCGTTGAGAGCAGTATCACGGCCGCGCCGAAGTCCGGCTCGGCAAGCAGCAGCACGGACACAAGACCGAGCACCAGGAGAGGCCTGAAGAATCCCTGCCAGCTTTCCTGAAGCGCCTTGCCCTGGCGCGTAATATAGCCGGCAAGGAAGAGAATCATGGCCGCCTTGGCAAGCTCCGAGGGTTGCAGCGTCAGCGTCCCAAACGCCAGCCAGCGCTGGCTGCCGTTGACGTTGTGCCCGACCCCGGGAACCAGTACCAGGATCAGCAGCAGGCTGGACAGGAGCAGCCACACCCAGGCGCTTCGGTACCAGAAAGCGGTCGGCATCGCGTAGGCAAACAACCCCGCGCAGGCGGCGATCAGCAGGTAGGCGACGTGGCGCTGGCTGTGGTACCACATGTTAGCGTGCGTCGCCTCCGCGTAGCCCACGGAAGCCGAACTGATCACCACCAGGCCGATTGCCAGGAGCGCTCCACTGAGCACGAGCAGCGGTCCGTCGGGCCAGGTGATCGTTGGCATGGAGGCGTTTGCGCTCACCGGGAAAACACCTCCTCAATCGCGCTGCGGAAGGATTCACCCCGCGCTTCGTAACTCGCGAACTGGTCGAAGCTGGCGCAGGCCGGCGATAGCAGGACGGTCTCTCCCTCCCCGGCGATCTCAGCGGCACGACCCACCGCTTCCGGCAGAGTGTCCATTCTCTCGATGGCCGTCGTTCCTGCCAGAGCCTCAGCGAGGAGCGGCGCCGCCTCACCGATGAGGAGCACGTGACGGCAGTACCGCTCTACGGGCCCACGCAAAGGCTGAAAGTCCGCCGCCTTGTCCCGGCCCCCGGCGATGAGGATGAGGGGGCGCCCAGCCCCCAGGCCATTGACGGCGGCGATGGCAGCGGCGACGTTGGTGGCCTTGGAGTCGTTCACCCACTGCACGCCGCCCCGTTCCCGTACCAGTTCGCAGCGATGGGGCAGACCCCGGAAGCGGCGCAGTGCTTCGAGCATCGCGCCCCGAGGCAGGCCCGCCGCACTGCCAAGCGCCAGCGCCGCGAGCGCATTCGCCACATTGTGCCGACCCGGCATCGGAAGCTGATCGACGGGCATGAGCAGATCGAAGCCTTCGGCCAGGAAGCTTTTGCCGTCCTCCTGGCGAAGACCAAAGCCCTCCAGGTCCGGTTCGCGCAGCCGCCAGCTGATTTGACGGCGCCCCCCTGCCAGGGGCGGGATGGTGAGTGGATCATCGGCGTTGTAGACCACGGTCTTGCTGCCGTTGAAGATGCGATGCTTTGCCTGGTGATAGAGCGGCAGACTCCCATGGCGATCGAGATGATCCGGAGTGACGTTGAGCACCGTCGCCACCTCCAGGCCGAGTTCGCCGGCACGTTCCAGCTGGAAGCTGGACAGCTCAAGAACGTAGAGCTCCACATCATCGTCGAGGAGTTCGAGCGCCGCGGTGCCGAGATTTCCGCCCACCCCGGTATTCAACCCCGCTTCCCGCGCCATGGCGCCCACCATGGCGGTTACCGTAGATTTTGCGTTGGATCCGGTGATGCCCACCACCGGCGCTCGCGCCTCGTCTACAAACAGGTCGATGTCGCCACGCAGCCGAGCTCCGGCGTCGATGGCCTCCTGCAACCAGGGCTCATAGGGTGCAATCCCCGGATTCACGATCAGCTCGCCCGCGGTGTTTAGAACGTCCTGGGGAACGGCTCCCGTAAGCAGGGGCACATCCGGGAACTCGGTCTTGAGTTGCGACTGCCCCGGCGGCGCCTCCCGCGTGTCGAATACGCAGAAGTTTTCCCCGCGCCCGGCGAGATAACGCGCTACGGAAAGGCCCGTAACGCCGAGACCAACAACGACTTTGCGCTGCGTGCTGCTGATGATATCGGCCATGGACAGTGTGGCTCCCATCAACGCAGCTTCAGCGTGGCCAGGCCAAAGAGCACCAGCATCACGGTGATGATCCAGAAGCGCACGATCACCCGCGGCTCAGGCCAGCCTTTGAGCTCGTAGTGATGATGGATCGGTGCCATACGGAAGATTCGGCGCCCGGTGAGCTTGAAGGACGTCACCTGCAGGATCACGGAAACCGTCTCAAGGACGAAAATTCCACCCATGATGAAAAAGACAATCTCGTGGCGGGTAATTACCGCGACCGTGCCCAGCGCCGCACCGAGGGCCAGGGCGCCTACATCACCCATGAATACCTGCGCCGGATAGGTGTTGAACCAGAGAAAGCCGAGGCCGGAGCCGGCGATGGCGCCGCAGAACACGGCGAGCTCGCCACTCCCGGCAATATAGGGAATCTGCAGGTAGTCGGAAAAATTCACATTGCCGGTGAGGTAGGCAATCAGACCCAGGGCCGTGCCGACGAGCACCGTCGGCAGAATGGCAAGACCGTCGAGCCCGTCGGTCAGGTTCACGGCGTTGCTGGCACCCACAATGACGAAGTACGCGAGCACGATGAAGAGCGGCCCCATGGAGATCGCAAAATCCTTGAGGAAGGGCAGATGCAGCTGCGTCGTGACCGCGGACTCGGAATCCAGGAACAGGAAGACGGCCGCGCCCAGGCCTGCCACGGACTGCCAGAAGTATTTCCAGCGCGCCGGGAGACCTCGGGGATTGCGCTCTACCACCTTGCGGTAGTCGTCGACCCAGCCGACGGCACCGAAGGCCGCGGTAACCAGGAGCGCGGTCCACACGTAGGCGTTGGAGAGGTCACCCCAGAGCAGGGTGGCAACGGCGATGGCGACGAGGATCAGCGCTCCGCCCATGGTCGGGGTGCCGGTTTTGCCCAGATGCGTCTCGGGACCGTCGCTGCGGACCGCCTGACCGACCTGGTAGTAGCTGAGGCGACGAATCATGATCGGGCCCACCAGCAGGGAAATCGCCAGAGCAGTCCCGGCGGCGAGAATGCCGCGCAGCGTCAGGTACTGAAAAACGCGAAAGCCCGATGCAAACTGGGAGAGATAGTCTGCCAGGAGCATCAGCATAAAGCCTGCCCTCCCCCGGCCACCGCTCGCAGATCGTCGATCACATGCTCCATGGCCGCCCCGCGGGATCCCTTAACGAGCAGAACATCGCAGGCCGCCATGAGCGCGGCCGCGCTCCCGGCCAACTCCGCCCGGTCTCGGAACAGCTGGCCTTCGGCACCGAAGGCATCCACCGCCGGAGCGAGCGCATCGCCGACCCCGACAAACAGGTCCAGGCCGCGCTCCCGCGCGCGCGACCCCATCTCGGCGTGCATCCGGCGCGCATCCGGCCCGAGTTCCAGCATCTCACCGAGCACCAAACCGCGCCGGCCCTCGATGCCGGCGAGAAAATCGATCGCCGCGCGCACCGAGCCCGGATTGGCGTTGTAGCTGTCGTCGATGAGCGTTAGCCCGTTGGCGAGCTTTTCATGCTGCAGGCGACCGGGCTCACCCTCCGCGGCGGCGATGCCGTCGGCGATGGGGCCCAGGCCCAGACCCGCGCCCCGGGCGAGGGCAGCGGCTACCAGGGCGTTGGCCACGTTATGCCGTCCGGGCAGCGGCAGCCGCACCCGCGCGCGCTCCCCGTCCACCTCGAGCTCGAACTCCGTACCCTGGGCTGCCAGATCGCGCAGGTCTCGCGCCGTGATGTCTGCCGGTCCACGCAGGGACCAGCTCACGGTCCGCGCGCCCGTGGCGTCGATCCGCTGCTTCCAAAGTTCGCTGTAGGGGGAATCAAGGCTGAGCACGGCGATGGATTCACGCCCCAGGCCGTCGTAGATCTCGGCTTTCACGTCGGCCACGTCCGCCACGCTGCCGAAGCCGTCGAGGTGCGCCTCCATGGCGTTGAGCACCGTGCTGATCCGCGGCCGGGCGAGATCACAGAGGTAAGCGACGTCGCCACGGCCCGTCGCCCCCATCTCGACGACGGCGTAGCGCACGTCATCGGACAGGCGGGCAAGGGTCAGCGGAACGCCGATCTCGTTGTTGTAATTGCCTCGCGTCGCCACGGTGCGTCCCGCGCGGCTGAGCATGGCGCGGCAAATGTTCTTCACCGAAGTCTTCCCGCAGCTTCCTGTGATGGCAAGAACACAGCCTTCGTAAGCGTCCCGATTGCGCCGCGCCAGCGCCGCCAAGGCGGCGAGGCTGTCTTCGACCACCAGACAGGGAATGGGCGCGGATACAGGACGTTCCGTCAGCGCCGCGATGGCGCCGCGCTCGGCCGCCGACGCAATGTAGGAATGACCGTCGACCTGAGCGCCGGGCACGGCGACAAAGAGGTCTCCGGCTTCCACCCGACGAGAGTCGATCGCGGCGCCACCCACGGCGACCGGTCTTCCCTCGTAGGGGGTGCCCAGGTATTGCGCGACGGCGGCGAGATCCAGAGACGCCATCATGCCGCCATCTCCCCGAGGAAATCGCGAGCCACCGCCAGATCGCTGAAGGGCACCCGGCGCCCGGCGATCTCCTGATAGTCCTCGTGACCCTTGCCCGCGATCAGAACGCAGTCCGTCGCATCGGCCTGCCCGATGGCAAAGCGAATCGCCTCACGACGATCCACGCGTTCGGCGAAAGCTCCGGTCATGCTCTTTGCGACCTCGGCGACAATCGTTTCCGGGTCCTCTCCGCGCGGGTTGTCGCTGGTTATCACCGCGAAATCCGCTCCACTGCTTACGGCTTTCGCCATCAGGGCGCGCTTGCCCCGGTCGCGGTCGCCACCACAGCCAAACACCGCGATCAATCGTCCCTGGCACTGCACCTTCAGGGCGTCGAGAACCTTGAGCAGCGCGTCGGGTGTGTGCGCATAGTCGACGACAACGAGCGGCGCGCCGGCCACGCGCAGCGGCTCCATGCGACCCGGGACCGATCGGAGCACGGCGGCGCCGGCGATAATGTCGTCAAAGGGCATACCGGCCTCGAGCGCCGCCGCCGTGGCCGCGAGAAGGTTCGAAAGGTTGAACGCCCCCAGGAGTCCCGATCGCACCACGGCCTCTCCTTGCGGACTCGTGAGTCGGAAGCGCAGGCCCGCGCTGCTCATTTCAATGCGGCTGGCGCGCACGTCGCCGGGCCGCGCCAAGCCGTAGGTTGTAACCTTTACACCTTCCCGCGCTGTGCCGCCGAGACTGGCGCCGAAGGAGTCCTCGGCGTTGAGCACCATGGCGCGCAGCGACGCAAAGCGGAACAGGCGGGCCTTTGCCTCGCCGTAGGCATGCATGTCGCCGTGATAGTCGAGGTGATCCCTGGTCAGGTTGGTAAACACCGCGGTATCGACGTCGATCGCATCCAGACGCCCCTGGTGCAGGGCATGCGAGGATGCCTCCATGGCTACGAAGGGCACCGCTTCCCCGGCCCAGGCCGCCAGCTGGTGCTGCAGCGCGATCGCATCCGGCGTGGTGTGTGTCGTCGCGCGAGCGCCGCCATCCAGGGAAGCGCCAAGCGTGCCGATCACGCCACAGGCATAGCCCGCGGCACGCACGAGCTGCCCGAACAACTGACTGACCGTCGTCTTCCCATTTGTTCCGGTGACTGCGGTTACGTGCAGGGAGCGACTCGGGTGGCCATAGCAACGGTCCGCCAGCTGCGCCAGCCTGTCCCGAAGGTCCGGAAACACAATGATCGGCAGCCTTGCCGTGGCTACCGGACGCTCGGTGAGCGCGGCGATGGCACCCGCCTGCTGAACCTCGTCAAGCATGTCGTGGCCGTCGTGCTGCGCCCCGCGCAGCGCGACGAAAATTTCACCGGGAACAATCCGGCGGCTGTCCTGGGACATGCCCCGCACGCGCAGATCCGCGAGCGCTTCTGGAACTGCCGCAGCGCCCTGTAGGAGCTCCTGGAGGGTAAGTACGGGCCGCGTGCTGGCCATCACCGTTCGGCTCCGGCATCGAGGGCGGCAACCAGGTCGGCCCGGGTCCCGGATCCGCCCTGCTGCGGCGGCACACCCAGAAGGCGCAGCGTTTCGCCGGCGACGCGCGCGAACACCGGGGCGGCGGCAGCGCCACCGCCGTAGTCATCGCCCTTGGGCCGATCGAGAACCACCACGGTGACGAAACGCGGATCGTCGGCGGGGGCCAGACCGGCAAAGAGTGCGACGTACTGATCATCGAGGTAACCGCCGGACCCTACCTTGTGCACCGTGCCAGTCTTACCACCGACCGTATAGCCGGGAATGCGGGCGCGCCCCGCGGTACCGTTCTCGCCGGTCACGGCGGCAAGCACGCCTCGCACCTGGCGCGCGGTGGCGTCGCTGATGACGCGCTGAAACTCAGGAGAGGCTTCGCGATGCAGGAGCGATAGTTCCGGCAGATAACCGCCGTTGGCGAAGACCGCGTAGGCTCGGGCCAACTGCAGGGGGGTGGCGGTAAGGCCGTAGCCGAAAGCCAGGGTAACCTTCTCGATTTCGCGCCAGCGCGGTCGCTGGGGCAGCAGCCCCGAACTCTCACCGGGGAAACCCGTAGCGGTGGGCTCGCCCAGACCGAAGCGCTGGAAGACGTCCCAGATCGGCTCGTGCCCGAGATCCTGGGCGACCTTCGTAACGCCGACCTGGCTGGACTTTTCGACCACCCTCGACAGCGTGATTTCGCCGTAATTACGCGGGTCGGGTAGCACCTTGCGTCCCACGCGGATACGTCCCGGGTTCGTATCGATGATCGTGTCCGGCGTGTAGCGACCGCTCTCCAGGGCTGCGACCAGGGTCAGGGGCTTCATTGTGGAGCCGGGCTCGAAGACATCCGTGAGCACGCGATTGCGCATCTCGCCCATGCTCACGGCGCTACGATTATTGGGGTTGAAGTCCGGGTAGCTGACCGAAGCGAGCACCTCGCCGCTGTGGCTGTCCAGCGTGACGATCACGCCGGCCTCGGCCCCCGTGAGTTTGACCGCTCGCAGCAGCTCGCGGTGCTGAAGATACTGCAGGCGCAGGTCGATGGAGAGCCGAAGCTTGCGCCCGGGGCGCGCCTCTTCCACGACACCGATATCCCGCACCGCATCACCGCGCAGATCCTTGATGTAGCGTTTGCGCCCGGGCTGGCCCCGCAGCCAATCGTCGTAGGCCAATTCCAGACCGGAGACACCGCGGCCGTCCACATTGGTTATCCCGACGAGCTGGGCCGCGACCTCGCCCGTGGGATAGAAGCGCCGGTATTCGCGCTGGGCTCGGACACCGGGAATATTGAGTGCCAGCACACGGCGGGCGTGATCGGGTTGAAGATGGCGGCGCAGGTACATGAATTGCTTCCCGGCGTAACGCCCCAGGCGTTCCCGGATGACCGCTTCCTCTTCGTCCAGCGCCGACGCAAGCTCCGCGAGCCGATCGCTCGCCGCAAGGCGGGGCGGATTGGCCCACAAAGAAATGACCGGCGTGCTGATCGCCAGGGATTCCCCGCGCCGATCGGTGATCAGCCCCCGATAGGCGGGCAACTCCGCCGTGCGCACCATGCGCATGGCGCCCTGCTTGCGCAGGAATTCGGCACCGCGATCGGTATCGAGCACCTGCAGCATGAGCACACGGCCAGCGAGGGCCGCGAACAGCAGCACAAGCATGGCCATGACCAGCCAACTGCGCCCCGCGAAGTCGGGTGCGGAGCGGCGCGTCATGGCTCCAGGACCCTCACGCTTTCCGGGCCCGGTGTCACCAGACCCAGAACGGCTCGCGCTTCCGTCTCGATGCGGTGATGCGACGACCAGGTCCCCTGTTCCAGCAGGAGGCGGCTGTGCTCCTCTTCAAGGTACCAGCGCTCCCCCTCCAGAGTCTGCAGCTCTGCGTAGGTACCACGGACCCGGTGCGTGCTGGCGATGACGGCGAAGGCCGTGGCAAGGGCAATCAGCGCCAGGAAACACAGCGGTAGAACTTCGCGCAGACCCATGCTCAGGCCACCCGTTCGGCGCAGCGCATCACAGCGCTTCGGGATCTGGGATTGGCAGCGACCTCGTCGGCGCCGGCGCGCTGCGCCTTGCCGACCAGGCGCAGCGGAGGGCGCTGCGTATCGATGTCTCGCAAAGGTATGCCCCGGGGGAGCTGCGGCGGCCGACTCATGCGGCGCAGGTACTGCTTGACACGGCGGTCCTCCAGGGAATGGAAACTGATGACGACCAGGCGTGCGCCGATAGCCAGGAGAGACAGCGCGGCTTCCAGAAGTTCATCCAGGTCATCGAGCTCGTGATTCACGCGGATGCGTATCGCCTGGAACGCTCGGGTAGCCGGGTGATGATGTTTTTCCCAGCGCGGGTGCGCCTCACTCACGACGGCAGCCAACTGTGTGGTGCTAACCAGGGGGCCGGCGTCCCTCGCCTTCCCGATAGCGGCGGCGATGCGACGGGCATAGCGTTCCTCGCCGTAGTCGCGCAGGACGGCCTCTATCTCCGCCACCTCGGCGCGCTGCAGCCACTCGGCGGCGGACACTCCGCGACTGCGGTCCATTCGCATATCCAGCGGACCGTCCCGGAGAAAGCTGAAGCCGCGCTCGGCGATGTCCAACTGCGGGCTGGAAACACCCAGGTCCAGAAGAATCCCATCGACGGCGTCAATGCCGAGTCGCTCGAGGATCAGGGGCAGCTCGGCGAAGGACCCCCGGGCGAAGCTCAGACGCGAATCCTCGTGAGCGAGGGCCAGCGCCTCCCGTTCGGCATCCTCGTCCTTATCGATGGCCAGGAGCTTTCCCTCGGGCGCCAGGCGACGCAGGATTTCGCGGCTATGCCCACCGCGCCCGAAGGTGCCGTCGACATAAATGCCGGCGGGGTTGCCTACCAGCGCTTCGACCGCCTCGTGCAACAGAACCGTGTCATGTCTGTCCGCCATCTATAAAGGCAGACTGAGTAACTCATCGGGGATCGGCAGATCGGCGCCGACATCCTCCAGGGCCTTATCGCGCTCCTCGATCCAGAGTTCCTCGCTCCACAGTTCAAGTTTGTTACCTTGCCCAACGAGAACCAGCTTCTTTTCCATCTTCGCGTAGTCGCGCAAGGAAGGCGGCAGAAGCATGCGCCCGCTGGCGTCCAGTTGGATGTCCGTGGCATAGCCCAGCATGAGACGCTGAAAGCGCTTTACGCCGGGATTAAGAGACGGAAGAGACTGTAGGCTCTCTTCGATGCGACCCCAGGCAGGCATCGGGTAAATGATCAGACAGGGAGATTGGGTATCGATGGTTACGACGATATCGCCGCCGCATTCCTCCACGAGGGGCTCGCGCTGGCGCGCCGGGATCGCCAGGCGACCCTTCGCATCCATATTGATGTGCTGGACCCCACGGAACACGCTACCGCTTCCCCTTCACTCCGCAAAATTCCTGCTATTCCCACAAATAGCCGGAATTACCCACATATCACCACTTCGCAACACTATAGGGCGGAGGAAAACTCGACGTCAAGGGAGTGAACTCTGAAAAATCCTGTTATTTCAGGGGTTTGGAGACGAAACAGGAGACGCGGAGAGGATTTTTCAGTAGAAGGGCAAAGTGGCAAAAAATCACAAAAACATGCGGGTAGCCTGGTTACTTAAGTAGTTACTTTAAGTTTAAGCACGCAACATTCTGCTCTATGCGGTTTTTAGGTCAAATCCGTCTAATGAACGGTGGCCGGGCTGATGCCTGGGCCCAGGGCGCGAAAACCCGCTCAAGATCGATCACTCGGTAGCGTGCGTCTCGCGTACTGACGGCACCGGCTCGTTGCCGGAGGGGTGGTGCGGGAAGGTGTCGTGATTGCTTTGGGTAGTAAGAGGGAAGAGGAGTCGGCCGATAAGCCGGGTTCTGTCGAGGACGATCATTCATCTGGGACGCACGTCACCGTGCGCCTCTAGCGACCTACCCGAATCCACTGCGGGCCGCAGCAAACGGATTCCTATTTGGTCTTGCTCCAGGTGGGGTTTACCATCGCCATCGCTGTTACCAGCAACGCGGTGCGCTCTTACCGCACCTTTTCACCCTTACCCGACCACTCGCGAGTGCCCAGGCGGTTTCCTTTCTGCTGCACTTTCCGTGGGCTCGCGCCCCCCAGGCGTTACCTGGCACCCTGCCCTTTGGAGCCCGGACTTTCCTCTGCAGCTCGCCTAAGCGCCCACAGCGATCGCCTGGCCGACTCCGCGCGCAGGGTAGCGGGGGCTTTCGCGCCGATCAAGACTGGGCGCGGCGCCGCAGCAGTGCGTGATAGAGATCGCGACTGCTGTGCCGGGAATGACGAGCCAGCAGCTTGGCGGCCTGCCGTGCCGATACGAGATCGGAAAGATCCGCCAGAAGGCTCATGAGTGCCGGCTCATCGAGCAGTTCTTCCTCCCGGGTCGGCGGACCCAGAAGCACGACCAGTTCACCCCGGGCCTGATTGGTGTCGTCGGCCACCCAGTCCTGAAGCTCACCCAGAGAGCCGCGACGCAGAGTCTCGAAACGCTTGGTGAGTTCGCGCGCCAGGGCGGCCTCACGATCGGCGCCCAGGCAGTCCACGAGGTCCTCAAGCGTC
Source organism: Pseudomonadota bacterium (assembly GCA_038748515.1). Taxonomy (GTDB): domain Bacteria; phylum Pseudomonadota; class Gammaproteobacteria; order Pseudomonadales; family Halieaceae; genus Congregibacter. The sequence continues at coordinate 175,981 of JBCDIW010000007.1, forward strand.
TCCTCGATTCGGTGTGGTGCCTCGTAGAAAATCTGCGTCGCGTCCGCTGCGGCAATGCCTGTCAGGCGCTGACGACGCGCGTCGCGCTTGGCCGGCAAGAAGCCGCCAAAGGTGAACCGGTCACTGGGCAGGCCAGAAGCCGAGAGTGCCGCGATCAGGGCGCAGGCCCCGGGTATCGGCACGACGGCCAGTCCCTCCTCCTGCACGGCGCGCACGAGGCGATATCCCGGATCGGAAATGGTGGGAGTGCCCGCGTCGGAGACCAGGGCGACGCTCTCGCCAGCGGCAATGGCCCGGACAAGCCGGTCGGCCACGGTATCGGCGCTGTGCTCATGATAGGCGACCAGGGGACGACTGATGCTCAGGTTCGCGAGCAGCTGGCCCGTGCGACGCGTGTCCTCGGCCGCCACGGTGCTCGCTTCCCGCAGCACATCCATCGCGCGCCGGGTGATATCCCCGAGATTACCTATGGGCGTGGCGACGATATACAGCGCCGGTTCCATCACGCGGCCCCTTCCCTAATAATGCGCGGCGGATGCGCGCGATGAACTTCGAGGAGAATAGCATGCGTTCCGGCCCGGTCCGGAGGTGTGCGCCCGCCCTGCTGTTTCTGATCTCGCTCGCCTTTTCCGCATGCAGCGACCTGCCGACGCAGGCTCCGAATCGCGTCGCGTTCCCACGAGGCGGCGAGCCGGAAGACGGGACCGGTGCCTTTCCCGATCCGGGTGCCGAGGCTATCGATGAGGACTTGGCAGCGCTGCCACCCATCGACGATGGGCTGTTCAGCCCGGTGCGCAGGGCCCTCGCCGAAGGGGACTGGCTGGCGGCCCGGCTTGCGCTCCCGGTAGCCCGATCAGGACCCGGGATGGAGGAAACGGCCACCCAACGAGCCACGGATCTCTGGGTCACCTACTACCGCGCGAAAATCGAATATCTCCGTGGCGACCTCGAATCGCATGCATCGCGCATCGCCGAACTCACGGCCGCCGCACTGCCCGTGGGACTTGAGATCGAACTACTTGAGCACCAGCTTTCCGTGGCCGAAGCGCGCGGGGATGAGGCCGCTCGCTTTGATCTGGCACGACGTCTGCTCGACCTGGGCGGCCATCCCGACAGGACCGCGGATGCCTGCCAGGATGCCCTGTGGCAGGCCGCCCAGCGCCTCGTAGCGGAACAAAGCCGCCCCCGCGCTGACGACACGATCGCCCGCGGCTGGCTTGACCTCGCCACCGTCCTGCGCAACGACCGTCCGCCCCCGGAAGTCCTGGCCTCCCTCGCATCCTGGCAGGCCAACTACGCAGAACATCCGGGAGCCGGCAAGGCCCTAAGCCTCGCAGAGGCTCTGCGTACAGACGCCGGCGCCGAACGCTATACGCTCCTCCTGCCCCTGTCCGGGCCCCTCGCGGCTGCGGGCGATGCCCTCGCCCGGGGAGCCTTCGCCCAGTACTACGCTGAAAACGCGCCTGGTGTTGTCATCGATATCGTCGATAGCCGGCGCTACGAAAAGGTGTCAGACGCATTGCAGAACAGGACCGGGGAAGCACCGGCCGTGGTACTTGGGCCCCTGGGCAAGCGGCAGGTAGCCGAGTTACTGCAGTTTCCCCCGGAGGGCCAGGCCATACTGACGCTGAATCGACCCGAGCAGCCCCTGGCCGCACCCACAGTGCTGCAGCTCGCGCTCGCGCCGGAAGACGAAGCGCGTCAGCTTGCGGAGCTCGCTTTTGCCGAGGGCGCCCGGCGCGTGCTGCTGGTGCGCCCCGAGAGCGCCTGGGGTGAGCGTATCAGTCGCGTCTTCGAACAGCGTTGGTCCAGACTTGGCGGCAAACTCGCGGCCACGGCGCGTTACGCCGAGGCAAGCGGCTACTCCAGGCTGATCCGTGACGCCCTCTCCCTCGATGCCAGTGAAGACCGCGGGCGCCGCCTGCGTTCGCTGTTCAGTGACGGCATCGAAACGTCGGGGCGTCGCCGCGGTGACCTGGACGCGGTGTTCCTCCTTACGCGAAGCAGTGATGAAGCGCGGGCACTCAAACCGCTGCTCACCTATCACTATGCTGGAAACCTGCCCACCTATGCCCTTTCGACCGCGGACGCGGGGGGCCTGGATCCGGCCCGGGACCGCGACCTCGAGGGCCTACGCCTGCTGGTCATGCCCTGGCGACTGCAGGAAGGCGCGGTACCGGGATTGGGTGATGAGCGCGCCTCCGGCAGCTTCGATGCGCTTCACACTCTCGGCAGTGACGCCTATCGCCTCGCGCGACGCTGGTCTGTCCTTCACAGCGACGCCCGACCGCTGCAGCAGGGTTTCACCGCGGAGTTGCAGGCCGATGCGAGCGGAGTCCTGCATCGCCGGCTAAGGCCGGCCGAATTTAGCCGAGGACGCCTGATACCTCGCTGACTAGACTGATCCCGGGCGTGTTCCGGGGATTTTCAGCATCATGATTCATGTCGCAGACCAGTCCCCAGATGGCAACACGGCGGCCGTCGCAGCTGGCGTGGTCTGCCATGCCCCGGAGCGCGGCGAGGGCGGAATATCCCACCACGGCCAGACTATCCATAACGGCCCTTTGGCATGCTGAACGGCGAATCTTTTGAGGAGCGCGCGGCTGCGCTGCTCGAAGCGCGGGGCCTGAAGATCATCGCGCGCCGCTACCGCTGCCGCCTGGGTGAGATCGATCTGGTCGCCCTGGACGATCAGTGCCTGGTGTTTGTGGAAGTCCGGGCACGTCGGCACGCGACCCACGGTGGCGCGGCCGCCTCCGTGGACCGCAGAAAGCAGTGTAAACTGGCGCGATGTGCCGCCCATTTTCTTCGCCGCCATCCGCAATGGCGCCACCAGTGCTGCCGCTTCGACGTCATCGCCTGGCAGGCAAAGACCGACGGCAGCATGGCGCCGCAATGGCTGAAGTCGGCCTTCACACCCTGAGCCGCCCGGTCCTGGGTATCTGCATGCCGCCTGCCCATGCCTACGCCTGGGCGCACGCCGGGCGACACTTCGCTTCAACCCTTGTGAGATGAACAGCTACGAGCGGGTAGCCGGCACCTTTCACCGACGGATCGACTGTATCGCCAGCGCCGTAGATGATCTGGCACCGGGCATAGAACGCGGCGCCGCGCTGCTCACGCAGGCGGTGCTCGGGGATCACAAGATTCTGGTGCTCGGAACGGGAAGTGACGCGGGCCTCGCATTGTCGCTGGCCGAATGTCTGCGCGGCGCCGAAGCCGGTGCACCGTCGCTGCCGGCGCTTGCTTTGGTTCAGGACGACGATGCCGGAGAAGGGTCCGCGCTGTGGCGAGATCTGCGCGTTCTGGCCCGCGACGGAGATGTCCTGCTGTGCCTGGATTCCCTTGAAAGCGCGCCCCTCGCCCTCGCCTGTGCGCGACTGGCCGAAGAGCGCGGCCTGGTCATGGTCGCGCTGTGTGATTCCTTCGAGCACCCTGCCGGCGCTTCCATTATCCTCAGGGCCGAGGATCGGACCCTGAGACGCGAACTCCTGCTGATGGCGAGTCACTGCCTGCAAACCGAGATTCGGCATCTGCTGCTCGGGGAGTAAACAGACCACCGGGCGAGGCGATCGCAGCTAGACTGTTCGGCGAGGATGCGGCCAGCTGTTTACACTTCGCGCCAAAGCCCCTGGTACTCTATATACGACCTATGAACGTACTGCCTCGCCTTCTACCGAGCCGCCGCTCCTGGCTGGTCCTCGTAGCCTTCCTGACCATCCAGCCGCTTACCGGGTGCACGTCACTGATGGTAGCGATGAATTCGAACAAAATTGAAGACGATCCCGGTGAGCGCACGTTCTATCAACGTCTGGCCGACGAGAGCATTGAAACCAAGGCCATCGTGAACCTGCACGCCGCCGACGAGGCGTACGACGAGGCCCACCTCGTTGTCCAAAGCTACAACGGTTATGTGCTGGTCGCCGGCCAGGTGCCCACGGAGGCCCTGCGCCAAAAAGCCAATGATGTGGTTCGGGAAATCCGCGACGTCCGCCGCATCTACAACGAGCTTGAGGTTGCCGCCGCGAGCTCAAGCATGACCCGGGCTGGAGATGCCTGGATTGCGAGCAAGGTGAAAACTTTCCTCCTCACCGGTCGCGACACGCCGGGCATGCGCACGAAGGTTGTAGCCGAGGATGGCGTCGTCTTTCTGCTGGGCCTGGTCACCCGCGAGGAAGCGCAACGCATCGCAGCCCAGGCCGCCGACGTATCCGGGGTCCAACGCGTGGTGCAGCTTTTCGAGTACATCGACAGCTGAGCGGGCCTTCCCGGGAACAAGGCTCCGCTACACCTGTTTTGCTACCCCTGTTTCGCCACACCTATGATGGAGCTGGCGTTTCTTTTCCCGCGCGAGTTTCCTGCTCACGTTTCCCCGCGAGTACCGCGCCCTGTGCCGCGCTCCCTGCAGCGGCGCGGCATTCAGCTCGCGGCGGCGTAGTGGCGAGGCAAGGTCCCGCTGACGGTCCCGCGTACGGGCGGGTAGACCGGCCCGATGCAGGGCTACTTAACGACAGTCAGGCTCGGTTTACCGCCGCGCCGTAGCGGCGTTGGTGCCGTACCGCCGTCTTCGGGGTCGGGATCGCTGTCGTCCTCGGCCTCAAATGCCATGCCCTGACCATTTTCTCTGGCATACACGCCGAGCACAGCGGAGATGGGGATGAAGACGTCGGTGGGACGACCGCCGAAGCGGCCATTGAAGCTTACGCTGTCATCGCCGAGCTGGAGTTCGATCACGGCGGAGGGAGACAGATTCAGGACGATCTGTCCGTCCTTGACGTACTGCTCGGGAACCTCGACGCCTTCCAGAGTCGCGTCCACGATGATGTGCGGCGTACAACCATTGTCCACGATCCACTCGTACAGCGCGCGAAGCAGATAGGGGCGGCTCGAATTCACAGTGCAGCTGAGCGCCTAGAGACGCATCTCGCGTTCCTGTTCCGTGAGGCTCTGCAGGAACGATTCCCGCTTGAACAGGGAATCCATGTAGGCCAGGAGCGGTTTCGACTGCTTGCTCGGCCGGATATCGATGCCGAAGGTGGGCAATCTCCACAGGATTGGTGCGATGCAGCAGTCGACGAGCGTGAACTCATCATTCATGAAAAAGGGTTTCTCGCCGAAAATCGGCGCGATCGCCAGGATGCCTTCGCGCAGCTCTTTCGTGGAGCGCTTCACCACGTTGTCGCTGCGGGAGTTCTGGATCGACTCGATAAGCGTGCACCAATCCTGCTCGATGCGATGCATGAACAGACGACTCTCGGCACGAGCGACGGGATACACCGGGAGCAGCGGTGGATGGGGAAAGCGCTCATCGAGGTACTCCATCATTACACGCGTCTCGTAGAGCGACAGCTCCCGATCCACGAGCGTGGGCAACGAGTTATAGGGATTCTGTTCCGACAGCGACTGGGGTGGGTGCGCTGGATCAACATCAATCACCTCCGCCGAAACGCCTTTTTCCGCAAGGACTATGCGGACTCGGTGGCTGTAGTGGGAAGTCGGGTCGGAGTAAAAGATCATGGTAAAGCCTGGGCCCCAATGAAAAGAAGAAATGCAAAAACGCGAACGGCGGCGGGAGGTTGGTCCTCACGCCACCGTGGCTAAAACGAGACACCCACGATCGGATGATCGTGGTACCGCACAGCGGTCGTCAGTGTACGTCTTTCCAGTATTCGCGGTTGAGCAGCGTGGCAAAGACGAAGAATACCGCAAGGAAGAGCAGGGAATAAATGCCGATGCGCTGGCGGTCGGCCTTCATGGGCTCCGCCATGTAGGCAAGGAAGTTGACCAGATCGTAAATCCGACCGTCAAACTCGTCGATGGTCATGCGACCTTCCTCGGCCACGACCAGCTGACCACACTCATCGGCGTGGCCGGCCATTTCGGTGCCCGAGATCGGTTCGACCTCGCCACCGTGGGCCTCCCCGGGCGCGCAGGCCAGGAGCCCCTGCAGTTCAAGCAGGGCGTGGGGCATGCCAACGTTGGGGTAAACCCGATTGTTGACGCCATAGGGACGGGTGTCGTCCTGATAAAAATTCCGCAGATAGGTGTAGAGCCAATCGGGCTGGCGAGCGCGGGCCACAAGGGTCAGGTCCGGCGGCTCGGCGCCGAACCACTTCTTGGCGCGATCGCCATCCATGGCGTTGTCCATAAGGGCCCCGACCTTCACCGCGGGATCGAAAATCAGGTTCCCCTGCATCATGTCCTCGGGGATGCCGAGGTCCGCGGCGACGCGGTTGTAGCGCGCGTACTGCAGCGAGTGGCAGCCCATGCAGTAATTCATGTAGGCGCTGGCGCCGCGCTGTAGAGACGCCGTGTCTCCGATGTCGAGGTCGATCTCGTCGCAGGGCATGGTGCCGCAGTCATAGGCCGACTCGGCGCCCACTACCTTGAGCGGGATAAAGGTAAGCGCAAGGATCAGCACCAGACCGGCCAGCGAGCCAAGGGCGCCGATGCCGCCGTCCATGGTAACGCGCTCCGGTACGGGTTTCGGCTTGTCCATGGCGCTCCACACCGGCATGAGCAGGAAGAACGCGAAATAGAAAATCGAGCAGATCTGCGCGAGGAACGTGCGTCCCGCCGTTGGTGTTTTCACGCCGAGCACACCCAGGATGAGGAACGAGGCGGCGAACACGATCAACATCCACTTGTTGAGGTTGCCGCGGTAGCGCCAGGACTTCACCGGCGAGCGGTCGAGCCAGGGAAGGGCGAAGGGGATTGCCACGCTGGCTGCGAAAGCCACAAAGCCCCAGAACTTATCGGGAACGGCACGCAGCACGGAGTAGAACGGTGTGAAATACCAGACCGGCGCGATATGATCCGGCGTCTTTAGCGCGTTGGCATGCTCGAAGTTAGCGTGCTCGAGGAAATACCCGCCCATCTCGGGCATAAAGAACATGATGGCGCAGAAGACGAACAGGAATACAGCAATCGCCTGAACGTCATGAACGCTGTAATAGGGATGGAACTTGATGCCGTCCAGGGGAATGCCGTCGGGTCCCTTGTTCTTTTTTATCTCGACGCCGTCGGGGTTGTTTGAGCCGACCTCGTGAAGCGCGAGGATGTGCAGTACCACGAGGGCCAGGAGCACGATCGGCAGCGCCACCACGTGCAGAGCGAAGAAACGGTTCAAGGTGATACCGGAAATCAGGTAATCACCTCGGATCCAGGTAACGATACCTTCACCCACAACCGGGATGGCTCCGAAGAGCGAAATGATCACCTGCGCGCCCCAGTAGGACATCTGCCCCCAGGGGAGTACGTAGCCAACAAAGGCCTCGGCCATCAGCACGACAAAAATAAGCATGCCGAAAACCCAGATCAGCTCCCGCGGTTTCTTGTAGGAACCGTAGATCAGCGCTCTGAACATGTGCAGGTACACGACTATAAAAAACGCTGAGGCGCCCGTGGAATGCATGTATCGGAGGATCCAGCCGTAATCGACGTCGCGCATGATGTATTCGACGGAGGCGAAGGCGTCCTCCTGGCTGGGCGTGTAATTCATCGTCAGCCAGATGCCGGTAAGCAACTGATTGACGAGCACAAGCAGCGAGAACACGCCGAAGTAATACCAGAAGTTGAAGTTCTTGGGCGCGTAGTACTCGCCCATATGCGTGTTCCACGCACGCGTTATGGGAAGACGTGCGTCCACCCAGTCGCGCAGACCGACCAACATGTTAGCCATCAGGCTGCCTCCGCATCGACGCCGATCACCACGACGTTAGAGCCTTCGAAAGAGTAAGGTGGCACGACGAGATTCGCCGAGGCCGGCACGCCTGCAAATACGCGCCCGGCGAGATCAAACTTGGAACCGTGGCACGGGCAGAAGAACCCACCTACCCAGGTGTCACCGCCGAGATCCGCAGCGCCGACCTCCGGCCGGTACTTTGGTGCGCACCCAAGGTGTGTACACAGCCCCTCGACCACGAGAAGTTCCGGCCGCAGGCTGCGCTCACGCCCGGAGATGTATTCAGGCTGCTTGGAAATGGCGGAATCGGGATCTTTAAGATCGCCGTCTATGGCGGCGAGCGTTTCGAGCATTTCCGGGGTGCGGCGCACCACGTAAACCGGCTTACCGCGCCATTCGATGACCACCATCGCGCCGGGCTCGAGCTTGCCGATGTCCGCCTTGACGGGAGCACCCGCGGCCTTGGCCTTCGCGGAGGGGTTCCAGGATCCCAGGAATGGCACGGCCGCCGCGACGACGCCGGCCGCCGCTACGCCACTGGTCGCCACCGTAAGAAAGCGACGGCGCTTTTCGTCAATGAGATCTTCTTGCGTGGTTGTTCCGGGGGCCGCTGATGCTGTCGCAGTTGCCATGGTGAACCTACTCCTTGTTGATGTCGGACGATCGGAGCGCGCCCCGACGCGGTGCCTCGACGCCTGTCGTCCTGTTGCTGTGCTGCCTGTCGCCGTTTTGCACGAAGCGATGTCGCGTTTCGCCAGACCGTTCATCGCCCGGACGCCTGTCGCCGGACAGACGCCTGTCGCTGGGCATCCGGTCCGCAGTGCCGTCAGCCAGGACCGAGGCCCGGAGACTCAGCATTGACGGAGCCCGCATCGAACCCGAAATAGCTGGCGCGCCGCGCATTCCCGCATGAACACCCGCAAGGCCCTCACCCGCGGGCGCTATCGCTGGCCCTTTCGCCGACCCTATCGCAGGCCCTGTTACCCACGCTGCCCACGGGCCCTCTACAACTTCCGCAAAGTGTGACCGACCCGCGGGCCCGGACTTGCGCAGCTTGCAGGCGCGAAAGGCGGCGCAAGCGCCGGGCGGGCCGGTACCACTACGATTCAAAAGGCGGCGAATGGTAAAGACTTTGCTGTGCATAGACAAGAATCTATACGCACACAAGCCACCAATTCGATCTTCCAAATCATTGATTTCTCAGCAAACTTGGACAAAAGTCGAGGCAGCCCCGGCGAAGCGTGATCCAGGCCTCGAATCGGGGCCTGGCTCAGGGCCAGGCGAGGAAACGAGAGCAAAAAAAACCCGCATCGGCTGGACGCGGGTTTTCGGCGGTGGAGGCGGCGCTCATATCCGGATGCACACGGGCGGCAGAGCGCCGGCGTTGCTGCGCCTCGAGATCAGCGCTTGGAGAATTGCGGGCGCTTCCGGGCCTTGCGCAAACCAACTTTCTTGCGTTCGACTTCGCGCGCATCGCGCGTCACGAACCCGGCTCGGCGCAGCGTTCCCCGAAGCGACTCGTCGTACTCGATGAGCGCCCGTGTGATGCCGTGACGGATCGCACCGGCCTGACCGAAGCTCCCGCCACCCTCGACGGTCACTTTGATATCGAAATTTTCGCCCATCTCGACGAGATCAAGCGGCTGACGCACGATCATGCGCGCCACTTCGCGCCCGAAATACTGATCGAGCGGGCGCTCGTTGACGGTGATGCTACCGGCACCGCTGCGCAGGAAAACGCGTGCGGTGGACGTTTTGCGACGACCGGTGCCGTAGTACTGAGTAATGCTCATCCTGACTCCTAAAGCTGCAGCGGCTGCGGCTGCTGCGCGGCGTGCGGGTGCGCATCGCCGGCGTAGACTTTCAGTTTGCGGAACATGGCGCGGCCCAGCGGATTGCGGGGCAGCATACCCTTCACGGCGCTCTCGATGGCGCGTTCGGGGGCCTTCTCGATCAGCTTTTCAAACGATACGGACTTCAGACCGCCCGGGTAACCGGTGTGGCGGTGGTACATCTTGTCCGTGCGCTTCGCACCGGTCACGCGGACTTTCTCGGCGTTAACCACAACGATGTAGTCGCCGGTGTCGATGTGCGGGGTGTACTCCGCCTTGTGCTTGCCGCGCAGACGATGCGCGATCTCGGCGGCCAGGCGCCCGAGCGTCTTGTCGGTGGCGTCGACGACAAACCAGTCGTGCGCGACTTCGCCTACCTTTGCGCTGTAGGTTTTCATTACTTTTGCCTCGGGAGGCCAAAAAAAGAGCGCGGATTTTACTGACGCCGCACCGCTTTGGCAAGCAAGAAATCCGCGATTATCGATGGCCTCCCGATGGGTTGGCCGTGCCCCGTCGTCCCGGGCCGGGCCCTGTTCACTTAACTCGCTGAGCCGGGGACGCTCGCCACGCGAACAGGACCCGATCCGCCCACAACCGAACGCATCGATGCGCACCCTAGGCTCGCGTGTGCTCAGGCGCGAAGCGCTGTGCGGCGTGCCTCGCCGGATTCATGCGACGCACCTGTATTCACCAGAAGCCCACGGCAGCATCGCGTACCGAAAAGCCAGCCAGCTACGGCGTGTTGCGGAGTGAAGCGTCCCCCACCCCAGCGTAACGCAGCAATGCGCCGTAGCTGGCCAGACTTAGGCCGGATGCGCCATGTGATCGAGCACTGCTAGGGCCGGTGCGGCGCAGCCAGGTAGTCGCGGGACTGCATCTCCCGCAGGCGAGAGATCGTGCGCTCGAACTCAAATTCCAGCCGTGTGCCGCTATACAGCTCCATGGGAAGAGCTTCGGCCGCAACCACCAGTTTCACATTGCGGTCGTAGAACTCGTCGACCAGATTGATCAGGCGCCGGCACTGGTCGTCTTCGGGAGGACCCATACGTGGAACGCCGGACAGGAGGACGGCATGAAACTCGCGAGCCAGTTCGATGTAGTCGTTCTGCGAGCGTGGCCCTTCGCACAGTTCGGGAAACTCGAACCAGGCCACATCGTCGGCGAGGCGTCGACAGGTGAGGTAGCGTCCGTTGATCTCGATGCGCTGCCAGTGCTGCACCGTATCCGGGGCCAGGGCGCTGAAGCTTGCCTCCATCCCGGCATCGGCCTCGGGGCCGAGAGGCGCGTAGTAGAGCTCTGCCTGCTCAAGCGTCCTCAGGCGGTAGTCGGTCCCGGCGTCCACATTGAGCACTGCCGTGTGCTCCATGAGCAGGTCAATCGCGGGCAGGAAGCGGGCGCGCTGCAGACCGTCGGCGTAAAGGCCTTCGGGCGCAATGTTGGACGTCGCCACGAGGCTGATGCCCCGCGCGAAGATCGCGTCGAGAAAATTGGCCAGGATCATGGCATCGGCGATGTCGCTGACGAAGAACTCGTCAAAGCAGATGACATCGGTCTCCCGCGCCAGTCTGTCCCCGATCTTCTCGATCGGGTTTTCCTCGCCCTTGAGTTCGGTGAGCTCGCGATGCACGCGCTGCATGAAGCGGTGAAAATGCACGCGGAGCTTACGGTCAAAGGGAAGGCAGTCATAGAACGCGTCCATGAGGTAGGTCTTGCCGCGGCCCACGCCCCCCCAGAAATAGAGGCCGCGCTCCGGAGCCCGGCCAGCGCCGAAGCGACGACGCAGGCGACCGGCAAACCCGCTGTGGGCCTCGCGCCGCTGCAGCAGGCGCTCGTACAGGTCCTGAAGCGCGCCCACGGCGGCCTCCTGTGCCTCGTCGTGACTGAAGTCGTCGCGGCTTAAGTCCTGCTGGTACCGTTCCCAGGGTGTCATTGCCTGTTTGCTTCCGGGGGTTGCCTCGTGAGCCCAGGCACGCACTACCCGTCCGGCTCCGCTTCGTTTTTCGCTGTTGCGCCGGGCTATCGCCCGCGCAGTGGTAAAGGCCGGGCGCTCGACGCCGGGCAAGCTCGCGGCAGACGGCTCCGGGCGCGAACCTTACTCGTGAGGCCAAGCCGATGGCAATCGCTCTATGACACCAAACACGCCGCGGCTATACTCCGCCCCCCGCCCACGGTGCAAGGAGCTCGTCTTGGAAGGAGTCACGCAGGAACAGGTGATAACGGTTCTCATCGGAGCCATTATTGCCCTGTTTATCGGCTACTTTATCGGGCGCCGCGGTGCGCCGGGAAGCGCGGAGAACCGGAAGCTGCAAAGTGAACTGGATTCGCTGCGCGACGAACGGGCCCGCTACGAGCAGCGCGTGAACACCCATTTCGCGGAAACGGCAGGAAAACTTAATGCCCTGACCGAAAACTATCGCGAGGTTTATGAGCAGATCGCCGAGGGCGCCGCGGCGCTGTGCTCCTCGGGCAGTGGAGCGCGCTTCGATGCCCTCGCCGCGCCGACGTCTGAGGACGACACGGGCGACACCATCGAGGGCAGCAGCGTCCAGGTGGAACCGCCGCGGGATTACGCGCCCAAGTCCTCGCCGGACGAGCCGGGTGTTCTAAACGAACGGTTTGGCATCGACGGAGCGGACGTGCCCCCGGATGGCGCGAAAGCGAGTCCGTAGCGGGCAGCCTCGGGGGCCGCGGGCTATATGGACGCGCACCCGTCGGCCCAGTCCGGATTTCCACCATTGTGACCCACACGGCGCGGCAAGTTTGGGCTGTGCCGGGCTAAGTCCCGCGCCCTAGACCGGATTGTCGCTGTCTATGAACGTCCACTCCAGGTCGAAGGCCTCGGCCACGTGGGCTGCGAGGGCCTGCACGCCGTAGCGCTCGGTGGCGTGGTGGCCCGCGGCGATGTAGGCAATACCCAGTTCCCGGGCACTGTGGACAGTCTGTTCGGAGATTTCCCCGGAGATGTAGAGCTCGGCTCCGCGCGCGGCGGCGCGCTCCACATAGCCCTGCGCCGCGCCCGTGCACCAGGCCACACGGCGCACCGAATCCTGCTCGCTTCCAATAAGCAATGGGTCCCGATGGGTGAGTTCACGGATTTCAGCGCACAGCTCGGCCAGGCGACGCGGCTCCGGTAAGGTGGCGACCGAACCCACCGAGGTGGAGTCCTGGGGATCGAGCGGCTCTCCGGCGGGAAAACCAAGGCGCTGGCCAAGCTGGGCGTTGTTGCCCAGCGTTCCGTGAGCATCCAGAGGCAGATGATAGGCCAGCAGGCTCATCTCGGCGCCGAGCAAGGTGGCCAGGCGTCGCTTCTTCATTCCCACGATCTCGGCGTCTTCACCGCGCCAGAAATAGCCGTGGTGCACCATCAGCGCATGGGCATCCCACTTTACCGCGGCGTCCAGCACCGACTGATTGGCGGTGACGGCCGCGGCGACACGCGCGACGCGCTTCGCACCTTCGACCTGCAGCCCGTTGGGGCAGTAGTCTCGGAAGCGAGCGCTCTGCAATAGCTCATCGCAGTAGCCCACCAGTTCGTGAAGGTCACATGCCATGCTTGCATCCCGGGGCACCATTCGAGGGGCCCGCATCATATACTCTGCGGTCCTGGACCGCTGAAGCGAGACGCCATGCGCTCGGCACTGAGCTTTCTGATCTGGCCCGTGATTACCGGGGTGCTCGCCGGTCTGCTTTTTCTGAAGCAGACGCCGGGGCACCAGGGCGCGTCTACGGCGGGGGCCGAGCGCAACAGCTATCGCTATGCCGTGGCGAGCGCCACGCCGTCCGTGGTGAATATCTACACGGCGCGCCGTGTGCGGGCGCCCAGCCCTCTGCTCAACAACCCATTCATGCGCATACCGCGAGGTGTGCCGCGCCAGCGCATCGAACGCTCCCTCGGCTCCGGGGTAATCATGCGTGACGACGGATACATTCTCACCAATAACCACGTGATTGAGGGAGCAGAAGCCATTCAGGTCCTACTCAGCGACGGTCGTGACGCCGCGGCCACGGTCGTGGGTCGTGATCGCGATACGGACCTCGCCGCCCTGCACATTGAGCTGGACAATCTGAGCGCTATCGCACTCGCCAATTCAGATCGGCTCTCGGTAGGCGATGTCGTCCTGGCGATTGGCAATCCCCTGGGTTTTGGCCATTCCGTGACCCAGGGAATCGTGTCGGGCCTGGGCCGCTTCGGGATGAATCCGGAGACCTACGAAGGTTTTATTCAGACCGATGCGGTGATTCACCCGGGGAACTCCGGTGGCGCCCTGGTAGACACCGAGGGCGCGTTGGTCGGCATTAACAGCCTGATCTATACCTCCAGCGACGGCGTCGGCGTGGGCAATACCGGTATCGGCATTTCCCTGGCCATTCCTTCCAACCTTGCCGAGTTCGTGATGGATGACCTGATCCGCTTCGGACGGGTGATCCGCGGCTGGCTGGGCGTTCAGGTCGAACAGCTGCCCCGAGCACCTGACGCCTCCGCACCGCAGCTGTTGGTCCGCGGAGTTGCCCCGGAGAGTCCAGCGGCCCGGGCCGGGCTCCGCGCCGGCGACATCATCACGCACTTCAACGACGAGCCTGTGGGTGATATTCGGCTGAGCATGTACGAAGTATCTCTGCTGCGTCCCGGTGACCGCCTGCCAATCACGGTGGAACGCCAGGGGAGCACGCTCGACCTGAGTGCCGTGATTGGAACGCAGCGACCCGCCGCCGACGCCTGACGGCAAGCAGAAATGATCGATACCGGTAAGCGTTGACCGGAAGTTGCGGCTCGATGACCGACCTCAGCGCCGCAAGGCCGCGCTCCGGGCATGAGCGGGAAGCGCTTCGCCTTCGGCCAGGGTCTCCGCCACGGCGGCCAGGGGACGCACACCCTCGCGGCTGCAGTGAATGATGGAACTGCGTTTCTGGAAATCATAGACACCCAGCGGCGAGAAAAAGCGCGCCGTGCCCGCGGTCGGGAGCACATGGTTGGGCCCCGCGCAGTAGTCCCCGAGAGCCTCGCAGCTGTATACCCCCATGAAGATCGCGCCCGCGGCGCTGATCTGGGGCAGCAGCGCGTCGGGGTCGGCAACGGCGAGCTCGAGATGTTCGGGGGCGAGAGCGTTGCTGACGGCCGCGGCGTCCTTCAAATCCCGGGCCTTGATGAGCGCACCGCGACGCTCGAGGGAAGCGCGGATAATGTCTTCTCGCGGCATCGTCGGCAGAAGGCGCTCGATCGCCTCGGCCACCGCATCGAGGTGCCCGGCGCTGGGCGACACCAGCACCGCCTGGGCGCTTTCATCGTGCTCGGCCTGGGAGAACAGGTCCATGGCGATCCAGTCGGCATCCGCCGTTGCGTCCGAGATGACCAGAATCTCCGAGGGACCGGCGATCATATCGATACCTACGCGACCGAAGACCTGCCGCTTGGCTTCGGCCACGAAACGATTACCGGGGCCCACGATCTTGTCGACGCGGGGTATGCCGGTGCTGCCCAGGGCAAGGGCCGCGACAGCCTGGGCTCCTCCCACGCAGAACACCCGGTCCACCCCCGCCAGGGCGGCCGCAGCCAGCACCAGCGGATTGACCTCGCCACCGGGCGTGGGAGCCACCATGATGATTTCGCCAACACCGGCTACGCGCGCCGGAAGGGCATTCATCAACACCGACGAGGGATAGCTCGCCTTGCCCCCCGGGACATACACACCGACGCGCTCAAGAGCGGTGACTCGCTGCCCGAGGCGATTGCCGTGATCGTCCTGGAAAGTCCAGCCTTCGCTGAGTTGACGCTCGTGAAACGCCTGGATTCGCCGGGCCGCGGCCGTGAGGGCATCGCGCTGCGCCGCGGGCAGGGACTCAAGGGCTGATCGCAGGGCGGCGGCGTCGACCTCAAGCTCGGCAAGGGACGCGGCCTCCCGCTGATCAAAGCGCCCGGTGTATTCCAGGAGCGCTGCGTCTCCGCGGCGCTGCACGTCGTCGATAATGCCGGCTACCGTGGCAGCCACGGTGCTGTCGCCACTGTCCTGGGGGACGGCGAGTTCAGCGAGTGCCTCGGCAAACCCCGTGGCCGTGCTGTCCAGACGACGCAGGCGCATCAGGCTTCGACGGCTTCGCCAATCGATGCGACAAGAGCGCTGATCGCGCCGTGATGCGAGCGCTGCGCCGCCTTGTTGACAATCAGACGCGACGTGACCCGGGCGATTTCATCGCGCGGCTCCATGCCGTTGGCCCGCAGTGTGTTCCCGGTATCCACAATATCCACGATCATGTCGGCGAGTTGCATGGCCGGAGCGAGCTCCATCGCGCCATAGAGCTTGATCAACTCGACCTGCAGCCCGGCCCGGGCGAAGTGCTCCCGCGCCACATTGACGAACTTGGTCGCCACGCGAATGCGCCCCCGGGAGGGCACGTAGCCCACCGGCGCCGCGGTCATGAGACGGCACGGCGCGATGCGCAGATCCAGGGGCTCGTAGACGCCCTCCGCCCCCTGTTCGAGGAGAGTGTCCTTACCGACGACACCCAGCGCCGCCGCGCCGTAACGGACGTAGACGGGGACGTCCACACCCCGCATGACAACCAGCTGCAGATCGTCGCGGGTGGTGGGGAAAATCAACTTGCGGCTGGCGGCCATATCCTCGCGGGGCTCGATGCCGGCCTTCGCCAGGAGCGGCAGGGTTTCGCGGAGAATCCGGCCCTTGGTCAACGCCAGCGTGAGCTTCGTTTCAGGCACGATCCGCCGCCTCCGCTGTCGGCTTTTCGCTCACCGCCGGGGGTCGTTCAGCGACGCGGCGGATATCCGCACCGAGAGCCTGGAGCTTTTCCTCGATGCACTCGTAGCCGCGATCGATATGGTAGATGCGCTCGATAAGGGTCTCGCCGCGGGCGACCAGGCCCGCAATCACGAGGCTGGCCGAGGCGCGCAGATCGGTGGCCATGACCGGCGCACCATTCAAGTGGGGCTGCCCCACGATAACGGCGGTATTGCCCTCGATGGTGATCTTCGCTCCCATGCGATTCATCTCATGGGTCTGAATCAGCCGGTTTTCGAACACCGTTTCCGTCACCGTACTCGTTCCATCGGCTATTGCATTCATGGCGGTGAACTGCGCCTGCATGTCCGTGGGAAATCCCGGGTAGGGCGCGGTGCGAATGTTCACTGCTCGCGGCCGGCGACCGTGCATGTCCAGCGAAATCCAGTCTTCGCCACAGCGGGTCTCCGCGCCCGCCTCGTCGAGCTTCTGCAGCACGGCCTCGAGGTGCTCGGGCCGCGCCTCGCGCAGGTGTACGCGCCCGCCGGTGGCCGCCGCCGCCACAAGGTAGGTGCCGGCCTCGATCCGATCGGGCATCACCTCGTAGCTGCAGCCGTGCAACCGGTCGACGCCATCCACAACCAGACGGTCGGTGCCATGACCGCTGATCTTCGCACCCATGGCGATAAGGCAATGCGCCAGATCCACCACTTCGGGCTCGCGCGCGGCGTTCTCGATCACCGTGCGTCCCTCGGCCAGGGTGGCCGCCATCAGCAGATTTTCCGTCCCGCCCACGGTCACCGTGTCGAGCACGATGTGCGCCCCGCGCAGGCGACCATCTACGGAGGCGTTGATATAGCCGCCGTCGACTACCACGCGAGCACCCATGGCTTCGAGCCCGCGCAGGTGCAGATCGACCGGGCGACTGCCAATGGCGCAGCCGCCGGGGAAAGAAACCCGGGCCCGACCGTGCCGCGCCAGCGTTGGCCCAAGTACCAGGATTGACGCACGCATGGTCTTAACAAGCTCATACGGTGCCGCATACTGCGTGATGCTCCGAGCGTCGACTTCAATGCTCATACGCTCGTCGATGGTCAGGTCGACGCCCATGCATCCGAGGAGCTCGATCATCGTCGTGATGTCGTGGAGGTGTGGCAGATTGCTGACGATAACCGGCTCGTCGGCGAGAAGCGTGGCCGCCAGTATCGGGAGTGCCGCATTTTTGGCGCCGGAGATGCGCAATTCGCCATCCAATCGCCGGCCACCGCGTATGAGAAGTTTGTCCATGGAACCAGCTCAGACCGCGCGTCAGGCGTCGCGGGCGCTCCACTCATCGCGGGTATAGGTCTGGATGTTAACGGCGTGGATCGTGCCCGCCGCTATCGCTTCGCGTAGCGCGGCATAGACGGTCTGCTGGCGCTTCACCGGGCGCTGATCGGTGAACACGTCGCTGACTACCGTTATGTTGTAGTTGGCGCCAGCGCCGTCCACACGGATCTCGACGTCGGCATCAGCCTCGCGCAGGACGCCATCGACCAAATCTTCTACCCGCTTCGCGTCCAATTTCTATCTCCTTGATTCGTTGCGAAGACCGTTCCAGCTCCCCACAGGCGACCTGGAGCAGGGCGTGGGGATCGCGCCTGGCCTCGGCAGCTTGCGGCCGTCAAACAGGCAACACGCGTTTGCCGGGTGCGCGATTACGGCCTGGCCGGTCGAAGTTAGGCTTCAGGCTTCTTCGAGGGAATCAGCGCTCCAGTTGTCGATCACTTCGTCCAGGTCACCTCCGGACTTGCGCGCCGCGGCCTCGAACTGGCTGCGATAGATCTGGCCCAGATTGACACTCTCGACAATCAGATTACGCATTTGCCAATAACCATCGCCATTTCGCGCCATTTGGTACACCACGACATAGGGCTGCCCGGACTCACTGTAGATGAGTTGACGCAGCGTTGCGCGCTCGTCGGTCACGTCCCCCGCGCCGCTGTCGTCGATTTCTACGCGCGTGCCACCGAAGGCCAGCAGGCCCTTGCTGTAGGTGCGCACAAGTCCGCGGCGCATAGTATCGCTGAAGCGATTGAGCTGTCCGCGGAGCTTATCTCGCCCGGCCTCGTCAAGGCTGCGGTAGCGCGCACTCGTCGCGTACTGGCCCATGACACCGCGGGCGAAGCCGCGATAGTCGACCACCGGGTCGAGCACCTTCTCCACCTCGGCGTAGTAACGCTCCGGATCGTCGTCGACATAGTCGCGAGCCTCATCGATGACCGCGAGCATCCGCGTCGTCGTGTCCCGAAGCACATCTTCGGCACTCTGACTGCGTGGGTCCACCGTCGTCTCATCGCCTGAATCTTCCTGGGCGCGGACCCCGGTCGCGAAGAGGCCCAGCAACATCATGACGACCGCAAGGCCGATCTTCATGCGCGTCCTTGAAAACGAAGTTCGGCGCGCTATGTTCAACGCATTCCTCATCCCGCGTGTGACCACACCCGCGGGCGTATTCAGGGCTGCAGCGGCCCGAGGGCGAGGCGTTGCATAGCGGCCCGGAGGTTCATGCGCAATATCCGCTTTGGCCATTGCTGCGTAAGTGACTGCATGAGTGTCTGCATGCTTTTCCATCGCTCTGCCTTCTATCTCCTTGACCCGACTCACAGTTCGGACGCTCGCGCGGCTGTACGACTCGGCGTTAGCGGGTATACTGCGCCGCCCCTCGAAGACCGCCTCGCCTGGCGGGCGCGCATTCTACACGGTTTCAAGGACATCTCGCTCGCACCCATGGATCACACAATAACGCGGCCCAGGGCTGCCTCGGCCATTCCTGCCTCGGTCTTGGACAGCGTCTCGGGGCCCGCGGTTCAACCCTGGGTCGCAGTGTCACCCCTGCGCTGATTGATGCCTGAAACACCCCTAGCTTCGCTGCGTTTGCCGTCGCCGTGATCGTTCCCCTGATCACGGTGCTCATAGCATTCGCCGTGCTCGTGTGGAGCGCCGATCTGTTTGTAGCCGGCGCCGCTTCGATCGCCGAAAACGCCGGGCTCTCTCCCGTGATTATAGGGCTCACAATCGTATCCCTCGGCACCTCGGCGCCCGAAATCCTCGTATCCATCACGGCCGCCCTCGCGGGCTCTGGCGGCCTCGCCATCGGCAATGCCGTCGGCTCGAATATCGCGAATATCTGGTTGGTCCTGGGCATCACGGTACTGGTTGCGCCCATCCAGGTGTATCCGGGCTGCATGCGCAGCGAGATGCCGACGTTGCTGGCGGTCACCGCCGGGGCGGGACTGCTGCTTATCGATGTCGAACTCGAACGCATGGACGCGCTGCTGATGCTTTCAGCGCTCTTTCTCATCATGGGACGCATGATTCACTCGCAGGTGGCCGAAGCGGATCCGGCGGCGGGCCTTGACGACGATGAACTGCCTCACCTGGGGCCCACGAAGGCGGCGCTGGCCTTCGCCGCGGGCCTCGTACTGCTGATTGCCAGTTCCCGGGCGCTGGTGTGGGGCTCGAGCGCCGTGGCATCGATGCTCGGCGTTTCCGAGCTGATTATTGGCCTGACCATCGTCGCCGTGGGCACGAGTCTCCCCGAGTTGGCGGCGACGGTGGCAAGTGCGGTCCGCGGTCACGCGGAGATCGCCATCGGCAACGTCATCGGCTCCAATATGTTCAACCTTCTCGTGGTTATGGCCATGCCGGGCCTGCTGGCACCGGAGCAGTTGCCCGAAAACTTCCTTTTAAGGGATTACGGCGCCATGTGCGTGGCAACGCTTGTCTTCGCCGCTGCGGTCTATGCCGGCCGTGGCCACCCCCGGGCAGAGGCGGAGCATGGCTACCTCGGCCGGGGTATCGGGCTGCTGTTCTGCGCCGGGTACGCGCTGTACTATTACGTACTATTCGAGACCACCTAAATTCCTATGACCGAAATGGCCGGCTTCCTGTCTTCGGCGCAGCGCACGATCCGCATGGAAGCCGAAGCGGTGTCGGCCCTGGAAGAACGCCTTGGCCCCGACTTTGAGCGGGCCTGCGAACTCATTCTTGGCATTGAGGGGCGCGTGGTCGTCAGTGGGATGGGCAAGTCGGGCCACATCGGTACCAAACTCGCCGCTACCCTCGCGAGCACGGGCACGCCTTCCTTCTTCGTACATCCGGGCGAAGCGAGCCACGGCGACATGGGTATGGTCACCACCGCCGACTGCGTCATCGCACTGTCAAACAGCGGTACGACCCCGGAAGTGCTCACGCTCCTGCCTTTGCTCAAGCGCCTCGGTACGCCCCTTATCGCCATGACCGGTGCCCCGGAATCGACCCTCGCCCAGGCCGCCGATGCACACCTGAATACGGGCGCCGCGATCGAGGCCTGCCCTCTGGACCTGGCCCCGACTTCGAGTACGACCTGCGCCCTGGTTATGGGCGACGCCCTGGCCATCGCCCTGCTTGAAGCGAGGGGCTTCACCGCCGAGGACTTTGCCTTTTCCCATCCGGGTGGGGCTCTGGGGCGCAAACTGTTGCTTAAGGTGGAAGACGTTATGCGAGCCGGGGACGCAGTGCCCCGCGTCTCTACGGATGTTCCTCTCGCGGACGCGCTTCTTGAGATCAGCGCCAAGGGCATCGGCATGACCACCATTGTGAACAACGCCGGCGGTCTGCTCGGCGTGTTTACCGATGGAGACCTGCGCCGCACCCTGGACCAGCAGATCGATGTTCATCGCACGACCATCGGAGACGTGATGAGCGCCGACCCCGCCACGATCAGCGGAGGCCTCCTCGCCGCGGAAGCGCTGCGTATCATGGAAGAACGGCATATCAGCGCCCTCGTCGTCATGGACGACGGCGGAAGCATCGCCGGCGTCGTTACGCTGCTCGGTCTGCTCGAGGCGGGAATCGCGTGAACCGGGAGCGCGCCCGCGCTATCCGCCTCCTGGCCCTCGATGTCGACGGTGTACTCACCGATGGCTGCATCAGCTACAGCGACGCCGGAGAAGAACTCAAATCGTTCAATATTAAGGATGGGCTGGGTATAAAGCTGTTGCAGCGGGCGGGCATCGTCGTGGCGATAATCACCGGCCGTCGATCGGCCATGGTCGAGAGGCGGGCCCGGGAGCTGGGCATCGACACAATTGTGCAGGGACGCGAAGACAAGCTTGCCGCCCTTCGCGAACTCTGCCGCGAGTTTGAGATCGGCCTGGAAGAGTGTGCCTACATGGGTGACGACCTGCCTGACCTGGGCGCGATCCAGGCGGCGGGACTGGGCTTCACCGTCGAAGACGGCAGCCGCGCCGTTCGCGAAGCGGCGGACTGGTGCAGCAGTCGGCGCGGGGGTGACGCCGCGGTTCGAGAAGCCTGCGAAACGCTGCTCATGGCGCGCGGAGAATGGGCCGAGCTGGAATCTGGCTACGGCGCGGAGCCTGCCATCCGGTGAAAAAACGCCTGTCCATTCCCCTGTTGCTCTGCTCCGGCGGTCTGGTCTATGCCCTTCTCGCAAGTCCACCGGTGCAAATCGCGCCAGAGCCCGCGGACACGGCCTCCGATGAACCGGTCCCGGACAGCTATGCCGCCGAGGTGTCGACGCGCGTCTACGGCGAAAACGGAGAGCTGCTGGACCTCACCAACGCCTCCCGACTCCGCCGCTTCATGGAGCGCGGTCGAACGGAGTTTGATACACCCGCACGCTTCGGCCACGCGGGCGATGAAGGCTGGCGGGCGTCGGCGGAAAATGGGGAACTCATCGAAAAAACAGAGATCATGTATCTCTCGGGAGACGTGAGTCTCAGCTACGCCGCCGAGGGTGTGGAGTTTCTCAGTGAGAGTATGGTCATTCACGTCGCCGAAAACATAGCGCGCAGCACCGCTCCCGTACGGCTCTGGCAGGGCGAGCAGGAAACGGTTGCGGACCGGCTCTACGTGGAGCTCGATCGCGAGGTAGCCGTGCTCACCGGCAACGTGCGCAGTGTGTATGTTCCGTCGCAGTAGACCGCGCGGCCTGGCTGCCCTATTCGTAACCCTGGGGGTCGGCCTGCTGCCAGCCCCGGCCCCGCGAGCGCTGCCCGAGGACCGGCTGCAGGCCATTGAGATCACGGCCGCGCGCGCCGAACGCAACGAACCCCGGGGTTACACGCTGTACAGCGGCGATGTGGTTCTGATTCAGGGCAGCCTGCGCATCGAAGCGGACAACCTGACCATCTTCCACGATCAGGTCGCCGCCGATCGAATCATCGCCCAGGGCGCGCCGGCGCGCCTGCAGCAGCGGCCCGCCCTCGACAAACCCTTTGTTAAGGCCAGCGCCGAGCGCATCGTCTACGAAAAATCCAGCGAACTGGTCCTTCTGCGCATCGATGCCCGCATCGAGCAGGAGGGAGCGATCGTTACCGGCGAGTCCATCCGCTACTTCATGGCCGAGCAGCGCGTGCGCGCCGATTCGGAAGATGAGTCTTCCCGGGTTCAGGTATTCATCCCCGCCGAGGTCGTTGAACAGGCATCGCAGGACGGCAGCGACGGCCAGGCCCCGGAAGCAGACGTCGAGCCGGCGCCGGCCGAGAGCGACGAGGGCGGGACCAAGAGTGGACCGAGGGACGCGCGTGGCGGTTCTGGCGGCACATAATCTGGCCAAGGCCTATCGCGGGCGCAGCGTTGTCAAGGATGTCAGCCTGCGCGTCGAGAGCGCTGAGGTAGTGGGACTGCTCGGACCCAACGGGGCCGGCAAAACCACCTGTTTCTACATGATTGTCGGGATCGTACGTGCCGACGCCGGCAGCATTGAAATCGATGAGAACGCCATCACGGCGCTGCCCATGCACGAACGCGCGCGGCGGGGCATCGGCTACCTGCCGCAGGAGGCGTCGATCTTCCGACGCATGAGTGTCGCCGACAATCTCCTTGCGATCCTTGAAACCCGCCGCGGCCTCTCGCGTCGCGATCGACGCCAGCGCTGCGATGAATTGCTCAAGGAATTCAACGTCAGTCATCTTCGCGACAGCCAGGGACAGGCCCTCTCCGGTGGCGAGCGGCGGCGGGTGGAGATCGCCCGCGCCCTGGCCATGGAACCAAAATTCATCCTCCTCGACGAACCCTTTGCCGGGGTCGATCCCATCAGCGTCGGTGACATAAAGCACATCATCCAACACCTGCAGGAGCGCGGTATCGGAGTGCTGATCACGGATCACAATGTTCGGGAAACCCTGGATATCTGCGAGAAGGCCTACATCGTTGGCGAGGGCCACATCATCGCTGAGGGCTCGCCAAAAGAAGTGCTTGCCAACGGGCAGGTTCGCAAGGTCTATCTTGGCGAAAACTTCAGGTTATGAAGCGGTGCCAGCCGACGATCGAAACTGTCTGACTATTGGAAGCGCGGCGCGCAGCGCCGCGGCCCGCCGCTCCGCGACTTGCCCGGGCAAGCACGGCTGCGGAACCGGCGACACGGTGTCCCGCGACATCCGTCACGTTCCTGGACGCTGATGAATGCAATAACTGCGCCAAAGCGTTGCACGGCTGCAACGCGCCACCTACACTCGTGCCCTCAGGGGTCACCGGGGGTGGCCCGTATCTTTAGGGACGGAGGGTAAGAGCGCAGCGCGCATGAAGCAGGGACTGCATCTAAAGCTAGGTCAGCAGCTGACTATGACGCCGCAGCTGCAGCAGGCTATTCGCCTGCTCCAGCTCAGTACCCTGGATCTGCAGCAGGAGATTCAGCAGGCGCTTGAAGAAAATCCAATGCTGGAGGTCGAGGAAGACTCCGGTGACGTGACCATCAACGGCGCCGACGCGGACATCGCGTCCCACGACGGGCCCCTGAACGATCCCGAGGCCAACCTCGAAGCCGCGGATCCCGTTGCGAATGCCGATTTCGAGCCGGCCATGCCCGACGACCTCCCGGTCGACACACAGTGGGAGGACATCCTGCCCTCCAGCGCCCCGCCTCCGGCCGAAGGCATGGCAGATGACATGGACTTCGAGGCACGCAACGGCGCTGAAGAGAGCCTCCACGACCACTTGCTCTGGCAGCTGAATCTCACGCGCATGTCCGACACGGACCGTGCTATCGCCCTGGCCATCATCGACGCCACGGACGACGGCGGACGGCTGACCAGTACCGTCGAGGAACTGCTGGAACTGTTCCCGGAAGAGATGGAGGTGGAATCCGAAGAGATCATCGCCGTCCTCCGCGCCTTGCAACAGTTCGAACCCGTGGGCGTGTTCGCCCGTGACCTTCAGGAATGCCTCACGCTGCAGCTGCAGACGCTCCCCGCCGAAACACCCTACCTGGAGCAGGCGCGCACGCTGATCAGACGCTACATCGCGCCGCTCAGCAACGGCGACTATGCTCAGGTTATGCGGCGCATGAAGCTGCCGGAAGAAGAGCTGCGCGACGTGCTGCGCCTCGTCCAGTCCCTGGACCCTTTCCCCGGCAAGCGAATCGGAAGCGACGACACCGAGTACATCGTCCCCGATGTTTTCGTCGCCAAGAAAGAAGGTCGCTGGATAGTGGAACTGAATCCGGATACGGCCCCGCGTCTGCGCATCAACAGTCACTACGCGGGCATGATCAAACGCGCTGATTCGAGCGCCGACAACACCTATCTTCGCGACAACCTTCAGGAAGCGCGCTGGTTCCTCAAGAGTCTGCAGAGCCGCAACGAGACCATGATGAAGGTGTCATCGGAGATTGTCAGGCGTCAGCGCAATTTCCTGGAGTACGGCGAAGAGGCCATGAAACCCCTGGTCCTCGCCGACATCGCCGAGGCGGTGGAAATGCACGAGTCGACGATCTCGCGGGTCACCACGCGCAAGTACATGCACACGCCGCGGGGCATCTTCGAACTCAAGTACTTCTTCTCAAGCCACGTCGCCACCACGAGCGGCGGCGCGTGCTCCTCGACGGCGATACGCGCGCTCATCCGTAAGCTCATCGCCGCCGAAAACCCGCGCAAGCCCCTGTCCGACAGCAAGCTCGCCCAGCTGCTCGAAGACCAGGGGATCCAGGTGGCCCGGCGCACCATCGCGAAGTATCGCGACAGCCTGACCATACCCCCGTCAAACGAGCGCAAGCGCCTTGTCTGAGCGCGGTAGACCCAAGGCCGAAATACACAATAACCTGACAGGGCAGGCACAGGTCTGCGAAGGAGGAGCCCATGCAAATCAACATCAGTGGTCATCACGTCGAGGTATCGGAGCCGCTTCGCGAGTACGTCGATTCCAAATTCGAGCGGCTTCAGCGCCACTACAGCCAGATCACCAACATGGACGTGACCCTGGTCGTCGAAAAACTCGTACAGAAAGCCGAAGCCACGGTCCACATCGCCGGCAAGGACATCTTTGCCGCCGCCGACTCGGACGACATGTACGCCGCTATCGATGCGCTGGCCGACAAGCTCGATCGACAGCTGATCAAGCACAAGGAAAAGCACCGCTCCCACTGAACACCATTGCCGGAGGCCGCGGCTGGAATCACCGTGAATTGCTTACAGGAACTTCTCAATCCGCAGCGCGCCCTGTGCCAGATCCAGGGCGGCAGCCGCAAGCGCATCTTCGAAGTCGTCGCCGATGCGCTGGCGCGCGAGCAGGAGGGATTGCACACCACGGAACTCGTCGCCGGCATGCTCGCGCGCGAGAAGCTGGGCAGCACGGCGCTCGGCGAGGGTATAGCCATACCTCACTGCCGCCTCGCTGACTGCGAGACCGCGGCCGGCGTACTGATCACCCTGTGCACGCCGGCGGATTTTGAAAGCCCGGACGGAGACGACGTCGACCTGATCTTTGCCCTCGTCGTCCCGGCGGACGCAACGCAGGAGCACCTGAACCTCCTGGCCGACATTGCCCGCCTCTTTTCCCAGGAAGAATTGCGCGACGCCCTTCGAGCCTGCCGTACCTCCGAGGCGCTGTATACCACGGCCATCAACTGGGAACAGCGGGGAGCCTGAGTGGATCTGATTATCGTCAGCGGACGATCCGGGTCCGGCAAGAGTACGGCCCTGCACCAGCTCGAGGACGAAGGCTTTTTCGCCATCGACAACCTTCCGGCCACGCTACTCCCCGCCCTGGTCCGCGACACAGCGCCGGATCTGCCCGATACTTTTAACGGGATCGCCGTGTGCATAGACGCGCGTACAGCCTGGCGCGATCTCCGGGGCTTCGAGGCAATTCTCGAGCAATTGCCGGACGGGGTGAACTACCGCGTGCTGTACCTTGACGCGGATGAATCGACGCTGATCCGTCGTTTCAGCGAGACGCGCCGGCGCCACCCCCTGAGCGATGCGAGCCGGCCCCTCGCCGAGGCGATTCGCAGCGAGACTGCTCTCCTCGAACCCCTCGCCCGCCGGGCAACGCTGTCACTGGATACGCGCAACATGACCATCTACGAACTGCGTGATGCCATCCGCCAGCGGCTCGTGGGTAAAGATGCCGAGGACCTCGCTCTGCTCCTGCAGTCCTTCGGCTTCAAGCGCGGCATTCCCGTGGATGCGGACCTGGTCTTCGATCTGCGCATGCTGCCCAATCCGCACTGGTCCGAGACCCTCAGGGACAAAACCGGTCTTGATGATGAAGTCGCGGCATTCCTCGCAGAGCACGCGATTACGGAACAGCTCTTCGAAGATATTTCCGCTTTTGTCGAACGCTGGCTCCCGGCCTACGAGCAGAGCTCCCGCTCCTACCTGACCGTAGCCCTAGGCTGCACGGGAGGCCGCCATCGCTCCGTATACATGGCGAAGCGGCTGTATGAGCATCTACAGCCCCGCCACCCCCAGCTTCAACTGCGCCACCGGGAACTTCAGTAGGTCCGGCGTGCGTCGCGACGAGCTAACAATCATCAATCGCCTCGGGCTGCACGCTCGCGCCGCGTCGAAATTCGTCAACTGCGCCAGCCGCTTCGAGGCCCGCATCAGCGTCTCCAAGGACGGTCAGCAGGTGGATGGCAAAAGCATCATGTCCGTAATGATGCTCGCGGCGGGCCAGGGAAGCGTTCTCGAACTCGAGATCGACGGCCCCGACGAAGACGCGGCCTACGAGGCCCTCGCGGAGCTCGTGGGAGACTACTTCGGCGAAGGCGAATGACCGCCCTGCAGCACGATCACGAGCGTTCCCGGGACAGCATTTCCCGCGCCCTGGAAGCGGGCACGCTGCGCGATGTACGGCGCATGCTGCGCAA
Source organism: Pseudomonadota bacterium (assembly GCA_038748515.1). Taxonomy (GTDB): domain Bacteria; phylum Pseudomonadota; class Gammaproteobacteria; order Pseudomonadales; family Halieaceae; genus Congregibacter. The sequence goes on from JBCDIW010000007.1 coordinate 203,362, forward strand.
GCTCGAGCCGGGAGAGGTCGCCGATATTCTCGAGGCCTCACCACCGCGCCACCGCGACGTCCTGTGGCAACTCCTGGAAGGCCCCCAGGAAGCCGAGGTACTCAATGAGCTTGGCGAGGAGATTCAGCTCGATTTCCTGCAGGCGATGGAGCCCGATCGAGTGCGGGAGCTCGCCGGCGAACTCGACGACGACGACGTCGCGGATATCCTGCAGCAGCTGCCCGAGGAGTTTACCCAGCAGGTCCTCCGGGCCATGGATAAACAGGACCGGGCCCGGCTCGAACGGGTTTTGGTCTATGCCGAGGACACCGCGGGTGGTCTGACCAATACGGACACCATAACGATCCGGGCAGACCTCACCCTGGATGTGGTTCTGCGCTACCTGCGACGCCACGAAGAAATACCGGAAATGACTGATGCCCTGATCGTTGTGGCCCGGGATGATCGCTACGTGGGCCTGCTCCCGCTGCGCACGCTGCTGGTGTCTGATCCGGGAAGCTCGGTGCGGGAACTCATGCTTACCTCGCGCAAGCCGATTCCGGTCACGATGCCCGACGCCGAGGTGGCGCGTCTTTTTGAACGCAACGACTGGGTGTCCGCGCCGGTAGTTGATGAGCACGGCATTCTCGTCGGGCGTATCACCATCGATGACGTCGTCGACGTTATCCGCGATGGCGCGGACCACTCACTCATGTCTTTCGCCGGTCTCGACGAAGACGATGATACCTTCGCTCCGGCCACCAAGGCCGCGCGACGCCGGGCCGTTTGGCTGGGGCTGAACCTGCTTACGGCCTTCATCGCCGCCTCCGTGATCAACCTGTTCCAGGACACGATCGAAAAGGTTGTCGCCCTGGCCGTACTCATGCCCATCGTGGCATCCATGGGTGGCATCGCCGGCACCCAGACCCTAACGGTGCTGGTGCGCGCCCTCGCCATGGGCCAGGTCAATCGCAGCAATTCATCCTGGCTGGTCAGCCGCGAGCTGCTGGCCGGGGCCCTGAACGGCGTGCTGTGGGCGCTCGTTGTCGCCCTGGCCGCAGCCCTGTGGTTCAGCGATACAACCCTGGGCCTTATCATCGCCGCGGCCCTGCTGATCAATCTCGTAACCGCGGGATTCACGGGCGCGCTACTGCCCATGGCCCTGCAGCGCCTCAACATCGACCCGGCGCTCGCCGGCGGCGTAATCCTCACCACGGTAACCGACGTGGTCGGCTTCATGTCCTTCCTGGGCCTTGCCACGGTGTTCTATGGCTGACGACGCGGCGCGCGACCGGATCCAAGACGCTTTGGAGACGCCGAGCAAATCGGCGCGGAAGCGGGAGATGAGCGCGCGGCAGGAACTTGGCGAGGCCCTCTGCAGCCTCAGCGAGAAAGAGCTTGCGCGTATTCCCATTGACGATGAGGCTCTCCTCGCGGCGATCCGGGAGAGCCGACGAATAAGCCATCACAGCGCCCTGCGGCGCCATCGCCAGTACATCGGCAAGCTTATGCGTCGCCTCGATCCGCAACCGCTCCAGGACGCGCTGGACGAACTGCACCGGGAACGGCGCGGAGAGGCCAGGGCCCAGCACGAAGTGGAGCAATTGCGCGACGCGCTCGTGGAGCAGGGCGATAAAGCCCTGGGTCGGGTACTGGAGCGCTTCCCCGCCGCGGATCGACAGCATGTGCGACAGCTGTTTCGTGAAGCGCGCCGCGAACGCGATGCCGGGCGCCCGCCGGCCGCTAGTCGCCGCCTGTTCCGCTACCTTCGCGAGCTGCAGCAGTCGGAGTAAGCGTGTCATCGAAGATGCGGCGGAACTCGACCTCCGGAGCCTCGATGTCGCCGCTGATCTGATAGACGGCGGAAGACATGCGGTTCACCTGCTTTTCAAACACCTTGCTCACCACGAACACACCCGCCGCCACCGGAATACCGCCGGCGAGGGCCGCCACCCAGGGCAGATTGTTCGCCACGGGCAAGGTCACAACGAGTTCTCCGTTGACCTCACCGCGCTCCAGATCGGAAACACCGCTGAAGGCAAAGCTGCTGGCAGCGCCGTCGATCTGAAGATCGGCGATTTCCACCGTCCCGCCATGCAGATACATTTCCGCATCCGCGGTTTCAAAGGGAACGCCGCTTTCGAACATATGTGAAAGGCTCAAGCCGCGCAGGATTTCGGCGAAGTTGAGGAAACCGATCAGCGCCAGCGGCCCGGGACGTGATTCGAGCACTCGACCGCGCTCGGCATCCAGGCGCAGCATGCCCCGGGTTTCGGCGATGTCAAAATCCGCGGGCGCTCCGGGCCATGCCAGGCGCAGTCGCGCACGACCGGCCTCGGATTCAAGACTGGGATCAAAGCCCGCGGCCGCCACTACCGCACCGAGATCAGCGAAGCTTGCGTCGATTTCCAGCGTTGTTTCCTCGCCGTTCTCCCCCATCGCCCAACAGAGCATTCCCGCGTAGGGATCCGCGAGCTGCGCCCCCCAGAGCGTTCCGCTTAAATCCGCGGCGTAAAGCGCGTTTTGCGCGGGACGGGGCTGCAGGTCAAAGGCAAGGCTGCCAAGCTCCCGGTCACCGCTTCGCAGCCGGTCGACGGTTACGCGCATGGGCGGCAGTGCGTTCGCGAGATCGCGCACGTCCGCGGGCTCGCCGGCGCCGAAGTCGCGGATATCGAGGTCTTGAATAGCGAGCTGCAGGGCACCTCCGGGCCGCGTCAGACTGGCGGTGAGCCAACCTGAAGAAATCTCACCGCCCCAGGATTGGTCAACGCCACTCAGGTCGATGCGCGCCGGGCCGAAGCGTCGCGCTCCCAGCGACAGGTCACCTACTTCCAGACTGCTGACGCTGTAGCTGAATGCTTGGGGCGCGCCGGCTTCGCTGCCGGCGCCGCCGTCCAGCGCGTCAGGCGTTGCTTCGGGCAAGGTATCGGGCACAGCGCCGTCGGGGAGATAGCGGCGCTGAAAATCCTTCCAACCGCTCAGGTCCAGGGTCGATAGCTGACCTGCCAGGCAGTAGCGCACGTCACAATCGTCGGTCGGGGGTGCTTCACCGCCGAGCATTACCGCCGTGCGCTGCAGCCCCGCTTCGTTGAAATCAAAAGCCATGCGCAGGCGCTCCCCGAGGCTCAGGGACAGGCGCGGGGAGGAAACCAGCGGCAGATCGAGGGAAAGCGGGAGGAGCGGTCCGTCGGTTTTCCCGAACGGCGCCGGCGCGTCGAGGCTGACGTTCTGCAGGTCTGATGCGAGGCTGAGGTGCGCCCCGCGATCATCGTCGAGGCGCAGGCTGCCGCTGAGATCCGCAACGCCGCTGGCAAAGTTGAGGACATCGAGGTCGAGCCATTCCGCCACGGCCGCGGCGTCGACGGTGGCATCAAGGGCAAGATCGAAACCCCCGCGCCGCGGTGTCGACCGGGCCAGGACGTCGACACCTCCGCCGAGCAGCGTTGCCTGTACACGACTGCCCGTGAACCCGGTTTCGCTGCTGTAGTTCAGCTGACCGTTGATGCCGTCGAGCGGCAGGTCCACTTGCGCTATGCGCGCGTTAACATCGTCGAGCGCAAGGCTCAGATCCACCCAGGGCGAAGCACCGGGGACCCCCAGCGCCAGGCTGAGGGCGAGATCGCCGCTGACGGGACCGCCAAAGTCCCAATCCGCAAACACTCCCGCCGTAAGCGCGGCCAGGGGTGAGTCGGCGAGAAGCGCTGAAGCCGCCGCGGCATCGCCGCTGACCCCGGCCGCAACGTCCAGCCGCGCCTGGCCGGCGCTTGCTATCACGCGCAGGACGAGATCCTGGACCTCGGCATCGAGGCTGCGCGCCCGGTCTATCAGCGCGAAACTGCGGCCGTCATCAACCCACACCGTACCGGAGAGATCTGTTAACGCGGGCCAGGCCGGATCGAAGGCAAGCTCACCGTTCTCCGCCCGGAGGAACAGCTGCATCGTGCGGTGTGCGTTCTGGCCCCGCTTGGTGCTGCCGCGCCATACGAAGCCGCCGACCGGCACGTCGGCGGCGCGCACGCTGTCTTCGAGCCACGCGAGCAACGAGGCAGGAAGTTTGTAGGGCAGATAACGATTGCGATAGTCCGCCGCCGAATCCTCGAGCCCGATGAGAAGTTCGAGTTCGATGCCGATATCCGTGGGCTTCAGGGGAATATGGAGCGCGAGCAGTCCGCTGCCGTCGCCTTCTTCACCGGAGACCTTGAGGAGGCCGCTGTCGAGGTACAGGGCGTCCCGATCCCAGCTCAAGCGCAGTTCACCGGCGGCATCTTCGAAGGTCAGCGCATCGCGATAAACCTTGGGGAAGTGCATGCTGAGATCCTGGGAATCGAGCTGCAGACGTCCGCCCTTCGGGCCCAGGGCAAGAAACCCGCTGACACCGGTCATCGCCGGCGCACCGCGCCAGCTGTCCAGGGCGACCGTCGCCAGATCGGCACGCAACCGCCAGGTCTGTGCTGGACGCGTCAGGTCATCGAGGCGCAGTTCTATGGAGTCGAGATGGCCGCGCGGAGCGAGCTCGGGGAGAACCTCACGCACGCCCGCAGGTATACCCGGGGCGGCGCCGAGAAGCGCGGGAAGATCGTCGAGTTCGAGGTCTTTCAGACGCACACGCAGCGACTGCCCCCACCAGTCAAACTGCGCGCGATCGAGATCGACGATCTCCCCGGCGCGCTCAACATGGAAATCCTCGGTCATGAGACTCCAGTGCCGGGCGCGCTGGGAGAGCGCGGCCTCGAAGGAGAGTTCATCCATGGGAAGAGACCAGGCGCCGCCGCGCTCCTGGAGCCGCAGGTTACGGCTGGATAAACGTACACTGGCCTTGGAATCACCGTCGGCACGATTGAGCCAGAACTGAGTCGACGTCTCTCCCGCAACGGTGAACGGAAGCTGCAAACCATCCCAGAGACTGCCCAGCGCGGCGAGATCCGGGCTGCGCAGGTCGGTGTACACGTCGCCGCGCCAGGATGCGGGGCTCAGCGGATTGCCCACACCGGCGGCGTCAATCGCGAGGCTGATCGCGGCACCGTCCAGGCGCCCCTGCAGGTGCCGGGCACTACCCTCACGCTCAAGACTCAGGGCCAGGGTCAGATCGAAGGTCTCCTGCGCCGTGCTGAGCATTAAACGGGAATCGCTGAGGCGGACCCGCTCAACATTCGGCAGGAAGGTCTCCAACCAGTTTCGCAGAGCGTCACCACCGCCGGTGCGAAAACCCTGTAACTCGATCGTCCCCTCGTCGGTGAGTTCAGCCTGCAGTGACAGACCGCGCACCTCCAGCCGCGATAACTGCAGGGAACGACTGCGCAGACTCTCGGGCACGTCGATGCGCAGCCGACCGCCGGACAGGGCCAGCGGCGCCGTTTCGCCATCGCCGCTGGACAGGAGAACCCCGGAGAGACGCAGCTCGGGACTGAAGCCGACCCACTGCCCGCTCAACTCCCGGGCCTCCACCTCAAACGGCAGCCGCTCATTCAGACTGGCGAGGATCGGCTCCCGAAGTGCCGGAAGCTGCGCGACCAAGAGGCGCCCCAGGGCGACATAGATGGCCAGGAGCACCACCACCAGTACCAGGGCGAGCCATGTCCAGGGCGCCAGCACGTGAAGTCCGCGCAGGGGCAGGCTTTCCTCGAGGTGCCAATCCTGGCTCATCGAAGCAGGACCTGTACGCCGCTCGCGCCGGAGCCGGGCGTATCAGAGCAGGACAATGTCGAACTGTTCCTGGCCATAGTCAGGTTCGGCGCGAAAACCGATGGTGCGCCCGATGAAAGACTCCAGTTCTCCAGCGCTGGCCGACTCCTCATCGAGAAGACGCTCGACCACTTTGGGTGATGCAATCACCATCAGGTCTCCGGTCTCGTAAGCCCGCGCATCACGCAGTATCTCCCGAAAAATTTCGTAACAAACAGTTTCCGCGGTTTTGAGAACGCCGCGACCGTCACAGCTTGGACAGGCCTCGCACAGCGTTCGTTCCAGGCTTTCCCGCGTTCGTTTTCGGGTCATTTCCACGAGACCGAGGTCCGAGACTCCCGTAATCTTGTTGCGCGCCGGGTCCCGCGCCATGGCCTTTTCCAACGCCCGATGTACCTGGCGTCGATGCTCTGCATCGCTCATGTCGATAAAATCAACAATGATGATTCCGCCAATGTTGCGCAACCGCAGCTGTCGCGCCAGGGCGGTCGCCGCCTCGAGGTTGGTCTTGAACAGCGTTTCTTCCTGGCTTCGTTTCCCCACGAAGGAACCGGTATTCACATCGATAGTCGTCATGGCCTCGGTCTGGTCAATTACCAGGTGCCCGCCGCTTTTGAGAGGCACGACACGGCCCAGGGCGCGCTGAATATCTTCTTCTACGCCGTGAAAGTCGAAAAGCGGTCGCTCCCCTCCGTACAGCTCCACCAGCTCGGCCACCTCGGGCATGTACTTGCTGCAAAAATCTCTCAGCGCCGCGAAGTTTTCGTGACTGTCTATAACAATGCGTTCCACTCCCGGGCGGGCCAGGTCGCGTACCGTGCGCAGCTGAAGAGGCAGGTCTTCGTACAGCAACTGCGGCGCCTCGGCGGCCTGCATGCGACGGGCAACGACGGTCCAGAGTCGCTTCAGGTAGCGCAGATCAGCGCTGATCTCCCCTGCCCCCACACCCTCGGCGGCGGTGCGGAGAATGTAGCCGCCCCTGGCCATGTCTTCCTTACTCACGGCCTCAGCGAGCACCGTCTGCAGGCGTGTGCGCTCCTCGCTGTCCTCAATTCGTTGCGAGACCCCTACGTGGTCCCCGTCGGGCATGTAGACGAGGTAGCGCGTAGACACGGAGAGCTGTGCCGTCAGCCGCGCGCCCTTATTGCTGATGGGGTCCTTCACCACTTGTACGGCAACAAGCTGGCCGTCGCGAAGATGCTCGGCTATGCGAGAACTCGAGGCCGCCGCGCTCCCGATGATATCGGCCAGATGAATGAATGCGGTACGTTCCGCGCCAATCTCCACGAAGGCCGCCTGCATACCCGGCATAACGCGTACTACGCGACCGGAGTAGATATTGCCGACAAGGCCACGGCTGGCCTCGCGCTCGATGTGGATATCCTGGGCTGCGCCGTTCTCGACGACGGCGACGCGCGCCTCCATCGGTGTGACGTTGACGAGTATCTCAGCGCTCACGTTCGCCCCGGCCGGGAAGCCAGGCCCACGGACATTCCCAGGTCGCTGAGGTGCGCCCGGATTTCGACGAGGGGCAGCCCGATCACGTTGCTTACGCTGCCTTCGATACGGCGCACGAAGCTCCCGGCAAGGCCCTGGAGGGCGTAGGCCCCGGCTTTGTCCCAGGGTTCCGCGGTCGCCAGGTAAGCTTCGATCAGCTCATCGTCGAGAGGCATGAACTCCACCCGCGTTACGGCGCGGCCTTCCCGCTGATCCACCGCGGTACTGCAGCAAAAGGCTGTGCAGACTTCGTGCACTCGCCCGCTCAGGCACCGCAGCATGGCGCGCGCCTCGGCGAAATCGACGGGCTTACCGAGACTGCGGCCGTCGGCGATCACCGTGGTATCGGCCGTGAGCAGCGTCTTGCCAATCCCCGCCTCGCGGAGGGCAGCGGTCTTTTCCCGCGCCATGCGCATCACATAGTCCATCGGCGCCTCGACTTCGCGCGGCGACTCGTCGATGTCCGCGGCGCGCTGTTCGAAGTCGATACCGAGCTGGGCGAGAAGCTCGGCCCGCCGAGGGCTCGCAGAACCGAGTATCAGCGACGACATCAGGTCACCCGGTAACTTCGCCGCATGGCGCGCAGCGTCAGCATGAGCGGCGGCCAGCATAGCGCCGAGGTCAATGCGGGGAAGAGAAAGACGAAGCCCTCGATCCGAACGCCCTGCAGACCCAACAACCAGTTCCCAATGAGCTGATGCAGGCCGGCCAGAATGAACACCACACTCGCCTGCTGGGCGAGGGTAAATACGCGAAGGCGTTGGTACATCAACCTCGCCAGGGTCACGATGAGAGCGAAGCTGAGCATGTTCTGGCCGATCGGTGCTCCGTCGATGACGTCCAGGAGCAGACCGACGGCGAGCGCCGTGATAACGCCTACACGGTGCGGCAGGGCAATCGCCCAGTACACCAACACCAGCAACATCCACTCGGGTCGCCACCAGGAGAGTTCCCGCGCCAGCGGCAGCGCGGCGAGGAGCATGGCGACGAACAGACTGGCAGGAATCACCCAGTACCCCGTCGCGGGTTCACTCACGGGCAACTTCCTCGACGGCGGCCTGCGGACGGGCCTCACCGAAAACCAGCAAGACGTGGCGCACGCGATCAAGCTCCGCTGTGGGCATGGCCGTAACCCGGGCGAAGGCCTCGCCGGGCCTCCGCTCGACGGCATTGACTTCGGCCACGGGATACCCGATGGGGAAGCGTCCACCCAATCCCGATGTTACAAGCAAGTCGCCAACACGAATGTCCGTGGTGGCTGCCACGTGATGGATCGTCAGCTGATCCAGGGATCCGACGCCCTCGGCGACGGCGCGGACGCCGCTCCGATTGATCTGGACCGGGACCGAATGGGTCGGATCCGTGATCAGAAGCACGCGTGATGTGGTGGTGCCGACCTCAAATACCTGCCCCATGAGACCGCTGGCGTCGATGAGGGCCTGACCCTCGTAGACATCGGCTTCGAAGCCCTTGTCGAGGATGAACTGGTGCCGTGCGGGATCCGGCGAAACCCCAATAATCTCGGTAACAAGCACGTCATCGCGCAGCAGTGCCGTGGAATTGAGGAGTGCGCGCAGGCGGGCGTTGTCGGCCTGCAGCGACGCAAACTGCTGTGACCGCCCCTGCAGCACAAGGTTCTCGCGGCGCAGGCGGTCGTTGTCATCAATAAGGCGGGAACGGGAGCGGATCGTGTCATCGCGCCAGCTCGAAATCGCGGAGGGTATATCCGCAATCCAGTAGACCGGCGTCAGGCCCGTATCGACTACCGATCGAAGACCGGCAAGGCCGTTGTAACGAAGATCAGCGACGAGCAGGACGGCGACAAGCGTGAAAGCAAGCGCCAGTTTTGTTCCCAGGTGCGATTCCTTGATGAAGAGCGGCTTGATAGCGGCACCTTTTGCTCGGTCCTACGCGGTCCGGGCAGCGCTTCGTCCAACACGTTCATCCGCGCTAGGACCTGCTCGTCCGAGCCGCCGCCCACCAACCGATCTGTATCAGGGATGCAGCACAGCCGCGGCATGCGGCGCAGCGCTTACTCCGTTGAGAGCAAGTCTATCGTATGCCTGTCCATGCGTTCCATGGCCATACCACCGCCGCGGGCTACGCAGGTCAGGGGGTCTTCGGCGACCACGACGGGCAGGCCCGTCTCGGCGGCCACCAGACGGTCCATGTCGCGCAGCAGGGCACCGCCACCGGTCAGCACGATACCGCTTTCGGCGATGTCCGCGGCGAGCTCGGGAGGTGACTGCTCGAGAGCCGACTTTACCGATTGGACAATCGACGAAAGAGGATCCTGAAGTGACTCGAGGATCTCGTCACTGTTGAGGGAAAAACTCCGCGGTACCCCCTCGGCAAGATTGCGGCCGCGGACGTCGATCTCGCGCAGCTCGCTGCCGGGAAAGGCACAGCCGATCTCCTGCTTTATTTTCTCCGCCGTTGAGTCACCGATAAGCGTGCCGTAGCGCCGTCGCACATAGGAAACGATGGATTCATCAAAGCGATCACCGCCAAGGCGAATGGAATCGGAATACACGACCCCGTTCAGGGAGATGATCGCAATTTCAGTGGTGCCACCGCCAACATCCACGACCATGCACCCCGTCGCCTCTTCCACTTCGAGACCTGCACCGATCGCGGCGGCCATGGGCTCTTCGATGAGCCGCACTTCCCGCGCCCCGGCGGAGAGTGCTGACTCTCGTATCGCGCGACGCTCGACTTGTGTTGATTTGCAGGGCACGCAGACCAGAACGCGCGGACTGGGACGGATAAAGCGTGTCTCATGCACCTTGGCGATGAAGTGCTGGAGCATCTTTTCCGTGACCTGAAAGTCGGCGATGACGCCGTCCTTAAGAGGACGGATCGCGGTTATGTTGCCCGGTGTCCGCCCGAGCATGCGCTTGGCATCGGTGCCCACCGCCTCGATGGTTTTCTGACCGTTGTGAATGCGGATCGCCACCACGGAGGGTTCATCGAGGACGATGCCCTGGCCACGCACATAAATGAGGGTATTGGCGGTTCCCAGATCGATCGAAAGATCGTTGGAGAACATACCGCGTAGTTTTTTTAGCATTAAGGCCCGCGCACCTCGCGCCAACGACAGCTCCGGCTGCCAGCCAGGCAGTCCGCACTACCGCCCGGACTGCTCAAAAGAAAGACGTGGGCGGCGCCGGCATTGTCGGCTAAAAAACCCCGTAATTTGCGGCGCAAGGGTATCAATCGCCAGAGGGTTGGGCAACAAACAGGTGTTGGGCGGGAAACAAATGCGGTATCTTGCGCCGCTCCTTCGCAGCGCCCGGAATTACCTCCGCCCTCGACCCGTTCATGGACATCAGCAGCGACACGATTCGCGATATGGCGCAGCTCGCGCGCCTGCGCGTAGACGACAGCGAGCTTCCCGATATCACCCGTCGCTTCGGTGCGATCCTCGATATGTTCGAAGATCTGAGCGCCGTCGACGTCAGCGGCGTGGAACCGTTGACCAATCCCCTCGATGCCACGCAGCCCCTGCGGCTCGATGAGGTAACGGAGACCGACCAGCGCGACACTTTGCAGTCCTCGGCACCGCTCTTGGAAGACGGTCTGTACCTGGTGCCCCGGGTCGTCGAGTAGCGGCCGAATCAAGGGAGCACGAACGTGGCTGAGCAGCAAGACACTTCTCCGCCGGCCGACTCCGGCCGCAGCCTGCGGGGACTGCGCCAGGCGCTTGAGCGCGGTGAGACCACCAGCGAGGCGCTGACGCAGGGCTACCTTGATCGGATTGCGAAACTGGATCCGCAGTTGAACAGCTTTATCAGCGTCGACCGCGAAGGCGCCCTGACGCAGGCTCGCGCCGCAGATGAGCGCCGCGCCCAGGGCAAAGCCGGACCGCTGACCGGTGTGCCCATCGCGCACAAGGACATCTTCTGCACCCGCGGCCTGCGTACGACCTGCGCATCGCGCATGCTCGACAACTTTGTCCCGCCCTATGATGCAACGGTGGTCGAACGACTGGCAGCCGCCGGCGCCGTTGTGCTCGGAAAAACAAATATGGACGAGTTCGCCATGGGCTCCTCCAACGAGAACAGCTTCTACGGCGCCTGCCGCAATCCCTGGGACCGCACGCGCGTACCGGGCGGCTCCTCCGGTGGCTCTGCCGCCGCCGTTGCCGCGGGTCTGGTGGTCGCCGCGACGGGAACGGATACCGGGGGCTCAATTCGTCAGCCGGCATCGCTCTGCGGCATCACGGGTCTGAAGCCGACCTATGGCCGCGTCTCCCGCCTTGGCATGATCGCCTTCGCATCGAGTCTTGATCAGGGCGGACCCATGGCGCGCAGCGCCGAGGATTGCGCCCTGCTCCTGGCGGCCATGGCGGGTCATGACCCGCGGGACTCCACAAGCGCGGATGTCGCCGTACCCGATTATGCCGGCGAGTTGGCGAAGCCCCTGGCCGGGCTGCGCATCGGTCTGCCGACGGAATACTTCGGCGATGGGTTGGATGCCGATGTCGCTGAACTGATACGCACGGCGCTTGCGGAATACGAGGCACTGGGGGCCGAACTCGTGGACGTGAGCCTGCCTCGAACACGGCTGGCGATACCGGCCTACTACGTAATTGCTCCAGCGGAAGCGTCGACGAACCTGTCGCGCTTTGACGGTGTTCGCTATGGCCATCGCTGTGAAAACCCCGCTGACCTCGAAGATCTGTATACACGCAGCCGCGAGGAAGGATTCGGTGCCGAGGTCCAGCAGCGCATTCTTGTCGGCACCTACACGCTGTCGTCGGGCTATTACGACGCCTACTACAAGCGCGCCCAGCAGGTACGGCGACTGATCGCTGATGACTTCGCCGCCGCCTTTACCCGGGTTGACCTCATCGCCGGTCCTACAAGCCCGAGCGTGGCATTTCCGCTCGGCGCAAAGACCGCGGATCCAACGGCGATGTATCTCGAAGACGTCTACACGCTCTCGGCAAACCTGGCCGGGCTTCCCGCTATCAGTCACCCCGCCGGCTTCCTCCAGGGCCTGCCGGTGGGATTGCAGCTTATTGGTCAGGCCTTCGAGGAATCGAGACTGCTATCCGCCGCTCATCAGTTTCAGCAGCGCACGGACTGGCACCGTCGAGCTCCGACTCTGGACAGGGGGACTGTGGCACCGTGAACTGGGAAATGGTGATCGGCCTCGAGGTGCACCTACAGCTCGCCACGGCTTCGAAGATCTTCTCTGGCAGCGCGACCGCCTTTGGGGCCGCGGCTAACAGCCAGGCGAACGCCGTCGATCTCGCCATGCCCGGCATGCTCCCGGTACTGAATGAGCAGGCGGTGCGCTACGCCGTGATGTTCGGCCTCGCCGTCGACGCCGAGCTGGGCCGTCGCTCGGTTTTCGATCGTAAAAACTATTTCTACCCCGATTTGCCCAAGGGTTACCAGATCAGCCAATTCAGCGATCCCATCGTGGGCCGGGGTCGCTTTGCCTTCTCTCTGGAAGATGGAAACGAGTGCGACATCGGCATCACCCGCGCGCATCTGGAAGAAGATGCCGGCAAGTCCCTGCATGAGGATTTCCACGGTATGACCGGTATCGACCTCAACCGGGCCGGCATGCCTCTGCTGGAGATCGTTACCGAACCGGATTTTCGCAGCGCCACCGAAGCCGTCACGTTTCTCAAGTCGCTCCATAGCCTTGTCACCTACCTCGGCATCTCCGACGGCAATATGGCGGAGGGATCCATGCGCTGCGATATCAACCTGTCGCTACGCCCGGCGGGCAGCAAAGAGCTGGGTACACGGACGGAGATAAAGAACGTCAACTCCTTTCGCTTCGTTGAGAAAGCCATCCTCCACGAGCGCAGGCGTCAGGAGGACATTCTCGAAGACGGTGGCTCGGTGTTACAGGAAACGCGGCTCTACGACGCGGAACGCGACGAAACGCGCTCCATGCGCAGCAAGGAAGTAGCCAATGACTACCGCTACTTCCCGGAACCGGACCTGCTTCCCGTGGTAATCAGCGACAGCGAGATTGAGACTATTCGCGCCGCTTTGCCGGAGCTTCCGCGTGCGCGCCGGGAGCGATTCATGTCGACCTTCGGGCTCTCGGCGTACGACGCCGGCGTGCTTACGGACGAGCGCCGGGTCGCCGACTATTTTGAACGCGTCACCGAAGTCTCCGGCGATGCCAAGCTCGCCGCCAACTGGGTGCAGGTCGAACTGCTCGGCGCTCTCAACGCCGCCGATTGCGCAATCGATAACAGCCCCGTCGAGGCCGCCCAATTGGGCGCGCTCCTGAAACGCATCCAGGACGGCAGTATCTCCGGCAAGATCGCCAAGCAGGTTTTCGAGGCGATGTGGCAGGGCGAGGGCGATGCGGACAGGATCATCGAGGCCCGAGGTCTGCGCCAGGTTTCCGATAGTGGAGCCCTCGCTGCCATGGTCGACGAGGTTATTGCCGCTAACGCGGACCAGGTTGAACAGTACCGCGCTGCCGAGCCGGCGAAGCGCAAGAAATTGACGGGCTTTTTCGTGGGGCAGATCATGAAAGCCTCGAAGGGCCAGGCCAACCCGCAGATGGTCAACGAGCTGCTGAGAGCGCGGCTTGAGGACGACGCCTGAGGCGGCGGCTTTCCCGCGCCCCGCGATTCACCACCGCGGATCGCGCTGCGAAGGAGACAGCTGCGCCGCCGGGCACCGGGCGCGGCGCGACGATTCCAGGGAGATTAAAACTTGCGTAAAGACAAGGCCAAGGTACTCGACGAACAGTGGGACGACGCCCGCGTCGCCAGTTTTCTCGAGCCGCGCCCCGGCGACGGCGGCGATCCCGATCATCGCCTCCTGCTGCGGGCCTATCAAAGCATGCGCGACAGTGATTTCGCGCGTTTTGTACCGCTCTTTGTGGCGGCGGGCCGAGATCTCAATGCAACGGGTCCCGATGGAAAAACGGTTCTCGAGGAGGTTCGCGAGCACCGCTATGGTCTCCCCTATGCGGAAATTCTCGAGGCCGCCGGCGCCGTCTGAGGCCGCTTTCACCTCCGATACCCCCACCCGGGAAAGGTCAAGCGAACCGGCTCAGCGATCCACGGGTACACGCCCGCGCATGAAGCGCTCCCGATTCTCCTGCTTCTTTCGCTCGCTCTTGGCGAGCAGCACATAGACCGCCCCCGTACCTCCGTGTACTGGGTTTGCGCTGTGAAAAGCCTGCACCACACCCAGATCACGAAGCCAGTGATCCACGAATCCCTTGAGCACGCCCACGGCCTCTCCGCGTCCGTCATTGCGTTCCCCCTTGCCGTGCACGATCAACACACTGCGCAGCCCCAGTTCGTGGCATTCTCCGATAAACGAAAAGATCTCGCGCCGGGCGCGTCGCACATTCATGCGATGCATATCCAGCCGTGCTTCAGGCTCGTAGCGACCCTGCTTGAGTTTGCGAAACACACCGTTCTGGATTCCCGGTCGTTTGAATTCGAGGACGTACCATGGGTCGAGCGGCGCCACACCCTCGTCTACCAGGGTGTTGCGGTCCCGTACCGGCTCCTCCACGGCGGCGGCACGGCGCGCCTCGATCGATTCCTGGGGTCCGCTGCGCGGCCGGCGCACCCGCTCCTCGCTACGAATAGGCTTTACGTCAGCCATCTCGCGCAGGAAATCATCGTCGCTGTCGTTCGTCATCTGACGCCCCTTACTCACCTGCCGGACGTGCGCATAAGTCCGGGCCGACCATTCATCGCGGCGATGTGGCGCTCCATCGCAGCCGTCTTCTTTTTCCCTATCGCAGCTTCAGGTCCGCGATACACTACGTGAACACGGACCGTCATAGATCAGGAAAAGTTTTGGAAGGCGACCCCATCTACGGAGCTGGCTGTCTTGTGCGCGGCGGCAAAATGTTACGCCATCCGCGGCTTCGGCCGTTTGTCATTATCCCGCTAACGATCAACGTGCTGATTTTCGGTTCCCTGATCGGCTGGGGCTTTTCGCGCCTGGTGGACGTCGTCAACAGCTGGATGGCCTGGCTGCCGGAATGGCTCTCGTTCCTGGAATGGATTCTGTGGCCCATCATCGGCATCGCCGTCGCCCTGATCACGGGCTACGCCTTCACCGCCATGGCGCTCCTGATCGCGTCACCCTTCAACGCACTCCTTGCCGAGAAAGCCGAAGAACTGATCACCGGCCGCCCCGTAGAGGGCCTCGAGGGTATCGGCGCCGCCGTGGCCAGCGTTCCCCGCGGCATCTTCCGCGAACTCGCGAAGCTGATCTACTACCTGCCCATGGCAGGGCTGGTACTGATCCTGAGCTTCATCCCTGCGGTCAATGCCTTCGCACCGATCCTGTGGTTCCTGCTCGGCGCCTGGATGATGAGCCTGCAGTTCGTGGACTACCCGATGGACAATCATCAGTTCAGCTTCCGCGATGTTCGTCTTGCGGTTGCTGATCGACGACTTTCCAGTCTTGGCTTTGGTGGGCTTGTCGCAGCCTGCGCGAGTATTCCCATCGTCAATTTCTTTGTGGTTCCAGCCGCGGTCGTTGGTGCCACCATCCTGTACGTCGAAGAATTACGCTGACCGCTTGGCAGCTTTCGATCCGGCCCGGAACGTAGCAATCAAGTCAGTTGATTGTGCGTATGGAGAGGGCGCGACGACCCGCGACTGGTGACCCCGGGGCGCGGGGGACGCCAAAAGGCGGCCATCCCTGGCCAGGCTTATCTCGCGCCATCCAGGCGCTCGGTACCCCCGCGCCCCGGGGTCACCAGTCACGAATCGTCGCTCTGTGCCAGCGAACGGCGGCACTGGAAAGGCGCTGCTTGATTTCGACTTCGTGGCTCCCGGCGCGAGTTGCATGTGTGGACTGGGCCAAAGAACGCTTGGAGGTCGTGCCAAATAGCGAAGTACAAACGTAGGTCGGTGTCGTGGTGTGGAGCTGTCAGAGGGTACCGAGCGCCTGGATGGCGCGAGATAAGCCTGGCCAGGGATGGCCGCTTTTTGGCGTCCCTCTGACAGCTCCACACCACGGCATCGACCGGCCGAATTACTCCTGCAGAGGTAAACCTCGAGGTGGTTTGTAGCTTTCTGAGAGCTAGTGGCGTTCGATTAGCTCGGCGGGAGGATGCTCACACCGAACAGGCTCACCTAGAAGCGCCTCAAGATCCGGAAGAAGAAACGCGTCATCCTCACTGGCGAAACTGATGGATGTCCCGGTGGCACCCGCACGGCCCGTTCGGCCAATCCGGTGGACGTAATCTTCAGGGTCTTCGGGAAGGTTGTAATTGACCACATGACTGACGCCATCAACGTGTATGCCTCGACCCGCAACATCCGTAGCGACGAGAACCGCAATGGACCCGGTCTTGAATTGCTCGAGCGTTTTGGTCCGCTTGGCCTGGGCTATCTCTCCGGAGAGCATGCCGCAGCTGATGCCGGCCTTGCGCAGTCGCTCGAAGAGGCGCCGTACCTGATCCCGACGATTGGCGAAGACAATCACGCTGCTCGCTGATTCCGAGCGCAGCAGATTAACCAGAATGCGGAAGCGTTCCTCGCTGCTCGCAAGGTAGATGCGCTGATCCACGGTATCCGTGGCCACGTGTTCGGGCTCTATTTCGACGGTGATGGCATCGCGCGTCCACTGCCGGGACAGGTTGATGATGTCCTGGGTGAACGTGGCGGAGAACAGCAGCGTCTGGCGATATTCCTTTCGCGGAGTCTGGCGCACAATGCGCTTCACCTGGGGGATGAAGCCCATATCCAGCATGCGGTCCGCTTCGTCGAGCACAAGCACTTCCACGTGATCGAGAAACAGATCGCGGCGGCCGGTGAAATCCAGCAGACGCCCGGGTGTCGCCACGACGAGGTCCACGATTTCCCGATTCAGTCGGTTTAGCTGCTTCTGATAGTCCATGCCACCGATCAGCGTGGCGCTCTTTAGACCGGTGTACTTGCCCAGATCCGCTGCGTCTGCGGCTATTTGCATGACAAGCTCCCGCGTGGGGGCGATGACCAGGGCCCGCGGCTCGCCGAGGAAGCGTTCTCCGTCCAGAGGATTGGCGAGAAGATCGTTGAAGATCGTAATGAGAAAGGCCGCGGTCTTGCCGGTACCGGTCTGCGCCTTGCCGATGGCATCGTGGCCCTGCAGCGTCTGAGGCAGTATCTGGGCCTGGATGGGTGAGCAGTACTCGAAGCCGAGCTCCGCCACGCCGCGCAGCAGGCTTGGGTGAAGGTCTACGTCGTGGAAACGCGTTTTACCCTCCACGTCCGGCACCTGGTACTCCTCTACGGACCAGTCCCCGGTCCCTGCGCGACCACCGCCGCGGCCGCTTTTCCTGCTGCTCAATGCTCTACTCGCGAAATTTTTGAGGCGCGAATTCTAGCACTTCTCCGACTTGTCCACAGCGGTGGTCACTCGACGCCCGTGAGGAACGCGCATCCGCCGGGCGGACCGGTAGAGAGCTAGCCGGCAAAGCTCAGCGATAAAGCGAACGTCCGAGGTAGTAGTCGATGCTCACAAAGCGGCCTCCGCCGGTGAACAGGAGTGCCAGGAGCATGATCAGGTACGTGACGGCGAATTCGATCCCGTTGTTGAGGACCACGAAACTGCCCTGCTCAGTGAGCCAGTCATAGTTGCCGAACTCCTGCAGAATCTCGCGGGCTCGCCCCAGACGCTGCGCTACCTCCGGCGCGCTGGAGTCAGCGATTGCGGCCCAGCCCTGGGGCCAGTGCACCGCGAAGGTTGCGACCAGCATGACAATGATCAGCGGTATGGAAATCCACCGCGTGGCAAGTCCCACGAGTAGTAGGACCGCGCCGATGGCTTCCGTGTACGCGGCCAGGGGGGCGAGGAGGCTGGGAAAAGGAAGCCCCAAACCCCATTCGCTGTTGCCGAACCACTCTATCGTGTTCTCCATACCCCTGATTTTTTGGGTGCCCGCCATCCACAAGGGAAAGAACAGATAAATTCGCAGGGCCAGGGGAGCGAGACCGTCCAGCAACGCCAGGCGCGCCCACAGATCTTCCTGAAATCGGCCGAAAGCCTGAACGATTGTTGTCATGCCTTGTTTCCTCGCATACTTCTGGTCCTGGCCCTGCGGCTGGGCGCCGCGCCTTGTTGTTTTCTCGACCGCCGGACGGCCTCGATGCTGCACCCATTCAGACCCGTCGCCGAGGGTCAGGTTTCTGTGATTATTACCTATCCCCCGCGAGGAACACGGGGACGTCTGCACAGTCCGGACAGTCATTGCGACGCGCCAGTTTCAGGCGTTGTTGCGTACCGCAGCGCAAATCCATGTACAGCATCACGCCGAGAAGCGCCTCGCCCCAGCCGGTAATCAGCTTGATCACTTCCAGGGCCTGCAGTGCACCGAGAGTACCGACCACCGGCCCGAGCACGCCGCTCTCGCGGCAGCTCAGCGCCACTTGCCGGGAGCTGTCCGGATACAGGCAGCGGTAGCAGGGTGTGCCCCGCGCCGCATGGAAGCTCGTAAGCTGCCCCTCGGCGCGCACCGCGGATGCACTGACCAACGGCAGGGCAGCGGCGATGGCCGCGCGATTGAGTGCAAAGCGCGTGGGGTAGTTGTCGCTGCAGTCGGCGATGAGGTCGATCCCCTGCAGATCCCCGGCGAGGGTGTCATCACTCACGGGCCTCGCCAGAGCCTCAACGTTTACGCTGGGGAATCCCGCCGTCAGGCGCCGGGCTAACGCCTCGGCCTTGGACGCGCCGAGGTCCGTATCCTGAAAAAGAAACTGTCGTGGAAGATTGGAAAGCTCGATGTGATCGCCATCGGCTAGCACCAGCCGACCCACCCCGGCACCGGCGAGATACACGGCCAGGGGATGGCCGAGACCACCGCAGCCCACGATCAGCACGCTGGCGCGGGCCAGGCTCTCCTGGTGATCAATGGAAAAGTCCGCGAGCATCAGCTGGCGGCTGTAGCGCTCTAGCTCCTCATCGCTGAGCATGGATCACTCACCCGTCGTTTTCTGTCCCAGGCTCGCGCGCTCGTGGCCAGCGAGATCGCGATGCGTGGCAACCGCGACAAAGCCCGCCGCTCCGAGGCGTTCGCGCACTCCCGCGCCCTGCCTTGCGCCGTGCTCAAGCACAATTGATCCACCGGGACTGAGATACCTGGGCGCCGCGGCAATGATGGCGTCGAGGTCGGCGTAGCCGTCAGCCCCGGAGACCAGCGCGGTCCGCGGCTCGAAGCGCAGATCGCCCTCAGCCAGGCAGGGATCGTCCGCTGACACATAGGGCGGATTGCTGACGATAAGATCAAAGCTCTCACCGCCGACGGGTTCGAACCAGTTGCCCGCGAGAAAGCGCAGCTCCGCGACGTTGCAGCGAAGCGCGTTTTCCCTTGCGACGAGCAGCGCACGGGGACTCGCCTCCACCGCCGTTATCGACCAGTGCGGGCGCTCGCTCGCCAGTGCGATGGCTATGGCCCCCGTCCCGGTCCCAAGATCCAGCACGCGGGCCTCGCTCGGCAGGGCGAGCGACAACGCCAGCGTCACCAGCACCTCGGTATCGGGACGCGGAATCAGGGTGGCATCGTTGACCAGGAGGTCGTGGGACCAGAATTCGCGCCGGCCGAGCAGGTAGGCAACAGGCACTCCCCGCGCGCGCGCGTCCACCCATGCACGGTAGGTCGCGGCCGCTCGCGGTTCGACGTTGGCCTCGGGCCAGGCGTAGAGATAGCTGCGTTCCTTGTCCAGCGCTCGGCAGAGCAGCACTTCGGCATCGCGACGCGCCTCTTCACCCGGCGCGCCAACCTCAGCCAGAAGTTCGGCAATGCGCGTCATCCGGCCTCGGCAAGCGCCGCGAGCTGATCCGCCTGGTGCTCCTGGCGCAGGGGTCCGATGACTTCGTCGAGATCTCCGGTGAGTACATCGTCGAGCTTATACAGGGTGAGATTGATGCGGTGGTCCGTGACCCGGCCCTGGGGAAAGTTATAGGTACGGATGCGATCCGAGCGATCGCCACTGCCCACGAGGTTGCGTCGCGCCTCGGCCTGCTCCGAGGCCTGCGCGGCCTCGGCGCTGCTGTTGAGCTTGGCCTGCAGCAGCGCCATGGCCCGGGCACGATTCTTGTGCTGCGAACGCTCGTCCTGGCACTCCACGACAATGCCCGTGGGAATGTGGGTCAGGCGCACGGCTGAGTCGGTCTTGTTGACGTGCTGGCCGCCGGCGCCGGAGGCGCGAAAGGTGTCCACGCGCAGGTCGGCCTTGCTGATTTCCACCGCTTCGAGCTCCTCGGGCTCGGGGAGAATCGCGACGGTGCAGGCCGAGGTGTGGATGCGACCCTGGGATTCGGTTTCCGGGACGCGCTGAACGCGATGGGCGCCGGACTCAAACTTCAGGTGGGCGTAGACGCCATTCCCTTCGACACGACTGATGACTTCCTTGTAGCCACCGTGTTCGCCGGGACGCTCGGAGAGAATCTCCATCCGCCAACCCTGGCGCTCGGCGTAGCGCGTGTACATGCGAAACAGATCGCCGGCGAAGATGGCGGCTTCGTCACCGCCCGTACCGGCGCGCACCTCGAGGAATACATTGCTGCCGTCGCGCGGGTCGCGCGGCAGCAGGAGAAGTTGCAGTTCCTGCTCCAGGGCCTCCCGACGTTCGCCGCTCTCCTCGATCTCGCTGCGGGCGAGCTCGCGCATCTCCGCGTCGTCATCCGCAAGCATGGCCTCCGCGGCGCCCAGGTCTTCCAGGAGTTGGCGGTACTGGGCATAGCAGCGGACTACGGTTTCCAGTTCCGCGTACTCCCGCGACAGGCGACGGAACTGGTCCTGGTCGGCGATCACATCGGCGTCGCCGAGGAGCGCAGCAACCTCTTCGTGACGCTCGCCGAGCGTCTCCAGTTTGTGCAACAGCGAGGACTTCACTGCAGCGTGGGACCAGGCGTCGCTACCTCGCTACCCTCTTCAGGCACTTCCGGCACTTCCGGCACTTCCTGCGCTTTCGGGGTCGCGGCGCTTGCCTCGGCCAGAGGCGTTTCTTTTTTCCTGGGGCGCTCCGGCATGGCAGCGTCCCTGGACCGCTCGAGAACCTGCGCCTCGAGGGCGTCCACGGGAAGACCGAGGAGGCGCACCGCGTGACCCAGGATATCGTGGCGCCCCTCCGCGCTGGCCTTCTTCAAGCCCGTCGTGGGAGCGTGGATGAGCTTATTGGTAATCCCTCGGGCGAGCTGCGCGACCACCTGCTGCGGGTCATCGCCGCGCGAAATGGAGGCGAGCGCACGGTCCAGTTCGCGCTGGCGGATGTCCTCGGCTGATTTTCGATAGTGCTTCACCAGATCGACGGCGGCGAGCGTACGCCTCTCTTCATCGACGGAGGCGATGCCCTTGGCGATGATCTCATCGGCCTTGCGCACTTCACTCTGCCGGGCGCGCATGTTGTCGTCCACGATCTCGCGCAGATCATCGACGCTATAAAGGTACACATCGCGCAGGTCAGCAACCTGCGCCTCGATGTCCCGAGGTACGGCGATATCAACCATCAGCACGGGGCGGTGGCGCCGCGCGCGAAGAGCAGTCTCCACGGTTCCCTTACCAATGATCGGTAGTTGGCTTGCCGTGGAGGTGATCACGATATCGGCGTTTGGCAGGTGATCGGGAATTTCCGCGAGTAGCACCGCATCGGCGCCAAACTGCTGGGCGAGGTCCCGGGCACGGCCGAGGGTGCGATTGGCAATCACGATGTTGGACACGCCCGCTTCGATCAGATGGCGCGCAACCAGCTCAACGGTTTCACCCGCGCCGACCAGCAGGGCGTTGCAGTCGTTCAGGTTGGTAAAAATGCGCCGTGCTACGTCGACGGCGGCGAAGGCAACGGAAACGGGGTTTTCGCCGATCGCCGTATCGGTGCGCACTCTCTTCGCGATGCTGAAGACGCGCGGAAAGAGCCGGCCCAGTTCGCTGCCCACCGTGCCCGCCTCACCGGCGACCGCATAGGCCGACTTTAGCTGACCGAAAATCTGCGGCTCGCCGAGAACCATGGAATCCAGGCCTGCCGCGACCTGCACCATGTGCCGCAGGGCGTCTTCACCCTCGTGATGGTAGGCGGCCTTCTGGAGGTCATCGGCGGAGAGGTGGTGGTAGCCGGCCATCCAGTCGATAAGCTGCGTGGCCTGCTCCTTGAGCGGGCGACTGCCGCCGACCACGGCGTAAAGTTCCGTGCGATTACAGGTGGAGAGCACAACGACTTCGTCAACATCCGCCGTCCGACAGGCGTCGTTCATCGCCTCGGCAACCTGCTCCGGCGCAAACGCCACGCGCTCCCGGACCTCCACGGCTGCGGATTTATGATTGATACCTAGTGCAATGAGATTCACAGCTACGAGTGTCTAGCTCGCTTGTCACTCAAATTATAGCGGGAGTTTAGCAGCGGCGGCCGCGTAAAGCATGTAACTAAAGTTGCTTTCGCTGCGTACAAACATCACATCCCGGCATTTTCGCCGCAGCACGTGGCGAACCGTGCGTGGGTTTCGAGGTCTCAGTATGTCATCATCCAGCATCCGTTATCGCCGTTGTATCTATGTCCTGCATTGACCAAGCACGAGTCCCGCATGGGCCCAGCGCTGACCTTTTGACGTCCGCGGAGGGGGTTCAGGCCCTGAAATCGGCTCAGCAACGCGGCCTGCGTCTACCGCTCAAGGCGGCGATAGGGTTTGCGGCGGCTCTTCTGGTCGGTTGTGCAACGGCGCCGCAGTTGGCCGAGGTACCGCAGGCCACCGATGACGCCGATGTGACGCCGGTTCCACAACCGCCGGCTATTGAGCGCCCCATACCCGAGGCATCCGTCTACCCTCTGCTTCTCGCCGAATTCTCCCTGCGCCGCCGAGACTTCGATACGGCCCTGAAAACCTATCTCGAGCAGGCGGAAATCCTTCGCGACCCCGCGGTCAGCGCCCACGCGACGCATCTCGCACAGTATCTGCAGCGCGAGCGCGATGCCTACCGCGCGGTGCGCCTGTGGGTAGAACTAGAGCCGGAAAACGTTGAGGCGAGCGAAACCCTGGGCAGGATCCTGGCGAGGCGGGGACGGACCCGCGACGCGTTACCCCTGTTCGCGCTCGTGGCCCGTTCCGGAGAGGCAGCTCCGTTTCCTTTGCTCCTCAATGGGTACAAAAATCTCCCTCCCGGTGAGCAGGCCGCACTCGATTACGCCGTCCAGACGCTGGTAAACGACGATCTGGGAGACAGCGTGTCCCTGCTCCTGACGCACGCACTCATGGCGGAGGACGCCGGAAAATCCGAGAAGGTACGGGAGCGCCTGGAACCCGTCTTCGCCCTCGAACCCTATCAACAGCAGGCCCTGGTGCTCGAAGCCAAGCTGCGCATGGCCGATGAACACCCACAGCCCTTCGCCCGGATCGAGGAAGCGCTGGCGGAAGACGGAACTAGAAATCAGCTGCGCCTGCAGTACGCCAGACTTCTAGCAACCCGTGATATGCCGGCCGCCCGGAAGCAGTTCGAGATCCTGTCCGCCGCATCGCCTCATGACGCCAATTTGCTGTTCTCCCTGGCACTCCTGAATCACGAACTCAAAGACGATGTGGCCGCCAAGGCCTATCTCCGTCAGGTCCTGCAGCTGGGGCAGCGAGACGACGAGGCCTATCTTTTCCTGGGTCAGATTGCCGCGGCGGAGGGTAACCGGGATGAGGCCATCCAGCTCTACCAACAGGTCGGCGATGGTGAAGATCTCCTCCGGGCAACTCTGAGCATCGCGCGATTGCAGCTCGAAGCGGGCCGCGAAGAAGAGCTGCTCTCCTATATGAACAGATTGCGCGAGAGCTACCCTGAGCGCCGCGAACAGCTGTTTGCGCTGGAAGCCAATATCTACAGCGATGCGGAGAAGGACGATCTCGGAATCGATGTTCTGGATCGCGCCATTGGTGAGTACCCCGAGTCCGACAACCTCCGCTATTCGAGATCCGTCCTTTTTGAACGCAACGGCGATATCGATGCCGCGGAGAGTGACCTTCGCACGATCCTGGAGCGCAACCCGGAGAACGCGACAGCGCTCAATGCGCTCGGTTATACCCTGGCCAATCGTACGCAGCGCTATGACGAGGCGCTCGAACTGATCGAGGCCGCACTGCGCCTCTCCCCCGACGAACCGGCCATTCTCGACAGCATGGGCTGGGTGCTCTATCACCTGGGGGATTTCGATCGCGCCGTCACCTATCTCACGCGCGCGTTCGCGCGTTTTCCTGATCCCGAGGTCGCCGCTCATCTGGGTGAGGTCTTGTGGGTGAGCGGCGATACCACCGCAGCGATGAAGGTCTGGCGCGGCGCCCTGACACGCGAGCCCGAGCATGTGGTTCTCAACGAGACCCTGGACCGGCTCGGGGTCAGCCTGCAGGCGCTCAGCACGCCGTGAAACCAGACCGGGCCGCTGGCGTGGCGGACCATCGCAGCATCAAAATCACGAACTCAGTCCCGGGCGCCGCCGCCGTGCTGCGCGGGGCGCTCGTTGCCGCGGCCCTCGCGCTTTCCGCCTGCACGACCACCGTTCCCAGAGATGCACCCATTCAGGCGGAAACCGCTTCCGATTCGTCACCGGGGCTGTCGGAGCAGGAGCGTTGGGCCCTGCATCGTAACGCCGTCGCTGCCGAAGACAGCTGGATCGCCCGGGGCAAGGTCGCCTACCGACTGCCCGGAGATGGCGGCAGTGCCAACCTTTTCTGGCGACAAAATGGCGGGCAAAGTGAGCTGCGACTGTCTGGTCCCCTCGGAGCGGGCAGCACCGAGATACGGAACGACGGCGCCCTGATCAGCGTCCGCCGCGACGGTATAGAACGACGTTATCCCGCGGATGCCGCGCCGTGGCTTCCTGACGGGCAGCTGCTGCCAATTCCCGTCGCCTCGCTGCGCTACTGGTTGCGCGGCGTACCGGACCCCGGCGCCGCGGAAGCCGCCGTGGACCTCGGTGACGGCCTGGCCGCGAGCCTCACCCAGTCAGCCTGGACCGTTCGCATTGAAGCCTACGACCGGGCGCAGGCACCTCCCTTGCCTTCGCGTCTACGTATCGAAGCGCCGGACGCCGCGCTGGTCCTCAGGGTGCTGATCCGGGACTGGGAGCGCTGAGCGAAGTCAGCCCACGGCACGGTTCCGGGCCATGCGATACTGACGCCATGACCGAGCCTGCCTCTCTCACCCTGCCCTGTCCGGCAAAGCTGAACCTTTTTCTCCACATCACAGGGCGCCGTAACGACGGTTACCACTCGCTTCAGACCGTGTTCCAGATCCTCGATTACGGCGATGAGCTAAGCTTCCGGGCGCGCTCCGATGGCGAGCTGCTGCTGAACTGCACGGGACCGCAGGGGCTCGGAGACATCGCCGGGGCCGATAATCTTGTACTTCGCGCGGCCGAATTACTGCGAGCTGAAGCGGGCCAGCGGGAACTCGGGGCTGACCTTGCGCTGGCGAAGCAACTTCCCATCGGCGGCGGCGTGGGGGGCGGCAGCTCCGATGCCGCAAGCGCGCTGCTCGGACTGAACTGGCTCTGGGGCCTGAACTATGACGATGAACACCTGGCGCGTATCGGTCGAAGCCTGGGCGCGGACGTGCCTGTATTCGTCCGCGGTGACAGTGCCTGGGCTGAAGGCGTAGGGGAAGAGCTGAGGCCGCTGTCTCTGCCGCAGCGCTGGTACCTGGTGATTCACCCCGGGTGTCACGTATCCACCCAGGCGGTTTTTTCACACCCGGAATTGACACGCGACACCCCCGCAATCACAATACCGGCCTTTTTTGCGGGCCCCACCCGAAACGACTGCCAGACGCTGGTCCGACGGCTCTACGATCCTGTCGATAAAGCATTGATTTGGCTGAGAAATTTCGGAGATGCCCGCATGACCGGTACCGGAGCCTGCGTCTTTTGTGAGTTTGCCTCGGAAGGTGAGGCTCGCGATGTAAAGGCCCGGATTCCCGACCCCTGGCAGGGTTTTGTTGCCCGGGGTGTGAACCGGTCCGCAGCGCGCGAGCAGCTGCCCGAACGGCGTCCCAAATCGGGTATCAGAAGCGGGTACCGGAAAGCAGGTGGCTGAAGGGCGCCAGAGGTAGGGCGCCAAAGATGGGCGCCACGCAGGCAGCGCGACGCGTCGCCTGGCAGCCGGAAACAGCGGTGGCAACAAACAACTAAATATGAATCCTTGGGGTGTCGCCAAGTGGCAAGGCACCGGGTTTTGATCCCGGCATTCGTAGGTTCGAATCCTACCACCCCAGCCATATCTGGAGGCAGGGACTGCATAGCAGACCAACCTAATGCGACCGTGCGGGATACGGCCGTGCGGGCCCGAGTGCAAGAGCGGGCAAGCTCGATGTCGGCCGTGTCGGGGTGACCACTCGCTACGGACGCAGAGCGACCCAGGTCGGCACGGTCTCGAATCAGGTAGCCCACCCCTTTCAACGGTGATCAGGAAAGCGCCCTTGTCTTCAAAGCTCATGGTCTTTACCGGGAACTCCAACCCGGAGTTGGCGCGCAAAGTGGCCAGTCGTCTTTACCTGGCGCTGGGCAAGGCGGACGTGGGCCGGTTCAGCGATGGCGAAATCGCCGTCGAACTGAATGAGAACGTGCGCGGCAAGGATGTCTTTGTCATCCAGCCGACCTGCGCACCCACCAACGACAACCTCATGGAGTTGTTGGTGATGATCGACGCGCTGCGCCGCGCATCGGCCGGGCGCATCACTGCGGTGGTCCCCTACTTCGGCTACGCGAGACAGGACCGACGCGTGCGATCGTCCCGAGTGCCGATCTCGGCCAAGGTGGTGTCCGACATGATGGTGACGGTCGGAGTCGACCGGGTCCTCACGGTGGATCTGCACGCGGAGCAGATCCAGGGGTTTTTCACCGTGCCGGTAGACAATATCTACGGTTCACCGGTGCTGAATGACGATATTCAGGCCTGCGCTTACGAAAACGTTATGGTCGTGTCTCCGGATATCGGCGGTGTGGTAAGAGCCCGGGCGATCGCCAAGCAGCTCGATGATGCGGAGCTCGCGATCATCGACAAGCGGCGGCCAAAGGCCAATGAGACCGAGGTGATGAACATCATCGGCAGTGTCGAGGACCGGGTCTGCCTGCTCGTCGACGACATGGTGGATACGGCGGGCACGCTGTGTAACGCCGCGAATGCGCTCAAGGAGCGCGGCGCAACAAAGGTGGCTGCCTACTGCACCCATGCGGTGCTGTCGGGCCGGGCCCTGGACAACGTGCGTAACTCGCAGCTCGACGAGCTGGTAGTGACCGACACAATTCCGCTATCGGCGGAGGCCAAGGCGCTGGGCAAGATTCGCCAGCTGACCATTGCAGACATTCTCGCCGAGTCGATCCGGCGCGTGTCCAACGAAGAATCGATCAGCGCCCTCTTTTCCTAGCTGATCTTGGTCCCAGCTGATCTTGACTGATTGGCTGAGCCGCGCGAGCGCCTGTTCCAGGTGTACGGGGCCGCAGGCCAAGGACTCGAAGGGCGAAGAACGCCGCGCCACGGCGCGGTAATTGGTAGACCCGGCATGCATGAGCTCAGGGCGAGCAAGCGAAGTCGGGTTGTTTCAGGGTGGTCAGGCCTACCGGTCGCAGGTATGCCCGACCCTAAGCACCTCATACGAGGAGACAGTCATGTCTGAATCACTGGCTATTGATGCCAAACTGCGCAGCGATCTGGGGAAAGGTGCGAGCCGCCGCCTGCGTCGCAACGCGGATGAAGTGCCGGCCATAATCTATGGCGCCGGCAAAGATCCCGCGACACTCACGCTGGTCCGCAAGGATCTGGAGAAGGCTCTGGAAAACGAGGCCTTTTTCTCCCAGGTTATCGACGTCAATGTGGACGGCGACGTGCAACCGGCGATTCTCAAGGATCTGCAGCGCCACCCGGCAAAGGATCGCGTCATGCACGCTGACTTTCTGCGCGTGGATGCGAAAGTAAAGATCAAGGTCAGCATTCCACTGCACTTCATCAACGAAGAAAAGTGCCATGGTGTAAAGATCGAAGGCGGAATCATTTCGCATCTGCTCACCGAGATCGAGGTCCTCAGCCTGCCCGCCGATATTCCCGAATACATCGAGGTCGATATGATCGATGTCACGACGGCGGACATCATCCACATCTCGGACCTGAACCTGCCTGAAGGCGTGGAGTCCACGGCGCTTGCGCTCGGCGAAGACCACGATATGGCCGTGGCCTCGGTGTCTGCCAAGCGCGGCGGCGGAGCAGCAGCCGACGACGAAGAGGAAGTCGGCGGCGAAGCCGAGGGAGAGGGAGAAGACGGCGAAGAGGGCTGAACCCATCCCGCGCAGGGGATCTGAACGACACCTTGGCGGTCTCCGTCCTAGCGGCACAGCTCGCCGATAGTTGGAATTTTCGGCGAGAGAATGTGCGTTGCGGGGGATTTTCAGACTAAGGCAATAGCCATAGCTATTGCCGCAGGAGGAAAATTCGCTGCACCGTGCAAGATCCGGCGAGAAACCAAAAAGGCGTTTCGCGAGGCGATAGAAGATCCAAAGGGCGTCGGGTCGCCGAAGCGGTGAGATAGGCAGGCTAGGGCCGCCGCGCCAGCAAGGCCAGTGCGACCCAAACCCCCGGGATCAGGGCAGCCTCAGGCTGCCCTGTCTTTTTTGGGAAGCGGGAAACGCAGCAAGTGGCACAAGCAATTCAGCTCATTGTCGGCCTCGGCAATCCCGGGGCCCAGTACGAAGGAACCCGTCATAACGCGGGAGAGGACTTCGTGCGCGAACTCGCGCGCCGCAGTGGGGTTGCCCTGCGATCAGACGGCAAATACTTCGGCGACGTGGGAGAAGTGCTTCTCGGCACGCACCGGCTCAGGTTGCTCATCCCCACGACGTTCATGAATCGTTCCGGCAAAGCGGTGGCGGCTTTCGCGAACTTCTACAAGCTCGAGCCGGAGCAAATACTGATTGCCCACGACGAACTGGACATTCCGTCGGGCTGCGCTCGCTTCAAGTTCAACGGCGGGCACGGCGGGCATAACGGACTCCGGGACATCGTGCCGGCTCTGGGCAATCGAAAGGACTTTTACCGGCTACGTATCGGGATCGGACACCCGGGTTCGGCAAAGCTTGTGAGCGGCTATGTGCTGTCAAAGGCCGCCCCGGAGGACCGGGATGCGGTCGCCGCCGCTAGCGACGAGGCGCTTGCCGCGCTTCCGCTGCTGCTCGACGGCGATATGACCCGGGCGATGACGAAACTACACAGTTTCAATGCGGCGCCAACGATGAGCGGTCCGCGGACGTAAGTGACGCTTGGGCGCGCTGCCGCGTGCCGAGGCCAAGGCTCCATAAACTGGATAACAGGCAGAAAAGACCTGCCGGAGAAAACACATGGGTATCAAATGCGGCATTGTCGGCCTACCCAACGTCGGCAAGTCCACTCTGTTCAATGCGCTGACGCGCGCGGGCATCGACGCGGAGAACTTCCCCTTCTGCACGATCGAACCGAACGCTGGCGTGGTGCCCGTGCCCGACCCGCGTCTGGACGCGATCGCCGACATCGTCAAGCCGGAGAAATCGATCGCCACAACCATGGAGTTTGTGGATATCGCCGGGCTCGTCGCCGGCGCCAGCAAGGGCGAAGGGCTCGGGAACCAGTTTCTTGCCAACATCCGCGAAACCGATGCCATCGCTCACGTCGTGCGCTGCTTCGACGACGACAACGTGATCCACGTGGCGAACCGTGTCGACCCGCGTGCCGATATCGAGGTCATCAACACGGAGCTGGCCCTGGCCGATCTCGAATCTTGTGAAAAGCAGCTCACCAAGGTCGTGCGCACCGCAAAGAGCGGCGATAAGGACGCCGTTGCGATGAAAGCACTGCTCGAAGGGCGCGTCATGCCGCAGCTGAATGAAGCGAAGCCTGTTCGCGGCCTGGTTCTCGACGATCGCGAACGCGAGCTGATGCATAGCCTGTTTCTGCTCACGAGCAAGCCCACCCTTTACATCGCCAACGTCAACGAAGACGGTCTCGAAGGGAATGCCTATGTCGATGTGGTTGGGGAGATCGCCGCGGAGGAAAACGCCGAAGTGGTCGTGATCTGCAACAAGCTTGAGTCAGAGATTGTCGAACTTGAGGACGACGAGCGGGATGAGTTTCTCGAGGAGCTCGGCATGGAGGAGCCCGGACTTAATCGTGTGATTCGGGCCGGCTACAAGCTTCTGGATCTGCATACCTACTTCACGGCGGGGCCGAAGGAAGCGCGAGCCTGGACTGTCCGCGTTGGAGCCACAGCACCCGAGTCTGCCGGTGTCATTCACACCGACTTCCAGAAAGGGTTTATCCGCGCCGAAGTGGTCGGCTACGACGACTTCATCACCCATGGTGGCGAACAGGGCGCCAAAGATGCCGGACGCTGGCGACTCGAAGGCAAGGACTACGTGGTCAACGACGGAGACGTTGTCCATTTTCGCTTCAACGTCTGATACCCGGGGCTGCCCGCTCGGGTCGTCCTGTAGCTCGCCGGCGTATCTCACCGATATTTGGAATTCTCGGCGAGCTATGCCGGCTAGTCTTGCGGAAACACCTTTTCCTTGCTCGCCGCATCTTCATCGAGTCGTTGGAAAATCGCCTCCTGATCAATACTGATAGCCCCGGGCACTCCATCGGGGCAGGCGGCAATATCCTCGCGATCCCTGCGCGCGAGATTCAATTGCAGCTCGGCAATCCGCTCGGCGTTGAAGCCCTCCGCATCCAGGGACTGAACCAGCACACCGACCTGCGCAAGGGTCCGCGCCTGAGCCGCCACGAGCTGGGTCTGGGCGCGAATCAACGCTCGCTGGGTATCAAAGTACTCGTTCTGGCTGTCCAGTAGATCGAGGAGTGAGCGCTGACCGATGTCGAACTGATCGACGTAGGCGCGGCGAGTTTTGTCCTGGGCATCCAACTGCTGATCCAGGTATTCGACCTGGCGCCGGAGCACGTCCATATCATTGAAGGCGATCACGGTTTCCCGCCGAACGCTCAGGCACACTTCTTTGCGAGACTCGACCGCCGCGTAGTAACGATTTGCAAACTCCCGTCGCCGGGCGCTGTCCGAGCCGCCGCGGTAGAGGTTATAGGACATCACAAGTTCGATCGCTTCCAGGTCATAGTCGCCGAGAATGCCGTCGGTATTGCTTTCCTGCTCATTGCGGTAGCGCAGATCAACGCGGGGCAACATCGGCCCCCGGGTGGCGTTGTGCTCTTCCCGCGCCGCGCGCATTTCTTCGATCGCCGCATTTACCTCGGGACTCGATCGATACGCTTCTTCGAGCGCCGCCTCCCGCGACGAAGGAAAAACTTCCTCGGGCAGCTGCGGCATGGGCAGAGCTTCGGCAGGCAACAGGCCAACCACGCGCTGAAACTCGACGCGCGTATCGTGCAGATTCGTTACCTCGGTAAGCAGATTGGATTCAGCAAGGGCCATGCGCGCCGTGGCCTGTTCGAGGTCCACGCGCTGACTGACGCCCCCCGCAGCTCGCTCGGCGATTTTGTTGAAAATCTGCCGATGCACGACGTAGTTTTCTTCAGCGAAACGCACCAGTTCCTGAAAGCGCAGCGTGTCGAGATACGCCTCCGTGGTGTCCAGGGCCGTGCTCTGCGACGCCGCGTTGAAATCGTAGTAGCGCGCCAGCTTGTCATAGCGCCTCGCGCGCATTTCATCGCGAGCCTGAAATCCGTCAAACAACAGCTGCGTAATGCTGAAGCGCAGCGAATCGGCTTCGTACTCACCAAAATCCGCAATCGGTGTCTGGCGGTCCTGCCAGGCGTAGTCGCCGGTGAGATCAACGCTCGGCAGGAGTTCACCACGAGCGACCTTCTCCGCCTCGCGATCCGCTTCGAATTCGTAGTAGGCGCGCGTGACCGCCGGGTTGCTGGAGAGGGCCGTGGTAATCGCCTGGCCATAGCTGGCAACCACCTGCGCCCGGACCGATGGAGTCGTCACGGCCATGACGGCCAGGGTAAGCAGGGCCAGTTGCTGCGGAAGGCTTCGTGCTCCCACACACAGCGGTCGGGCCGCTAACGCTCGCAGCCGGTTCATTCCATTAGCCCTAATCCCTCGCAAGCGGCTAGTCTAGAGGCGCAAGTCCCGGCCACGCAACAGAATTCCTCGTTCCTTGGCGATATACTGGACGAGACTTCACACCGCGGTCGCTCGATGCACTATCGCTCCCCGGCAGCGCGCCCGGTATCGCAGGTACCGTGGTCGGTGCTTACGCTGCTGATCCTTTTTCCCCTGGGAGCCGCAACCGGCGTCGTCGACTTCGACCGCCTCATCCTCGCCGCTTCGGCGCGCTATGGTGCGAACGGCGTTAATGCCGTGCGTGAATGGCAGGCCCTTATCGACAGTGCGAGCAATACGAGCACGGTCGACAAGCTCGAGGCCGCCAACGAGTTCTTCAACTCCCGGCTGCAGTGGCGCAGCGATGAGGAAATCTATGGCCTGGACGATTACTGGGCCACTCCCCTGGAGGTGCTCGGACGCGGCGCGGCTGACTGCGAAGACTTCAGCATCGCCAAGTACATTACGCTCGTTGCCCTGGGCCTCCCAACGGAATCGCTGCGCTTGATCTATGTGACCGCAAAACTCGCGAACGGGGTGACCCAGGCGCATATGGTGCTCGCCTGGTACGACGACCCGACCGCGCCGCCGCTGATTCTGGACAACGTTAACTCGCGCCTGCTGCGCGCGGACCAACGCCGCGACCTGGTCCCCATTTTCAGTTTCAATGCCAGCGACCTGTGGCTTGGAGGCAACGACACCGTTACCGGTGCCAGTCCCACCGCGCGACTGTCCCGCTGGCGCGATGTGTTTGTCCGAATGCGGAGTGAAGGCCTGACTGGGCCCTGGTAGGAGACGCCAATGCCACTGCAACGACAGCTATGGATCGCCATTGCAAGCCTGCTGCTCATGGTTTTTTCGGGCACCTTCCTGATGGCCGGCGTAAGCACGAGCCGCTACCTCTCGGAGCAGCTCTCGATCAAGAACAGCGATGAAGCCACGGCCCTGGCTCTGTCCCTGTCACAGCAGACGCTCACAAAGGCGGAGCTTGAAGTGCAGTTGGCGGCGCAACTTGATCTCGGGGCCTATACCCGTATCGCCGTGATAGCACCGGACGGTGAGGAACTCTTTGCTCGCCGCCGAAGTTTCGCAAAATCCGGCGCGCCGGCACTGATTGAGCGGCTCTTCCCCATAGCCGCCACGGCGGGACGTGCCGAGATAAGCAGTGGCTGGACGCCCCTCGGCACGCTGATACTTGAGAGTCATACGGGCTTCGCCTATCTGGAGCTCTGGGCTCTCGCGCAGCGCATGGGGCTGGCACTCGTGGTCGCGATCCTGGTTGCCGGCGTCCTTGCCGCCTTGATTTTGCGCAGCATTCTCAAACCGCTTCACGCTGTCGTAGCCCAGGCCGAAGCGCTTGGCGACCGACGTTTCGAACGGCAGCCACTGCCCGCGACCCGAGAGTTTGCCGCCGTTACGGGTGCTATGAACACGCTTACGGATCGCGTCGAAGCCATGCTGACGACGGAGGCGCAGCGCCTGGCCGCCAGACAGGTCGACGATGAGAACGACGCTCTCACCGGCATCCTTGGACGCCGGGCTTTTATGGCCCGCCTGCACTCCACGCTCGGGCGGGAGACCGAAGAAGCGGCCGGCAGCGTCGCTATCCTGCGTATCAGGGCGCTCATTGAGATGAATCGCGAGTATGGCCGCGAAGTCGTCGACAACGCCCTCAAGAGCGTAGGTCAAAGCCTCCTTGCCTGGGGAAAGGAAGACCCGGCATTCGCCTGCGCGCGCCTCAACGGCAGCGATTTTGCCGTCCTGGCGCCACGGGAAGATCATCCAGAACGTATCGGCAACGAACTTCGAACACGGGTCGCAGCTACCTTCAAGCACCATGAGCTCGCCGAAGGACTCAGCCTTCCCGCGGCGGCCGTGTACTACGCGCCCGGGCATACCGCCACGGATCTCCTCACGCGCCTCGATGCCGCTCTTTCCATCGACCGCGGTGAGCTCGACGCCACCGTTACAGTTGGTGATTCGGGTAACACGATCGAGCGCCCCGGCAGGGCCGCCGCTCAGGCCTGGCGGAAACGCCTTACCCGGGCCTTACTTGAGGACCGCTGCACCCTTGAGTACTTTCCGGTGATCGACGCTGGCGGCAAGGTGCTGCACGAAGAAGGCATGCTTCGGTTGCGCAGCGGCGGCAACCTGTATACCGGCGCGCACATCCTGCCATGGGCAAACCGCCTGTCCATGAGTGGCGACGTCGACAGCTGCGTTATCGGTCTTGGTGCCGGACGCTGTCTGCACAGCGACACGCCCTGCAGCGTCAGCCTTTCGGTGGCCGCCCTCCAGCAGCCCGAGTTCATGCGCTGGCTCCAGGATCAGCTCGCGATGCTCGGCGAGCGGGCGTCACTGCTCGCCGTGGAAGTCGAGGAGAGCACCGCCTTCGATCATCCGGCGGCGTTCTGCGAGTTGCGCGACATCCTGCGCGTGGCAAAAGCCGGGCTTGGACTTAAGAATGTGGGCCACCGGCTGGCGCAGCTGGACCTTATCGCGCGCCTCGGGCCCGACTACCTGAAGATCGATCGCATGTACGTGCACGATGTTGAGGCGACGGTGGCGCGGCGACAAATGCTTGAGACCTTTGCGGCGATTGCTCGCAATCTCGGCGTGCCCTGCATCGCCGAGGGCGTCGCCAGCAGACAGGAACGCGATGCGGCCTTTGCCTGCGGAGTCAGCGCCGTAACCGGTCCCGGAGTCCGGGGTTGATGTCCGCGTGACCCGCGCGCGGGGCCTCGCTCGGACGAGCTGGCTCCGTTCATACCGCGGGCTAAAGCTGAAGATCGTCGTCGACGAGATCAAGGGCTTCGTTTCCCCGACGCAGGGCGCGGCGCTGCAGAATCTTCTGCTGCGCCTGCTCCGGGAGCTCGGTAAAGAGCAGCAGATTCTTCCGCATCAATACGTCCAGCAGGTCCTCGAGCACCCGGACAAA
Source organism: Pseudomonadota bacterium (assembly GCA_038748515.1). Lineage (GTDB taxonomy): Bacteria > Pseudomonadota > Gammaproteobacteria > Pseudomonadales > Halieaceae > Congregibacter. The sequence continues at coordinate 238,463 of JBCDIW010000007.1, forward strand.
ATCGAGATCGGATCGCGCCAGACTGCTCTGGTCCAGGTCCGCGACGAAAGCGAGCACGGCGGCATGGTCATCGGGAAGCTGTTCCGAAAATTCCGGCATCTCCTCGAGACTCACGCCACTGACCTTGCCCCGGGCGTCGCGCTGTACCCAAACCATATCGCTACTCCTGGAACCTTTAGTCAGGCTTGGCTTTCGCCGCACCTGGAAAACGTGATCAGTGTTCGACGCCGCCATCGTTCCGGTCATCTTCCGGGCTCGACAGCGAGAGCCCAAGCTCAAGCGCAGCCGCATCGGCGTTGGAACCATCCGACGAAGGCGCCGGTGCTGGCTCCCCGGTGTCATCGATGACGACATCATCATCGCCCGCTGCAGGGAGACTTAGCTCATCGCCCTCGACAAGCACATCGGCAACGTCTATCGCGAAGCTTGCGTCCTCCGCCGTGCTCACCCGGCCATCGTCCCAGGTGACTTCGGTCTGACCGTGAATCACAACGTCTCCGTCAGCCGCGATTCCAGCCACGCTGTCCTCGCTATAGTTAAGGGCGATACTCTCGACACCCAGCTCGCCAAGGGAACGCAGTTCTCCCTCATCGGTCACGCCATTGGAATTCGCGTCCTGCCAGACTCCAAACTGGCTCCACGCCGCATCGCCCGCATCGAGCACGCCATTGTTATCCGAATCAAATACCTCGGCGATCGCCTCCAAATCGGTGGCGGCGCGCTCCGACCACTCCGTGAAGACGAACTCGCGCAGCTCATCGATGCTACCGGACTGATTGGCGTCGATAACGAGGAGACCGTCCTCCGGTACCACCCAGGCGGTGTTGACCGCCGCGCCATCGGACTGGTCGGTAAACACCACGTCGGCGGCGCGAGCCAGGTACGAAACGCCGTTGCCGTCCAGATCTAGGGCAATCGGCGCCAAGGACGGCGGCTCAATGACCACGGTAGCCAAGTTGCTTACGTTGCCGTCGGCGTCGGTGACGTCGTAGGTGAACTCGGCGCCTTCAAAAGAGATCGGCGCGTAGCGGATGCTGCGGATAAAGTAGTCACTACTGTCGGCGTTTCCCGAACCCCGGGGGTTTCCGTCAGCGTAGGGGGTGGCGGTAAAACGCAGAGCGAAGAAGGGCTGAGACACGTCATTGATAGCGAAACTGCCGTCGTCTCCGCCGATACTGAAATCGACCGGCACGCCGTCGAGGGTCGCTCCCGGGGAGCCGTGGAAGGTCCAGGACTCGATCACGTTCCCCGCACTATCGAGTGCCTCAACGCGCCCGACCTCGCCTTCGCGCCGAAACAGACGCTCAATTTCTATCCTCGCGCCGCTCGCCGGCCCTCCCAGATCGACGGTTATGGATTCGGATGAGCCGTTGCGATACGCCAGCTGTTGCTGTACTTCAGTCTGCAAATCTGGCGTGCTCTGTACGCCGATGCCGGAGCCGCCCTGGAAGAGCCGCCCCGTGGAACCGTCGAAGCCGGTAACGCTGACGCCCGTGGAATCGTTTCGGAGGTCCTGGGTTATGCGAGAGGTCTTTTGAGCCCAGTAGAAATTCGACTCACTGTTGAATTCGTCGCCGACCCGGGCCACGGTAAAATTGCCGTTTCCCGTGGCATCGAGATAGAGCGTTCCGTTGCCCGGCAGCGAACGTAGGTTGAAAACGAGGTCGCTCAGGCCCGTTTCCAGATCGCTTCCGCCGAGGCTTGGGTTCACTTCGTTCCCGGTGTCAATATCTCCGTCAACGCTGAAGAAGCGCACAAGCTGGGGATTGTTCAGCGTACCCGCGGGTCCGGTGCCATCGGCGAGAACAGCGCCCGTGGTCACATCATCAGCCACGGGGGGTTGATTCGGCTCCGCCACGTCCGTCACCGTGATGCTCACCGTCGCCGGCGTCGCATCGACGGCCCCGTCGTCATCCACCGACGCGTAACCAAAGCTGTCCGGGCCCGCGTAATCGCCATTCGGCGTGTACTGAAGGTTCCCCGC